>NZ_JAGSOV010000011.1 GCF_023898865.1 Pseudonocardia humida
CCCCCCGCCCCCCCCCCCCCCCCCCCCCCCCCCCCCCCCCCCCCCCCCCCCCCGCCCCCCCCCCCCGCCCCGGGTCCGTCGAGCGGTCAGGGGGTGCGGCGGCGCGGGCGGCGGCTCGGCTGGGCCGCGCTGAACGCGGCCCGGGTGGTGCCCACCCGGCGGGCGGCCCGGTTCTCCGGCGACCCGTCCTGGCGGGGCGCGTCCTGGCGCGCGGGCTGCGCCGCCCGGCCGCGACCGGTCCGGCTGCGCCCGCGGCCCGGGCCGCGCGGCGTCTGGGCCGGCTTGGCCGGCTCGACGACCGGCACGCCGGACGGCTCGCGGGCCCCGGTGATGCTGGCCAGCGCCGGGTCGCCGGGCGCGACGGCGGTCTGCGTGGGGCGGATGCCGGCCTGGCGGGCCAGCTTGTCCACGTCGGCCCGCTCGACCGCGGTGACCAGCGTCACCACGGAGCCGGACTCGCCCGCGCGGGCCGTGCGCCCGGCGCGGTGCAGGTAGTCCTTGGGGTCGGCGGGCGGGTCGACGTGCACGACGAGGCTCACGTCGTCGATGTGGATGCCACGGGCGGCGACGTCGGTGGCCACCAGCACCGGGGTGCGGCCGTCCTTGAACGCCTCGATCGCCCGGTTGCGGTTGTTCTGCGCCTTGCCGCCGTGCAGCGCGCCCGCCTCGATGCCGCTGCGGCGCAGCAGCTTCACCAGCCGGTCGACGCCGTGCTTGGTGCGCACGAACAGGATCGTGCGCCCGTCGCGGGCGGCGATCTCGGTGGCCACGCGCGGCTTGTCGGCCACGCCGACGTGCAGCAGGTGGTGGTCCATCGTGGACACCTGGCTGGTGGCCGATGCGACGGAGCGGGTCACCGGGTCGGTCAGGTAGCGCCGGACCAGGGTGGCGACCTCGCCGTCGAGGGTGGCGGAGAACAGCAGCCGCTGCCCGTCGGCCGGGGTGCGGTCCAGGATCGCCCGGACCTGGGGCAGGAAGCCCATGTCGGCCATCCGGTCGGCCTCGTCGATCGCGGTGACGGTGACCTCGGACAGGTCGCAGGTGCGCTGCTGGAGGTGGTCGGCGAGCCGGCCCGGAGTGGCGACCAGCAGGTCGACCCCGTGGCGCAGCTCGCTGACCTGCCGGTTGAACGACAGGCCGCCGACGACGACCGCGCAGGTCAGGCCGAGCGCCTTGGCGTACGGGTCGAGCGCGTCGACGACCTGCTGGGCCAGCTCGCGGGTGGGCACCAGGACCAGGCCGCGCGGCTGCGAGGGCCGCGAGCGCGAACCGGCCATGCGCGACAGCAGCGCCAGCCCGAAGGCCAGCGTCTTGCCCGACCCGGTCTGGGCGCGACCGAGCAGGTCGCGACCGGCCAGCGCGTCGGGCAGGGTGGCCGCCTGGATCGGGAACGGCTCGGTGAAGCCGCGGGCCGCCAGCGCGTCGGCCACCGGGGTGGGCAGGCCGAGCTCGGCGAAGGTGGGCATGCCGGTGGCGGGCGCGGTCCACAGCGCCTCCTCCACGGGGCGTGCGGGGGTGGTGCGCTGCTCGGTCTGCGGGCGACCGGAGCGGCCGCGGCCGTCGGGGCGGCGCGACCGGGGGTTGCCCGCGGGACGGGCACGACGGGTGGTCGGGGATGACACGGGGAAGGGAACCTCCGGGACGTGGCACGTCGCACGGAGAGCGCAGCGGCCGGGTACGGCGGCTGGGACCTCGAAGACGAGCCCGGGCGCGAGACGCGCGCCCAACTGGGTACTGCGGGTGCGCCTGCTAGGGGCCGGATCGGCCGGGCGCTCGTGATCCACCTTATCCGAACGCCCGGTCGACCCGTGCAGCCACCGCTGTGACGTTTCCCCGGTGATCCGCGGCCGTCAGCGGGAATCGACCGGTATCCCCAGCTCGACGTGCAGGGAGTCGAGCAACTCCGCCGGGTTCCCGACCTCGTCGGGCAGCCCGCGCGCGGCGAACCACTCGGCGACCCGGTGCACGTCGCGGGCCAGGAACCCCGGGCCCTGCGGGTTGCCCACCACGTCCACGACCTGCGGCAGGTCGATCAGGACCAGCCGCCCGTCGTGCACCAGCAGGTTGTAGGCGGACAGGTCGCCGTGGGCGAACCCGAGGCGGGCCAGCCCGAGCAACGCCTCGCCGAGCTGGTGCCACAGGTCGGCGAGCTGGTCGGGCTCCGGGCGCAGCTGGGCCAACCGCGGGGCGGCGTCGCCGTCGCGGTCGCCCACGAACTCCAGCAGCAGCTCGGTGCCCGACAGCTGCACCGGGTAGGGCACGGACACGCCTGCCGACCACAGCGCGCCCAGCGCCGCGAACTCCGCGCCCGCCCACTGCCCGGACAGCAGCTCGCGGCCGAACGACGTGCGCCCGGCCATGGCCCGGGTCTCCCGGGACCGGCGCACCCGCCGGCCCTCCAGGTAGCCGGCATCGCGGTGGAACATGCGGTGCTCGGCCGAGCGGTAGCGCTTGGCCGCCATCAGCACCCGCCGGTCGGTGCCGGGCACCGCGCGCTCCACCAGGTGGACGTCGGCCTCCTTGCCGGTCTTGAGCACGCCGAGCTCGGTGTCGACGGCGACGTGCTCGGTCAGCACCCAGTCCGGGCGTGGGAGCGGGCCGTGCTCGGCGCCGTCCCACGTGGACCAGCGGTCGCCCTCGGGCGGACCGTCGATGTCGAACCCGGCGCGCTCGTCGAGCGCGCCGAGCACGGCCGGGTCGGGACGGCCGCCCCGACGGGGCCGGGGGTCGTCGTCGTCGAAGCGGCGACGGCCGCGACGGCGGGGGGAATCGGTATCGGTACTGCTGTCGAAACGGGTGAAGTCGTGACGCGACAACGCGGGGTCTCCTACCGGAGTGGCGCCCCGCAGCGGGCCGAGCGAGTGGTCGGTCGGCCGTCAGCGCGGGGCGGGGATCGGACGGGCGCGGGGCACGTCCAGGACAGCGATGGACATGTCGCACCTCCTCGATCCGCCGGGTCCTCCGGCGCGCGCCGCCACCCTGCCGCCCCCCTGCACCCCGCGCAACCGAATTACCCGTCCCGGCTGAGTCGCGTTTCAGCGGATGAGGACAGGCGGTGGGCTGAGCCACCGGCCGATCGCCCACGGGCACTCGACGCTCACCGGTACGCCGGACTGCCGCAAACACGCTGAACCCGATGGTTGCGCGTCAGCACCGGGTAGTGGCGCTGTGCAGCCGAGCCGCGGCACCGTGGGGCGTGGCATGGACGATCACGGGGGCGACCGGGATCCGGAGGTGGCCACGCAGCAGGTGGCCCAGTGGCGCGAGCGGCGCTCCCTGCTCCTCGTCGCCCGTCTGGCGCTGCTCGCCGGCGTGCTCATCGCGATCGTGCTGATCGCGGTCGCCGGCGGGCCGGCGGTGGACGGACGCCTGTTGCTCGTCATGGGCCTGATGGTCGGGCTGCTGGTGGTTCTGAGTGGTGTCATGGTGGCGTTGGTGTGGTGGCGGCGCCGGGGCGGGTCGGGGATCTTCGCCCGGTCGCCGCTGTGGGAGCTGCCGTCCTTCCGGCAGCGATCACGGCAGGTCGGCTCGACCCGGTGGCTCGCTCTCGCGACGGCGCTGTGCTTCCTCGCGGGAGCCGGGTACTTCACCTGGCTGCGGGATCGGATGCGCAGCGCCCTGGCCCAGCTGCAGTCCTGAGCCGGGACGGACCCGTCCCCCGCGAACGGGATCCGGTCGCCTCTCGCAGGGGATCCGGATGCGCGGCGCGGGCTGTCGTGCACCCGCCGCCGGAGTTCAGGCACGCACTCGCAACACACGGGTACGCAACCCTGCCAGCCCGCCCGCTCCCGGCCCCCGCCCTCTGCGTCCCGCCCCCGCTGCCGCCTCTCCGTCCCCCGTTGCGTGTCAGGAAAGCCACCATCAGGACGCCAGATGTCCTGATGGTGGCTTTCCTGACATTCGGGGCGGGCGGGGCGGGGCGGCGAGCGGGGGGTCAGGGGGAGGGGATGATCAGGTGGAGGGTGCTGGGGGTGGGGCGCTCGACGCGCATCCCGGCCCGGCGGGCCAGGGCCGCGACCGCCGCGGCGTCGGTCGGCTCGGCGCGGGTGCCGGCCAGCAGCCGGGCCAGCCTGCCCTTGTGCGCCTTGTTGGAGTGGCTGATCACCTTGCGGGAGCCGTCGGGCAGCTCGGCGACCGCGTCGACCGCCACCGCCCCGGGCACCCGGGCCAGCGCCGCGTACGAGCCCGAGCGCAGGTCCACGACCAGCTCCTCGGCCGCGATCGCGGCCAGCACCGGTTGCAGCAGCGGGCGCCACCGGCCGGCCAGGGTGCCCCCGCCGGGCAGCTTCGCGCCCGCCGACAGCCGGTAGGCCGGGATCGGGTCGTCCGCCCGGACCAGCCCGAACAGCGCCGACCCGACGGCGAGCCGGGAGCGGGCCCTGGCCGCAGCGGCGCCGCGCAGCGTGCCGACGTCGAGCGCGTCGTAGAGCACGCCGGAGTAGCGGTGCAGGGCCGGTGCGGTGGGGGAGGTCCGCAGGGCGGCGTTGCGGGTGACCTCGGCGTGCTGGGCCGGGGTCAGGCCGAGCGCCGCCCGGCACGCGGCGGGGTCGGCGGCCAGCTCGACCAGCTCGTCGACCAACCGCTCGCGCACCGGGTCGAGCGCGGGGTGCGAGAGCGCCCCCAGCCGCAGCGGGGGGCCGTCGCCGCCGTCCCGCTTGGTCTCCGACGGCGGGAGCAGCACCAGCACCCGGCCAGGGTAGGAGCCGCCTGCGGCCCGGGCCCTGGCGGGCGAGTGCCGTTGTGCCGGGCGGGCCAGCGGGATACGGTCGCCGACGTGATCCGCCTCCTGGCCCCGCGCGTGATCCCGCTGGTGGAGCGCCGGTACGTGGACAACATGAGGGTCGTGAGCGCGGCCTGTCGCCCCGGCCGCTGACCCGCCCCACCACCCGTTACAGGAGACAACTGTGTCCGAATCCTGGTCCTTCGAGACCAAGCAGGTCCACGCAGGCGCCACCGCCGACCCGACCACCGGGGCCCGCGCCACCCCGATCTACCAGACCACGTCCTACACGTTCCGCGACACCGAGCACGCCGCCGCGCTGTTCGGGCTCACCGAGCTGGGCAACATCTACACGCGGATCATGAACCCCACCCAGGACGTGCTGGAGCAGCGCGTGGCCGCGCTGGAGGGCGGCATCGGGGCGGTCGCGTTCGCCTCCGGGCAGGCCGCGGAGACCCTGGGCATCCTCAACATCGCCGAGAACGGCGACCACGTGGTGTCCAGCGCCGCGCTGTACGGCGGCACGTACAACCTGTTCCACTACACGTTCCCGAAGATGGGCATCGAGGTCTCGTTCGTCGAGGACCCCGACGACCTGGACGCCTGGCGGGCCGCGGTGCGCCCGAACACCAAGCTGTTCTTCGGCGAGACGCTGGGCAACCCGAAGAACAACGTGCTCGACATCGAGGGCGTGGCCGCGGTCGCGCACGAGGCCGGCGTGCCGCTGATGGTGGACAACACCGTGCCCACCCCGTACCTGCTGCGCCCGTTCGAGCACGGCGCCGACCTGGTGGTGCACTCGGCGACGAAGTTCCTGGGCGGGCACGGCACCGCCATCGGCGGCGTCGTGGTCGACTCGGGCAACTTCGACTGGGGCGCGCACGCCGACCGCTACCCGGGCCTGACCACCCCCGACCCCAGCTACCACGGCCTGAACTACTGGGACGCGCTGGGCAAGCTGGCGTACCTGATCAAGATCCGGGTGCAGCTGCTGCGCGACCTGGGCCCGGCGATCGCCCCGCAGAACAGCTTCCTGCTCATCCAGGGCATCGAGACGCTGTCGCTGCGGATGGAGCGGCACGTGCAGAACGCCCAGGCGCTGGCCGAGTGGCTGGAGCAGCGCGACGAGGTGGAGAAGGTGCACTACGCCGGACTGCCGTCGAGCCGGTGGTACGAGCTGGGGCAGCGGTACCTGCCGCGCGGCTCCGGCGCGATCGTCTCGTTCGAGATCGCCGGGGGCGTCGAGGCCGGTCGGAAGTTCGTCGACGCGCTGGAGCTGCACAGCCACCTGGCCAACATCGGCGACGTGCGCAGCCTGGTGATCCACCCGGCGAGCACCACGCACAGCCAGCTGTCCGGGCTGGAGCAGGTGGCCAGCGGGGTCACCCCCGGGCTCGTGCGGCTCTCGGTCGGGCTGGAGGGTGTCGAGGACCTCAAGGCCGACCTGGACGCCGGGTTCCGCGCGGCCAAGGGGGCCTGACCCGGGTCATGATCTCGAGGTGACCACAGTCGGTACCGAGCTCCCTCCCGCCAGCGGCGCCTGGCGGGAGGGGGACGACCCCGGCCGGCGCCGCTTCTGGCGGCTGCCCGGCCCGCTGCGCCTGGAAGCGGGCGGTGAGCTGCCCGAGGTCCGGATCGCCTACGAGACGTGGGGTGAGCTGAACGCCGACGCCTCGAACGCGGTGCTGGTGCTGCACGCCCTCACCGGTGACAGCCACGTCAGCGGCCCGGCGGGCGAGGGGCACGCCACCGCGGGCTGGTGGGACACGCTGGTCGGGCCGGGGCGCGTGCTCGACCCGGCGCGCTGGTTCGTGGTGGCCCCGAACGTGGTCGGCGGCTGCCAGGGCAGCACCGGTCCGGCCGCGCCCGGGCCCGACGGCCGTGCGTGGGGCAGCCGGTTCCCGTTCGTCACGATCCGCGACTCGGTGGCGGCCGAGGCGGCGCTGGCCGACGAGCTCGGCGTGCACCGGTGGGCGTGCGTGGTGGGCGGCTCGATGGGCGGGATGCGCGCACTGGAGTGGGCGGCCACCGAGCCCGACCGGGTGGCGCGGCTGTTCCTGCTGGCCTGCCCGGCCGCCACCGCGGCCGACCAGATCGCCTGGGTGGCCCCGCAGCTGGCGGCGATCCGCGCCGACGCCGGGTGGCGCGGCGGCGACTACTACGACGCCGCGCCCGGCCAGGGCCCGCACCTCGGGCTCGGGGTGGCCCGGCGGATGGCGCACCTGAGCTACCGCAGCCCGTTCGAGCTGGCTACCCGGTTCGGGCGGCAGGCCCAGCCGGGGGAGGACCCGTGGTCGGGCGGGCGGTTCGCCGTCGAGTCCTACCTCGACCACCACGCCGCGAAGCTGGTGCGCCGCTTCGACGCCGGCTCGTACGTGCGGCTGACCGAGATGATGAACTCCCACGACGTCGGCCGCGGCCGCGGCGGCGTGCCCGGCGGGCTGGCCCGGGTGCGGGCCCGCACGCTGGTCGCCGGCATCAGCTCCGACCGGCTGTACCCGGTGGAGCAGCAGGTCGAGCTGGCCGAGGGCATCCCCGGCTCGGGGCCGATGCGGTTGATCGAGTCGCCCTACGGCCACGACGGGTTCCTGATCGAGGCCGTGGCGGTGGGGTCGCTGCTGGGCGAGCTGCTCGCCGAGCCGGGTGGGCCGGTCGAGCCGGCCTGATCAACCCTGGGTGATGAAGCCCCAGACCATCCGCGAGCCGGAGTCGCCGGCCAGCACCGTAAAGTAGCACGCGGCGATCCCGGCCAGGACGGTCAGCCAGGCGGCGACGGTGGTGGCGGTGGACGTCGTGGCCGTCGCCACGGTGGCGGCGCCGCGGCCCGGGCGCGGGTCGCGGCGGGCCATGACCGCGGTGATGATCGCCAGCACGGCCAGCGGCCACGAAGCGATCATCGCGTTCAGCCCGAGCGCGCTGTGCGCGCTGATCGGGCCCGGGTCCTGCCCCTGGGCCTGGAGGTAGGCGGCCAGCTGGTTGCCGGCGACCAGGGCGAGGACGGCGGAGACGGCGCCGCCCAGCGCGAGCAGGGCGACCACGGGCCCGGCGGAGCGCCGCCACGGCGCGCGCACGGCGACGGCGATGGCGCCCAGCGCCGCGAGCGGGATGAGCACGACCACGGCGTGCACGAGCAGGGGATGGGCCGGTAGGCCTCCGACGGTGATCAGCACCGCAGCATTGTGGCGACGGAACGGACCAACGGGTAGACACGCATGGTGTCGATCAGTCCAACGGCTCGCACGGTCGGTAATCGGGACGACTCCGAGAATCGGGTCACCCGGATCGCCGTCAGCGCGCTCCCCACAGCTCACGGTGACTTCCGTGCCGTCGCCTACCACGACGACGTGCTCGGCGTCGACCACGTCGCGCTCGTCTTGGGAGATTTGAATGAGTCCTCAACCGTTATCCATGAACCCTCAACCGATGGTCAGCGCCGGTCGGCCCAACCGGACCCGGTGCTGGCCCGGCTGCACTCGGAGTGCCTGACCGGTGAGGCCTTCGCGTCGCGCCGGTGCGACTGCGGCGCCCAGCTCGACCGGTCGCTCGACATGATCACCCAGACGGGTCGGGGTGTCCTGGTCTACCTGCGGGGTCACGAGGGCCGCGGGATCGGGCTCGCCGCCAAGATCGCGGCGTACGCCCTGCAGGACCGCGGCCAGGACACCCTGGACGCCAACCTCTCGCTCGGCCACCCCGCCGACGCCCGCGAGTACGGCGCGGGCGCGGCGATCCTGGCCGACCTCGGGGTCTCGGCGGTGCGCCTGCTGACCAACAACCCCGACAAGGTCGCCGCCCTCCGCGGCCACGGCGTCGAGGTGGTGGACAGGGTGCCGCTCACGGTGCCCGCCGACCCGGTCAACCTCGGCTACCTGCGCACCAAGCGCGACCGCATGCGCCACCTGCTGCCCCAGCTCGACGCCCCGCGCCCCACGGCATCCGAGCACGGATAGCCCTCCCCCGAGCCAGCCCGGCGACGTGGCCGAGGTCGGCGAGGCGCTCGCGGAGCCGGTCCCCGCCCTGGGCGACCGCGAACTCCCCGACCGCACCGCAGCGGCATCCGCTCCCCCGTGAAGCTCTCGATGCTGCGGTTCGCGCCTCCGCGATCGTGTCCGGCGACCCCACCCGGGTCGCCGGGCTGGCTCCCTCTTCCCCACCCTCAGCGCGCGTCCGCCACGGAGTGGTCCGCGCCGGTCCGCCCGCACACCCGGGTCAGCACCGCCGGTCCAGCGCCGCGCGCCCCGCGCGGCCCGTGCGTTTCGTGGAGCGGTGGCGCGGGACCCCTCAGCGCGGCAGCCACTCCGGCCGCCCCGCGGGCGGCACCGGCGCCGCGGCGTGCGGAGCCGGCCGCGGCCCCGGTCGCGGTCCCGGCTCGACGACCGGGATCGGCGCGGTCACCGGCACGGCCTGCCCGCCGTGGTGCTCGGCCAGCGCCAGCCCCCGCTCCGCGCGCGCCCGCGCGGCCCGCCGCAGCAGCAGGACCACGCCGCCGGGCAGGCTCGCGATCAGGGCCAGCACGCCGTAGGCGACCGAGGTCGTGATCCCGAGCGGGGCGCCCAGCCCGGCCATCCAGAAGCCGAGCGCGGCGATGCCCTCGCGGGGGCCCCAGCCGCCGATGTTCACCGGCAGGGCCATCGCGAGCAGCGCCATCAGCAGCAGCGGCACCAGCTGCCACAGCGGGGCCGTGGCGCCCGCGGAGTACGCCGCGACCAGGAACAGCACCAGGAAGCCCGCCAGCGAGGCCAGGGACAGCCCGAACAGGGCGGGCCAGGTGTCGCGGGCGAGCAGGCCCTTGCGGGCGTCGGCCATGGCGGCGCCGAGCACCCGGCGCCACTTGCTGGCGCCGGGGCGGTGCCGGGCGATGACGATCGCGACGCCGGTGGTGGCGATCAGTACGGCGACCGCGCCGATCGCCACCGCCACCGGCGGGTAGCCGGGGCCGCTGAGCACGGCGGCCACCAGCGCGGGCTGGGTGGGCAGCACGATGCAGGCCACCGCGATCAGCACGATCTGGCCGGCCGTGCGCTCCAGCACCACCGCGCGGGCGCCGCGGGCCATGTCGCCGGAGTCGCGGCCGTGGCGCACCGCGCGGTCGACGTCGCCCAGCACGCCGCTGGGCAGCACGGCGTTGAGGAAGCTCGCCCGGTAGGTCTCGGCGATCGCGTCGCGCGCCCGCAGCCGCAGCCCGACTCGGCGGGCCACCAGCTGCCAGCGCAGCGCGCTCAGCACGGTGGTGAGCAGGCCGATGCCCAGCGCGGCCAGGATCGACAGGGGCCCGATCACGCTGATGCCCTTGGCGAACGCGTCCTTCCCGAGCACGGCGATGAGGCCGACGATGATGCCCACGCCGACCAGCAGGCGCAGCCAGGGCGTCGGCCGGGTCGGGATCGAGTGCTTCATGGCGCCACCTCCGATGGGCGGGGGCCGGCGGGTGCCAACCTGTCCGGTACGGCGAGCAGATCGCGGTGCGAGACCAGTGCGGTGAGCCCGCGGTCGGCGACCGCGGCGAGCCGGTCGGCCAGCCAGCGCCGGGCCTCGGCGGCGAGTCCCGGCTCCTGCTCGACGGCCGCCGCGGCGCGCCCGCGCAGCCACTCGTCGAGCATCTCGGGGTGGCCGGCGTCGAGCCGCCACGGCGTCTCGGCCTCGCGCACCACCATGCCGTGCCGGCGCAGGGCCCGCGCGGTGGCGTCCGCGGCGTCCGGGCCGAGCAGGGCGCCACCCGGTCCGGGGCGGCGCTGGTGGGCGTTGAAGGCGGCGGTGACGGCGTCGTCGAGGGGGTCGGGCGGGTCGATGCGGACGTCGCCGGTGACCGAGAGCGTCCACAGCACCGGGCAGCCGGCCCCGGCGCAGGCCGCGGCGAGCGCGTCGACCTCGGCCGCGGTGAGCAGGTCGAGCAGCGCCGACGCGGTGACCGCCGAGGCGCCGGCCAGGTCGGCCGCGCGGAGCGCGGTGAGGTCGCCGGTGGCGGTGTCCACGCGGACGGCCCCGCCGTCGGCGTCGGTCAGCTCGGCGGTGCGCCGCCGGGCCAGCTGCAGCAGCCGCGGGTCGCGGTCGTGCAGCACCCAGCGCTGCGGGCCCGGCAGCCGGGGCGCCAACCAGCGGGCCAGCGAGCCGGTGCCCGAGCCGAGGTCGTGCACGACGAGCTCCCCGCCCGCCGCCCGGAGCGCGCCGGCCAGCTCGGCGGCCAGGTCGGCGGCGCGGGCGGCGTGGTCGGCGGGCTCCCGCGCGGCCAGCCAGCCCGGGTCGAACCCGGGGACGAAGTCGACGGGCTTCACGGCGCGGCCACCGGCCGGCGCCACATCCCGTCCAGCACCGCGTGCAGGTGCCGTGCCGTGTCCGCCCACGCGCTCAGTATGCAGCGCCGCGCCGCAGCCGATCCGCGTACTTCGACACGGAACTCGGGCCGGTCGAACCAGCAGGCCAGCGCCTCGGCGAGCGGCGCGACCCGGCCCGCGGGCACGACGGCGCCCGGCAGGCCGCCGTCGGGGGCGCGCCCGAGGGTCTCCGGCAGCGCCCCGGCGTCGCTGACCACGACCGGCAGGCCGCGGGCGAGCGCCTCGGTGACGACCATGCCGTAGGTCTCCGCCCAGGACACCAGCACGGCCAGGTCGGTCGCGGCCCAGGCCACCTCCAGATCGGCGCCGGTCAGCGGGCCGACCAGCCGGACCCGCCCGGTCAACCCGACGCGGTCGATCAGCCCGGTCAGCTCGGCGTCGAAGGCGGGATCGGGCCGGGGCCCGGCGAGCACGCAGTCGAACGGCCGGTCTGCCACTTCGGCGAGCGCCCGGACCAGCACGTCCTGCGCCTTGCGCCGGGTCACCGAGGCCAGGCACAGCAGCCCCGAGCCGTCGCCGCGGCCGGGGGAGAGCGGGGCCGGGTCGACCCCGGGCTCCACCACGTGGACCGCTGCGCGCCCGCCCAGCCGCCGCGCGGCCCACGGGCCGGTCACCACGACCGCGGCCGCCGCGTCGAGCACCTCCCGCTCGCGGCGCTCCAGCTCGGCGGCCTCGCCGGGGTCCAGCCCGGTCTCCTCGGCGAGCGGCAGGTGCACCAGAACGGCCAGCCGCAGCCGGCGCGCCGCCGGCACCACGACCTCCGGGACCCCGCACCCGACCAGGCCGTCGACCAGCACGACGGCCCCGTCCGGCAGCCCGTCCAGCACCCACCGCAGGCCCGCGGCGGCCGCGTCGTCGGGGCGCGGCCAGGCGCCGTCGACGAGGTGGCGGTGCAGCCGCCACCCGTGCGCGGGCAGTTCCTCGCACACGCGGCGGTCGTAGGTGTTGCCGCCGCTGGGCGCGGTCGGGTCGTCGACGTCGCCGGGCAGGACGACGTGCAGGTCGGGGCCGGCGGCCGTCACAGGTCGCGCTGGTAGCTCGCCGACGCGACGTGGGACTCGTGCAGGGTGACCTCGACGGCGCTCAGCCCGCTCGCGCCCGGGCCGAGCGAGCCTGCCGCGACGGCCGCGGCGAGCCGGTCGGCGATGACCTTGGCCAGGAACTCGGTCGAGGTGTTGGTCCCGGCGAACTCCTCGACGTCGTCGAGGTTGCGGTAGTTCAGGTCGGCCAGCGCGGCGTTCAGATGCTCGGTGGCCAGCCCGATGTCGACGACGATGTTGTCGGCGTCCAGGTCGGGGCGGTGGAAGGTGGCGTCGACCACGAAGGTCGCGCCGTGCAGCTGCTGGGCCGGCCCGAAGACCTCGCCGCGGAAGCTGTGGGCGATCATGATGTGGTCGCGGACGGTCACGCGGAACACCGGTGCTGCCTCCTGGATCGGTGGGACGGGCTGGGGTGCGGGCCGGCGCTCAGGCGCCCGGGTAGGCGATGCGGTGGCACAGCGCCCCGAGCTCCCCGGCGGCCAGCCGGGGCATCACCTCGGGGAGCTCCTCGAACGCGCTCTCGCCGGTGATCAGCGCGTCGAAGGCGGGGTCGGCGAGCAGCCCGGCGGCCAGCGCGACCCGGTCGGCGTAGCCGCGGCGGCGGGCGCGGGCGGGCGCGACGGTGCCCACCTGGCTGCTGCGGATGGTCAGCCTGCGGGGGTGGAACCACTCACCGAGGGGCACGTTGACCACACGGTCGCCGTACCAGCTGAGTTCGACGACCTCGCCCTCGTCACCCAGCAGCTCCAGCGCGCGGGTCAGCCCGGCGGAGCTGCCGCTGGTGTGCAGGACCAGGTCGCAGTCGCCGTCGGCGTCGTCGGGGGTGCGGAACCGCACGCCGAGCGCCTCGGCCGTCGCGGCCCGGGACCCGTCGACGTCGACGAGCTGCACGCGGGCGCCGGGCAGCCCGGCCAGCAGCCGGGCGATGCAGCAGCCGACCATCCCGGCCCCCACCACGGCGATCCGGTCGCCGACCCGCGGGGCGGCGTCCCAGAGGGCGTTCACCGCCGTCTCGACGGTGCCGGTGAGCACGGCGCGCGCGGCCGGTACGGCGTCCGGGACCGCGACGACGGCCGCGGCGGGCACCACGTAGCGGTCCTGGTGGGGGTAGAGGCAGAAGACGGTGCGCCCGAGCAGGCCGGCCGGGCCCTCCTCGACGCGCCCGACGTTGAGGTAGCCGTACTTCACCGGTGCGGGGAAATCCCCGTCCTGGAACGGGGCGCGCATGCCGGCGTGCTGGCTCGGCGGGACGCCGCCGCGGAAGACGGTCGCCTCGGTCCCCCGGCTCACCGCCGAGTACAGCGTCCTGACCAGCACCTCGTCCGGCCCGGGTCGGGCGGTCGTCGCGGTCCGGATCTCGCCGACCCCCGGCGAGGCCACCCAGAACGCGCGCGTAGGCACAGGTGCGCGGTCGTGCGCCACCCCCACCTCCTGTCACAATCGCGGGACGTCACCCGACACGGTCGGCCTGCTCCCTCGACCGGCACGCTACGACAGGGAGATCGCTGTGGCCACGCGCCCACGCCGGGACACCCGGGCGTTCGACACCGAGCTGCTGGTCGCGCTGGCCGGGCAGGTCGTGGTCCTGCTCACGCTCACGCTCACCGTCGGCGTGGGCAGCGCGGGGTGGCTGGCCTGCTGCGTCTTCGCCGCGGTCGTGGGCTTCCTGCTGGCCATCGGCGCGCCGGCCCGCCGCGCCGCGGCGGCGGGCTCGGCCAACCGGGTCACGCTGGCCAGGGCGACGCTGGTCGGCGGGGTCACCGCGCTGGTCGCCGACCAGATCGCCGACGAGATGGCCGGGCTGCCCGACCGCCCCGTCCGCGCGGTCGTGATGCTGGTGATCGCCTCGGTCGCGCTCGCCCTCGACCTGGCCGACGGGTACGTGGCCCGGCGCACCGACTCGGTCTCCGAGCTCGGCGCGCGCTTCGACATGGAGCTCGACTCGCTGCTCGTGCTGGTGCTCAGCGTGCTGGCCAGCCGGTCGCTGGGGCTGTGGGTGCTGGCCATCGGGCTGGCCCGGTACCTGTTCATCGCGGCCATGGCGATCTGGCCCCAGCTCAAGGGCGAGCTGCCGTTCAGCCGGGCCCGCAAGGTGGTCGCGGCGACCCAGGGCGTGGTGATGATCGCCGCGGTCGCCCCCTTCGTGCCCCGCCCGCTGGCCGCCGCCGCGGTGGCCGTGGCGCTGACCACCCTCGTCTGGTCCTTCGGCCGCGACGCGGTCTACCTGCTGCGCCGCCGCCCCGACTAGACCCGCCACCTCCGCCCGACCGGTTCCGCACGGCCGGCGGCCGGGGCAGGATCGAGGGATGGCCGAGGTCGTCGTCGTCGGTGCCGGACCGACGGGTCTGCTGGTCGCCGGAGACCTGGCCGCCCGTGGGGTGGCGGTTTCGGTCCTGGAGGCGCGCCCGGGCCCGTCGGAGCTGGCGCGCGCGTTCGTCCTGCACGCCCGCACGTTGGAGGTCCTCGACGCCCGGGGCATGGCCGACGCGCTCGTCGAGCGCGGCGCCCGCACCGGGGAGCTGCGACTGCCCGGCAGGTCGACCATCGTCCTGGACGACCTCGCCAGCCGCTTCCCCTACATGCTGCTGCTCCCGCAGGCCGAGACGGAGAGGGCGCTCGCCGAGCGGGCGAGCGCGTGCGGCGCCGACATCCGGTACGGCGCGCCGGTCTCGACAGTCCGAGCGGAGGGTGATGTCGTCGAGACCGCGATCGAAGGCGGGCCGACCGTGCGATCGCAGTACGTGGTGGGCGCCGACGGCGTGGGGAGCGTCGTGCGGCGCTCGGTGGGGGCGTCGTTCCCCGGGCGGACCGTCATCGACTCGGTGATGCTCGCCGACGTCCGCCTGTCCGGGGAGGCACCGCACTCGCCGGTGATGAACGCCGTCGAGGAGGGCTTCGCGTTCCTGTCCCCGCTGGGCGACGGATGGCACCGGGTGGTGGCGTGGCGCAGGGGAGAGCGCAGGAGCGACGACGAGCCGGTCGACATGGAGGAGGTCCGGACGCTCACGCGTGCGGCGCTGGGCACCGACTACGGCATGCACGCGTCGCGGTGGACCTCGCGGTTCCACAGCGCGGAGCGGCAGGTGCCGCGATACCGGCACGGGGCGGTCTTCCTGGCCGGCGACGCAGCCCACGTGCACTCCCCGGTGCTGGGACAGGGCCTCAACACCGGCATCCAGGACGCCGCGAACCTGGGGTGGAAGCTCGCCGCCGCGGTCCGTGGCCGGGCCGCCCCGGGCGTGCTCGACAGCTACCACGACGAGCGCCACCCGGTCGGCCGCCAGGTCCTGCGATCGAGTGGCGCGGTCCTGCGGATGGCGCTGGTCCGCTCGCCGGTGCTGCGCGGCCTCCGCGACCTGTCGACGACCGCGATGCGGCTGGCCCCGATCCGGCGCTCCGCGAACGCGATGATCTCCGGGATCGGTGTGCGCTACCCGCGCCCGCCGCACGCGCACCGATCGGTCGGTGCCCGCGCTGCGGACTGCCGGTTGCGACCCGGACCGGGGCGGCCCACGCGCCTCTACGAGGCGCTGCGGACCGGCCGGTTCGTCCTGGTCACCGACGGGGCCGTGCCACCCGGCCTGCCGGACGACGTCGAGGTGGCGGCTCCGGCCGGGGCGTCACCGGTGCCCGCCGTGCTGGTCCGGCCCGACGGGTACCTCGCCTGGGCCGGCGCTGCCGCGGATCCCGGGGCCACCCGCGCCCTGGCCACCTGGATCAGGTCCTGAGGGGCCGCCCACCGGGCGCGCCGGGCCGGTGGGCTGCCTACCGGCGCCCGCGGGGGGAAGGATGGGGGTGTGGCCCGCCCCCGTGTCGTCCTTTCCGTCGCGACGTCGGTCGACGGCTGCATCGACGACACCTCCCCGCAGCGGTTGATCCTGTCCGGCCCGCAGGACCTCGACCGCGTCGACGGCGAGCGCGCGGCCGCCGACGCGATCCTGGTCGGCGCGAGCACGATCCGCCGGGACGACCCCCGCCTGCTGGTCCGCTCGGCCGAGCGGATCGCGGAGCGGGTGGCCGGGGGCCGGGCGCCCCAGCCGCTGAAGGCGACGATCAGCTCCGGCGGGCGGCTCGACCCGTCGGCCCGCTTCTTCACCACCGGCGAGCAGCCCAAGCTCGTCTACCTCCCGGCGGGGGTCGAGGCGCCGCACGGCGTGCGGGCGGCGGCGACGGTCGTGCCCGCGGGCGACCCGCTGGATCCCGCGCTGGTGCTCGCCGACCTGCACGAGCGGGGCGTGCGCACGCTGCTCGTGGAGGGCGGCACCGCGATGCACACCCTGTTCCTCACCGCCGATCTGGTCGACGAGCTGCAGCTGGCCGTGGCGCCGATCTTCGTCGGGAATGCCGGGGCCCCCCGCTTCGTCGGTGCCGGTGTGTTCCCGCACGGACCCGAGCACCGGATGCGGCTGGCCGAGGTGCGCCGCGTCGACGACGTCGTGCTGGCCCGCTACCTGCTCGGAGACGCCCGGTGAGCGCCGCGGGCCCGCCGGGGCCGCGGACCGACCGCGAGTGGCTGCAGGCCACGATCACGCTGTCGCGCCGCTCGCCCCCGTCGCGCACGGCGTTCTCGGTCGGCGCGCTGGTCGTCGACGCCGCCGGGGAGGTGCTGGCCGAGGGCTACTCCCGTCCCCACGACCCGCACGACCACGCCGAGGAGATCGCCCTGGCCGCGCTGGGGCAGGGGTGGCGGGCGCCGCCGGGCACGACGGTCTACAGCTCGCTGGAGCCGTGCAGCGCCCGCGCCTCCCGGCCGCGGACCTGCACCGACCTCATCCTCGCCGCGCACGTCGGGCGGGTGGTGTTCGCCTGGCGGGAGCCGTCCATCTTCGTCGACGGTCGGGGCGCCGAGCTGCTGCGCGCCGGCGGCGTCGAGGTCGTGGAGCTGCCCGAACTGGCCGGGCAGGTGCGCGAGGTCAACCGGCACCTGCTGGCCCGGGTGACCGAGAGCATCCGCGACGAGGGCCGTCCCGGGTAACCGACGCGACCGGTGCCGGGGCGCGTCGCTACCCTTCGCCGGGTGTTGACCCGGATGTCGTCGCTGTTCCTGCGCACCCTCCGCGAGGACCCGGCCGACGCGGAGGTACCCAGCCACCGGCTGCTGGTCCGCGCCGGCTACGTCCGCCGCGTCGCCCCGGGCATCTACTCGTGGCTGCCGCTGGGCCTGCGGGTGCTGCGCGCGATCGAGCGGGTCGTGCGCGAGGAGATGGACGCCATCGGCGCCCAGGAGATCCACTTCCCGGCGCTGCTGCCCCGCGAGCCCTACGAGGCCACCGGCCGCTGGACCGAGTACGGGCCCAACATCTTCCGGCTCAAGGACCGCCGCGACAACGACTACCTGCTCGGCCCGACCCACGAGGAGCTGTTCACCCTCGCCGTCAAGGGCGAGTACAGCTCCTACAAGGACTACCCGCTGGCGCTCTACCAGATCCAGACCAAGTACCGCGACGAGGCGCGGCCCCGCGCCGGCATCCTGCGCGGGCGCGAGTTCGTGATGAAGGACTCCTACTCCTTCGACCTCAGCGACGAGGGCCTGGCCGAGTCCTACCGCCGCCACCGCGACGCCTACGTCAAGGTCTTCGACCGGCTGTCGCTGCGGTACGTGATCGTCGCGGCCACGTCGGGCGCCATGGGCGGGTCGGCGTCGGAGGAGTTCCTGGCCGTCGCCGAGACCGGCGAGGACACGTTCGTGCGCAGCCCGGGCGGCTACGCGGCCAACGTCGAGGCGGTCACCACCACGGCGCCGCCGGAGCGCCCCCTGGAGGGCCTGCCCGACGCGCAGGCGCACCACACCCCGAACACCCCGACCATCGCCACGCTGGTCGAGTTCCTCAACGCCAACCTCGACGGGCGCACCTTCACCGCCGCGGACACGCTGAAGAACGTGCTGGTCAAGACCCGCCGGCCGGGCTCGGACGAGTGGACGCTGCTGGGGATCGGGGTCCCCGGCGACCGCGAGGTCGACATGAAGCGGCTGGAGGCCGCGCTCGACCCGGCCGAGGTCGCGCTGCTCGACGAGGCCGACTTCACCCGCCACCCGTTCCTGGTCAAGGGCTACATCGGCCCGGCTGCGCTGGCCGCCAACGGCGTGCGCTACCTGGTCGACCCGCGGATCGTCACCGGCACGGCCTGGGTCACCGGCGCCGACAAGCCCGACCACCACGTCGTCGACCTGGTCGCCGGGCGCGACTTCACCCCCGACGGCACCATCGAGGCCGCCGACGTGCGCGAGGGCGACCCCGCCCCGGACGGCAGCGGCCCGCTGCAG
The DNA here is from genome assembly GCF_023898865.1 of Pseudonocardia humida. GTDB lineage: Bacteria > Actinomycetota > Actinomycetes > Mycobacteriales > Pseudonocardiaceae > Pseudonocardia > Pseudonocardia humida. The sequence continues at coordinate 18,358 of NZ_JAGSOV010000011.1, forward strand.
GCCGCCCGCGGCATCGAGATCGGGCACGTGTTCCAGCTCGGCCGCAAGTACGCCGACGCCATGGGCCTCGACGCCCTCGGCCCGGACGGCAAGCCCGTGCGGATCACCATGGGCTCCTACGGCATCGGGGTGTCGCGGCTGGTCGCGGTGATCGCCGAGCAGAACCACGACGCGTCGGGCCTGGTGTGGCCGCGGGCGGTGGCCCCGGCCGACGTGCACCTGGTGATCGCGGGCAAGTCCGAGGAGATCGTCGCGGGCGGCGAGCGCATCGCGGCGGAGCTGTCGGCGGCCGGGCTGCGCGTGCTGCTCGACGACCGCAAGGCCTCGCCGGGGGTCAAGTTCGCCGACGCCGAGCTGATCGGGGTGCCCACGATCGTGGTCGTCGGGCGGGGGCTCGCCGGCGGCGTCGTCGAGGTCAAGGACCGCCGTTCGGGGGAGCGGACCGAGGTCGCCGTGGAGTCCGTCGTGGGGGAGCTCGTCACCGTGGTGGGGGGTCGGTAGCGGTCACCCGACCGGGCATGGTCGGATGAGCGCGCTGTGAGCCGGGGGGAGGACCGATCATGCGCGACGACACAATCGAGCTACCGGGGCGGGGCCCGGTGGCCGAGCGGGCTGCGACGCCGGGAGGGCAGCCGGGCGACCTGACGCAGGAGCTGCTGGACACCGACTGGTGGTCCGACGACATGCTCGTGCGGGCCGGGATCCCGGTGCACGACGTGCCGTTCGTCAGCGTGGGTGGCGGGATCGGATCGTTCGTGACCGTCGACTACCTGCGCATCTGCGGGGTGCCGACGTCGGCGATCAAGGTGCTCACCCAGCTGAACACCCCGTGGGAGAGCTACGAGTACCTGACCCGGGTCTCGCAGATCCCGCGCGGGGAGCGGCTGCGCAGCGACTCGGCGTCCTGCCCGGACAACATCTGGGGCTTCCCCAGCTACGGCATCCGCGAGGCGTGGGCCACCAAGTCGCTCAAGCCGCTGTGGCACCTGCTGACCGAGCCGTTCCTCAACGACTACTGGACGCCGAAGGCCGGCCACGCCTTCGACTCGATGGAGCGCGAGTACCACCGGATCGGCTACCCGGAGACCGTGGTCAAGGGTCAGGTCCGGATGGTGCGCAGGCGCATCGGCGGGGGCTACTTCACGATCCTGACCCCGCCGGAGGGCGCCGCGCCCACCCGGCGGATCGCCTACCGCAGCCGCTACGTGCACATCGCCGTCGGCTACCCGGGCCTGAAGTTCCTGCCCGACCTGCAGGAGTACCGGGAGAAGACCCGCGACTACGGCTCGGTGGTCAACGCCTACGAACCGCACGAGCAGATCTACCAGCGGCTGCAGGCCGCGCCGGGCACCGTGCTGGTGCGCGGCGGCGGGATCGTGGCCTCCCGGGTGCTGCAGCGGCTGATCGACGACCGCGACCGGCTGGGCCTGCAGACCCAGATCCTGCACAGCTTCCGCACCTTCGTCACCGGCTCGCACGGCCCGCACATCTGGATGCGCCGCCGCGGCGGCGACGGCTGGGCCTACCAGGGCTTCAACTACCCGAAGTCGGTGTGGGGCGGGCAGCTCAAGGCCCGGGTGCGCAAGCTGGAGGGCCAGGACCGCGCCGACCTCTACAAGCAGTTCGGCGGCACCAACACCCCGAAGCGGCGGCACTGGCAGGCGCAGCTGCGCCGCGGCCGCCAGCAGGGCTGGTACCAGGCCTTCCAGGGCGAGATCGCCAACCTGCGCCCGGGCCAGAACGGCACCGTGCACGTCGAGCTGAAGACCGACCAGGGACCGCGCCAGGTCCAGGTCATCGCGGTGATCGACTGCACCGGCCTGGAGGCCGACGTCCGCGAGCACCGCGTGCTGGCCGACCTGCTCGACCACGGCGGCGCCGGGCGCAACCCGCTGGGCCGCATGGACGTGGAGCGCAGCTTCGAGCTGCGCGGCACCCGGAGCGAGCCCGGGCGCATGTACCTGTCGGGCAGCGCGGCCAACGGCGGCTACTTCCCCGGCGTGGACACCTTCCTGGGGCTGCAGATCGCCGCCCAGGAGATCGCCGACGACCTCCAGACGCTCGGCTTCTGCTCGGGGCTGGGGCCGCTGCGCTCCACGTCCCAGTGGTGGAAGTGGGCCCGCGGGAAGAGGATCTGACCGTGCTCCCCACGCTGAACGGGCGGATCCAGACCCGCATCGCCATGCTCGTCGTGGTCGGCGGGCTGTGGACGCTGCTGCTGACCCCGCTGTTGCCGCTGCCGGGCCCGCTGGGCGAGGCCTACGCGATGACCTTCACCATCCTGCTGACGACCCTCGTGCTGGGCGTCGCGTGGGAGTTCCTCTACCACCTGATCATGCAGTTCCGCTGGGAGAAGGACTGGCCGACCGGACTGTCGCTGATCACCGTCGTCAACGAGGGCGCGCTGGTCTGGCTGCTGCTCTCGCTGGACGCGGTGCCCGGCCTCGACGGCCCCTCGGTGCCGTTCGGGGCGTTCGCGCTGCTGTTCCTGACCACGTGGCTGGTGGTCTGGCTGCTGGCCGTCGGCCCGATGCGGGTGCCGTTCATCCACTGGCGCTTCCGCGGTGGGAGGCTCGTCTAAGTGGACTTCGACTCGGGGAGGGCCGCGGTCGTCGCGGCGGGGCCCGCCGACGCGGTGGTCGCCCGCTGGCCGGGGATCGTCTGCGTCGCGCAGAGCGGCGACCCCGCGGCCCTGGCCCGGTTGCTCGACCTGTGCGAGGAGGTCGCCGCCGAACCCGGGCCGGCGGCCGGGCGCACGCTGGCCCGCAGGCTGGCCATGTGGCTGAGCACGGGCGACGGTGCCGACCTGCGCTTCGGCACGCTCGCCGTGGCGGGCGACCAGTGGGCCACGTTCCTGTCCGGCCCGGTCGAGCTGGTCGTGCCCGAGCAGGACCTGGCGCTGTCGGGCACCCAGTCGGCCGCCTGGACCGACCGGCTGCTGCCGGTGCCGGAGGGTCCGGTGGCCCTGACCCTGGCCGGCGTGGCACTGCCCCCGGACATGGTCGGCGGGGTGCACGACCTGCGGCTCGGCGTGGTGCCGGGCAGCGGTGTCGTGCTCGTCCCGGACGGGGTGGCCGTCGCGGTCGGGGCGATCGACGCGCCGCCGTCGGCGGACGAGCGGGTCGCGGAGCCGGTCGACGAGGTCCCCGGTGATCTCTGGCCCCCGCTGGACGGCGGTGCTCCGCCGTCGCCGCGGCACCGGCCGCCCGCCGAGCCGGTGGTCGTCTACGAGGAGCCGTTCGCGCCCCCGCCGGTCGAGCCCGCGCCCGCGGAGTACGCCGCGACCGACCACCCCGCCACCGAGTACCCCACCGAGTACCCCGCACCCGAGTACACCGCGGCCGACCACGCCCCGGCCGCCCCCGAGCAGCACCGCGACCACGAGGCGCCCGCGTGGGACGAGCCGCCCGAGCCCCTCCCCGAGCCCGCGTACGAGCCGGAGCCGCTCAACGGGGCGCACGCCGACGACGACGGCCCCGCGGCCCCCCGGGAGCGCCCCCGGTTCGACAAGCGCCCGCCCGCCCCGGAGCCCTCCGGCCCCGAGGAGCCCGACCCGGACGTCGACGACCGCGGGCCCGGCGAGGGCCCCGGCGACCCGGTCCCGGCGGGCGCCCCCGCGGCCGAGCAGGCCGCGGACGACGTCGCCGAGGCCCCGACGACGGTCGCGCCGCCGCTCGGACGACCCGCGCCCGACCGGCCGGCCGCGCCGCGCACCCCGCCCCAGCCGCTGGTGCCGGTCGGCGGCCCCGACGCGGCCGCCGCGCCCGGCGAGGCCACCGGGTTGGCCGGCGCCGTGCCGCCCTCCCGCCCGGCGCCCGCGCCCGTCCCCCGGCGCGCCGAGCGCATCCTCGGCGTCGCCCCGGTCGAGCCGCCGCGGGCGCCGCTGGACGCGGGCGCCCCGGTCGGTTCGCCCGCGGCCCAGGAGAACGCGACCACGGTCTTCGAGCAGCCCAAGGCCCAGGGCCACCTGTGCGCCCGCGGCCACCTCAACGACCCGCGCTCGCACTTCTGCGTGCTCTGCGGCATCCGGATGAACGAGCGCACCGGCGTGCTCGTCGTCGGCACCCGCCCGCCGCTGGGCCTGCTGGTCTTCGACGACGGCTCCACCTACACCGTGGACGCCGAGTACCTGGTGGGCCGCATGCCCGAGGCCGACCAGCGGGTCCGCTCCGGCGTGCTGCGCGCGATCATCATCGAGGACCGCTCCGGCTCGGTGTCGCGCGTGCACGCCGAGGTCCGGCTCAACGGCTGGGACGTCATGCTGGTCGACTCGGGCTCGCGCAACGGCACCTACGTGTCCGAGCCGGGGGAGACGGGCTGGACCCCGCTGCCCCCGCACCAGACCCGGCGGATGGTGCCGGGCACGAAGGTGCGGCTGGGGGCGCGGACCTTCGTGTTCGAGTCGCCGTCCGGGGTGCGCTGACGCCGGGCCCGGCCGGGCCTCAGGCCTGGCTCGGCGCCCCGACCTCGATCCGCTCGACGACCTGCTCCACGTCGTCGTCGGCGTCCGCGGCGGCGGCGCGCACCCGCAGCACGGCGCTCGCGCCGGTGGCGTCGGGGGCGGCCAGGTCGACGGGCAGCACCAGCAGCCCGGCCCCGGCCGGGTCGTCGACGCCCTCGGCGGGGATGCCGCGGCGGGCCAGCGCGGCGACGGCCGCCCCGCTGCGCCGGGCCCGCCGCCGGTCGACCGGGGCCACCGCCAGGTCGGCCCCGGTGTGCAGGGCCAGCTGGGCGCCCACGCGCACCGCCGCGCGCCCGCCCGCCCCGCCGTCGACGACCACGCCGACCCGGGTGCCCGCCGGTTCGGCCCCGGCGTCGGCGACGACGACGGTCACCTCCGGCACCGCGTCGAGCGCCTGCAGCCGCGAGGCGTTGCCGGAGCCCGCGGATTCGGCGCCGCGGGCCTCGTCGTCGTCGGTCGCGGCGGTCGGCTCCTCGACGAGCAGCACGACGTCGGCGTCCAGCCGGGCGGCCAGCGCGGCGAGGTCGGCGGCGGGGTCGGCGGCGAACCGCACGACCACCGAGGCCGTGGTGCCCGCGTCGGACAGCTCCGCCGCCAGCGCCCGCAGCTCGTCGCCGACCTGGGCCAGCACGGCCAGCTCCGCGCCCATCCCGCCGGCCACCTCCAGCGGCGCGGCGGGCGCCAGCAGCCGGCACAGCACGACCCGGGCGGGCTCCTCGCGGCCGGTGAGCTCGCGGGCGAGCTGCGCGGTGCGGCGCGCGGCCGCCGGGTCCTCCGGGACGGCCACCAGCACGGTGTAGGACTCCGGCCCGCCCAGGGCGGCCTGCTCGGCGGCCTCCAGCGCGGCCAGCTCCCGGTCGAGCACGCGGTCGGGGTAGAGCCTGCGCACCAGCGGCCCGGTCATCGCCGTGGTGATCAGGGCCATCAGCACCATGAGCGTGAACATCGTCGGGGTGAGCACCCCGAGCTGCAGGCCCACCTGCAGGATGACGATCTCGGTCAGGCCGCGGGTGTTCATCAGCAGCCCCAGCGCCCACTGCTGGCGGCGCGGCAGGCGCTGCCACCGGGCCGCGCCTGCCGTGCCGAGGACCTTGCCGCCGATCGCGGCGAGCAGGATGAGCCCGAGCTGCCACACCCCGTCCGGGCCGATCCCGCCCACGTCCACCTGCAGCCCGGCGACCACGAAGAACACCGGCAGCAGCAGCGACAGGCTGACCTGCTCGAGGCGCTCCAGGATGTCCCGGGTGAGCAGGCCGGCGTCGCGGCGCGGCATGATCGCGCCGAACAGGAACGCGCCGAAGATGGCGTGCACGCCGATGAGGTCGGTCACCCAGGCCGAGAGCAGCAGCCCGGCCAGCACGACGGCCAGCATGTCCGGGGTGAGCCGCCCGGCCTGCCGGTGCCAGGCGACCATGCGGGCCAGCAGCGGGCGCACGACGACGAACATGACCAGCACGAACAGCGCGGTCATGCCCATGATCCAGCCGACGCCCGCCGGGCTGCCGCCCGCGGCCACGGCGACCACGACGGCCAGCAGCGTCCAGCCGAGCACGTCGTCGATGACGGCGCACGCCAGCGCGAGCACGCCGGTGGGGATGCGGTGCATGCGCCGCTCGGTGAGGATCCGCGCCAGCACCGGCAGCGCTGTGATCGACATCGCGACGCCGAGGAACAGCACGAACGCCAGCTGCGGGATCGGCTCGCCGTCGGCGTTGGTGTCGTGGTGCGGGTAGAGCACCAGCGCCACCGCGGCCCCGAGCACCAGCGGCAGCACCATCGCCCCGGTCGCCACGGTGCCGGCCGCTCGCCCGCGGCCGCGGATGAGGCCGAGGTCGACCTCCAGGCCGACGATGAACATGAACAGCGCCAGCCCCAGCTGGGCGATCACCGACAGGTGCGGGCGCACCTCGGTCGGGAACAGCAGGGCGTCGAGGTCGCCGGGCAGCAGTCCGAGCAGCGTGGGGCCCAGCGCGATGCCGGCGACGATCTCGCCGATCACCGCCGGCTGCCCCAGCCGCAGGAACAGCCGCCCCATCAGGCGCGCGGCGATGACCACGATCGCCACGTCCAGCAGGACGAAGGCCGCGATGTGCGCGGTATCCACTGAGCCGTCTCCCCCCGGTCGGGCGGGCGTATGTTTACCAGCGGTGCTCCGAGCCGGGTCGACCGGTGCGGGCACGGGGGGACATCGTCGAGCGCCCGTCGGACGGTTCGGGCGGACACACAGGAGGCTCGGTGGACGCCACTGTCGCGCCACGCATGATCGCCGACTACGAGGTCGTGCGACCGCTGGGGGAGGGCAACCACGGGCACTACTTCGTCGCCCGCCCCCCGGCCCGGCTCGGGCTCGACGAGGAGTTCGTGACGCTCAAGGTGTTCGGCGACCGGGTCGCCGAGCAGGCCTACGACCGCGGGGTGCGCGAGCTGCGCGCCTTCGCGGCGGTGCGCTCGGAGTACCTCGTCCGCGTGTACGACGCGGTCCTGGAGGACACGTTCGTCTACGCCACCGAGCACTTCCCGCTGGGCACGCTGGCCGCCCCGGCCCGCCCGCTGGCCCGCGAGGAGGCGCTCGCCGCGCTGGAGCACGCGGCCCGCGCGGCGCACGCGCTGCACGAGGCCGGGATGGCGCACGGCGACATCAACCCGACCAACATCTGGCTCGCCGAGCAGGCCGACGGCACCGTCGGGGGCCGGCTGTCCGACCTCGGCCTGACCCGGTTCCTCACCCCGGGCAACACGATGACCGGGATGGGCAGGCCCAGCTCGGTCGAGTTCACCGACCCGGACATCCTGGCCGGCGCGGTGCCGTCGCGGCGCACCGAGGTGTGGTCGCTGGGCGCCACCGCGCACCGGGCGCTGTCGGGCGCCGGCCTCTACGGCGAGCTGCCCGACACCCAGCCGCTGCTGGCGATCCGCCGGGTGCTGGCCAAGCCGGCCGAGATCGACCCCGGCCTCGACGAGCCCGACGCCGCCCTCGTGCGCGACTGCCTGGCCGCAGGCGAGGCCCGGCTGACCACCGCCGAGCAGGTGGCCGACCGGATCGCCCAGCTGCCGCGCTGAGCCCGACCCCGGTTCAGCCGGCCAGGAACGACAGCCGCAGCGAGCGCACGGGGTTGTCGCCGTTGGTGTCGACCAGGCACACCGACTGCCAGGTGCCCAGCGCCGGGCGGCCGTCGAGCACCGGCACCGACACCGACGGCGCGATGAACGCCGGCAGCACGTGGTCGCGGCCGTGGCCGGGGCTGCCGTGGCGGTGCGACCACCGGTCGTCGGCGGGCAGCACCTCGCGCAGGGCGGCGAGCAGGTCGGTGTCGCTGCCGGCGCCGGTCTCGATCACCGCGAGCCCGGCGGTGGCGTGCGGCACCCAGACGTTCAGCAGCCCGTCCCGCGCGCCCGTCGAGCGCAGGAAGGCGGCGATCTCGTCGGTCAGGTCGACGACGGTCTCCCCGGATCCGGTCCGGATCTCGATCAACGTGCTGTCCACGGGGACCAGTGTCCCCCGCGGTTAGGGTCGGGTGGTGCGCGCGGTCCACGCAGAGAAGTTCGACGTCCCCGACGGCTACCTCAACACCGCCAGCATCGGTGTCCCGCCCTCCGCGGTCGCCGACGCGGTCGCCGCGGCGGTCGACGCCTGGCGGGGCGGGGCGGCCCGTCCACCCGACTACGACGCCCCCGTCGAGCGGGCCCGGGCCGGCTTCGCCGCGCTCGTCGGCGTCGCCCCCGACCGGGTGGCGCTGGGCGCCGCGGTGTCCGGGCAGCTCGGCCTGATCGCCGCGAGCCTGCCCGAGCGGGCCCGCGTGCTCGTCGCCGAAGGCGAGTTCACCAGCGTGACGTGGCCGTTCGCCGCTCAGCACCGCCGCGGCGTCACGGTCGAGGAGGTGCCGCTGGAGCGGATCGGCGAGCGCGCCCCCGAGTTCGACCTGGTGGCGGTGAGCGTCGTGCAGTCCGCCGACGGGCGGGTGGTCGACCTGGCGGCCCTGCGCGCGGCCCGGGAGGCCGGGTGCGCGGTGGTGCTGGACGCCACCCAGTCCCTCGGCTGGTTCGACGCCGACCTGACCTGGGCCGACGCGGTCCTGGTCGCGGGCTACAAGTGGCTGCTCAGCCCGCGCGGTGCCGCGTGGATGGCGCTGCCGGCGGGGAGCAGGCTGGAGCCGGTCGCGCACCAGGCGGGCTGGTCGGCGGGCGCCGATCAGTGGGAGAGCACCTACGGGCTGCCCCTGCGCCTGGCCGAAGGCCCGCGCGGCCTCGGCATCTCCCCGGCGTGGCTGTCCCACGTCGGGGCCGCGGTGGCGCTGCCGTGGCTGGCCGGCCTCGACCGCGCCGCCGTGCAGGCGCACTGCGTCGGCCTGGCCGACGCCTTCCGCGCGGAGCTGGGGATGGGCCCGGGCGGATCGGCGATCGTCTCGGTGCGCCGGGAGGGTGCGGTGGAGCGGCTCACGTCCGCCGGGGTGGTGGTGAGCGCACGGGCCGGGGCGGCGCGGTTGGCCTTCGCGCTCTACAACACCGAGGCCGACGTGGAGATGGCGCTGCGGGCGCTGGCGGCGAGCCAACCCGCGACATGAACCTCATGGGCCTCCCGGGCCCTCCGCAGCCCCACCAGGCACATGTCACGGGTGCGAACCGGGGCGAACGAACCTCAGGTCGGGTCGTCCCGGCCCGGGAAGACCGGGATCGCCGGCGGCGTCCCCGTCACCACCCGCCACCGCGCGCACCGCAGCGTCCCTTCGACGAGCGCGTTGAGCGCGGGTCGGCGCACCGCGGGGTCCGCGCTGCGCTCCAGCAGCGACCGCCACGCCGCGAGGGCGTCGGTCTCGGCGACCCGCAGCAGCCCGGCGGCCGAGTCGGCGTCGACGACGGGCTCCGGCGTGGCGTAGGCCGGCTGGGCGGACACGGCCCGGGCGCCGAGCCGGGACAGGGTGCGCTCCACGGCGCTGCGCAGGCGGAGGTGATCGCGGGCGTCCTGGTCGGCCTGGTCGGCGGCGGGGCCGGTGAGGAAGGCCGCGGCCAGGGAGTAGCACCACAGCGCCGCGTGCTCGGTGGCCAGCGCGGCCTGCAGGCCGTCGATCGCGGCCTGCCGGGCCTCCGCGCCGCTCATCCGAGCACCACCGCGTACGTCGAGCAGCAGGCGGCCACGGCGGCGACCAGGCCGATCCGCTCGGCGGGCAGCGCGACCGCGGCCGCGGCGGCCGCGGCGCCGGACGCCTCGCAGGCCTCGCGGACGCGGGCCATCGGGTCGCGGCCCAGCGCGGGGGCGGGCGGCGGGGCCGGTGGGGTGGCGGCGCGGTCGGGGTCGAGGCGGGTGATCTCGGCCTCCAGCGCGGCCGCGTGCGCGGCCCGCGCGTCCACCAGCGGCTGCAGCGCCTCGGCCAGCGCGCCGTCGGCCGCGATCGCCGCCCGGGCCAGCCCGGCGTCCGCGCGGGCGGCGTCGGCCAGCGCGATCAGCGGGTCGGGCGCGTCGTCGGCGTCGGAGCCGAACGAGCAGCCGCCCGCCGCGGGCACCGCGAGCAGCGCGGCGACCAGCACCCGGCGGCGGGGGACCCCGACCGGGGGTGTTGCGCTCACGAACTCTCCTCACGACGTCCACCCGCGCGGCGCCGGAGCGGTCGGCGCGGACGGGGGCCAATGGTGCCAGCCGGGCGCCGGGCGCCCGTCGGCAGGCGGTCGCCGGGGGCCGTGAGCCGGGCGGGGCGCCCGGCGCGCAGGGGCGGTCGGGGCGCTCGGTCGGCGGCCGGTCGGGGACGTCGATCGGGAGGGTGCTCCGCGGCGGGCCGGGGTGGCGGGCCGCGATAGGCTGGTGGACCTGCCGCGCCCGATGCGTCGGTCCGCGCCCGCTCACCCGTACGCCGCAGACCGGCCAGAACAAGGAGCCCCGCGATGTCCTCCCCCCGCCCGGAACAGGCTGTCGCGCAGCCACCGGGACAGCTGCGCGACGTGCTCGAGCCGCTCGTCGCCGCCGCCGGCTTCGAGCTCGACCAGCTCGACGTGCGGGCCGCGGGGCGCCGGCACACCATCCGGGTCGTGGTCGACTCCGACACCGGGGTCGACCTCGACGACATCGCCGTGCTGTCGCGGACGGTCTCCGCCGAGCTCGACGGCAACGAGCACCTGGTCGGCGGGTCCTACACGCTGGAGGTCACCTCGCCCGGGGTCGACCGCCCGCTCACCGGGGCCCGGCACTGGCGCCGCGCGCACCTGCGCCAGGTCGCCGTGCGCCTGCACGACGGCACCCAGCTGACCGGCCGGGTCGGCGCGGCCGGGGACCACGCGGTCACCCTGCTGGTCGACGGCAAGCTGCGCGAGCTGCGTTACGACGACGTGGCGCACGCCGGTGTCCAGGTCGAGTTCAAGCCGGCCCCCGCGGCCGAGGTCCGGATGCTGACCGGTGACGGTGGCGAGGACGGCGACCGGCAGCGGCAGCGATCCGAGGAGGAGACGGCATGAACGTCGACATCGCCGCGCTGCGGACCATCGAGCGCGAGAAGGACATCCCCTTCGACACGGTCATCGAGGCCATCGAGACGGCGCTGCTGACCGCCTACCGGCACACCGACGGCCACCAGTCGCACGCCCGGATCGACATCGACCGCAAGACGGGCGCGGTGCGGGTGATGGCCCAGGAGCTCACCGCCGACGGCGCGGTCGACACCGAGTGGGACGACACCCCGGAGGGCTTCGGGCGGATCGCCGCCACCACCGCCCGCCAGGTCATCGTGCAGCGCCTGCGCGACGCCGAGCACGAGCGCACCTACGGGGAGTTCGCCGCCAAGGAGGGCGAGATCGTCGCGGGCGTGATCCAGCGCGACGCCCGCGCCAACGCGCGCGGTGTGGTGATCGTGGCACTGGGCGGGGGCACCGAGGGCGTGCTGCCGCAGGCCGAGCAGGTGCCGGGGGAGAGCTACCGGCACGGCGAGCGGATCCGCTGCTACGTGGTGGGTGTGACGCGCGGCATGCGCGGTACGCAGATCACGTTGAGCCGCACGCACCCCAACCTGGTGCGCAAGCTGTTCGCCCTCGAGGTCCCCGAGATCGTCGACGGCTCGGTGGAGATCGTCGCGGTGGCCCGGGAGGCCGGGCACCGGTCCAAGATCGCCGTCCGGTCGACGGTGCCGGGGGTCAACCCCAAGGGCGCCTGCATCGGGCCGGTCGGGGCGCGGGTGCGCGGGGTGATGAGCGAGCTGGCCGGCGAGAAGATCGACATCGTGGACTGGTCCGACGACCCGGCCACGTTCGTCGGCAACGCCCTCTCCCCGTCGAAGGTGGTCTCGGTCACGGTCCTCGACGAGCGCACCCGCACGGCCCGCGTCGTCGTGCCCGACTTCCAGCTCTCCCTCGCCATCGGCAAGGAGGGGCAGAACGCCCGGCTCGCGGCCCGGTTGACCGGGTGGCGGATCGACATCCGCAGCGACGCCGACCCGCGCGGCGCCGTGGACGCCCCGGAGTCGGAGTCGGTCGGCTGAACGGAGCACCGAGCGGTTCCGGGACCCGCGCGGCGCGAGCCCGGGGGGACGCTGCGCTACACTGCGAAGCGGCCCTCGGTTCGAGTCGGGCCCCTGCTCGTCCGTCCCCCGTGGTGGATCACCGATCCGCGACGGGACCGGTTCGGACGTGCATCGGGTGTCGTACCCGCGCCGAGGCCGGCGGTCTGTTGAGAGTCGCCGTGGTGGACGGGGCGGTCGTCCCGGACCCGCGGCGGCGGCTCCCCGGGCGCGGTGCCTGGCTGCACCCGGTCCCGGAGTGCTTGGACCGTGCCGAGCGGCGCTCGGCGTTCCCGCGGGCGTTCCGCGCCGGGGGACCGCTGGACACCGCCCGCGTGCGAGTGCACATCGACACCGTCAACGGGGCTCGGGAAACACCCGGGTCCGGCATAGAAGGAAGCAAGGTCGACCCGTCATGAGCCAGTCGTGAAGATCGCACCATGAACGTGCTTCGACTCTAGGTTCGAGGTCGAGCGGGTCAGCCGCCCGGCCTCCGAGATTCAGGGAGTGCAGTGGCAGGCAAGGCCCGCGTGCACGAGCTCGCCAAGGAGCTCGGCATCAGCAGTAAGCAGGTCCTCAGCAAGCTGGCGGATCTGGGCGAGTACGTGAAGTCCCCGTCGTCGACGGTCGAGGCTCCGGTGGCCCGCAAGCTCCGGGAGTCCGTCTCCGGTGGGGGCGACTCCGGTCGGCCCCGCCCCGGTGGCGGCCGTCCGCGTCCCGGCGGTGGCCCCGCGCCCCGTCCGAGCGCGATGCCCTCGCGCCCCGGCGGCCAGAACGGCGGCCCGGTCCCGGGTCGCCCGCGTCCGCCGCAGGGCCCCCAGGGTCCGCAGCCGTCGCAGACCCCGCAGCCGTCGGCCCCCGCGGCCGCCGGCCCGTCGGCGACCCCGTCGACCGACCGTCCGCGTACCGCCGGACCGGGCCCGCGCCCGGGTCCGCGTCCCGGTCCGGTCCCCGGCCCGAGCCGTCCGGCGCCCCAGCAGCAGCCCCAGCAGCCGGCGCAGGCGCCGGCCGCCCAGGCCCCCGCGGCCCAGGCCCCCGCGGCGCAGGCCCCGGCCGCGCAGGCTCCGCCGGCGCAGTCCCCGGCCGCGCAGTCCCCGGCCCAGCCGGCGACCCAGCGCCCCGGTCCGCGTCCGGCCCAGCCCGGTCAGTCCCGTCCGGCCGCGGCCGACGCGGGCTCGACCGGTGGCGCCACGGTCCCGCCGCGGCCCAGTGGCCCGCGTCCGGGCCCCCGCACCCCGCGGGTCGGCAACAACCCCTTCGGCGTCGGTTCCGGCGCCCCGCCCCGTCCGGCCGCGCCGCGCCCCGGTCCGCCCCCCGCCCAGCAGGGTCCGGGTCAGGGCGGCCAGGGCCAGAGCGGTCCCGGGCAGGGCGGTCCCCGTCCCGGTGGTCCGCGTCCCTCCGCTCCGCGTCCCGGTGCGCCGGGTAGCGGCGGTCCGCGTCCGCCGTCGCCGGGCAACATGCCCCCGCGGCCGAACCCCGGCATGATGCCGGCGCGTCCGGCGGGTGGGCGGCCCGGTGGCGGTCCCGGTGGCCGTGGTGGCCCCGGTGGCGGTCGTCCCGGTGGTCCGGGTGGTCGTCCGGGTGGTCCCGGCGGTCGTCCCGGTGGTGGCGGCGGTGGCTTCCGCCCCGGTGGCGGTGGCCCCGGCGGCGGTGGCGGAGGCGCCCCGGCCGGTGGTGGCTTCCGCGGTGGCGGCGGTCGTCCCGGTGGTGGCGGCGGTCGTGGTCGCGGCGGTGCCGCGGGCGCGTTCGGCCGTCCCGGCGGTCCGGCCCGCAAGGGCCGCAAGTCGAAGCGCCAGAAGCGCCAGGAGTTCGACTCCATGCAGGCCCCGTCCGTCGGTGGCGTGCGGCTGCCGAAGGGCCACGGCGAGACGATCAAGCTCCCGCGCGGCGCCTCGCTGAGCGACTTCGCCGACAAGATCAACGCCAACCCGGCGTCGCTGGTCCAGGTGCTGTTCCACCTCGGCGAGATGGTCACGGCCACGCAGTCGGTGTCCGACGAGATCCTCGAGCTGCTCGGCAGCGAGATGAACTACGCCGTGCAGGTGGTCAGCCCGGAGGAGGAGGACCGCGAGCTGCTCGACAGCTTCTCCATCTCCTACGGCGAGGACGCCGGCGGCGAGGAGGACCTGGTCATCCGGCCGCCGGTGGTCACCGTCATGGGTCACGTCGACCACGGCAAGACGCGCCTGCTGGACACGATCCGCAAGGCCAACGTCATGGAGGGCGAGGCGGGCGGCATCACCCAGCACATCGGCGCCTACCAGGTCGTCACCGAGCTGGAGGGCTACGAGCGCCCGATCACCTTCATCGACACCCCGGGTCACGAGGCGTTCACCGCCATGCGTGCCCGCGGCGCGAAGTCCACGGACATCGCGGTGATCGTGGTCGCCGCCGACGACGGCGTCATGCCGCAGACGGTGGAGGCGATCAACCACGCCCAGGCCGCCGACGTGCCGGTCGTGGTCGCGGTGAACAAGATCGACAAGGAGGGGGCCAACCCCGACAAGATCCGCCAGCAGCTGACCGAGTACAACCTGGTCGCCGAGGAGTACGGCGGCGACACGATGTTCGTGGACATCTCCGCGAAGCAGGGCACGAACATCGACCAGCTGCTCGAGGCGATCCTGCTGACCGCCGACGCCAGCCTCGACCTCCGGGCCAACCCGGACATGGAGGCCCAGGGCGTGGCGATCGAGGCCCACCTCGACCGCGGTCGCGGTCCGGTGGCCACGGTGCTGGTGCAGCGCGGCACGCTGCGGGTCGGCGACTCGATCGTCGCGGGCGACGCCTCCGGGCGCGTCCGGCGGATGTTCGACGAGCACGGTGGCGACGTCACCGAGGCCTACCCGTCGCGTCCGGTGCAGGTCATCGGGTTCACCTCGGTGCCGGGCGCGGGCGACACCTTCCTGGTCGTCGACGAGGACCGGGTCGCCCGCCAGATCGCCGACCGGCGCCGCGCTCGCGAGCGCAACGCCGAGCTGGCGAGCCGGCGCAAGCGGGTCAGCCTGGAGGACCTGGACGCCGCGCTGAAGGAGACCAACCAGCTCAACCTGATCATCAAGGGTGACAACTCGGGTACCGTCGAGGCCCTCGAGGACGCGCTCATGAAGATCGAGGTCGGCGACGACGTCGAGCTGCGGGTCATCCACCGCGGCGTCGGTGGGATCACCGAGGGCGACATCAACCTCGCCATCGCCGACAACGTCATCGTCCTGGGCTTCAACGTCCGGGCCGAGGGCAAGGCGACCGAGCTGGCCACCCGCGAGGGCGTGGAGATCCGCTACTACACGGTGATCTACCAGGCCATCGAGGAGATCGAGCAGGCCCTGCGCGGCATGCTCAAGCCGGAGTTCGAGGAGGTGGAGCTCGGCCGCGCCGAGGTCCGCCAGGTGTTCCGGTCCTCGCGCTTCGGGTCGATCGCCGGTTGCCTGGTGATGGGCGGGCTCATCCGCCGCAACGCCAAGGCGCGCCTGATCCGCGACAGCGTGGTGGTCGCCGACAACCTGTCGATCGCCTCGCTGCGCCGGGAGAAGGACGACGTCGTGGAGGTCCGCGAAGGTTTCGAGTGCGGTATCACGCTCGGGAACTACAACGACATCAGGGACGGCGACGTCATCGAGACCTTCGAGATGCGGGAGAAGCCGCGGAGCTGACGCAGCACGGAGGGGCCGGCCGACCCGGCCGGCCCCTCCGGCGTCGGGCCGCGGTGTGACGCGCATGTTCGTCGGTGTGCTGGAGCTGGACGTCCTGCTCGGGGACGTCCACTCGTTGAAGGAGAAGAGGTCGGTGGTCCGGCCGGTGGTCGCCGAGCTGCGCCGCAGGTTCGCGGTGTCCGCGGCCGAAGCCGGCCACCTCGACCTGCACCGCCGGGCGCTGGTCGGGGTGAGCTGCGTCGCTCCCGATCACGCCCACGTCGTCGAGCTCCTCGACCGGTGCGAGCGGATGGTCGCCGCCCGCCCCGAGTTCGAGCTGCTCTCGGCGCGTCGGCGGTTGCTGGGCCCGGAGGACGACTGAGCCGTGTGTGAAGAGCCGCCACAACGGCGACTCCCATGCATCGGGCTCGACGGAGGAGGCGACTGCACATGGTGGACCACGCGCGGGCGCGGCGGTTGTCCAAGCGCATCTCGCAGATCGTGGCGGACGCCTTGGAGCACGAGGTCAAGGACCCGCGGCTGAAGATGGTGACGATCACCGACACCCGGGTCACCGGGGATCTGCGCGAAGCGACGGTGTACTACACGGTGCTCGGCGAGACGGTCGAGGCCGACCCCGACACGGCGGGTGTGGCCGCGGCGCTGGCCAGCGCGACGGGCGTGCTCCGCACGAAGGTCGGGGCCGGCACCGGCATCCGGCACACCCCGTCGCTGGCGTTCGTGCTCGACCAGGTGCCCGACGAGGCCCGCCGGATGGAGGAGCTGCTCGCCCGCACCCGGGAGTCGGACGCCGAGGTGGCCCGCTTGGCCGCGACGGCCAGCCCGGCCGGTGAGGCCGACCCGTACCGGGTCCCCCGCGAACCCGCCGACCCGGAGTGATCCGGCGATGACACGGCGGGGCCCTGGCCGGAGGTGGCCGGAATGAGCAGAGCGGAATGATCCCGCAGCGGCCCGACGCGTCCGCGGTGAGCGACGCGGCGGCGCTGCTCACCACCGCCCGCGAGGTCACGCTGCTGGCCCACCTCAACCCGGACGCCGACGCGCTCGGCAGCGCGCTGGCCCTGGCGATCGCGCTGCACCGGCGCGGCGCCGCCGTGCAGGTCTCGTTCGCCACGCCGGACGAGTTCCCCGAGACGCTGCGCCCGCTGGACGCGCTGGGTCTGGTCGTGCCGTCCGACGAGGTGTGGCCTGCGCCGGAAGTGCTGGTGTCCTGCGACGCCGCCGACCCGGGTCGGCTCGGCCACCTGGCCGACCGGCTCGTCACCGCGGGCGCCTCGGTCATGATCGACCACCACGCGTCCAACCCGGGCTTCGGCACCGTCCAGGTCCTCGACCCGCAGGCCGAGGCGACCGTCGTGCTGGTGCACGAGGTGCTGGTGGAGATGGGTGTCGGGCTCGACGCCGACATCGCCCGCTGCCTGTACGCGGGCCTGGTCACCGACACCCGCGGCTTCCGCACCGCGGGCCGCTCGGCGCACCTGCTGGCCGCGGACCTGATCGCGGCCGGGGTGCACCCGCCCGACGTGGTCGGGCCGCTGATGGACACCCACCCGTTCAGCTGGCTGGCCGCGCTGGGCGAGATCATCGCCGGGGCGCGGCTGGAGGCCGCCGCGGCGGGCGGGCTGGGCCTGGTGCACGCGCGCGTCCCGTTCGAGATCAGCTCGCGCTTCCGCCCCGCGGAGGTCGACAGCGTGATCGACGTGGTGCGCACGGCGGGCGAGGCGGAGGTGGCCGCGGTCTTCAAGCAGGTCGGGCCGCAGCGCTGGGTGGTGTCCCTGCGCTCGAACGGCCGGGTGGACGTGGCCGCGGCCGCGGTCGCGATGGGGGGTGGGGGGCATCCCGTGGCGGCCGGGTTCACCGCGGACGGCCCGCCGGAGGTGCTGCTCGGCGTGCTGCGCGGGGCCCTGTCGGCGGACCGGCCCCGGCTCGTGGGCTGAGCGGGCGCGCGTTCGACCGGCGGCGCCCGGTGCGGGGCACCTCGATACGGTGATCGCAGTCGAGTCGAGGAGACCCATGACGTCCGAACCCGCGCCCGGCGGTACCGCGGCCCGTCCCACCCCGGGGCCCGTCGCGGCCCGTCGCGCGTTCCTCTCCGCGGCCCTGCGCCGCCCGGCGACGATGGGCGCGGTGGCGCCCAGCTCGGAGCGCCTGGGCGCGGTGCTCGCCTCGATCGTGCCCTCGCAGGGCGAGCCGGTGGTCGTCGAGCTCGGTCCGGGCACCGGGGCGGTCAGCGCGGTGATCTCGCGGCGGCTGCCCGCAGGCGGGCGGCACCTGGCCGTGGAGCTCGACCCGGACATGGTCGCCTACCTGAACCGGACCCGCCCGGAGCTGGAGGTCGTGCAGGGCAACGCCGCGCACCTGAGCGCGCTGCTGGCCGAGCGCGGCGTGGCCCGGGTCGACGCGGTGATCTGCGGGCTGCCCTGGGCGCTGTTCGACGACGCCACCCAGGCCGAGCTGCTGGGCGGCATCAGCGCGGCCGTGGGCCCGACCGGGGCGTTCACCACGTTCGCCTACCTGCACGGCATGACGCTGGCCGCGGCCCGCCGCTTCCGCGCCTCGCTGCGCCACACCTTCGACGAGGTCGTGGTCAGCGCCACGGTGTGGCGCAACCTGCCGCCGGCGTTCGTCTACGTCTGCCGCCGGCCCCTGCTGCCGTGACCGGCCGCGCGCCGGACCCCGACCGGGTCCCGGCGCGCGCGGTGCTGCGGCTGGCCGCGCCCGCGCTGCCGGTGCTGGCGGCCGAACCGCTCTACCTGCTGGTCGACACGGCCGTCGTCGGCAGGCTCGGGGCACTGGCGCTGGCCGCGCTGGCCGTGGCGGGGGTGGTGTTCGTCCAGGTCACCAGCCAGCTGAACTTCCTGTCCTACGGCACCACGGCCCGCGCCGCGCGGCTGCACGGCGCGGGCAGGCGGGCCGACGCGGTGGGCGAGGGCGTGCAGGCGACCTGGCTCGCGCTGGCGGTCGGGTTGGTGGTGCTGGGCGTGGGCCAGCTCGTGGCCGGCCCGGTCACCCGCGCCCTGGGCGACCAGCCGGAGATCGCCGGACCGGCGGAGTCCTGGCTGCGGGTCGCGCTCATCGGGGCTCCGCTGGTGCTGGTCACGCTGGCCGGCAACGGCTGGATGCGCGGCGTGCAGGACACCCGGTCCCCGCTGGTGTTCGTGCTGGCGGGCAACGGCCTGTCCGCGCTGGCCTGCCCGGTGCTGGTGCACGGCATCGGCGGCTGGGAGGGCATGGGCCTGGTCGGCTCGGCGACGGCGAACGTCATCGGGCAGAGCCTGGCGGCCGCGCTGTTCCTCGGCGCGCTGACCCGCGCCGGGGCCGACTCGATCCGCCCCCGACCCGCGGTGCTGGTCCAGCAGCTCGCGCTGGGCCGCGACCTGCTGACCCGCAGCCTGGCCTTCCAGGCGTGCTTCCTGTCCGCGGCCGCGGTGGCCACCCGCTTCGGGGCCGGGGCCGCCGCGGCGCACCAGGTCGTGCTGCAGCTGTGGAACTTCATGGCACTGGTGCTGGACGCGGTGGCGATCGCGGCGCAGTCGCTGGTCGGCGCGGCGCTGGGCGGCGGGAGCGCCGCGCGGGCCAAGGCGCTGGCCGCCCAGGTCACCCGGTACGGGCTGGTGCTCGGGATCGGGTTCGGCGCGGTGTTCGCGGCGCTGGTGGGGGTGCTGCCCCCGGTGTTCACGCCGGACCCGGTGGTGCTCGCCGCGATCGTCGTGCCGTGGTGGTTCTTCGCCGCGCTGCAGCCGATCGCCGGGGTCGTGTTCGCGATCGACGGGGTGCTGCTGGGCGCCGGGGACGCCGCCTACCTGCGCACCACCACCCTGCTCGCGGCCGTGCTGGGCTTCCTGCCGCTGATCTGGGCGTCGCTGGTCTTCGGCTGGGGGCTGGCCGGGATCTGGTCGGGGCTGGCCGGGTTCATGCTGGTGCGGCTGGCGGCGGTGCTGGCCCGGCTGCGGACCGGGCGGTGGGCGGTGGTCGGCGTGCAGCGGCCCTGACCGGGCGGGTCAGGGCAGCCCGAGCAGCCGCCGCCCGAGCCAGGTGGCGATCGCGTCGAGCTTCTCCGCCGAGCGCAGCCTGCGGGCCTCGTCGGCGCCGTCGGTCCACACCTCGCGGGCCTCGTCCCAGGCGAGGTCGCGGGTGAAGCGGACGGCGAGGTCGGTCAGGTGCCCGGCCTCGCCTGCGCCGAGCTCCTCGCGCAGCGGGTCGACCGCGGTCTCGACGGTGTCGACGAGCAGGCAGTAGTCGAGGTACTGGGCGGAGGCGGGGCCGCCGTCGTCGGGTGGGACGTGCTCCCAGGTGCTGACGAGCGCGGCGGCGAGGTCGAGGTTGAGGTGGGCGTTCACCCCGGCGACGGCGAAGGCCGCCGCAGGCGTCGACGGGTCGGCCCGGTTGTCGAGCAGCAGCCGCCACGCCGCGGGCACCTCCCGGGCGTCGGCGGTACGGCCGCCCAGCGCGGTGGCGAACCGGTCGGCGAGCTCGGTCTCCAACCGCGCCAGGAACGCGGGTGCGGCGAACCGGCCCTCACCCAGGAGGTCGGCGACCCGGGCGGTGATGTCGCGGTACAGGCCGGTGCACACGACGATCCCGTCGGTGGTCCCCGCCGTCGCGGTGGCGAGCGCGTGGTCGTGGACCTCGGCGAGCCTGCGCAGCACCTCGTCGATCGGCCCGGCCTCTCCGGTCGGCGGCATCGTCCTCCTTCGGTGAAACGGAGCCGTCCAGGATGACGAGCACCCCGACATGGACGTGATACATCCGCGCGGGCTGCCCGGAGGGACGGCCACGATCGGGGATCCTTCGATCACGGACAGCACCCGGATGCCGCCTGCCGCTGGTCGGTTCGGCCGATTAACGTCGCCCACGTGAGCGGGCGCTCGATCCCTCCCCCCGCGGTCGGGCGGATCCTCGTGGGGCGCGACAGGGAGCGCGCCCGGCTGGGCGCCGCGCTGGCCGAGGCGGCCGCCGGGCGGATGGCGGCGGTCTTCGTCACCGGGGAGGCGGGTGTCGGCAAGTCCCGGCTGGTCGCCGAGCTGGTCGCGCAGGCGCGGGCGGGCGGGGCCGTCGTCCTGGCCGGCGCCGCCTCCGGGGTCGCCGGGAGCCCACCGTTCCGCCCGGTGCTCTCCGGGCTGCGCGCGCTGCGGAGCTCCCGGGACGCCACCGAGCCGCCCGAGCCGTGGGCCGACCGGCTCGACGAGCTGCTCGCGGCCGCGCCGACCGGGGCCGCGCCCTCGCGGGCCGAGGTGATGGACCTGCTGCACCGGGCCGTGCTGCGGCTGGCCGAGACCTCGGTGGTGGTCCTGGTGGTGGAGGACCTGCAGTGGGTCGACCGGTCCACGCGCGACCTGCTCGCGTACCTGGTCGCCGACCCGCCCCCCGGGCGGGTGCTGCTGGTCGCCACGCACCGCACGGGCCGCCGCCCGGACACCGCCTCCGCCCGCGTGCTGATCGGTGAGCTGGCCCGCCACCAGCGGGTCCGCACCGTCGACGTCGCCCCGCTGGCCCGCGCGGCGGTGGCGGAGCTGGTGGAGTCGGCCGCGCCCGGGCGGCCGGAGCTGGTCGAGCTGGTGTGGCAGCGCTCGGCGGGCAACGCGCTCATCGCCGAGCAGACCCTGCTCGCCGCCCTGGACGGCGACCCGCTGGCGCTGCCCGTGGGCCTGCGCGAGCTGGTGCTGTCGCGGCTGGCCCTGCTGTCCGGCGACGCGCTGCGCGCGGTCCGGGCCGTCGCGGTGGCCGACGGCCCGTTGCCGCACCGGCTGCTGGAGGCCGTGCTGGGCGGCGGCGGCGAGCTGCTCGGCGCGCTGCGCGAGGCCGCCGATGCCGGGATCGTCGTCGCCGAGGACGCGGGGGAGGCCCACCGCGACTCCTACCGGCTGCCCAACGGGCTGCTCACCGAGGTGGTCCGGCGCGAGCTGCTGCCCGGTGAGCGGATCGACCTGCACCGCCGCTACGCCGCGGCGTTGTCCGCGGGGTGGGCGCGCGAGCTGCCCGGTGTCGACATCCGGCTCGCGCACCACTGGCACGCCGCGGGCGAGGACGGGCCGGCGCTGGCCGCCGCCGTCGCCGCGGCGCGGTCGGCCGAGGCCGCGCACGACCTCGCCGCGGCGCACCGGCACTGGCTGCGCGCCGCCGGGCTGGCCGGTCGCTCCCGCGGGGAGGTGACCGTCGACCGGACGGGCTGCCTGGAGCGCGCGGCCGAGTGCGCCCACCTGGCAGGCGATCCCGCCGCGGCGGTCGTGGCGCTGTCCGCCGTCGCCGGATCCGGCGAGCGGGCCCGGGCGGAGCGGGCCGCGCGGCTGGCCGAGTACCTGCTGGCGGCGGGCCGCGGCCGGGAGGCCGGTCCGCTGCTCGACCGGGCCGGTGCGGCGCGGGACGCCGGGGCC
The DNA here is from genome assembly GCF_023898865.1 of Pseudonocardia humida. Classification (GTDB taxonomy): domain Bacteria; phylum Actinomycetota; class Actinomycetes; order Mycobacteriales; family Pseudonocardiaceae; genus Pseudonocardia; species Pseudonocardia humida. The sequence continues at coordinate 40,322 of NZ_JAGSOV010000011.1, forward strand.
GAGGTGCTGGGCGCGCGGGCCGAGCTGCTGTGGGCCGCGGGGGAGGTCTCGGGGGCCCAGGAGACCGCGGGGCGGCTGCTGGGCGTGGTCGGGTCGGCCGCCCCGGCGGCGCGGGCCCGGTGCCTGGCGGTGCTGGGCGCGAGCAGGCGCGACCCGGCCGCGGGTGAGGTCCTGCTGCGCGAGGCGGTGGCGACGGCCGAGCGGTCGGGCGACCCGGCCGCCATCGCCCGGACCCACCGCGGCCTGGCCGAGCTGCTGTGCGGCCCGCTCGACGAGCCCGCCCGCGGCGCGGAGGCCGCCGTCGCCGGCGCCGACCGGGCCGCCGCGCTGGGCATGGCCCGCGGCGCGGGCGCCGGCCTGCTGGCCGTGGCCGCCGCCGGGCTGTTCGGCCTGGGCCGCTGGGACGAGGCCGCGGCGGTCCTGGAGCGGGCCTGGCGGACGGCGCCGACGGGCGTCGCCGAGCTGGAGGTGCGGCTGGCGCGGGCCCGGCTGAGCACCGCCCGCGGCCGCTTCGCCGACGCCGAGGACGACCTCGCGGCGGCGCGGCCGCTCGCGGCCGGCACCCCGGGCCCCCACCACCGCGTCGCGCTGCTGACCGCGGCCGCCGACCTGGCCCTGTGGCGGCTGCGCCCGGACCTCGCGCTCGACCACGTGGCCGCCGCGCTCGACGTCCTGGAGCAGGGCCCCGACCAGCCGGAACCGCTCGCCGCGGTGCTGGAGCGGGGCGCGCGGGCCCGGGCCGAGCTGACCCGCCTGGGCGTCCGGCGTCCCGACGACGGGCTGACCGCCCGATCGCGCCGCCACGGCGACGAGCCGGCCCGCCGGGCGGCGGAACCGACACCGTCGGCGCGGGCCGGTGCGCTGGGCAGGCTCGCCGAGGAGGGCCGCGCCGCCGACCGGTCCGACCCGCAGGCCTGGGAGCGGGTCGTGCGGGCCTGGGCCGACCTGGGCAGGCCCTACCCGACCGCCTACGGGCACCTGCGCCGGGCCGAGGGGCTGCTGGCCCGGCGGGCCAACTCGGCGGCCGGGGTCACCGCGCTGCGCGAGGCCGCCCGGACGGCCGAAGGGCTGGGCGCAGTGCCGCTGCTCACCGAGGTCCGCGAGCTGGCCGAGCGGGCGCGCGTGCGGCTCGCCGGCGCCGACCCGGTCCCCGCCGCGGCGGTCGGGGCCCGCGCCGACGAGGACGACGAGCTGGACGCCCTGACCGCCCGCGAGCTGGAGGTCCTGGTCGAGCTGGCCGGCGGGCGGACCAACCGGGAGATCGCCGGGCGGCTGTTCATCAGCGAGAAGACCGTGGGCGTCCACGTCAGCCGGATCTACGCGAAGATCGGCGTGCACAGCCGGGTGCAGGCCAGCGCGGTGCTGCTGCGCTGCCGCCCCGAGCGCCGCCGCCGCTGAGGCCGGGCCCGGCACCGCTCAGCCCACGGGGGCCGGTTCGGCCTCGAACCGGGCGCGGACCTGGTCCAGCACCCGGGCCCGGGTCGGCCCCAGGCTGCCCACCGGGATGCCGGTGATCCGCGACACCTCGGCGTAGGGGCGCGCCTCCCCGCCGAACAGCGCCCGCATCACCGTGCGCCCCCGCGGCGGCAGCCCGCCGATGATGTCCCACAGGCGGGCGGCGGTGTCGGCGTCGACCACCCGCTGCTCGACGTCGTCGACCGGGGCGGGCACTGCGTCCATGCCGCTGACCACTGTGCCCCGGCCCTCGCGCAGGATGCGCAGGCACTCCCGGGAGGCGGTGGTGGCCAGCCAGCCGCCGAGCCGGTCCGGGTCGCGCACCGCGGCGAGGTTCTCCAGCAGCCGCAGCCAGGTGCGCTGCTCGGCGTCGCGGGCGTCGGCGTCCTGCAGGCGGAACGAGCGGGTCACCCCGCGGACCAGGTCGCCGTACCGGCGCAGGATCTCGGCCCACGCGCGGTCGTCCCCCTGGCCGGCCAGGGCCAGCAGGTCGGCGACGGCGGGGGTGGCGGGGACCGGCGGACGGGTCATGGGCGCTCCTCGGTCGACGGGCCGGGTCGGGGGCCGCGGCCCCGTCCACCTTCACGGCCCGACTGCGTTGCGTCGTCAGGGCAACGCCCTACGTGGCCGCCCGAGGACGCCCTACTTCTGCGGAGCCGGTGCGCCCTGGCCGCCGCCCGGCGGGGACAATCGCCCGATGACGGCGACGACGACCGCGTCCGGCCTCGTCGTGGTGGCCAAGCCGGACGGCCTCACCTCCCACGACGTGGTGGCCCGGCTGCGGCGGATCCTGCGCACCCGCAAGGTCGGCCACGCCGGCACGCTCGACCCGATGGCGACCGGCGTGCTGGTGTGCGGGGTCGGCCGGGGCACCAAGCTGCTGGGGCACCTGGCGCTGGACACCAAGGCCTACACCGCCACCATCCGGCTGGGCGCCGTCACGACCACCGACGACGCCGAGGGCGAGGTCGTCTCCACGGCCGACGCGTCGGGGGTGGGCGAGGACGCCGTGCTGGCCGGCATGGCCGCGCTGACCGGGGCCATCGAGCAGGTGCCCAGCTCGGTCAGCGCCATCAAGGTCGACGGCAAGCGGGCCTACGCGATGGTCCGGGCCGGGGAGCAGGTGGTGCTGGCGGCCCGCCCGGTCACCGTGTCGGACTTCACACTGCTGGCCCGCCGCGACGGCGACGGCCACGTCGACCTGGACGTGCGGGTGGAGTGCACCTCCGGCACCTACGTGCGCGCGCTGGCCCGCGACCTGGGCGCCGGGCTCGGCGTCGGGGGCCACCTCACCGCCCTGCGGCGCACCCGGGTCGGCCCGTTCACCCTGGAACACGCCCGCACGCTGGAGCAGCTGGAGGCCGATCCCGGGCTCTCGCTGCCGCTGGACGAGGCCGTCTCGGTCGCGTTCGCGCGCCGCGACGTCGACGCCGCGCTGGCCACCGACCTGTCCCACGGCCGCCCGCTGCCCCCGGCCGACCTGCCCGGCACCTACGGCGTCTTCGGACCGGACGGCGCGGTGATCGCGCTGGTCAGCGAGCGCGAGGGGCTGGCGCGCCCGGTCGTGGTGCTCGCACCGGCGTGACCACGCGACCGGCGCGCGGTGCCGTCCCGCAGCGCGCCGCACGGGTTTCCGTAGGCTCCGCGGTGTGCAGCGCTGGCGTGGCCTGGAGGCCGTTCCGAACGGATGGGGGCGCAGCGTCGTCACCGTCGGGGTCTTCGACGGGGTGCACCGCGGGCACCAGCAGCTGATCGGGCACGCGGTGCGCCGGGGCCGGGAGCGCGACCTGCCCGTGGTCGTCGTGACGTTCGACCCGCACCCCGCCGAGGTGGTCCGCCCCGGCAGCCACCCCGCCCGGCTGACCGCGCTCGGCCGGCGCGCCGACCTCGTGGCCGAGCTGGGCGTGGAGGCGTTCTGCGTGCTGCCGTTCAGCGTGGAGCTCTCCCGCACCCCGCCCGCCGAGTTCGCCCACGAGGTGCTCGTCGAGCGGCTGCACGCGGCCGACGTGGTGGTCGGGCGCAACTTCACCTTCGGCCACCGCGCCCAGGGCGACGTGGCCATGCTGACCCGGCTGGGGGAGCGGTTCGGCTTCGGCGTCGAGGGCCTCGACCTGATCACCGACGACGGCGTCACGTTCTCCTCGACCTACATCCGCTCCTGCATCGACGCCGGCGACGTCGAGGCGGCCACGACCGCGCTGGGTCGCCCGCACCGCGTCGAGGGGGTGGTCGTGCACGGCGACCGCCGCGGCCGCGAGCTCGGCTTCCCCACGGCCAACGTCTCCGCCCCGCCGTTCACGGCGCTGCCCGCCGACGGCGTCTACGCGGGCCGGTTCGCGATCTCCCCGACCGGCGTCGGCGCGCCGGGCGCGGGCGGGGCGCCGGAGCGGCGGCTGCCCGCGGCGATCTCGGTGGGCACCAACCCGACGTTCTCCGGGCGCGAGCGCACCGTCGAGGCCTACGTCCTCGACGTCGACGAGGACTTCTACGGCTTCGAGGTCGCCGTGGACTTCACCCACCGGCTGCGCGGGCAGGAGCGCTTCGACGACGTCGACGCGCTGGTCACCCAGATGCACAAGGACGTGGCCCGCACCCGCGAGCTGCTCGGCGGCTGACCCGGCACGGGTTTGCCCGTTCGGCCACGAAGCGGCCCCCGCTCCTGCGAGCATGCCCGGTATGACAGCGGTGATCGGCGGGGCGATCGGTGGGGTGGCCGGTGGGGTGGCCGGTGGGGTGACCGGCGGGACGGCGGGGCGGATCGCGGCGAACCGCGAGCGGCAGCGCGAGCTCTACGGCGCCCCCCTGGGAGACCGGGTCCGCGCGCTGACCGCGGCCCTGCGGGTCTCGCAGGCGCGGCTGGCCAAGGCGCTCGGGCTCAGCCCGGCGATGCTCAGCCAGCTGGCCAGCGCCCGCCGGGTGAAGATCGGCGACCCGGCCGTGCTGGCCCGGCTGCTCCTGCTCGACCAGCGCTGCCGCGCCCTGCCCGAGCGGCCCGGCGCCCGCGCGGTCGAGGCGCTGCTGGCCGAGGTCGCGGCGGCCCGCTGGCACTGGTCGGGAGGCGCGCCGAGCCCTGGCCCGGGGCGTCCGCTGCGCCGGGTGGCCCCCCGGACCCCGTCGGCCGCGGACGCGCTGCGCACCGTCGCGGAACCGGCCCGGCTCGCGGCCGCGGCGGCCGCGCTGGGCACCGCGTTCCCCGAGCTGGCCGAGGTGCTGCGCCAGGCGGCCGCGCGGCCGCGGGCCGCGGGTCGGCCGGGACCGGGGAGCCGCCGCCGGGGTGGCGTGTCGTCGACCCCGCCACCTGGCACATCACGCTGATGTTCTACGGCGAGGCCGACCCCGGGGTGCTCGCCCGCCGGCTCGACCGGGCCGCGCTCGGGCTGCCCGCTCCGCGGCTGCGCACCGCGGGCGCGGGTGCGTTCGACGGGGTGCGGTGGGCCGGCGTGCAGGCCGAGCCCGCCGCGGAGCTGCGCGGGTTGGTGGAGGTGGTCGGCGGGCAGGGGGAGCGGTTCGTGCCGCACGTGACGCTGCTGCGCCGCCGGGCCCGGCCGGGTCCGGCGGCCGTGGCCGACCCGCCCACCCCGTGGGCCGGGCACGGCGGACCGTGGTGGCGGCCCGCGGACCTGCTGCTGGTCAGCAGCGAACCGGCGCGCGGCGGGTCGCGCTACCGGGTGGTCCACCGGGTGCCGCTGCAGGGCGGGTAGCCGCCGCCCCGTGGGGCGTTCGATCGTTGCTGGTACCGTTGGACGCGGGTCCGGCTGCAGTCCGTGGCGGCCGCGCACCGTCTCCGGCTCCCCTCGTGCGGAGCCCGGCCTCACGGCACAGCAACGAAAGAGGACCACGTGGCACTCGACGCCGCACAGAAGAAGACCATCCTGACGTCCTACGGGGTGCACGAGACCGACACCGGGTCCCCCGAGGCCCAGGTCGCCCTGCTCACCAAGCGCATCAGCGACCTCACCGAGCACCTCAAGATGCACAAGCACGACCACCACTCCCGGCGCGGTCTGCTGCTGCTGGTCGGCCGCCGCCGCCGGCTGCTGAAGTACCTGCGCCAGGTGGATGTGGCGCGCTACCGCTCCCTGATCGAGCGCCTCGGCATCCGCCGCTGAACCACCCGTGGCCCGGTCCGCCTGCTGGCGGGCCGGGCCGCGGTCCGATTTACTGCACGCGACAAGACCAGCACGACGAGCACGACAAGCACGACGAGACTGCACGACAAGACGAGCACTACCCGCAGCGACGACGCCACGCCTCCGGCAGACGATCCGCCGGTCCTCGGTAGTGGCTCCCGGGCACGCGACACGCAGCGCCCCGGGGGCTTCGATCGAAGACCGGCTCGGCCGAGGATCCTCCCGGTGTGGCGTGGGGTCTCCCGCTCTGACGAGGAGATGTCCACCTTCATGACCGAACCCACCGACAACGTGTACGAGACCACTGCCGTCATCGACAACGGCAGCTTCGGGACCCGTACCGTCCGGTTCGAGACCGGGCGCCTCGCGCGCCAGGCCGCCGGATCCGTCGTCGCCTACCTCGACGACGACACCATGCTGCTGTCCGCCACCACGGCGTCCAAGCACCCCAAGGAGCACTTCGACTTCTTCCCCCTCACGGTGGACGTCGAGGAGCGGATGTACGCGATCGGCAAGATCCCCGGCTCGTTCTTCCGCCGCGAGGGCCGCCCGGGCACCGACGCCATCCTGACCTGCCGGCTGATCGACCGCCCGCTGCGCCCGTCCTTCGTCGACGGCCTGCGCAACGAGATCCAGATCGTCGTCACCGTCATGTCGCTCGACCCGCAGGACCCCTACGACGCGCTGGCGATCAACGCCGCGTCGGCGTCCACCCAGCTGGCCGGCCTGCCGTTCAGCGGCCCGATCGGCGGCGTGCGCGTCGCCCTGATCGACGGCCAGTGGATCGCCTTCCCCCAGCACGAGGACCTGCAGCGCGCCGTGTTCGACATGGTCGTCGCTGGCCGGGTCGTCGGGGACGACGTGGCGATCATGATGGTGGAGGCCGAGGCCACCACCGAGACCAACGAGCTGGTCGCGGGCGGCGCGCAGGCGCCGACCGAGGAGATCGTCGCGCAGGGCCTGGAGGCGGCCAAGCCGTTCATCCGCAGCCTGTGCGTGGCCCAGCAGCAGCTCGCCGACCAGGCCGCCAAGCCCACCGGCGAGTTCAGGACCTACCCGGCCTACCAGGCCGACGTGTTCGAGGCCGTCGCCGAGACCGCGTCGGACGACCTGGCCCAGGCGCTGACCATCGGCGGCAAGCAGGAGCGCGAGTCCCGCCTCGACGAGGTCAAGGCCGCCGTGCTGGACAAGGTCGGCCCGCAGTTCGAGGGCCGCGAGAAGGAGATCGGCGCGGCGTTCCGCTCGCTGAACAAGAAGCTGGTCCGCCAGCGGATCCTGCGCGACAAGGTCCGCATCGACGGCCGCGGCATCACCGACATCCGGCCGCTGTCGGCCGAGGTCGAGGTCGTCCCGCGGGCGCACGGCTCGGCGCTGTTCGAGCGCGGCGAGACCCAGATCATGGGTGTCACCACGCTGAACATGCTGCGCATGGAGCAGCAGATCGACTCGCTCGGCCCGGAGTCGCACAAGCGCTACCTGCACCACTACAACTTCCCGCCCTACTCCACCGGTGAGACGGGCCGCGTCGGCTCGCCGAAGCGGCGCGAGATCGGGCACGGCGCGCTGGCCGAGCGGGCGCTGCTGCCCGTGCTGCCTACGCGCGAGGAGTTCCCGTACGCGATCCGCCAGGTCTCCGAGGCGCTGGGCTCGAACGGCTCCACCTCGATGGGCTCGGTCTGCGCGTCGACGATGTCGCTGCTCAACGCCGGTGTGCCGCTGAAGGCACCGGTCGCGGGCATCGCCATGGGCCTGGTCACCGACGAGGTCGACGGCGAGACCACCTACGTCGCGCTGACCGACATCCTCGGTGCCGAGGACGCGTTCGGCGACATGGACTTCAAGGTCGCCGGCACGCCCGAGTTCGTCACCGCGCTGCAGCTGGACACCAAGCTCGACGGCATCCCGTCCAGCGTGCTTGCCGCCGCGCTGGCCCAGGCCAAGGACGCCCGGCTGACGATCCTCGAGGTCATCGGCGAGGCCATCGACCGGCCCGACGAGATGAGCCGCTTCGCCCCGCGCGTCGTGGCCATCAAGGTCCCGGTGGACAAGATCGGCGAGGTCATCGGCCCGAAGGGCAAGATGATCAACTCGATCACCGAGCAGACCGGTGCCGACATCTCCATCGAGGACGACGGCACGATCTACGTCGGCGCCTCCGACGGCGACTCGGCCGAGGCCGCGATCGGCATGATCAACGCCATCGCCAACCCGCAGCTGCCGAAGGTGGGGGAGCGCTTCCTGGGCACGGTGGTCAAGACCGCCGCGTTCGGCGCGTTCGTCTCGCTGGTGCCGGGCAAGGACGGCCTGGTGCACATCTCCAAGCTGGGCAACGGCAAGCGCATCGGCAAGGTCGAGGACGTCGTCAAGGTCGGCGACAAGCTCCGCGTCGAGGTCACCGACATCGACAACCGGGGCAAGATCAGCCTGGTCCCGGTGCAGGAGGAGGCCGCAGCGGCCGCCGCCGGCGACGGCACCCCGGTCGACGAGTCGACCGAGTCGCCGGCCGCCGCGCCGAGCGAGGTCCCCGCGAGTTGACCGACGTCGTGACGCCGGGGGTGGGGGTTCCCGCCCCCGGTGGCGTCTCCCGCTCCGAACTGCCGGGCGGGCTGCGGGTGCTCACCGAGGCGGTGCCGGGCGTGCGCTCGGTGTCGCTGGGCATCTGGATCGGGGTCGGCTCGCGCGACGAGACCCCGACCCAGGCCGGGGCCGCGCACTACCTCGAGCACCTCCTGTTCAAGGGCACGTCCACGCGCACGGCGTCGTCGATCGCCGAGGACTTCGACGCCGTCGGCGGCGACCTCAACGCGTTCACGGCCAAGGAGCACACCTGCTACTACGCGCAGGTCCTCGACACCGACCTGCCGCTGGCCGTGCAGGTGCTGGCCGACGTCGTGACCGACGCACTGCTGACGCCGGCCGACGTCGAGCTGGAGCGCGGGGTGGTCCTCGAGGAGATCGCCATGCGCGACGACGACCCCGAGGACCTGCTCGGCGAGCTGTTCGACGAGGCGCTCTTCGGCGAGCACCCGCTGGGCCGCCCGGTGATCGGCTCGGAGGAGTCGATCCGCGGGATGCGCCGGGAGGTCCTGCACGACTTCTGGCGCGGCGAGTACACGACCCCGCGCATGGTGGTGGCCGCGGCGGGCAACCTCGTGCACGCCGAGGTCGTCGAGCTGGTCGGCACCGCACTGGCCGCCGCGGCGGCCCGGGCGGGCTCGGCCTCCCCGTCGACCCCGCGCCGGGGCGGCGGCGACGTCGTCCTGGCCCCCGCGCCGGGCCTGGTGCTGCGCCCCGAGGACACCGAGCAGGCCCACCTGATGCTCGGCGTGCCCGGCGTGGGCCGCCACGACCCGCGCCGCACCGCGCTGTCGGTGCTCAACACCGCGCTCGGCGGGGGCCCGAGCTCCCGGCTGTTCCAGGAGATCCGCGAGCGCCGCGGGCTGGCCTACTCGGTGTACTCGCAGCACGTCGGCTACGCCGACGCCGGCGTGCTCAGCGTGTACGCCGGCTGCGCCCCCGAGCGCCTCGACGAGGTCACCAAGGTGGTCCGTTCGGTGCTGGCCGAGGTCGCGGGCGGCGGGCTGACCCCCGCCGAGATCACCCGCGCGCAGGGCAACCTGCGCGGCGGGCTGGTGCTGGGCCTGGAGGACACCCCATCGCGGATGAACCGCCTGGGCCGCTCGGAGCTCGACCACGGCCGCCAGCGCACGATCGCCGAGAGCCTCGACCGGATCTCCGCGGTCACCGTCGACGAGGTCCACGAGGTGGCGCGCGAGCTGCTCTCGGCCCCGCTCACGGTGGCCGTCGTCGGCCCCTACGACGACGAGGAAGACCTGCCGGGTACGGTCCGGGACCCATGACCCTGCTCGCCGGCCTGCTGGTCGCCGTCGGCATCGTCGGGATCCTGCTCCCGGTGCTGCCCGGCCTCATCCTGGTGCTCGCCGGGATCGCGGTGTGGGCGGTACCCCGCGGCGACCAGCTCGGCTGGACCGTGCTCGGGATCGCGGCGGCGGTCATCGTGATCGGCAGCGTGGCCAAGTACCTGCTGCCCGGGCGGCGCATGAAGGAGTCCGGCGTCCCGACCCGGTCGGTCGTCGTCGGCGCCGCGCTGGGGATCGTCGGGTTCTTCGTGATCCCGGTGGTCGGGCTGTTCCTCGGCTTCCCGCTCGGGGTGTACCTGTCCGAGCTGGCCCGCCTCGGCGACAGCGCGAAGGCCTGGCCCTCCACCCGCAAGGCCCTCGGCGCGGTGGCCTTCAGCATCCTGCTGGAGCTGGCCACCGGCCTGCTGGCCGCCGGCGTCTGGATCGTCGCCCTGATCTTCTTCGCCTGAGCTCCGCCCCGCCCCGCCCCGCCCCGCCCCGCCCCGTGTCAGGAAAGCCACCATCAGGACGTCCTGCGTCCTGATGGTGGCTTTCCTGACATCCGAGCGGCTCAGTCGCGGGCGAAGTCGGCGGGGCGGAACCTCCCGTCGGCGAGCTTGCCCTCGATCTCCTCCAGGCTGCGCCCGGTGAGGTCGGGCATCCTCAGCCACACTGAAGATCCAGGCCGCGACGTCGAACGCCGCGTAGAGCCACATCGAGGGGCCGACGCCGATCGCCTGGATGAGGCTGAGCAGGGGTCAGCGTGATGAACAGGTTGGTGGTGAAGATCGCGATCCCGCAGCCGACGACCAGGGCCGGGCGGCTCCAGCACGTCGCGGAACCCGCGGTCGTCGCCGTCGCCGCCCTGCGCCGCGGCCCGGTTCAGGAAAGCCACGATGCCGCCCGCAGAGGGCGGCATCGTGGCTTTCCTGAACCACGGCCGGGGGGCGCCGGGGTGGGGGGGGGCGTGGGGGGCGCGCAGGGGCGGATGGGTTCGCAGGTGTGCCGGGTCGTCGAGGAGGCCGACGACCTGGAGCTGGTGGCGCGGATCGACGAGGGCGACTCGCTGGCCGACCTGGTGGCCGGCGGGGCCGGGGTCGTCGTCGACTTCACCCACCCCGGCGCGGTCATGGCCAACCTGCGCTACGCCCTCGACCACGGCATCGCCGCCGTGGTCGGCACCAGCGGGTTCTCCGACGAGCGCCTCGAGGAGGTGCGCGGCTGGCTCGCCGACACCCCGGGCCACGTGCTCGTGGTCCCGAACTTCGGGGTCGGCGCGGTGCTGATGATGCAGTTCGCCCGGCAGGCGGCCCGGTTCTTCGAGTCGGTCGAGGTGATCGAGCTGCACCACGCGGGCAAGGTCGACGCCCCCTCGGGCACGGCCACCCGCACGGCGTCGATGATCGCCGCCGCGCGCGCCGAGGCCGGTCTGGGCCCGGTGCCCGACGCCACCACGTCGGAGCTGGCCGGCGCCCGCGGCGCGGACGTCGAGGGCGTCCACGTGCACTCCGTGCGCCTGCCCGGCCTGGTGGCGCACCAGGAGGTGCTGCTGGGCGGGCCGGGGGAGGCGCTGACCATCCGGCACGACTCGTTCGACCGGGCGTCGTTCATGCCGGGGGTGCTGCTGGCCGTGCGCGGCGTCCAGGAGCGTCCCGGCCTCACCGTCGGCCTGGAGCCCCTGCTCGGCCTGGGGTGAGCCTCAGGGTTCGAGCTTGAGGTCGAGGGAGCCGACCAGGCGGACCTCGCGCAGGGTCCCCTCGCCGGTGTCGAGCACCCGCACGGTGCCGTCGGGTTCCCAGCCGACCCGCTGGTAGAACGAGCGCGACGCCGCGTCGGCCTCCGGCACCCAGGCCAGCCCGTAGAGCGCGCCCGCGTTGTGCAGGGCGTGCGCGGCGGTGGCGAGCAGCCGCCCGCCGTGCCCGCGCCGCCCCCACCGGGGCTCGACGAGCAGCGCCCCGATCTCGGCCCAGTGCTCGACCCCGATGCCGGGGGCCTCAGTGGTGTCCGGGGGCTCGACGGCGGCGTCCCGGGCGGGCGGCTGGGCCGGTGCGGCGGCGCAGAACCCGACGGTCCACTCGCCCTCGGTGGCCACCAGGACGTGGCTGCCGCCGCCGGCGCCGATCGCCCCGGCCCAGGCCCGCCGGGCCTCGGGGGAGCGCAGCTGGGCGAGCGCGGCGGGCGGGACGAGTTCGGCGTAGGCGGTCTCCCAGGTGGTCGCCTGGATCCGGACGATCTCGTCGACGTCTGCGGCAGCGGCCGGTCGGACCGCGGCGATTGCCATGACCGAAGGATTCCCCATCGCCGGGCGCCCGACGCGGCCGGGCGCGGGATCGGGGTTGCGGTTGACGTCGGGTCAACCGCCAGGGTGGCCCCATGAGCGAGACGCCCGTGCACGACCCGGACGCAGGCGTGCCCACGATCGACCCGGTCGTGGACACGTCGATCTACCCCATGCCGATGTTCCTCCGCCTGGAGGTCTCCGACCTCGCGCGCAGCCGCGCCTTCTACACCGGGGCCCTGGACATGGTCGAGCTGGCCGTGCTGCCCCCGAGCGGCCCGCCGTTCCTGGTGCACCTGCGCCGCTGGCGCTACCAGGACCTGCTGCTGGTGCCGGCGCGCGGTCCGGTCAGCGCCGCGGTCGGCCTCGGGCTGTCGCTGGCCGCCGAGCACGACGCCCTGGCCGGGCTGGCCGAGCGGGCGACGGCGTTCGGCGCGCCGGTGGAGGGCCCGGTCGACACGCCGTGGAACACCACCGACGTCACCGTGACCGACCCCGACGGCCTACGGATCACCTACACGGCGCGGCGGCCGGCGGAGCGCCGCGACGCCGACTTCGAGGCGGTGGTGCGCAGCAGCGTCGCCGCGCGCGACTGAGGTCGGGCGACGCCCACCGAACTGACGGCGACAGCGGTCGTTCGCCATGGCAACGTCCTGGGCGTGCGCGTGGAGGCGGACGCCCGGACGGGCGGGGTGGTGGCGTGGTTCGCGCTGGGCGTGGTCTACCTGATGTGGGGGTCGACGTACCTGGCCAACCGGCTCATCATCACCGAGGTCCCGCCGCTGCTGGGCAGCGCGACCCGGTTCCTGGTCGGCGGCGGCCTGCTGGCGCTGCTCGTGCTGCTGGTCGCCGGCAGGCGGGCGTTCGCGATGTCGTGGGCGCAGCTGGGCACCACCGCGCTGTCCGGCGTGCTGCTGCCGGCCTGGGGCAACGGGCTGGTGGTGCTGGGCCAGCAGCACGTGGCGTCCGGGATGGCGGCGCTGCTGATCGCCTCGGTGCCGCTGCACATCGTCGTGCTGCGCGCCCTCACCGGCGACCGCCCCCGCCCGGCCACCGTCGGCGGCGTCGTCGTCGGGGTGGCCGGCCTGGGGGTGCTGCTGCTCGCCGGACCGTCGGCGGGATCGGGCGGCACCGTCGGGACGGCGTGGTGGGGGCCGTGGCTGGTGGTGCTGGCCGCGGTCGGGTGGGCGGGCGGCACGTTCGCCACCACCCGGCTGCCGGTGCCGGCCAACCCGTTCGCGCTGGCCGCCGTGCAGATGCTGACCGGCGGCCTGGTGCTGTCCGGCGCGGCGCTCGTCGCGGGCGACGGCGTCGACCTGGCGGACCTCTCGGCGCGGACCTGGTGGGCGTGGGTCTACATGGCCGTGGTGGTCTCGCTGGGCTCGTTCAGCGCCTACGCCTACGCGCTGGCCTCGCTGCCGGTGTCCACGGTGGCCACCTACGCCTACGTCAACCCGGTGATCGCGGTGCTGCTCGGGGTCTCGGTGGTGGGGGAGCGGTTCTCCCCGGTGCAGCTGCTCGGCGGCGCGGTGGTGCTGGTGGCCGTGGTCCTGGTCGTGCTGGCCGAGCGGCCGGCCCGGAAACGTCGGGGGCCACTGGCACCATCACCCCCGTGAGCGCTGCGAGGCCGTCCGTGAGCACCGAGACCATGAGCCCGGCGGTGGCCCGGCGCGCCGCACTGGCGGCCCAGGGCTTCGCCGCGCCCGCGCCGGGGGGCCCGATCACCCGGCGCCACCTGCTGCGCACCCTCGAGCGCATCCGGCTGCTCCAGCTCGACTCGGTCAACGTGGCCGTCCGCGCCCACTACATGCCGCTGTTCAGCCGGCTCGGCCCCTACGACCGCGACCTCGTCGACGACGCCGCGTGGACCCACTCGTCGCGCCGCCCCCGGCTGCTCGTCGAGTACTGGGCGCACGAGGCCAGCCTGCTGCCCCCGGCCGACTGGCCCCTCCTGCAGACCGCGGCCCGCAGCCGCGGCTGGTGGCGCCACTACGGCGTGCTGGCCGACCGGCAGCCCGCACTGGTCGACGACGTGCTGGCCGCGGTCAAGGAGCTCGGCCCGATCGGCGCAGGCGAGCTGGAGAAGGCCCTGGGCGGGGTCTCCAAGCCGCGTCCGCCCGGCGCCACCTGGTGGGAGCGCTCGGAGGTCAAGCGCATCTGCGAGTACCTGTTCGGCCTCGGTCAGCTCACCACCGGCGCCCGACGGCACTTCCAGCGCCTCTACGACCTGCCCGAGCGGGTGCTGCCGCCGGAGGTGCTCGCCCAGCCCCCGGTCGACGACGACGAGGCCGCCCGCGCGCTGGTGCTGCGCTCGGCGTCCGCGCTGGGCGTGGCCACCGAGCCCGACCTGCGCGACTACTACCGGCTCAACCCGGTCCGCAGCCAGGCCGCGGTCGCCGCGCTGGTCGACGCGGGCGCCCTGCTGCCGGTCACCGTCCGCGGCTGGCGCCACCCGGCCTACCGCGCGGTCGACGCGAAGGTCCCCCGCCGGATCACCGGCCGGGCGCTGCTGTGCCCGTTCGACCCGCTGATCTGGGAGCGCGACCGCACGGAGCGGCTGTTCGGCTTCCACTACCGCATCGAGATCTACGTGCCCGAGCCCAAGCGCCGCTACGGGTACTACGTCTTCCCGTTCCTGCTCGACGGCGACCTGGTGGCCCGCGTCGACCTCAAGTCCGACCGCGCCGCGGGAGTCCTGCGGGTGCCCGGTGCCTTCGCCGAGCCGGGCGCCGACGTGCCCCGCGTCGCGGCGGAGCTGGCGGCCGAGCTGGTCACGATGGCGCACTGGCTCGGGCTGGGCGACGTCGTCGTCGGGGACCGCGGCGACCTCGCCGCCGCCCTGGCCGCCGCCGTCGCCGCCCACGCCTGAGCGCGCATGCCGCCGGCCCGGCCGCCCACGGGAGTGGCGGCCGGGCCGGGGAATGGCGGATCCCCCCGAATCCGCCGGTGCGGTGGCGTGCGGTTGACCACCGGACCGGCCGCCTCGCCCCCACGGGCAGCCGGCCCGGCGGTCGACGGGTCCCCCGACCCGTCGGCCGGTCGGTCTAGACGGTGACCGCGGCGCGGGTCACCAGGACGTTGCCGCTGCCGGTGCGCCCGCGCACCTTCAGCGCGGTGGACGCGGCCGGGGCGGTGTCGCCGACCTGCAGGTCGCTGCGGACGTGCCCGGAGCCGGAGGTCAGGTCGAGCTCGGCGGCGACCCCCGGGTGCACGCCCACCTGCAGCCGGCCCGAGCCGCTGGTCAGCTCGATGCGCCCGGCGCGGGCGTCGGCGATGGAGATGTCGCCGGAGCCGGTGCGCACGCGCAGGTCGGCGGCGACGTCGCCGACGCCGATCTCCCCACTGCCCGACTTGACCTCGGTGTGGCCGCCGATGCCGCCGAGCCGCACGGCCCCCGAGCCGCTGCGCACCCGCGCCCGCCCGCTGATCGGGCCGACGTCGATGGCGCCGCTGCCGGTGCTCACGTCGGCGTCGCCCTGCACGGACTGCACGGTGGCGTCGCCGCTGCCGCTGCGCACGGCGGCCCAACCGGCCTCACCGGTGACCCGGACGTCGCCTGCGCCGGTGCGCGCGGAGAGCCGCGAGCGCGGCGGCGCGAACACTGTGACGGCGAGCGGCACGACCCGCAGCGGGATGTCGGTCGGCGACTTGACCACCAGCCGGCGGCCGGTCTCCGACCAGCTGATCTCGGTGGCCCGCACGGCGTCGGTGGCCAGGTCGCCGAACCCGCCGCGCCCGGTCTGGGTGCCCAGCCAGCCGAGGATGCCGCTCAGCCCCTGGGTCCAGCTGTTGCCGGCGGCGGGGTCGTGGCGCACCTCGACCCGCACCTCGCCGGTCTCCTGCTCGTCGAGGTGCACGGTGATGCGCCCGACGTCGATCGACAGCTCCAGCTCGGCCGGCCCGTCGACGGTCCAGGACTGCTGGCGCACCGGCGTGGGGCCGGACTCGTCGTCCGCGGGCCCGGAGGCCCAGGCGGCGGAGTCGGGCGGGTCCACCGGGTCCACCGGGTCCACCGGGTCCACCGGGTCGACAGGGTCGACGGGGTCGATCCGGTCCACGGGGTCGATCGGGTCGATCGGGTCGATCGGGTCGCGCTTCTCGAAGTCCGCCATCGGGCTCATCCCTCCACCCAGCCGCGCAGGCGGCGGCCGTCGCGGTCGTCGGGCCACTGGTCCTGGCGGTTGCGGTCGCGATCGCGGTTGCGGCCGCGCCGGCGCGGGTCGTGCCCGGACAGCGCGTCCTGGACGGCCTGGGCGACCCACGAGTTCAGTGACTGCCCGCGCGACGCGGCGGCCTGCTCGGCCTGGCTCTTGATCTGCTCGACCAGCCGCAGCGTGATGCGGCTGATGTCCCCGGCGTCGGCGGTCGGCCCGAAGCCGGGGAACCCGCCCCCGCGGAACGGGGGCTCCTCGTCCGCGGGCGGCTCGGCGCCGCGGTCGGCGCTGACGGCGACGCGCACGTCGCGACCGTCCAGGCGCACCTCGACCTCGCGGTCCTCCAGCGCGACGGTGACCTCGGCGGCCAGGTCGGACAGAGCGCTCATGATCGCCAGCCGGGCGGCGGGCTCGATGGCCGAACCGAGCAGGGCAGCGGTGTTTCGCGTCTGCTCGTCGCCG
Source organism: Pseudonocardia humida (assembly GCF_023898865.1). GTDB lineage: Bacteria > Actinomycetota > Actinomycetes > Mycobacteriales > Pseudonocardiaceae > Pseudonocardia > Pseudonocardia humida. Next base: position 56,661 of record NZ_JAGSOV010000011.1, read on the forward strand.
GCCGCGGCGGCGGACGCGAGGTCCTCCCGCAGCTGTGTGACGTACTTGCTCAGGTCCATGACACCACTGTGGCGTCAGCGGTGACGCCAGTCAAGGAATCGGTGGCGTCAATCTGGCGGCGGTCGTGATGTCATCGGCGGCTCCCCGGGGACCCGGCTAGCTCACACGCGGGCACCCAGCGTCGCGGTTTAGGCTCCCCACCATGCCGGAGACCGTGCCCCTTGGCGTCCAGATCGTGGCCAAGACCGAGTTCGTCGCCCCGCCGGACGTCCCGTGGAGCACCGACGCCGACGGCGGCCAGGCATTGGCCGAGTTCGCCGGCCGGGCCTGCTACCAGTCCTGGAGCAAGCCCAACCCCGCGACCGCGACCAACGCCGGCTACCTGCGCCACATCCTGGAGGTCGGGCACCTGTCGGTGCTCGAGCACGGGACGGTCAGCTTCTACCTGACCGGGCTGTCGCGCAGCCTCACCCACGAGCTGATCCGCCACCGGCACTTCTCCTACAGCCAGCTCTCCCAGCGCTACGTGCCCGAGCGCGACGCGGCCATGGTCGAGCCCGAGGTCATCGCCTCCGACCCCGAGCTGCACCAGAAGTTCCTGGACGCCTCGGCCACCGCGGTGAAGGCCTACGAGGAGCTGCTGGAGGGCCTGGAGAAGCGCTTCGCCGACGTCCCGAACGGCACCCTGCGGCGCAAGCAGGCCCGCCAGGCGGCGCGGGCGATCCTGCCCAACGCCACCGAGACCCGCATCGTCGTCACCGGCAACTACCGGGCATGGCGCCACTTCATCGCCATGCGCGCCACCGAGCACGCCGACGTCGAGATCCGGGCCCTGGCCATCGAGTGCCTGCGCCACCTGCAGCGCGAGGTGCCGAACGTGTTCAACGACTTCGAGATCGGCAGCCTGGAGGACGGCACCGAGATCGCCTCCAGCCCGTTCGTGACCGAGGGCTGAGGCGTCGCCCGGCCGCCCCGCGTACGTTCGGGCCCATGAACCTCGCCACCGACGAGCGGGCCGCCATCTGCGCCGAGTTCGAGCGGTCCGGCCCCGACAAGCCGACCCTGTGCGCCGGCTGGAACACCCGCGACCTGCTGGCCCACCTGCTGGTCCGCGAGCGCCAGCCGTGGACGGCGCCGGGCCTGGTGGTGCCCGCGCTCGGGCCGGTCGTGGACAAGGCCATGCGCGGCTACGCCGACACGCCGTGGCCGGAGATGATCGACCAGCTGCGCGACGGGCCGCCGGCGTGGTCGCCGTTCCGCATCGGCAAGGTCGACGAGATGGCCAACGGCGCCGAGCTCTTCGTCCACCACGAGGACGTCCGCCGCGGTGAGCCCGGCTGGGAGCCGCGCCCGCCCGCGAAGGAGCGCGACGACCTGATCTGGGACATGCTCGCCCGCACCGGCCGGATGATGTTCCGCCGGAGCCCGGCCGGGATCGTGCTGAGCCGGCCGTCGGGTGAGCAGCAGGTCGTCCGGACCGGCCCCGGCGTGGTCACGATCATCGGCGAGCCGGGCGAGCTGCTGCTGGTCGCCTTCGGGCGCTCGGCCGCGCGCGTGCGGTACGAGGGCGACCCGGCCGCGGTGGAATCGGTCGTCACGTCCGATCGGGGGATCTGACCCGGACGGGATCCCACCCCCGCACCCGCACTGCCACATCGCTCACCCATGACGGACGGTGAGCGGGTGTGAGCGGTAAGGGATAGGTGGTGCGGCGCCGGATCCTCGGCCGGGAGCTGCGCAGGTTGCGGGAGCGCGCGGGCTTCACGCTGGAGACGGCGGCACCGCGGCTGGAGTGGTCGGTGAGCAAGCTCGGGCGCATCGAGGGCGGCCGGCAGTCGGTCGACGTCCACTCGGTGCGCTCGATGATGGGCCTCGACCAGGAGAGCGACCGCTGGGAGGAGGTGCTCGACCTCACCCGCGAGGCGCGGGCGCCGGGGTGGTGGCGGGCGTACGGGGTGGGCAACAACTCCTACGTCGACTTCGAGGTCGAGGCGGTGTCGGTGCGCGAGTACACGGTCGATTTCCTGCCGGGGCTGCTGCAGACGACCGAGTACAGCCGCGCGATGTTCCTCGGATCAGCGGTGCAGCGCAGTCCTGACCAATTGGCCGACCAGATCGCGGTGCGGACGACCCGACAGCGGCGGCTCACCTCCGTCGCGGATCCGATCACGCTCGACGCGGTGGTCAACGAAGACGTGTTGTACCGCCCGGTCGGTGTCCACGTCGCCATGGGCTCGGGATTCACGATCTTGAACTACGGCGGTCTGGGCGAACCCGACCTGGCCTACATGGAGCATTCGCTGGGTTCCTTGTTCATCGAGAAGGGACGCGAGGTGCGGAGGGCTACGCTGTCTTTCGACCGGCTGCGGTCCATCGCACTCAGCCCCGAGCAATCGCTGGCGCTGATCCGGAGGGCCGCCGAGCAGACCTGAGCGGAGGCAGCCGTGGACCAGTCCGAGGTGCTCTGGCGCACCAGCGGTTTCAGCGGCAACAGCTGCGTCGAGGTGGCGTTCCTCCCCGACAGCTCGATCGGGCTCCGGGACACCAAGGACCGCTCCCGACCGCCGCAGCGCTACTCCGCGACGGCCTGGGCGTCCTTCCTGGGCGACGTCCGCGCCGACCGCTTCACCCGGCGGTGACCGGGATGGACGCGATCACCGCGGGCTGGCGGGCCGGCAGCGCCACCGGCATCGGCGCGGACCCGAACCCCGAGGCGGCGTTCCGGCCCGACGGCACGGTCCGCGCGCCGGCCCCGCGGGATCGCGACCGCACGCCGGAGAGCCGCGCCGCCGTCCAGTGGTCGTCCTTCGTCTCGGCGGTGCGCATGGGGCAGTTCGCCCGATAGCCGAGACCTCGACCGGCGCGGGGGGCGTCGCCGCGGCCGCGAGCGGTACCGTCAGACCCATGAGCCCCGCCACCGCCGACCCCGCTCGGGCACCTTTCGGTCGGGTCCTGACGGCCATGGTCACGCCGTTCGACGCGGAGGGGCGGCTCGACCTGGCCCGCGCCGAGGAGCTCGCCGACCACCTCGTCGAGCTGGGCAACGACGGGCTCGTCGTCAACGGCACCACCGGCGAGGGGCCCACCACGACCGACGGGGAGAAGGCGGCGCTCGTGCGGGCCGTCGTCAGCGCGGTGGGCGACCGCGCCACGGTCGTCGCCGGCGCCGGCACCTACGACACGGCCCACAGCGTCCACCTCGCCCGCGAGGCGGAGAAGGCGGGCGCCCACGGCCTGCTCGTGGTCACCCCGTACTACTCGCGCCCGCCGCAGTCCGGCCTGCTGCTGCACTTCACCGCGGTCGCCGACGCCACCGACCTGCCCGTCATGCTCTACGACATCCCGCCGCGCAGCGTCATCCCGATCGAGATCGAGACGCTGCAGAAGCTCGCCGAGCACCCGCGCATCCTCGGGGTCAAGGACGCCCGCAACGACCTGCGCGTCGGCACCGAGGCCATCTCGACCACGTCGCTGGCCTACTACTCCGGCGACGACCCGGTGAACCTGCCGTGGCTCTCGGTCGGCGCGGTCGGGTTCGTCAGCGTGCTGGGCCACGTCATCGCCGACCGCCTGCGCGACATGCTCGCCGCCTTCGAGGCGGGCGACAACACCACCGCGCGCACGCTGCACGCCGGCTGCGTGCCGCTGATCCACGCGATGGGCGCGGTCGGCGGCGCGGTGTTCTCCAAGATCGCCCTGCGGCTGCGCGGCCTCGACGTCGGCAGCACCCGCCTCCCGCTCCCGCCGGCCACCGACGAGCAGGTCGAGCTCGTCGCCGCCGGGCTCGCCGCGGCCGGGGTCCCGCTGGACCAGGTCGCCACCGACACCCTCGGCCGCCGCCGGGCAGAGCGCGGTCGGGGCGCGCTCGGCGCCCGCGCCGCGGCCGACCTGGGTGCGGAGATCGCCTACCGGTGATCGTCCGCCCGTTCCCGATGCGGTGCCGCGCAGGCGCCGCGAGACCACTTTGCGAGGACTATCTGTGAGTCGCCCTCCCGCACGGTCCGACCGGCCCCGGTCCGACCGCCGCTCCCGGCCGCCCCGGCGCGACCAGCGCCGGCCCAGCCCGGCCCCGCCCGAGGAGGTCAACCGCGAGGAGCTGCCCGCCGGGCCCCCTCCCCAGCTGCCCGCTGGCGCGCTGCGCGTCGTGGCGCTGGGCGGCATCGGCGAGATCGGTCGCAACATGACCGTCTTCGAGTTCGACGGCCGGCTGCTGATCGTCGACTGCGGCGTGCTGTTCCCCTCGGAGGACTCCCCGGGCGTCGACCTGATCCTGCCCGACTTCCGGGCCATCGAGGACCGCCTCGACGACGTCGAGGCCCTCGTGCTCACCCACGGCCACGAGGACCACATCGGCGCCGTGCCGTTCCTGCTGCGCCTGCGGCCCGACCTGCCCATCGTCGGGTCGCGGTTCACCCTGGCCCTGGTCGCGGAGAAGTGCCGCGAGCACCGGCTCACCCCGCGCCTGCACGAGGTCAAGGAGGGCGACCGGCACGCCCACGGCGCGTTCGACTGCGAGTACTTCGCGGTCAACCACTCCATCCCCGACGCGCTGGCCGTCGCCATCCGCACGCCCGCCGGCATCGTGCTGCACACCGGCGACATCAAGCTCGACCAGCTCCCGCTCGACGGGCGGCTGACCGACCTGGCCGGCTTCTCCCGGCTCGGCGACGAGGGCGTCGACCTGTTCCTGGTCGACTCCACCAACTCCGACGTGCCCGGCTTCGTGATCGCCGAGCGGGAGATCGGGCCCGTGCTGGACGGCGTGTTCCACCGCTCGCCGTCGCGGATCATCGTGGCCTGCTTCGCCAGCCACGTGCACCGCGTGCAGCAGGTCCTCGACGCCGCGGTCGCGCACGGGCGCCGGGTCGCGCTCGTGGGCCGGTCGATGGTGCGCAACATGGGCCTGGCGGCCGACCTCGGGTTCCTCAACGTGCCCGAGGGCCTGCTCATCGACATCGACCAGGCCCTCGACCTGCCCGACGACCAGCTGGTCATCGTGTCCACCGGGTCGCAGGGCGAGCCGCTCTCGGCGCTGGCCCGGATGGCCCGCGGCGACCACCGCTCGGTGCGGATCATGCCGGAGGACACGATCATCCTGGCCAGCTCGCTGATCCCGGGCAACGAGACCGCCGTCTTCGCGGTGATCAACGGGCTCAACCGGCTCGGCGCCTCGGTGGTCCACCAGGGCACCGCCAAGGTGCACGTCTCGGGCCACTCGCCGGCCGGTGAGCTGCTGTTCCTCTACAACGCGGTGCGGCCGAGCAACGTGATGCCGGTGCACGGCGAGTGGCGCCACCTGCGCGCCAACGCCGACCTCGCCATCCGCACCGGGGTCCCCGAGGACAACGTCGTCATCGCCGAGGACGGCGTCGTCGTCGACCTCGTCGACGGCCGCGCGACGATCACCGGGCGGGTCGAGGTGGGCCGGGTGTACGTCGACGGGCTCGCCGTCGGCGACATCGGCGAGTCCACCCTGGGCGACCGGCTCGTGCTGGGGGAGGGCGGCTTCATCTCGATCTCGGTCGCCGTCGACGCCACCACCGGGCGCGCGGTCTCGCGCCCGACGCTGTCGGGCCGCGGGTTCTCCGACGACCCCAAGGCGCTCGACGCGGTGCTGCCGCTGGTGGAGGACGAGCTCAGCCGCACCGAGCAGGAGGGCATCACCGACCCGCACCGCATCGCGCAGTCCGTGCGGCGGGTCGTCGGGCGCTGGGTGGGCGAGACCTACCGGCGCCGCCCGATGATCGTGCCCACCGTCCTCGCGGTCTGAGCGGGCGGGGCGAACGGCGACGATGACGCAGGAGAGGGCCGTCGAGCGCCTCCACGACGCGTTCCGGGCCTGGGTCGTGGGCGGCACCGGCCGCGGCGCCGTCCGGCCGGAGCCGGAGGTGGCGGTCCAGGGCGGGCGCCACCACCGGCCCTCGCTGGCCTGGTACCCGACGGCCGATCCGGGCACCGGGGTGCCCGATCTGGTCGTCGAGGTGCCGCACCGGTCGACGCACCACTTCGAGGTGCTGCACAAGCAGCACGAGTACGCCGTCGCCGGGGTCCGCGAGCTCTGGGTGGTCGACGTGGCGAACGGCCCGCAGGCCCTGGTGTTCCGGGCGACGGGCTCCGCGTGGATGAGCGCCGCCGAGGACCTCGACGCGGACGGCGTGCTCACCAGCCCCCTGCTGCCCGGGCTGCGGATCGCGCTGGCCGATCTGCGGTCGAGGTGATCCGCACGGCCGGTGGACCGGATCCCGCGGGGTGCGTCCGCCGAGGGCGGGCACCGCGGTGAGCGGGCCGCCGGGGCTCTGGTTCGACCAGGTCCGCGCGGACGGCGACGACCTGGCGCCGCGCCCGGCCCTCGACGGCGACACCGACGTCGACGTCTGCGTCGTGGGCGCCGGCTACACCGGCCTGTGGACGGCGCACTCGCTGCTGCGCGCCGACCCGACGATCCGGGTGCTCGTCGTCGAGCGGCGGATCGCCGGGTTCGGGGCGAGCGGTCGCAACGGCGGGTGGTGCTCGGCGCTGTTCCCGGCCTCGGCAGCGGCGCTGGCGCGCAGGCACGGTCCCGCCGCCGCCGCGGCGATGCGGGCGGCCATGCGCGACGCCGTCGACGAGGTCGGCGGGGTGGTCGCCGAGGAGGGGATCGCCTGCGACTGGGTCAAGGGCGGCACCGTCGTCCTGGCCCGCACCCCCGCCCAGCTCGCCAGGGCGCGGTCCGAGGCGGCGGCCTCCGACGAGGAGCGGCTGCTCGACCGGGACGAGGCCGCGGCGCTGGTCGGGGCGAGCGGGGTGCTGGGCGCGACGTTCACCCCCGACTGCGCGCGCGTGCAACCGGCCCGGCTGGTGCGCGGGCTGGCCCGCGCCGTCGAGCGGCGCGGGGGCCGCATCGTCGAGGCCACGGCGGCCCACTCGATCGCGCCGGGCCGCGTGGTCACCGAGCGCGGGGTCGTGCGCGCCCGCTACGTCGTGCGGGCCACCGAGGCGTGGAGCTCGGCGCTGGCCGCCCGGTCGGTGGTGCCGGTGTACTCGCTGATCGTGGCCACCCGGCCGCTGCCGTCCTCGTTCTGGGACGGCGCGGGGTTGGCCGGTGGGCAGACGTTCTCCGACCACCGCCACCTCGTCGTCTACGGCCAGCGCACCGCCGACGACCGCCTGGTCTTCGGCGGGCGCGGGGCGCCCTACCACTGGCGCTCCCGGATCCGCGCCGAGTACGACCACGAGCCGCGGGTCTTCGCCGGTCTGCGCTCGGCCGCCCGGGAGCTGTTCCCGGCGCTGGCCCCGGCGGACTTCACCCACGCCTGGGGCGGACCGCTCGCCATCCCGCGCGACTGGCACGCCGGCGTCGGGCTCGACGGCGACGGCCTCGGCCGGGCGGGCGGCTACGTCGGCGACGGCGTCGGCACGGCCAACCTCGCCGGGCGCACGCTCGCCGCGCTGATCCTCGGCCGCGACGACCCGATCACCCGGTTGCCCTGGGTCGGGCACCGCTCCCGGCGCTGGGAGCCAGAGCCGCTGCGCTGGCTGCTGGTCAACGCCGGGTTGCGGCTGATGACGCTGGCCGACACCGAGGAACGGCTGAAGCGGCGCCCGAGCGTCATCGCCACCACCCTGTCCCGGGCCCTCGGCGGCTGAGCCCCTGCGGGAGCATCGAGCGATGACGCCCGAACCCCGCCGCCCGTCCGGTCCGCCGGGCCCGCCGGAGGCCGCGATCCCGGACGTGCGCATCGTGCACCTCGACGGGCCGACCTTCCGGGCCCTCGCCGACGGCGACCTCGCCACCGCCAACCGGGTCGGTCCCGTGCCGCTGCCGCCCTACTTCGCCGGCCCGGACTGGCGGGGGGTGTGGCGGATGCGCACCGAGCAGGTCGAGGCCGACCCGGCCGGCGCCGCCTGGGTCACCGGCGTCATCTGGGACCAGCGGCGGGCGGTGGCCGTCGGGCGGGCCGGCTACCACGGACCTCCCGACGCCTCGGGCATGGTGGAGATCGGCTACGCGGTCGAGCCCGTGCACCGCCGCCGCGGCTACGCCCGCGCCGCGCTGGAGCTCCTGCTGCGCCGCGCCGCCGACGAGCCCGAGGTGGGCACGGTGCGGGTCACCATCGGCCCCGACAACTCGCCCTCTCGCCGGCTGGCCGAGCAGTACGGCTTCGTCGAGGTCGGGACGCGGTGGGACGACGAGGACGGGCTGGAGATCGTCTACGAGGTGCCGGCGGGCTGACCGGCGGCGCGTCCCCGCGGCGCCGCGGCGTCGTCCCGCAGCCGGGCCAGGGCCAGCACGTGCAGGGCCAGTGCCAGCGGGACGGCCGCGGTCGGGATCAGCACCAGCGGCAGCAGCCCGACCGGCGCCGTCGACGGCTCCGCGCCCAGCAGCCCGGCGACCGTGCCGATGGTCAGGGCCACGACCAGGTCGAGGATGCCGAGCCGGTTGAACCACACGGCGCCGCGGCCGGCGGTGCCGGCGCGCAGCCGCCGGGCCACGAACACCGCCGCCACCCCGACGGCGACGTCGCCGATGCCGGCGGGCAGCGCGAACACCGGGGGCAGCTCGCCCACGGCCATCACCAGCAGGAACACCCCGCCCACCACCCGCAGCGCCTGCGGCGCCACCAGCAGCGCGGGCGCGTGCGGCACGGCGAGGGCGCGGGCCACGACCGGGAGCCGGGCGGCGAGCAGCGCGGCCCCCAGCACCCCGGCGAAGGCCACCACGAGCCACGGCCGCACGGCCGACGCGTCCTGCCGGTAGACCCCCGCGGCGCCCAGCATGCCGCTCACCACCACCCAGCCGAGCCACACCAGCGCGAAGACCGAGCCGACGGCCACCGCCGTCGAGCGCGGCGAGCCCGCGGTGAGCGACGCCCGGTACAGGCCGGTCGCGATGACCAGGGCGAAGGCCGCGAACCCGACCACGATCACGGTCCACACGATGACGTCCATCGCCGACTCCTTCGAACGACGTGTCCAATCCTGAACACAGTGTTCGGTTGCGGCGGTAGGCTGACCACGACCAATGCCGCCCGGACGTGCGGTTCGGGACGGATCGGCGGAACCGTCCGGGAACCGGAGGCGCACGTGGCCGACCAGGACCGCCGCGTCCGGCGCACCCGCCGGGCGCTGCACGAGGCGCTGATCGCGCTGGTGCTCGAACGCGGCTACGACCGGCTGACCGTGCAGGACGTCCTCGACCGGGCCGACGTCGGCCGCTCGACCTTCTACGCCCACTACCGCGACAAGGAGGCCCTGCTCACCGCCGTCTTCGACGACATGCGCGCGCAGTTGCAGGGCGAGGTCGACGCGCGGGCGCCCGACGACCCCCTCGACCCGGCGCGCCCGGCCGAGCTGCTCTTCGAGCACGCCCACCGCAACCAGCGGGTCTACCGGGCGCTGTGCGGGCGGCGCGGTGGCGAGGTCGTGCTGCGGCACCTGCACGGGATGACCCGCGAGCTGCTGCTCGGCCCGCTGCGGACGCGCCGGCCCGATCTCCCGGTCGAGGTCGTCGCGGAGTTCCACGCCAGCGCCACCGTGGGCCTGCTGCGCTGGTGGATCGACCAGGACTTCCCGCACGACCCGGCCTGGCTCGCCGCGATCCACCGCGCCCTCGCCTTCCCCGGTCCGGCTGGTCCGTCCGACCGTCTGTGATCGACGGCTGCCGCGATCCAGATCATGTGGCTCAACGAGTCCTTCCGATGTGGCTACGGAGGGGACATGGAGATCGGCATCCGTGAGCTTCGCGACGGACTCAGTGCGCACCTGGCCGAAGTGCGCCGCGGCCACAGCGTCACCGTGACCGACCATGGCCGGCCGATCGCGAGGATCGTGCCCATCGAGCGGCCGACACGCCTCGAGCAGCTCCTCGTCGAGGGCCGGGTGCAGCCGGCACGTCATCGCAAGCGCGTGGCACCCGAGCCGGTTCCGACCGCCGGCGAGGTCAGCGACCTCATCGACGACCAGCGTCGATGATCGGCTATCTGGACACCTCAGCACTGGTGCCGCTGCTCGTCGCCGAGCCCACGAGCGCGGCCTGCCGCCGGTTCTGGGACGATTCGGACGCGGTCGTGTCCGTGCGGCTCGCCCACGTCGAGGCGGCGGCGGCGCTCGCGCAGGCGAAGCGGATGGACCGCCTCGACGGCGCCGCCCACGGCCGAGCACTGCACCAGCTGGACCGGCTGTGGGCGGAGATGGACGTGATCGAGGTCGATGAGCCGCTCACCGCGACCGCCGCCGACATGGCCGACCTGCTCGCCCTGCGGCGGTACGACGCCGTGCACTGCGCGGCCGCGGCACACCTGGCCGATGACGACCTGGTGGCCGCGGCCGGCGACCAGCGCCTGCTCGCGGCGTGGAGCAAGGCCGGAGTCGCCACCTACGACACCGCCGCTCCATGAGTGATCAGAGGCGGAAGTCCTGGTCGGCGGGCAGCACCGCGGTGTCCATCTGGGCCTTCTGCAGCGTGCCCGCGTAGTCCCAGTTCATCGACTGCCAGCGGGTGAACTGGTCGAGCACCCACACCCCGGACTGGCGGCTGCCGTTGCCCGAGCGGCCGTTGCCGCCGAAGGGCAGGTGGGCCTCCGCGCCCGAGGTCGAGTTGTTCACGCTGACCATCCCGGCGCGGACCCCCTCGCGGAACCGGAACGCGTGCGCCAGCGTGGAGGTGTAGATCGACGCGGACAGGCCGTAGCCGTGGTCGTTCGCCAGCGCCAGCGCCTCGTCGAAGGTGTCGAACGCGGCCACGCCCACGATCGGGCCGAAGGTCTCGGTCCGGTAGATCTCGTCGTCGGCGCGGACGCCGTCGACGATCGTCGGGTGGGCGAACAGCCCGGCGTCGGGGTCGCCCACGAAGCCCTCGCGCGGGTTGTCCGCGGTGATCCGGCCGGTGCCGGTGGAGCCGTGCAGGGTGTGGTGCGGGCGCACGAGGTCGAGGTGGCGCTCGAACGACTCCAGGAACCGGGCCGAGATCATCGGGCCGTACAGCACGTCGGCGGTCGGGTCGCCGACGGCGGCGGCGCGCACGGCGGCGTCGAAGCGGCGCAGGAACTCGTCGTGCACGTCGCGGTGCACGACGACCGTCCCCAGCGAGGTGCAGCGCTGCCCCGCGGTGCCGAAGCCGGAGAAGAGCGCGCCCTCCACGGCCAGGTCGAGGTCGGCGTCGGGCATCACGACCAGCGGGTTCTTGCCGCCCAGCTCCAGGCAGGGGACCTGCAGGTGGCGCCCGGCCAGCTCGCCGATCCGCACCCCGACCGCCGACGAGCCGGTGAACCCGATCTTGTCGACCAGGCCGGCGTCCAGGGCCGCGGACAGCCCCTCGAAGGTGGTCGGTCCGTCGGCCGGCACCGTCTGCAGCACGCCGTCGGGCAGCCCGCCGCGCTGGAACAGCTCGGTGAAGGCGGCGGCGATGGCGGGGGTGTACTCGGCCGGCTTCCAGACCACCGTGTTCCCGCACAGCAGCGCCGGGACCAGGTACCAGGACGGCACCGCGACCGGGAAGTTGCCCGCGGTCACGATCACCGCCACCCCGACCGGGGTGCGGAAGGTGAACAGCTGCTTGTCCGACATCTCGCTGGGCACGGTCTGCCCGTAGAGGCGCCTGCCCTCGCCGGCGAAGAACGTGCAGGTGTCGATGACCTCCTGGACCTCCCCGCGCGACTCCGCCAGCGGCTTGCCGATCTCGCGCGTCACCAGCCGCGCCAGCGCCTCCTTGTTGGCCTCGAACAGCCGCCCGATCTGCTCGACCACGCGCCCGCGCACCGGGGCGGGCACGGCGGCCCACCCGCGCTGGGCTCCGCGGGCGGTGCGGCAGGCGTCGACGAAGGCGGCCGCGTCGACCGGCTCGGCCTCGCCGACCACCTCGTCCGTGCGAGCCGGGTTGACCGAGGTCAGCCGGGTGGTGGAGGGAACTCCGGTCGTCGTCGCTGCGGTCGTCGTCACTGGTCGACCCCCGGAAGGACGACATCGGACCCGGCCGCGGCGGCGGTGATCGCCGAGACCGCGAGGCCCAGCTCATCCTCGCCGATCGACAGCGCGGGGCGCAGCCTGATCGAGCGCTCGCCGTTGGGCAGCACCAGCACGCGCCCCGCGTGCAGCCGCGCCACCACCGCGTCGCGCTCCCCGGGCGTGGGCAGGTCGAAGGCCACGAACAGGCCGCGGCCGCGGACGTTGTCGATGCCCGGCACCGCGCGCAGGTCGTCGAGCAGCCGCTTGCCCAGCACCGCGGCCCGCTCGACCAGGCCCTCGGCCTCGATGACCTCGAGGTAGCGCCGGGAGCGGACCATGTCGGTGAGGTTGCCGCCCCAGGTGGAGTTGATCCGCGAGGGCACCTCGAACACGCCGCCCGCCACGTCGTCCACGCGGCGGCCGGCCATGATCCCGCAGACCTGCAGCTTCTTGCCGAACGCCACCACGTCGGGCTCCAGGCCCAGCTGCTGGTAGGCCCAGGCCGAGCCGGTCATCCCGCAGCCGGTCTGCACCTCGTCGAGCACGAACAGGGCGTCGTGCGCGCGGCAGAGCGCCTGCACCGCCTGCAGGAACTCCGCCCGCAGGTGGTTGTCGCCGCCCTCGCCCTGGATCGGCTCGGCGATGAAGCAGGCGATGTCGTGCGGGTGCGCGGCGAACGCGGCCCGCGCCTGCTCCAGCGCGCGCTCCTCGGCCGCGACGACGGCGGCCAGGTTGGCTCTGCCCGCTGCACTGTCGTCGAGCGGGAACCGGATCGCCGGCACGTCGATCCGCGGCCAGTCGAAGATCGGGAAGCGCTCGGTCTTGCGCGGGTCGGTGTTGGTCAGCGACATGGTGTAGCCGCTGCGGCCGTGGAAGGCCTTGCGCAGGTGCAGCACCTTCGTCCCCCGCTCGGGCGGGCGCCCGTTGGCCGCGTTGTGCAGCCGCTTCCAGTCGAACGCGGTCTTCAGCGCGTTCTCCACCGCCAGCGCGCCGCCCTCGACCAGGAACAGGTGCGGCAGCGCCGGGTCGCCCAGCACCCGGGCGAAGGTCCGCAGGAACGCCGCCTGCGCGACGGTCGCGATGTCGGAGTTCGACGGCTTGTTCACCGCGATCTCGGTCAGCTCGGCCAGGAACGCCGGGTCGCCGGTCAGCGCGGGCGGGTTCATGCCCAGCGGCGCCGAGGCGAAGAAGCTGAACAGGTCGAGGTGGCGCGTCCCGTCGCGGGCGTCGACCAGCCAGGAGCCCCGGCTGGCCCGGGTGTCGAGGACCAGGTCGAAACCGTCGACGAGCATGTGGCGGCGCAGCGTCTCGTGGACGTCCGCGGCGGTGAGCGGGCCCGGTGAGGTCATGGGAGAAGTGTCGGGAGCGGGCGCGTCGCCGCGCAGCGGGCAGAGCGTCGGCATCGGCCGACGAACTGCCACGATTGCCCCGTGGCGCCGACGAACCGTCAGATCGACGATCTCGACCGGGCCCTGCTCGCCCTGCTGGCCGCTCACGGGCGCGCCACGATGGCGGAGCTCGGCCGCGGGGTGGGGCTGTCGCGCACGGCCGTGCTGGCCCGCGTCCAGCGGCTGGAGCGGGCCGGGGTGATCCGCGGCTACCGGGCCGAGGTGGTGCTGCCCGACGAGCCGCACGCCCACCGGGCCCGGGTCGGCGTCGTCATCCGCACCCCCGACGTCGCCGGGTACGTGCGGCGGCTGATGGCCCTGGACGGCGTCAGCGAGATCGAGACGGTCGCCGGCGAGTACGACCTGGTCGTCCTGCTGGCCGCGGGCAGCGCCGAGGAGCTCGACACCGTGCTCGACCTGATCTCCGGCTGGTCGGAGACCGTGCGCACCACGACGTGGGTCGTGCTGCGCCGCTACCGGTGAGCCCTCACCCGTAGCGGGCCAGCACGAACGCCAGCACCACGACCAGCACCAGCAGCAGACCGGCGGCCGCGCCGAGGATCCGGCGGCGGGTGCGGTCGTCCGGTGGTCCGGACGGCGGGGCGTCGGGGCGTCGGGTCGGCGTGGGGTCGGCGGTGCCCGCGGCCGAGCCGGGGGAGCGCTGCTCGGTCGGGGCGTCGCGGTGCGGCGGGTTCATGAACCACCAGGTGAGTGCGGCGGCCACCACGACGGCCACGGCCAGCAGCGTCAGGTCCACGGCGCTACCGCCGTGGTCCGTCGCGCGGGTGCGGGCGTCGCCATGGTGGTCGAGTCCTCCGGGTCGGCTGTGCTCCGGCACGGGTTCGGTGCCTCGTGTCTCCTGAGGGCCGACGGGACCCGGAAATAGGGTGAGCTGGCTCACGGACCGTCCCGGGGACGCGCCACGGGTCGATCCCCTCGTGCGTCGCAGCCGGAGTCGATCACCGGTTGCCGATACCGTGAGTGGATGGCAGGACGCGCGACCACCGGCCGGAGTGGCACCGGGAAGAGCGGCGCGCCCCGGTCGAGCGGTGCGTCCGGCTCGCGGGGGGCGAGCCCGCGCACGCCCGCGCGCCGGCCGTCGGGCTCCACCCGCCGCCCGGCCGCCCGCAAGCCGGCGCCCAAGCGCGGCCCCGACCTGCTCGACCGCGCCATCGACGGGGTCGGGCGCGGCGTCGCCCGGATGGGGCGCTCGATGGGCAAGGCCGTCGGGCGCACCCGCGAGCTCGACCCGGCCCACCGCCGCGACGGCGTGGGCGTCGTGCTGATGGTGCTGGCCGTGGTCAGCGCGGCCGGCATCTGGTGGGCCGCGGGCGGACCGGTCGGGCAGTGGCTGTCCACGGCGATCAGCTACGTCATCGGCCACGGCGCGGTCGTGCTGCCGGTGCTGCTGCTCGGCGCCGGGATCGTGCTGATGGCCACCGAGCCGAGCCCGGAGTCACGCCCTCGGGTGGCCGTCGGGACGCCCCTGCTGGCGCTGGGCGCGCTCGGGCTGGTGCACCTGGGCTCGGGCAGCCCGTCCGAGCCCGAGCGGTGGAACGAGGGCGGCGGCGCGATCGGCTACCTGGCGGCGACGCCGCTGGCCACCGGGCTGACCGCGTGGGTGGCCGTGCCGGTGCTGGTGCTGCTGTCGTGCTACGCGCTGCTGGTGCTCACCGGCACCCCGGTGCGCGCCGTGCCCGCGCGGCTGGGCCGGCTGCTCGGCCGGGGCCTGGACGAGGACGCCGTCGCGGCCGGCTGGGAGCCGGCCGACGGGGCGGTCGTCGAGCCGGCGACCGACGAGGTCGCCGAGGCGCCGCCCGCCGCCCTGCGCCGGCCGTCCCGGCGCCGCCAGGCGACCAGGGTCGCCGACCTCGTGGAGGCCGCGGACGACGCCGCGGACGGCCCGCCCGTCCCGGCGATCGAGGCGGCGCCCGCCGAGGCGGTGCCGTCCCCGGCGAAGTCCCGCCGCACCCCGCCCGCGGCGATCCCGGCCACCCCGCCCGCCGAGCCGGAGCCGGAGGGCGACGTCGGCGAGCAGCTGCGGCTGACCGTGCAGAGCCGCGAGGGCGAGCCGCCCTACCAGCTGCCCCCCAGCGACCTGCTGCCCACCGGCCCGGTGCCCAAGACCCGCAGCCGGGCCAACGACGCCATGATCGAGTCGATCACCGGTGTGCTCGACCAGTTCTCGGTCGACGCGCAGGTCACCGGCTTCACCCGGGGCCCGACCGTCACCCGCTACGAGATCGAGCTCGGCCCGGCGGTGAAGGTGGAGAAGATCACCGCGCTGACCAAGAACATCTCCTACGCGGTGGCCACCGACAACGTGCGGATCCTGGCCCCGATCCCGGGCAAGTCGGCGGTGGGCATCGAGGTGCCCAACACCGACCGGGAGATGGTGCGCCTGGGTGATGTGCTGCGCAGCTCCACCGCCCGGGCGGAGCAGCACCCGCTGGTGATCGGGCTGGGCAAGGACATCGAGGGTCACTTCCTGTGCGCCAACCTGGCCAAGATGCCGCACCTGCTGGTGGCCGGCTCCACCGGTTCGGGTAAGTCGAGCTTCGTCAACTCGATGCTGGTCTCGCTGCTGTCGCGGGCCACCCCGGACGAGGTCCGGATGATCCTGATCGACCCGAAGATGGTCGAGCTGACGCCGTACGAGGGCATCCCGCACCTGATCACGCCCATCATCACCCAGCCGAAGAAGGCGGCGTCGGCGCTGGCCTGGCTGGTCGAGGAGATGGAGCAGCGCTACCAGGACATGCAGGTCAACAAGGTCCGCCACGTCGACGACTTCAACCGCAAGGTGGCATCGGGGGAGATCACCGCGCCGCTGGGCAGCGAGCGCGAGTACCGCCCCTACCCCTACATCCTGTGCATCGTCGACGAGCTGGCCGACCTGATGATGACCGCGCCGCGCGACGTCGAGGACGCGGTCGTGCGGATCACCCAGAAGGCCCGGGCCGCCGGCATCCACCTGGTGCTGGCCACCCAGCGCCCGTCGGTCGACGTGGTCACCGGGCTGATCAAGACCAACGTGCCGTCCCGGCTGGCGTTCGCCACCTCGTCACTGACCGATTCGCGGGTCATCCTCGACCAGCCGGGTGCGGAGAAGCTGATCGGCATGGGCGACGGGCTCTACCTGCCGATGGGCGCCGGCAAGCCGGTCCGCATGCAGGGCGCTTACGTCGGCGACGACGAGATCTCCTCGGTGGTGGCGTTCACCAAGGACCAGGCCGAGCCCACCTACACCGAGGGCGTGACCGCGCAGAAGGCCGGCGAGGCCAAGGAGGTCGACCCGGAGATCGGCGACGACCTGGAGCTGCTGGTGCAGGCCACGGAGCTGATCGTGACCTCGCAGTTCGGGTCGACCTCGATGCTGCAGCGCAAGCTGCGCGTCGGGTTCGCCAAGGCGGGGCGGCTGATGGACCTGCTGGAGACCCGCGGCGTGGTCGGACCGTCCGAGGGCTCCAAGGCGCGCGAGGTGCTGATCAAGCCCGACGAGCTCGACGGCGTCATCTGGATGATGCGCGGCGGCGGGGGAGCCGAGCCCGACCCCGACGACGACGAGGGCTGAGCGCGCAAATCGATGGTGACCGCCCGTCACCCGCCGCCAGGATGGCGACCGGGGGTGGTGACCATGGAGGCGGTCGGACACGCGTCCCGGCTCGGGCCGATGGTCCCGGTCGTGGCGGGCAGCAGGCGCCAGCGCATCGCCGAGCGCGGCATGATCCTGCGCGTCGTGGTCGGCTCCGAGGTGCACGGCATCTCGCTGGCCGGGCAGGGCGACCGCGACGAGATGGGCGTGTGCGTCGAGCCGCCGGAGACGGTCGCCGGGCTCTCCCGGTTCGAGCACTACCAGTTCCGCACCCAGCCCGACGGCGCCTGCTCGGGCCCCGGCGACCTCGACCTGGTCGTCTACGGCCTGCGCAAGTTCGCGACCCTCGCCGCCCGCGGCAACCCCACGGTGCTGCTGCCGCTGTTCGTGCCCGACGAGCACGTCTGCTACCTCGACGAGCTCGGCCGCGAGCTGCGGGCAGGCCGGCACCTGTTCCTGTCCCGGCAGGCCGGCGCCCGGTTCCGGGGCTACCTGCAGTCCCAGCGCCGCGGGCTGATGGGGCTGCGCTCGGGCGGCACCCGCAACCAGGGCCGCGCCGACATCCGCGAACGCTTCGGTTTCGACGTCAAGTTCGCCGCGCACATGGTCCGGCTCGGGCTGCAGGGCGCCGAGCTGCTGCGCACCGGCACGATCACGCTCCCGGTCCCCGAGCCCGACCGGACCTGGCTGCTGGAGCTGCGCCGCGGCGAGCGCACCAAGGAGGAGGCGTTGGAGCGGGCGGCCGAGCTGGAGGCCGAGATCGAGCGGCTCACGGTGACCTCACCACTGCCCGAGCGGCCCGACACGGCGGCCCTGGACGCCTGGCTCGTCGACGCCCACCGCCGGCACTGGGGCTGGGTGTGACGGGGACCGGCAGCCGCAGTCAGCGCAGGGCGCGCTCGGCGAGCCACTCCGTGGCGGTGGTGCCGGCCAGGTCGCGGAAGTCGCGGGACAGATGGGCCTGGTCGACGTAGCCTGCCTCGGCCGCCACCGCGGCCAGCGACGGCCGGTGGGGTGCGCGCAGCCGGTCGAGCGCGCCTTCGAAGCGGATCAGCCGGGCGGCCGCCTTGGGGGCGACGCCGGTCTCGGCGCGGAACAGCCCGGCCAGGTGCCGCCGGCTCCAGCCGACCTCGCGGGCCAGCTCGTCGATGCGCAGGGTGCCGCCGGTCTCGACGAGCCGGTCCCACGCGTAGCCGACCTCCGGGCGGATGCCGTGCTCGCCGGGCCCGTCGGCGGCGAGCCGGGTGAGCACGGCGTCGAGCAGGTCGAACCGGCTCGACCAGTCCGGCAGCTCGGCCAGCCGCTCCCGCAGCGGCCCGACCCGGCGGCCCAGTACGGCGGCGAGGTCGACCGTGTCGCCGGCCAGCTCGGCGGCGGGCAGGCCGAGCAGGGCGCGCGCGCCGCGCCAGGTGAGCTGCAGCTGCAGGCCGGTCTGCGGCTCGCCCGCGGCGATCTCGGCCGGGCCGTCGTGCAGCCCGGCCACCAGTGCGGTGAAGGTGCCCGGTGGACGGCTGGGGTCGGCGTTCGCGAGCACCTCGACCGCGCCGTCGAGGCACACGATGAACGTCAGGTGCCCGGACGCCACCCCCTGGTGCACGGCGCGCGGCCCCGCCGGGGTGCGGTACCCCGCGTAGGCGCTGACGTAGGGGCGCAGCGCGGCCGCGGGCGGGCGGGAGCGCAGCTGCGGCCCCTCGATCGTCGGCGCGGGCACGGGTCCAGGTTAGGGCCGCCCACCCACGTCCGCTCCCCGCCCGTTCGGCCCGAGGACCGTCAGGCAGGCGGCGAGGGCCAGCAGGGCGGCGGCCGCGAGCAGCGCCCCGCCGGGCCCGGCGACCCCGGCGAGCGCGGCCAGGCCGGTTCCGAGGCCGATCTTCCCGGCGTACTCGGCCTGGGCGAGCAGCGAGAGCACCGTGGCGCGGCTGTCGTCGCGGGCCTCCGCGTTGACCCGGACCACGGCCAGGGTCCGGGTCATGGGCGCGGCACCGCCGAGGAGCAGCACCGCGGCGACGGCGACCGGCGCCGCGGTCGCCACGGCCAGCCCGGCCACGCCCACGGCCGCACCGCCGCACGCGGCCGCGTACCAGGGGCCCGCCGCGCCGGCGGTGCGCCGTCGCATCGCGAGCGCGCCCAGCAGCAGCGCGGCGATGCCGAGCGCGCTGAACCAGAGCAGCGGCTCGGTCGGGAACCCGACCGCGACGAGCCGCTGCGGCTGCAGCCGCCCCGACACGTCCAGCGCGGCCCCGACCAGCGAGGCCGCCGCGAAGACGACCGGCAGCACCCGGCTGCGGCGCACCAGCGCCATCGCATCGAGCAGGACGGCCCGGCCCCGGCGGGCGGTCGGTACCCGCTGCTCCCGCAACCGCGTCGCGACCCAGCCACCGAGCGCCAGCACCGCGGCCCCGGCCAGCACCATCGTCGGGCCGCGGCCGACCGCCGAGGCGAGCAGCCCGAGCCCGGCCATGCCGAGTGCGGACCCGAGGAGCTCGACCCGCCCCGCCCGCACCAGCACCGCCGCCACCTCCCGCGGCCGGCCCAGCTCGTCGCTGACCCAGGCCACGTCCGCGCCGCTGGCGAAGCTCCACGCCAGGCCCCACAGCATCTGCGTGGCGAGCACCGCGGGCAGGTCCGTCACCAGGCCCGTGGCCAGCATCGCGGTCCCCATCAGGGCGTGCGAGACGACCAGCGACCACTTGCGCCCCACCACGTCGGCGAGCACCCCGGCCGGCACCTCGGCCACCAGCGCCGCGGCGCTCTGCGCCACCGCCACGCCCACCGGTCCGGCCGCGTCCAGGCGCGCGTCGACGACGAGGTACACGCTGGTGACCAGCCACCAGCCGCGGTGCAACCCCGCGCGCAGCCCGGTCCAGCGCAGGAACGCGCGGACGGTGTCGACTTCCCGCACGGGGGCAGGATCGGTCCGCGCGGGTGCCGCGGTGAACCGGATTACAGGTGCAGCAGCATCCGCACGTTGCCCAGCGTGTTCGGCTTCACGTGGGCCAGGTCCAGGAACTCCGCCACGCCCGCGTCGTAGGAGCGCAGCATCGCGGCGAACACGTCCGGGGCGACCGGCGTGCCGTCGATCTCGGCGAAGCCGTGCCGGGCGAAGAACTGCTTCTCGAAGGTCAGCACGAACAGCCGGCGCAGGCCCAGCTCGCGGGCGCCGTCGATGAGGGCGGAGACCAGCGCGTGGCCCACCCCGCGCCCGACGGCGGACGGGTGCACGGCCACCGTGCGGATCTCGCCGAGGTCCTCCCACAGCACGTGCAGCGCCCCGCAGCCGACGACCTCGCCGTCCAGCTCGGCCACCAGGAACTCGGGCACGGCCTCGTAGAGGGTGACGATCTCCTTGGCCAGCAGGACCCGTCCGGCGTACCCGTCGACCAGGTCCTTGATCGTTCTCACGTCGGCGGTCCTGGCCCGCCGCACGGCCACCGTAACCACGCGGGGCAGTAGATCACAGGGCGGCGGATACCCTGGTGACCGTGCCCGACCCCAGTGACCCCCCCGCACCTCCGCGCCGTGCGGCCCTGCTCACCCTCGGTTGCGCCCGGAACGAGGTCGACTCCGAGGAGCTGGCCGGCCGGTTGGCGGGCAGCGGGTGGGAGCTGGTCGACGCCGACGGCGGCCCCGGGGGCGACGGCCCCGCCCCGGACGTCATCGTCGTCAACACCTGCGGCTTCATCGAGCAGGCCAAGAAGGACTCGATCGACACCCTGCTGGCCGCCTCCGACGTGGTGAAGCAGAGCGGCGGCAAGGTGGTCGCGGTCGGCTGCCTGGCCGAGCGCTACGGCGCCGAGCTGGCCGAGAGCCTGCCCGAGGCCGACGCCGTGCTCGGCTTCGACCACTACCCGGAGCTGGCCGAGCGCCTCGGCGACGTGCTCGGCGGGCACGCCCCGGCCCCGCACGTCCCGGTCGACCGGCGCACGCTGCTGCCGATCAGCCCGGTCGACCGGCCGGCCGCGGCGGGCGACGTCGCGGTGCCCGGCCACGCCTGGGTGCCCGACCTCACCCGCACGCGCCTGTCCGACGCCCCGGTCGCGTCGCTGAAGCTGGCCTCGGGCTGCGACCGGCGCTGCGCCTTCTGCGCGATCCCGTCGTTCCGCGGCTCGTTCGTCTCCCGCCCGCAGGACGACGTGGTGGCCGAGGCGGCCTGGCTGGGCATGCAGGGCGTGCGCGAGCTGGTGCTGGTCAGCGAGAACTCGACGTCCTACGGCAAGGACCTGCCCGGCGGCCAGGGCGCACTGGCCCGGCTGCTGCCGCGGATGGCGAACGTGCCGGGCATCGACCGCATCCGGGTCAGCTACCTGCAGCCGGCCGAGATGCGCCCCGACCTGATCAGCGCCATCGCCACGACGCCGGGCGTGGCGCCCTACTTCGACCTGTCCTTCCAGCACGCCAGCCCGGCGGTGCTGCGCCGGATGCGCCGCTTCGGCTCCCGCGCCGACTTCCTCGACCTCTGCGGGCGCATCCGCGCGCTGGCCCCCGAGGCGGGCATCCGCAGCAACTTCATCGTCGGCTTCCCCGGCGAGACCGAGGACGACCTCGCCGAGCTGGAGGCGTTCCTGACCGGCGCCCGGCTGGACGCGGTCGGCGTGTTCGGCTACTCCGACGAGGACGGCACCGAGGCCGCGGGCTACGAGGGCAAGCTGGCGCCCGAGGTGGTGGCCGAGCGGGTGGCGCGGATCGTGGGGCTGGCCGAGGAGCTGATGGCCCAGCGCGCGGAGGACCGCGTCGGCACCGAGGTCGAGGTGCTGATCGAGGCGGCCGAGGACGAGGACATGGAGTGCACCGGGCGCGCGGCGCACCAGGCCCCCGAGGTCGACGGCGAGTGCGTGCTGGAGCGGGGTTCGGGCCTGGGGGTCGGCGACATGGTGCGGGCCGTCGTGGTCGGCACCGAGGGCGCCGACCTGATCGTCTCGCCGCGCGAGCTGATCGCGCGGTCGGGCCTGGCGCCCGCGGTCGCACGGAGCGCCCGATGAGCCCGCAGCGGACAGCCCCATGAGCGCCCGATGAGCGCCGCGCCGGCCGGTCCACCGCCCCTGCTCAACATCGCCAACGTGCTCACCGGGCTGCGCCTGGTGCTGGTGCCGGTGTTCCTGGTGCTGCTGATGCACGGCGACGGCACGGACGGCGGCTGGCGCCTGGGCGCCTTCGCGGTGTTCGCCGTGGCCGCCATCACCGACCGCTTCGACGGCGAGCTCGCCCGCAGCCGCGGCCTGGTCACCGCGTTCGGCACCATCGCCGACCCGATCGCCGACAAGGCGCTGATCGGCTCGGCGCTGATCGGGCTGTCGCTGCTGGGGCAGCTGCACTGGTGGGTCACCGTGGTGATCATGGGCCGGGAGATCGGCATCACGCTGCTGCGGTTCTTCGTGCTGCGCCACGGGATCATCCCGGCCAGTCGCGGCGGAAAGGCCAAGACGCTGGTGCAGACGGTCGCGATCGGGCTGTTCGTGCTGCCGCTGGAGTCGGTGCCCGACATCGCCGGCCCGGCCGACGCGCTGCGCTGGGTGATCATGGCGGTGGCGCTGGCGCTCACCCTGGTCACCGGCGTCGACTACGTGCTGCGCGCGATGCGGCTGCGCTCGACGGCCACCGCCACCGTCCGCGACACGAGCTGAGCGCCCGGCGCGGGCCCGTCCGGGTCAGGGCGCGGCGAGCGCCTTCGCGTGCCGGGTCAGCGCGGACACGGCCTCGTCGAGCCGGGCCCGGTCGGTGCGGTGGTTCAGCACGCAGAGCCGGCCCAGCCGCCGTCCGCGCACCCGGGTGCTGGCCAGGAACACCCGACCCTCGGCGTTCACCCGGCGCAGCAGCTCCGCCGTCCGCGCGTCGACCTCCTCCGGAGTGCCGGGGCCCGAGCAGTGGAATGCGATGGTCGACAGCTCCGGCGGGCCCAGCAGCGTCAGCGCGTCGACGTCGCGGAGCAGGGCGTAGGCCGCCGCGGCGAGGTCGAGCTTCTCGTCGAGCGCGGCCCGGAACGCCGCGACGCCGTGCAGGTGCAGCGGCAGCCACAGGCGCAGCCCGCGGGTGTCGCGGGTGAGCTCGGGGCCGAGCGCGGCGAAGTCGGGCAGCTCCAGCTCGTCGAGGTCGTGCAGGTAGCCGGCCTCGTCCTGGTCGCCGGAGTGCGCGGCGCGCAGCGCGGCGACGTCGCGGACGAGCAGGGCCCCGGTGCCGAAGGGCAGGAACAGGCTCTTGTGCGGGTCGAGGACCACCGAGTCGGCCCGCTCCATGCCCCGCAGCCTGCGGGCCCCGCGCTCGGTCAGCGCGAACGCCCCGCCGTAGGCGCCGTCGACGTGGAACCACAGGTCCTCGCGGGCGCAGAGGTCGGCGATCTGCGGCAGCGGGTCGACCGTGCCGGTGTTGGTCGTGCCCGCGCTCCCGACCACGCAGAACGGCACCCGGCCCGCGGCCCGGTCGGCGGCGACGGCCGCGGCGAGCGCCCCGACGTCCATGTGCAGGCCGGCGTCGGTGGGCACGATCCGCACGGCGCCGGTCGGGAAGCCGGCCAGCCGGGCGGCCTTGACCACCGCGTGGTGCACCTGGTCGGTGGCGTAGAGGGTGCCGGCCAGGAAGTCCTCGCCCAGCCGGGCGTGCCGGGCGGTGATCAGCGCCGAGAGGGTGGCGATCGACCCGCCGGAGGTCAGCAGGCCCCCGGCGCTGGTGGGCAGCCCGACCACGTCGGCCAGCCAGCGCAGCACGTCGGTCTCCAGCGCCACCAGGCCGGGGGCGGGCGCGGCCATCCCGGTGTAGCGGTTGAGCACGTCGGCGACGAGGTCGGCCAGCCCCGCGCTCACCAGCCCGCTGCCCGGGATGAACGCGAAGTAGCCCGGGCTGGCCGGGTTCAGCCCGGGGCGGGCGGCCCGGTCGACCACGGCCAGCAGCTCGCCCAGCGCCCGCCCGTCCTCGGGCGGGGGGCGGCGCAGGTCGGGGTCGGCCAGCAGCTCGTGCGGGACCGAGAGATCGGCCAGCGGCGCGTCGGGGAGCGCGGTGAGGAACCCGCTCAGGTAGTCGACGACCTGCCCGGCCATCGTTCGCCACTGCGCGTCGTCGGGTTCGAGGGGGCGGTCCACCGGCCCAGGCTGCCACGCCCCGGGACCGCCCCGTCCGGGGATCGACGGGCCGCGTGTTCGCCCTGGGCGGACGCGCCCGCACGGCGCTGCCGGCGCCGCGCGGGCGCGGTTGTCGGTACGGTGATCTCACGGTCGGGAGTGCCCGACGGACGTCCACGAGGAGGGTCGCATGGCGGTGCTGATGCGGGAGGCGATCGGCGGCAGCCTGCGGCGCATGCGGACCGCGCGGCGGCGAACGCTGCGCGACGTGTCCCGGCGGGCGCGGGTGAGCCTGGGCTACCTGTCCGAGGTGGAGCGGGGGCGCAAGGAGCCCTCCAGCGAGCTGCTGGCGGCCATCTGCGACGCGCTCGACGTCGCCCTGTCCGATCTGCTGTCCGACGCGGCCGAGACGCTCGACGCCGCCGCCGCGGCCGACGCGGCCGCGGCACGCCCGCAGCGCCTGGTCGGTCTGCGCCACATGGACCTGCGCCTGGCCGGCGCGGAGGACGTCGTCACCGGGCCGCTGCACCCGGGCGTCCCGCTGACCCCGGTCGCCCCGGTGGCGCCTGCCCCGCAGCCGACCCCGAGCCGCGTGGGGGCCGTGCGCGCGGCCGCATGAGCCCGTCCCCTCCACGAGCATCCGCAGCCCGGCGGGTCGCCTCCACGGCGGCCCGCCCTGTGGTGTGCTCGGGGTGGATCGGCCGTTCGGCGGTAGGGCAGGCGGTATCCCGAGTTCCGGGTTCCCCCGACGGCGAGATCGGGATGATCCCCGATATCGTCGGTCATCGGTGGAAGCCGGGCGTCTGCGATGCCACGATGGGGTCAGCGCACCGGCATCCGGGTCGGACGGCGCTGCAGGTGGGGGAACGCGCCGTCGGTCCCTCGACGGATCGCAGGCGCGATACGTGGTGTCGCACTCGGAGGTAGGCGGAGCAGATGGCCAACGGTTTCACGAAGGCCTGGAAGTACCTGATGGCGCTGTTCTCGTCCAAGGTCGACGAGTACGCGGACCCGAAGGTGCAGATCCAGCAGGCCATCGAAGAGGCGCAGCGCCAGCACCAGGCGCTCTCGCAGCAGGCGGCGGCGGTGATCGGCAACCAGCGCCAGCTGGAGATGAAGCTGAACCGCCAGTTGGGGGAGATCGAGAAGCTGCAGGCGTCGGCCCGGCAGGCGCTGGTCATGGCCGACCAGGCCCGCGCGTCCGGTGACGAGGTGAAGGCCCAGCAGTACGAGCAGTCCGCGCAGGCCTTCGCCAGCCAGCTGGTCACCGGCGAGCAGTCGGTCGAGGACCTCAAGACCCTGCACGACCAGTCGATCCAGGCGGCGGGGCAGGCCAAGCAGGCCGTCGAGCGCAACTCGATGATGCTGCAGCAGAAGATCGCCGAGCGCACGAAGCTGCTCAGCCAGCTCGAGCAGGCCAAGATGCAGGAGCAGGCGGCCGCGTCGTTGCGGCAGATGACCGAGCTCTCCGCGCCCGGCAACACGCCCTCCCTGGAGGAGGTGCGCGACAAGATCGAGCGCCGCTACGCCAACGCGATCGGCTCGGCCGAGCTGGCGCAGAACTCGGTCCAGGGCCGGATGCTGGAGGTCCAGCAGGCCTCGGTCGACATGGCCGGAGCGAGCCGGCTGGAGCAGATCCGGGCCTCGCTGCACGGCGGTCCGGTCGCCCCGCAGGTCACCGCGGGCGAGCAGGCCACCCAGCCGGCCCCGGCGCCGCAGCTGAACAAGCAGCAGCAGCCCGGCACCGCCTGAGCGCACCCGGGAGGTGGGGGGGCGGGCGGGGGGGGGGGGCCCCCCCCCCCCCCGGGGGGGGCGGGGGGGGGGGGGGGGGCGCCCCCGGGGGGGGGGGGGGGCCCCGCGCGGCGCGCGGGGGCGCGCCCGGGGGGGCGCTACGCCCCCACCCCACCCCCGGGAAGGGCCGCGTAGGCGCCGCCGGAGGCGTCTTGAGCAGTGGCTGTCGTGGGCGACGCGCCCACCTCCGGATCGGGAAGACACCCGCGCGGCGAGCGACCTCGGATCTGTGAGCGTTCGTCGGTGGTGCTCCCGGGTGGAGCACCGGCAGGCTCGATGTCGGTGCCCCGACGGGACTCACCTCGGATCTGGCCACTGCGCGTGCGCCCCGACGGGTTCAACGCCGCGCTGCTGGGCTTCCCGCGCGACCTGCGGCCGGGGTCGTGAGCAGCAGTCGCCGCGTGCGCGGCACCGCCAGCACCACCGCGGCCGGGACCAGCGCGAGCAGCAGCCACCCCGGCCACAGCCACCCCGGCGCACCGCTCGACCCGGTGGCGCCGGTGGCCGCGGACTGCGCCCGCGCCCAGGCCAGGAACGCGTCGGCCACCGGCAGCAGCCCGAACGCGTAGCGGCGGCCGTCGAACCACGGCACGGGGAGCGCGAACAGCTCGGCCTGCGCGTCCAGCGTCGCGGCCAGCGCCGCGTCACCTTGCCTGGTCGCGGCCCCGAGGGCCACCGCCGACGCGCTCAGCGAGACTCCGGCGATCAGCGGCCCGGAGTCGACGTCGCCCTCCCCCTCCATCCCGACCGGGTACTCGCGCACGCCCACCAGCCCGAGCTCCCGCACGACGAACGCGTCGACGAAGCGGCGGTAGTCGGCGGCCGCGGACCCCGGGTCGATGTCGGGCAGGAACGACAGCATCAGCGCCTGCGACGACGCCCGCGGCCCGTCCAGCACCGCGCCGCCGGCGTCGAGCCGGTGCGGCAGCAGGCCGGTCGCCTGGTCGCGCACCGCGCGCGTCCGGTCCGTCCAGCCCGCGACCACCTCGTCGACCCCGGGCACCGGCCCCAGCGCCCGCGACCTGGCCAGCGCGGCCACCGCGACGACCGTGTCGCACGGCCAGACCTGGCCCGGGTAGGCCTCCAGGAACCCGTCGTCGTCTGCGACCAGGGCGTCGCGGATCTCCCCCGCACGACGGGCCACGTCGGCCCGGTCGGCGGGCAGACCCGACAGCCGGGCCACCTCCACGGCCAGCGCCAGCGACCACCCCGCCCAGAACACGCCGTGGGCCGGCGCGGCGGTGTCCGGGAACGGCGCCGTCCCGGCAGGCGAACCGAGCGCGTCCAGGGCCGTGCGCGCCACGCGCAGGGCGTCGGCGTCGCCCGCGGCGGCGGGCTGCGCGGCGGCGAGACCGGTGAGCACGTGGGAGAAGAAGTAGCCCTCCGGGAAGAGCTCCTGCATGTCCTGGCCGGCCCCGTCGGCCAGCGCCGACTCGAGGAACCGCAGCTGCTCGGCGCGCACGCCGTCGCCGGCCGGGACGGCGACCACCCACGCCACCCGGCCCGCGCCCAGCAGGCTCAGCACCACCACCGCCGCCACCAGTACGCGGGCGACGCGACGGCGCGGGCGGGGACGGGCGGCGTCCCGCGGGGGGTCGATCACGCCGGGAGCATCGCAGGGCGGAGGGGGCGCCCGACTCCGGCGGAGCACGTACGCAGTTCTACGTACCCGCTGTACATCGCGGAGGCCCGCGCGGTCTTGTGGACAGGAGTTGACGGACGATCCGCGGAGCTTCGACATGGCGACATCGCAGAACGGCTGGCCCGCCTCGCCCGACCCGGCCGAGCTGGACATCCGCACGTTCGTCGTGCCCGACACCGACGTCCGGCTGCCGCTGCGCGCCGACATCGCCCCGCTGCTGCTGGAGATGGGCCGGTGGTGGCACCACGAGGTGGAACCGCTGCGGGCCGACTGGTGCCGGGGCTACTCCTACCGCCGCGTGCACGGCGGCGGCGCGCTGTCCAGCCACGCGAGCGGCACGGCGGTCGACTTCAACGTCCCGCTGCACCCGGCGGGGCGGGCGGGGACGCTGGGCCCGCACCGGGTCGCGGTGACGCGGAAGGCGGCCTCGCTCGGGCTGCGCAGCGGCGCGCTGCACCGCCGGCCGGACGAGATGCACGTCGAGGTGATCGCGCCGGCGCAGCGGGCGTCCGAGTTCGTCGCCGCGCTCGCGGCGCAGTGCTCGACACCCCCGCCACCCGAGCAGGGACCGGTGCTGCGCCGGGGCGCGCGGGACGGGCTGGTCCACGAGGCGCAACGGCTGCTGGACGCCTGGTGCCCGTACCTGCGCCTGGCCGTCGACGGCGTGTTCGGCCCGGCGACCGAGGTCGCGGTGCGGGAGCTGCAGCGGCGCACGGGGCTGACCGCCGACGGCGTCATCGGCCCGGAGACGCTGCGCGTGCTCGGGCTCGGCGCGGATCAGCCGTCCAGGCGCAGCATCCGGCACAACGCCGACGCCGTGCCCTCCGGCGACCACCCGGGCCGGCCCAGCGCGCTGTTCATCGCCCCGAACAGCAGGTCGCGCGCGTCGCGCGGGTCGAGCCCGCCGGCCAGGACCCCGGCGGCCTGAGCGTCGGCCACCAGCTCGGTCCACCGGCCGACGTGGGCGCGGCGCAACCGCGGGAACGCCGCGGCGGCCGGGACCTCTGCGGCGCCCTGCGCGAGCACGACGGCGGCGTAGTCGCCGAGCTCGTGGAGGGCGCGCAGGTGGGCGCGCACACCGGCGCGCAGCCGGGCCCCGGCGTCGAGGTCGGCCACCGCGGCCAGCGCCTCATCCAGCAGCCGCAGCGACTCGCGCAGCCCCTCCTCCAGCATCGTGGCGATCAGCTCGTCCTTGGACGCGAAGTGGAAGTAGATGCTGCCGGTCTTCAGCCCGGCCGCCGCGGCGATGCCCGACAGGCTCGCCCCGGCCGCGCCCACCCGGGCGACCTCCGCGGCGGCGGCGTCGAGCAGGCGGCGGCGGGTGCGGTCGCCCTTGCTGGTCGACGGCGCTCCCACGCCCGTCGCACCCGCCATCGCCCGCCCCCCTCAGCTGATCCGGCGATCGTGTCCGCGCCGGTGGGGTTCCCGCAACCGCGCCTTCATCACCTTCCCGGTGGCGGTCCGGGCAGGGCGTCGGCCGGGTCGGCGCTCGCGCCCCGGCCCGCCCGTAGCGTGTGCCGCGTGACGCGCACCCTGCTGGCGGTCCCGACCGGCCGCCGCGTCGGCCTGACCTCGACCTGCCTCGGCCTGGTCACCGCACTCGACCGGGCGGGCGTCGAGGTCGGCTTCGTCAAGCCCATCGCCCAGCCGCGCCGGGCGGGCCCGTCCGGGGACGGGTCGGCCGCGCTCGTGCGGGCGCTCACCCGGTTGCGCCCGCCCGACCCCGTCCCCGCCGACCAGGCGGCCAGGCTGCTGGGCGCCGGGCGCCAGGACGAGCTGATGGAGCGGGTCGTCGCCCTGGCCGAGCCGCAGACCGGCAGCGACGTGCTGGTCGTCGAGGGGCTGGTGCCCTCGCCGGAGCACGTGTGGTCCACCCGGGTCGACTCGGTGCTCGCCGGTGCCCTGGATGCCGACGTGCTGCTGGTCGCGGACGGTTCCGCGGCGGACCCCGCCGCGCTGGCCGAGTCGGTGGCGATCGCCGCGGCGCCCTACCGCTCCGGCGAGCTGCGCCGCGTGGTCGGCTGCGTGGCGTCCCGGGTGTCGGGCGACCCCGCCGCCATCGCCGACGCGCTGCGCCGCCACGACATCCCGCTGGTGGGCGCGGTCCCGTTCCGGCCGGAGGCCACCTGGCCGCGGGTGGACGACGTCGCCGACGCGCTCGGGGCGCGCACGCTCGTCGCCGGCGACGGTTCGCGGCGGGTGTCGGAGGTGCTGGTGTGCGCGCAGGCCGTGCCGGGGCTGCTGCGGCTGCTGCGCGACGGCGCGCTGCTGCTCGTCCCGGGCGACCGGCACGACGTCGTCATGGCCGCCTGCCTGGCCGCGATGAACGGCGTGCGGCTGGCCGGGCTGCTGCTGACCGCGGGCGTCGAGCCGCACCCGGACGTGCTGGCGCTGACGTCGGCGGCGGAGGGGCTGCCGATCCTGGTCGTCGACGAGCTGACCTACCCGACGGCCGTGCGGCTGCACGACCTCGACCCGGAGCTGTCCACCGACGACCTCGACCGCGCCCGCCAGGTCGGCGCGGCCGTCGCCGACGCCCTCGACCCCGAGTGGCTGCAGTCCCTGGCCGGGAGCGGGCGGCGCCGCCGGCTCACCCCGGCCGCGTTCCGGCACCGCCTCGTGGAGACCGCCCGCCGCGCCGACGCCCGGATCGTGCTGCCCGAGGGCGCCGAGCCGCGCACCGTGCGGGCCGCCGTCGTCTGCGCCGAGCGCGGCATCGCCCGCCCGCTGCTGCTGACCGACCCCGCCGCGCTCGACGCGACCCTGCGCTCGACCGGGCTCACCCTCCCCGACGACGTCGACGTCGTCGACCCGGCGACGGTGGCCGACCACTACGTCGACCGGCTGGTCGCGCTGCGCGCGCACAAGGGCATGACCCCGGCGATGGCCCAGGAGCGCCTCGGCGACCCGATCACCGTCGGCACCATGATGCTGGCCGCCGGGGAGGTCGACGGCCTGGTCGCGGGCGCCGTGCACACCACGGCGGCGACGGTGCGCCCGGCGCTGGAGCTGATCAGGGTGGCGCCCGGCGCCCGGCTGGTGTCCTCGGTGTTCTTCATGCTGCTGCGCGACGAGGTGGTCGTCTACGGCGACTGCGCGATCAACCCCGACCCCACCGCCGAGGAGCTCGCCGACATCGCCGTGCAGAGCGCGGAGAGCGCGGCCGCCGTCGGCGTCGAACCGCGCATCGCGATGATCAGCTTCAGCACCGGGGCGTCGGGCGCGGGCGCCGACGTGGAGAAGGTGGCCGCGGCGACGGCGCTGGTCCGCGAGCGGCGCCCCGACCTCGCCGTCGACGGCCCGCTGCAGTACGACGCCGCCGCGGTGGGCTCGATCGGGCACAGCAAGCGCCCGGGCAGCCCGGTCGCGGGCAGGGCGACGGTGTTCGTCTTCCCCGACCTCAACACGGGTAACACGACCTACAAGGCCGTGCAGCGCAGCGCCGACGTGGTCAGCATCGGGCCGATGCTGCAGGGCCTGGCCCGACCGGTGAACGACCTCAGCCGCGGCGCCGAGGTCGAGGACATCGTCTACACGATCGCGCTGACCGCCATCCAGTCCCGCGCCACGCAGCCGTAGCCGTTCTCCCCTCGCGCTGCCCCACCCGCCACTCCTCCCACCCCGCCCGCTCATGTCAGGGAAGCCACCATCAGGACGTCCGGCGTCCGCATGGTGGCTCTCCTGACGTCCGCGGGGAGGGGCGGGGAGGGTGGTGGGAGGCGAGGGCGGACGGTCCCGGGTGAGACCGCGACCGTCCGCGATCGCGCCGCGCGGGAGCCGGGCCGCGACGAGCTGCGGTACCCGCGGTGCCGGGTACCGGCGGCCTGCGGTGATCGGCGGGCGGGCGGCGCCCTCGCGGCGACGTGCGGCAGGACGAGCGGCAGGGCCCCGACCCGGCCGTGCCCACTCGATCGTGCGCGGCGTTCGTCGCAGGGTGTGGCCCTCCGGCCTCAGCCGAACGGCGCAGGCCACCCGGACGGGGAAGGGCGCGATTAGCGTCCGGAGCACGAGATAACGAGTTGATCACGCTCGCGGATCCGGGGCAACCTCCCGCGCCGAAGGCTCCGGACGTGATCGTCGGAAGGACATCCGTGGCCCGGCACCGCTCCCCGCACGGCCGGCGCGCCCACCCCCAGCCTCTGCTGGAGGGCGCGCTGGCCGTGGCCATCCCGCACGTGCACATCGCCCAGCCCGGGTCGGCCGAGACCGGCCCCCGGCCCGGACGGCTGGTGGCGCTGGCCGTCGCCGGCACCACCGTCGCCGCCGCGGGCCAGCAGCTGCTGGCCCAGGCCGTCCCGCTGGTCTCGGACGGCACGACCGCGATGCGCACCGCCTTGGGCGACTTCTTCAGCACCGATCCCGTCGTCGGCGTCGCCGCGCCCGAGCCGGTCGCCTCGATCGCCGCCGTGCAACCGCTCGTCGTCGACGCCGCCGGGCTCGTCAAGGCGGCCGACCTGCAGGCCGCCGCCGCAGCGCGGGCCGCTGAGGAGGCCCGGCTGGCCGAAGCGGCCCGGGTGGCCGAGGAGGCCCGCCGGGTGCAGGAGGCCCAGGCCGCGCGCGAGGCCGAGGCGCAGGCCGCCCGCGACGCCGAGGTCGCCCGCCGGGCCGAGGAGGCCGCGAAGCCGGCCGCGGAGCCCGCGAGGCCCGCCGCACCGCCCGCCGCCGCCCCGAAGCCCGCCGCTGCTCCGAAGCCCGCTGAGCCGGCCGCGCCCGCGGCGAGGGCGGGGTCCGCCCAGCTCGTCGCCGGCCGGGTCAGCTCCGGGTTCGGCGCCCGCGGCGGGCGCCAGCACCAGGGCCTGGACATCGCCGCCCCGATCGGCACCCCGATCCACGTCCCGCTGGCCGGCACCGTCATCGACTCCGGCCCCGCCTCCGGCTTCGGGCTGTGGGTGCGCGTCCGCCACGGCGACGGCACGGTCACCACCTACGGCCACGTCAACCGCTCGTTCGTCAAGGTCGGCGACCGGGTCGCGGCGGGCGAGGTGATCGCCGAGGTCGGCAACCGCGGCCGCTCGACGGGCCCGCACCTGCACATCGAGGTCACCACGCCGGGCGGCCAGAAGATCGACCCCCGCCCCTGGCTGCGCGACCGCGGCGTCAACCTCTGATGCCCGGCGGCGGTGGGCGGGTGCCTGCGTT
Organism: Pseudonocardia humida; assembly: GCF_023898865.1. Classification (GTDB taxonomy): domain Bacteria; phylum Actinomycetota; class Actinomycetes; order Mycobacteriales; family Pseudonocardiaceae; genus Pseudonocardia; species Pseudonocardia humida. The sequence goes on from NZ_JAGSOV010000011.1 coordinate 89,187, forward strand.
CCCGCCGGCGGGCGCCACCCGAACACCCGACGGGTCCAGCGCCGCCCGAGCGCGCCGACCGCCGTCGGACGGCCGGTAGCGCCGCCGGCAGGACCAGCCCGCCGGCGGCGCATCCCCGGGCCGGCACGGGGGGCTGCGCCGGCCGGGTACCGCGCGGTCCATCGGCGAGGTAACGGCCCCTCCACCGCCCTCACCTCGGCCGCGGTACCCGAATTGTCGTCGCGCCCGCGGTCCGCGGGCAGACCGGCAACCCGGCGGAAAGCCGAGGGTTTCCCCTCACGGTTCGAGGGTCGACCGGCTCGACGGACGCGCCCGGGTGTGGTCGGTCCGGCTAACACCGCGTGATCGACGACCGACACCAGGGAGTGGCCTCCGAACCGGTGCGCAGCCTGCGCGGGCACCGCCTCGCGTTCGGCTACCGGTGGGCCATGGGCGTGGTCGGCGCGGGCGCGCTGACCGTACTGATCCAGCTGCCCGCCGTGCGCGACGAGCCGTTCTTCGTCGGCGTCAACGCCACGGTGGTGATGTCGCTGGTGGCGCTGGGCCACTACCTCGTCGCCCAGCACGAGGAGCGCTTCACGGGGCTGTGCTTCGTCGCGGCGGCGGCCGGGTGGATCGTGCTCAGCCTCGACGTGCACCCCACGTGGGGCTCGCTGCCCTCGTGGCTGTTCGGCAGCGCGATCGTCTACACCTCGCTGGGCTGCGGGGTCCTGCGCTGGGGGCGCTCGCGCCTGGACGCCGACGGCCGCCGGTGGGTGGCGGTCGCGCTGATCGGGACGACCGGCGCGACCATCCCGATCGCGCTGGTGTCGCGGCCGGAGTGGCTGGGCTTCTCCCCCGCCGCGTTCTGGCCCGCGCCGTGGCCGGACCCGACCGCCAGCACCGCGCTGGCGGTCGTGGCGTCGGCCGGCTTCGTGGTGGTGGGCGCCTGGTTCGCCCGGGTCGCCCTGCGGCGGCTGCGCTCGGCGACCCCGGCGCAGCGGCGGATCCTGCGCCCGCTGAGCCTGGCCGCGGCCGGGTGGGGCGGCGCCGCGGCCGTCGTCAACGCGGTGGGCGCGATGTCGCCCGGCCTGCTGCCGCTGCACGCCAACTCCACGGTCGTCGGCCTGCTCTCGATCGGCGTCACCGCCGCGCTGGCCACCGCGATCAACCGCGGCCGCATCCTGGCCGCGACGTTCGTCGACGCGCTGCCCACCGAGCGGACGCCCGAGTCGCTGACCGCCTACGCCCGCAGCGCGCTGTCCGACCCGACCGCCGAGCTGCTGTTCGTGGTGCCCGGCAGGCCGATCGTGATCGACGGAGCCGGGCGGCTGCGCGAGCTGCCCGACACCACCCGCGGCGACCGGTTCGTGCAGTGGATCACCGGCACCGGGGGCGAGCCGGTGGCGGCGCTGGTCGGCGGGCCGGCCCTGCGCGACGACCCGGCCGCGGTCCGGTCGTTCGCCGCGGTGCTGTCGATCGTGGCCGAGAACCAGCAGCTGCACGCCGTGCTGCGGATGCGGCTGGCCCAGCTGAACGCGGCCCGCGCGGGCGAGCGGCTGGCCCTGGACCGCGCCCGCGCCCAGTTCCGCCGCGACCTGCACGACGGAGTCCAGCAGACCATCGCCGCCGCCCGCATGGACCTCGACGGCCTGCTCGACGACCTGCCCGACCGGGGCGGGGACGCCGCCGAGGAGCTGGCCGGCAAGCTGCGCCTCGCGCTCGACCAGATCCGCGGCCTCGAGCGCGGCACCGCGCCGCCCGAGCTGTCCTCCGGCCTGGACGCCGCGGTCGCCCGGATGGCCACCGAGCTGCGCCTGGACGCGACCCGCCGGATCACCGCCGAGGACCTCGGCGTGCTCACCCTGCCCGCCTACTACCTGCTGCGCGAGGCGCTGACCAACGTCCACAAGCACGCGGGCGCGTCCCACGTGGAGATCGTCGTCGAGCCGTCGGACGGGGTCCTCGAGGTGGTCGTGCGCGACGGCGGCAGCGGCGGGGCCGCGGTGCGCGCCGGGCGCGGGCTCGCCGGGCTGCGCGACCGGGTGGCCGAGCTGGGCGGCACGCTCACCGTCGAGAGCCCCACCGGCACCGGCACCACGCTGCGCGCGCTGCTCCCGTCGGTGCCGGCCTGATCGCCCGATCGGGGGCTACGGTCGATATCCTCCCGGTGACGCACCGTGGAGGGTGCCCACCCGGGCGCCGACGACCCGAAAGCGAGCACCGGCGTGCGAGTCGCCCTGGTCGACGACAACGAGCTGTGGCGCGGCAGCCTGGTGTCCGCCCTGAACAGCCGCGGCATCGAGGTCGCGGCCGACACCACCGACGGCGACGAGCTGCTCGACCGCCTCGACCGGATCGGCCCGATCGACGTCGCCGTCCTCGATCTGCGCCTGCCGCCCACCTGGTCCGACGAGGGCCTCACCCTCGGCCGGACGCTGCGCGAGCGCCTCGGCGACGTCGGGATCATCATCCTGTCCGGCTACGAGCAGGACGTGCAGCTGCGCTACGCCACCCGCGCCCTCGGCGACCTCGGCGGCACCGGGGGCGTGGGCTACCTGTTCAAGGACCGGGTGAACCGGGCCATGCTCAAGGAGGCGGTGCAGCGCGTCGCGGCGGGGCGCGTCGTCGTCGACCCGATGTTCTCCCAGGAGGCCGCCGAGGAGTGGCGCCGGCGCAACGAGGGCGCGACCGACTTCACCGCGCGCGAGGTCGAGGTGCTCGACCTGCTCGCCCAGGGCCTGTCCAACCGGGAGATCGCCGACAGCCTCTACATCTCGCTGCCGGTCGCCGAGCGGCACCTGACCCGGATCTTCCGCCGGATGCTGCCCGAGAGCGCCGAGGCCGGCCCGGAGCCGCGCCGCGACAACCGCCGCGTGCTCGCGGTGCTGGAGTGGCTGCGCCGCACCGGTCGGTTGCGCGAGCCCGACTAGAAGTGCGGGGCGAGCGAGCCGGTCACCACGTCCCACTCGGTCGCGACCACCTCCGAGACCAGGCCCTCGACCTGGAACGGATCCTGCTTGAGCAGAGCGAGCAGCTCGTCCTTCGTGGAGCTGCGGAAGATCAGCAGCGCGCCCGCCGCCTCCCCCTGCGCGTAGGGGCCGGAGACCAGCAGCACGCCCTCGTCGGCCAGCCCGCGCAGGAACTCGCGGTGCGTCGGGCGGACGGCCGCGCGGGCGTCGGCGGTGTCGTCGGGGTAGGCGTAGGTCACGGCGAAGACGGGCATGGGCCGATCCTGCCCCGCCGACCGGCAGGCGGGCGAGCCCGGACGGTGCTGCCGTCTCCCGACCGAACCCGGCGGCGAGCAGCAGCCATGCGACCGACGAGAGTCGAGCGCCGGTGGTATGCCTGTGCCTCATGGACCTGACCGTGACCGGCCTGCGCGTGCTGCGCGAGGTCGCCGAGCGCGGCACCTTCACCGCCGCCGCGGCCGCGCTCGGCTACACGCAGTCGGCGGTGTCCCGGCAGGTGGCCGTGCTGGAGCGGGCGGCGGGCGGCGCCCTGTTCGAGCGCCGCCGCGACGGCGTGCGGCTCACCCCCGCCGGGCTGGCGCTCCTGGGCCACGCCGGCGTCGCGCTGGACGCCCTGGACGCGGCCGAGCGCGAGCTGCGCGGCCTGGCCGCGAGCGGCGGCGTCGTCCGGCTGGGGATGTTCATCAGCGCCGGGGCCGTCCTGGTGCCGCGGGCGCTGGCCACGCTGCGCCGGTCCCGGCCCGACATCGCCGTCACGACCCGGGAGGGCACCACGCCCGCGCTGGTCAGGTCCCTGCGCGCGGGCACGCTCGACCTGGCCGTGCTGTCGTCGCGGCCGCCCTTCCGCCCGCCGGACGACGAGACGCCCCGCCTGGAGCTGGCGACGCTGGTCGAGTCGACGCTGCGGCTCGCGGTGCCGGCGGGCAGCCCGCTCGCCGCGCACGACACCGTGCCCGTCGAGGACCTGACCGAGCTGGCCTGGATCGCCAGCCCCGACAGCGGCGCCGAGCCGCTGCTGGGCGTGTGGCCGGGGCTGGCCGGGCGGCCCCGGGTCGCGCACACCGCCCGCGACTGGCTGACGAAGCTGCGCCTGGTCGCCGCGGGCTGCGGCGTCACAACCGTGCCGGCCAGCCTGGTCGCCGCGGTCCCGGCCGGGGTCCGGCTGCTCACCGTGCAGGGCGGACCGGTGGAGCGCCGCCGCTCGGTGCTGGCCCGCAGACCCGGGCAGCCCTCGCCCCCCGTCCGGGAGCTGGCCAGGGCGCTGCACGAGGCCGCGGCCGAGCTCGTGTGACGCAGGGCATGACCGCGCGTCGATGAGCCCACCACCCGGGTGCGGTCCCACACCTCGACACCACCACGATGCACCCGGAAGGCGGCCCGGCCGCACCGGAACGAGCGAGCAGGAGCACCACCATGGGCACGATCAAGGTGCACGAGTTCACCACCCTCGACGGCGTCATCGGCGCTCCGATGTGGACGATGGACTACCCGTTCACCGAGCAGATGATCGGCGCCGTCGGCCCGCTGACCGCGTCGAGCTCGGCGATCCTGCTGGGTCGCACCACCTACGAGATGTTCGGCCCGGCGTGGTCGAGCCGCACCGTCGAGGACGACCCGGGCGCCCCGTTCTTCAACGAGACCCACAAGTACGTCGTGTCCAGCACGCTCGAGAAGGGCGACTGGGAGCCCGCGACCATCCTCGGCGGCTACGACGCCGACATGATCCGCGAGTTCAAGGACGGCATCGACGGCGGCATCTACATCAGCGGCAGCGGCACCCTGGTCCGGGCGCTGATCGCCGACGGCCTGGTCGACGAGCTGCACCTGTTCGTCTACCCCGTCGCCGTCGGCGAGGGCCCGCGCCTGTTCCCCGAGGGCGGCCCGCAGACCACCATGGCGCTGATCGGCGCCGAGGGCCTCGACAACGGCGTGGTCCACCTGACCTACGGCCCCGCGAAGGGCTGAGCCCCGCACCCACGTGACAGGAAAGCCACCATCAGGACGCCAGGTGTCCTGATGGTGGCTTTCCTGACGTTCCGGGCCGGGGGGACGGAGGGGCGGGTGCGGAGAGGTGGGGCTACTCCACGCGGAGGTCGACCTGGATGTTGCCCGCGGTCGCCTTCGAGTACGGGCAGATCGTGTGGGTCTTCTCCATCGCCGCCGTCGCCTGCTCCCGGGTGAGCCGCGGCGCGTGCAGCGCCAGCTCCACGGCCAGCCCGAAGTTCGGGACCCCGTCGCGCAGGAACGTCACCCGCGCCGTGACGTGCGAGTCCTGCAGGGCGTCGGCGGGCAGGTCGAGAGCCGGCACCGCGAAGCGCATGGCGCTGTGGAAGCAGGCCGCGTACCCGGCGGCGAACAGCTGCTCGGGGTTCGTGCCGGGGCCGCCGTCGCCGCCCATCTCGGCCGGCCGCGAGAGCTGGAGGTCCAGCCGCTCGTCGGAGGACACCACCGCCCCCAGCCGCGCCCCGTACGCCGTCGCCTCGGCCGTGTAGACCCGCTCCATCGCGCCCTCCGATCACATCCGCGGTGCGGACACCGAACCACGCCGCGCCGATCAGCGCTCGTGGCCTGATCGAAGGTCGGGCGCGGGGACCGGGGGCCTGGCCCCGTCTTGCGCCCAGGACCATTGTGGTGGCATGCGCCAACTCGACCGCGAGCAGTCGGGCCACCTGCGCCACTGGGACGAGCTGTCGCGCCGCCAGCCCAACGACTGGTCGCTGATGCAGGGCAAGGGCACCGGCCAGGACGACTTCGGCGGCTACCGCTTCCAGCTCGCCTACATGGTCTACGGCCTCGCGCTGACCCACCGCCACCGGCTCCCGGCCGCGCCGGGCCTGTTCCGCCCGATGATGCAGCGGCTGATCGACAAGCTGCTGCTGCCCGAGGTGTGGATGTACTGGCGCGACGTGAGCCGGGGCGGCTCGGTGTTCAACGCCCACCTGGCCGACCGGCTGGGCGAGGAGTGGGACCCGGTCGTCCGCGACAACATCATGTACAGCGCCTACGTGCAGTCCTGCGCGCTGCTGCACGACCACCTCTTCGCCGACGACCGGTACGCCCGGCCGGGCTCGCTGACCTTCCGGCACTGGTCGTTCTTCTGGGGCGGCGGCGAGAAGCGCTTCGCCTACGACCGCGACTCGCTCACCGAGCACCTGTACTGGCAGATGGTGCGCAACGGCTACGTCGGCATCGCGTGCGAGCCCAACTGCGTCTTCCAGATCTGCAACCAGCCGGCCATCCTCGGCTTCCGGCTGCACGACCTGCTCACCGGCGGCACCCGCGCCGACGACGTCGTGGCCGGCTACGAGCGGGCCTGGGCCGAGTTCGGCCGCCTGGACGCCGGCGGCCACTACAACATGATGCTGGCCGAGGACAGCCGCGCCGTGCGGCCCAACGAGGCGCCCTCGCCGTGGGTCGACGCCTGGTGCGGGACGCTGATGAACACCTGGAACCGCGACTTCGTCCGGGAGAACTACCCGCGCCAGGTCGCCGACTTCCTCGTCCCCGGCCCGGACGGCACCCTGTCGGTGCGGTCGGCCCCCGCCCGCCAGGTCATGGGGCAGCCGGTCGTGACCGACACCTGCGACACGGGCTGGGTCGCGGCGTGGGCCTCGGAGATGGGCGACCGCGCCACCCTCGACGGGCTGCTCGCGCACGCCGACCGGTTCATGGCCCCGACCTGGCGCGACGGCGCGCTCCACTACCCCCGCAACGACACCCCCGCCGACGCCTGCGGCCACCGCACCGAGATCGAGCCGATGACCGGCAACGTGCTGCTCGGCTACGCCCGGCTCAACGTCGCGGACGGGCTGTGGGGGCTCTACAACGAGCCGTGGAGCGCCGCGCACCACGCCGAGCCCGCGCTCGTCGAGGTCGACCGGGACGTCGAGGTGAGCCGGGCCGAGGTCGTCGACGGCGTGCTGCACGCCCGGTTGCGCCGGGAGACGGCCGTGCCCGGCGACGGCGCGGTGACGATCGGGCGGGTTCCGGCGGGGGCCCGCCTGCTGCTCGGCGGCACCGAGCTCGACGCTCCCGCCGTCGACGGCGGCGTCGTGGTGCGCGTGCCCGACGGCCCGGCCGTCGACCTGGCGCTGGTGCCGTGACCGCCCCGCCGATCCGGGCCGCGTTCGACCTGGTCGACCACCACGGGCGGGAGGTCACCGAGCGCACCTACCGGGGCTCGTGGCTGCTGGTGCAGTTCGGCTTCACGTCGTGCCGGGTGGTCTGCCCGCGGGCGCTGGCGAAGCTGTCGGCCGCGCTGGACGCCCTCGACCCGCCGCCCGGCCTCGTCGTCCCGCTCTACGTCACGGTCGACCCCGAGCGCGACACCCCCGACGTCCTGCGCGCCCACCTGGAGGCCGCGCACCCGCGGTTCACCGGCCTGACCGGCCCGCCCGAGCGGATCGAGGAGGCGAAGCGGGCGTTCCTGGTCTTCGCCCGGCGCCGCCCCGACCCCGACGACCCCGACGGCTACGCGGTACCGCACACCGCGATCACGTACCTGGTCGACCCGCGGGGCCGCCCGGCGCACCACTGGCCCGACACCCGTGACGCCGCCGACATCACCGCCGACCTGCGCCGGCTCGTCCTGAGCCCACCACCAGACGCGCGATAGCGTCCGGGTCGGCCGAGCCGCAGCGGGTCCCTCAGCCACGTCGCAGCCCCGCCCGGCGGATCCTCGCTCACAGCGCGCACTCAGGTGACGCACAGGTCCTGGATCGACCCGCTGCCTACCGTCGGGTCGTACCCGAGTTGCACGGAGGAACTGTGAAGCGGAACCAGGAAGACGGTCGCGTGCCGACCTACCGCGGTCGTGCCCTGCCCAGGCCGCACGAGGACGTCGTCGACCAGGGCCTGGGCTTCGACATGGCGACGATGGTCGGGCGGCGCCGGGTGCTCAGGGCGCTCGGGTTGGGGACGGTGGCGGTCGGGTTGGCGGCGTGCGGCGCGGGCGCCGGGAGCGCGACCGCGACGACCTCGACCGGTGAGGTCCCGGACGAGACGGCGGGCCCGTACCCCGGCGACGGGTCCAACGGCCCGGACGTGCTCTCCGAGAGCGGGGTCGTGCGCAGCGACATCCGGTCGAGCTTCGGGTCGTCGAGCGGCACCGCGGAGGGCGTGCCGATGACGCTCGACCTGACGATCTCCGACCTGGCCGCGGGCGGGTCGGCGTTCGCCGGTGCGGCCGTCTACGTGTGGCACTGCAGCCGCGAGGGCGGCTACTCGCTCTACTCGGAGGGGGTCGAGGACCAGAACTTCCTGCGCGGCGTGCAGATCGCCGACGCCTCCGGGAAGGTCCGCTTCACCAGCATCTTCCCGGCCTGCTACGCCGGGCGCTGGCCGCACGTCCACTTCGAGGTCTACCCGGACGAGGCGGCCATCGCCGACGCCGCGAACGCCGTGGCCACCTCGCAGGTGGCGCTGCCGCAGGACGTGTGCGAGGTCGTCTACGCCGAGCCGGGCTACGAGGACTCGGTGGGCAACCTGGCCGACGTCAGCCTGAGCGGCGACAACGTCTTCGGCGACGACGGCGGGGCGCTGCAGCTGGCCACCGCCACCGGCGACGTGACCGCCGGCTACGCCGTCTCGCTGGCGGTCGGGGTGGACACCGGCACCGAGCCGTCCGGCGGCGGCGGCCCGTCGCGCTGAGCCGGTGCGACGTCGTGGCCGGTGCGGCTCAGCCCGGCCCGGCGTCGAGGTCGGGGACGAGGTCGAGGATCCGCGCGGCGATCGTGCGCGCCTCCGGGTCGAGCTCGGAGTAGAACGTCCGGAAGACCTCCTGGGCGTGCGCGGCGGGCCAGTCGCGCGGCAGGTGGCGCGCCGGCAGCCGCGGGTCCTGGCGGATCACCTGCAGCCAGTCGGTCTGCAGCGCGAGGTGCTGGGCGAGGCGGTCGGGCAGCGGGGGGCGCCGCCCGGCCTCCTGCCAGCGCTCGACGAAACCGCGGTAGCGCGCGGCGATGGCGTCGAGGTCCCACGCGTCGCACAGCAGGCCGTCGAGGTCGGTCGGGGCGAGGGCGCGCGCCTCGAACGCGCGGATGTGCCGGGCCGCCTGCAGTCCCTCGGTGACCGCGGCGACGTCGGCGTGCGACGGGGAGATCCACAGCCCGTTCTGCAGCGGGCCGAAGCCGGCCCACAGCAGCCGCGAGCGCAGCTCGTGGCGCTGGCGCTGCCAGGACTCGGGCAGCGAGAAGCCCAGCAGCGTCCAGGTGCCGTCCCACTGCTCGTTCACCGCGCCGGTGTGCCAGACCCGGGTCTCCCCGTCGCGCAGGATCTCCTGGCTGCGCGTGGTCAGCCCGAGGTAGACCTGGCGGCCGCGGCGGACCCGGCGCAGCAGGTCGCGGCGGGCCATCCGGCTGAGCGTGGAGCGGGTGGCGTGCTCGGAGACCCCGACGCGGTCGAGCACCTCGATGACGCTGCTGGTGGCCACCTGGACGTCGCGACCGAGCAGGTAGCTGCCGAAGAAGGTCAGCAGGATGGCCTGCGGACGCGGGGCGCCGTCGGGGGTGGGCCCGTCGAGGTCGGGTTCCGGCTGACCCGCGGCGTGCACGACAGACACTCTAGCTCCGATGATGTTGGGCGAGAACATTGCCGACGGTCAGGAAAGTGCCTAACATTCTGCTCGATTGTGACGCAGCTCGCTGACCGATGGGCGAGTGGACCGGCCCGTCCCCCAGATCCAGCTCTCCAGCAGACAGGGCACCGCAATGACGCAACCCGACAAGTCGGGCATCCAGCTCCGGCGCGCCGTGCTGTCCAGCTACCTCGGCAGCGTGATCGAGTACTACGACTTCCTGCTCTACGCGACCGCGTCGGCGGTGGTGTTCAACCGGGTCTTCTTCTCCGACCTCGACCCGGTCGTCGGCACCGTGGCCAGCTTCGGCACCCTGGCCACCGGCTACTTCGCGCGCCCCATCGGCGGGCTGCTCTTCGGCCACTTCGGCGACCGGCTCGGTCGCAAGCGGATGCTCGTGCTGAGCATGACGATCATGGGCGTGGGCAGCACGCTGATCGGCCTGCTGCCCACCAACGCCCAGATCGGGGCCTGGGCGCCGATCCTGCTGATCCTGCTGCGCGTCCTGCAGGGCGTGGCCATCGGCGGCGAGTGGAGCGGCGCGGTGCTGATGTCCGCCGAGCACGCCACCTCCCGGCGCGGGCTGTGGGCCAGCTTCACCGGGGCGGGCGCGCCCAGCGGCATGGTCCTGTCGACCCTCGTGCTGGCCGCCTCGGCGGCGATCTCCGGCGAGGAGGGCTTCCTGGTCTGGGGCTGGCGCATCCCGTTCATCCTGAGCATCGCACTGCTGGGCGTCGGCCTGTTCGTCCGGCTGCGGGTCACCGAGACCCCGGTGTTCCGCGAGGCCGCGGCGGCCGCCGAGCACTCGCGCCCGCCGGTGCTGGAGGTCCTGCGCAACCACCCGCGCAACCTGCTGCTCTCGATCGGCGTCGGCTTCGGGGCGTTCGTCGCCCAGGGCACGCTCACCGTCTTCGTCATCTCCTACGCGGTGCAGGTCGGCTTCCCGCGCCCGGAGGTGCTCAACGCGCTCACCCTGTCGTCGGTGGTGGCGATCTTCGGCACGCTGTTCTTCTCGCACCTGTCCGACCGCTTCGGGCGCCGTCCGATGGTCCTGGCCGGGGCGATCGGCATGACGATCTGGGCGTTCGCGCTCTTCCCGCTCATCGACTCGGGCTCGGGCTTCCTGCTGATCGTCGCCGTGGTCGTGGGCCAGGGCGTCGTGCACGCGTGCTGGTACGGGCCGCTGGGCGCGCTCTACAGCGAGCTGTTCTCCACCCGCACCCGCTACACCGGCTCCGCGCTGGGCTACCAGATCGCCGGCATCGGTGCGGGCATCGGCCCGCTGATCTTCGCCTCGGTGCTGGCCGGGGGCGGCGGCACGTTCGCCGTGTCGGCGGTGATCGCCGCCTGCTGCGTGCTGTCGATCGCCTGCACCCTCGCCCTGCGGGAGACGTCGTCGGTCGACCTGACCGCCGACGACCCGACCGCGGCCGCTCCGGTGTCGCGACGTCCCGAGGGGTCCGCCGCGCACTGACCGGCGGGTGGGAGCGGCTCTCGTCCCCCTCCACGGGATGAGGGCCGCTCCCGTCCACCCACGTACCCGATCCGGCTCGGATCGATCACCCGCGGTGGTGGGCGATCCGGCCCGCCGGTGGACGCGCCACGGTCGCCGGGTGCAGCGCCCAGGCCAGCGCCTCCACCCCGTCGACCAGCGCGGGGCCGGCCTGCACCACGTAGCCGGCCGAGTCGATCGCGACCAGCGACACCCCGGGCAGCCGCGCGGCCACCGCCGGGCACTGCGCGAGCGCGGCGGCCAGGTCCATCCCGCACGGGGCCACGACCACCACGTCCGCCGCGGGCAGCTCGGCCCACGACGCCGCCGTGCTGCGCCCGCCCTCGACCGCGCCGACGGGCTCGCCGCCCGCCCGGCGGACCAGCTCGGGCACCCAGTGGCCGGGCAGGAAGGGCGGGTCGGTCCACTCCAGGACGAGCACGCGCGGGCGGGGCCGGCCCGCCACCGCCCGGGCCACGGCCGCCAGCCGCGCCCGCAGGCCGGCGACCAGCGCGGCCGCCACCGCGTCGACACCCGCGGCCCGCCCGACGGCGGTGATCGAGTCGAGCACCTCGTCGAGGGTGTGCGGGTCGAGGGAGAGCACCTCGGCGTCGGTGCCGATCGCCCGGCAGGCGTCGGCGACCGTGCCCGCCGGCAGCGCGCAGACGCGGCAGAGGTCCTGGGTGAGGATGAGGTCGGGGTCGAGCGCGGCCAGCGCGGCCCGGTCCAGCTCGTACACCGCCAGCCCGCGCGCGGTCCGGTCGCGCACCCAGGCGTCGATCTCGCCGGGGGTGAGGTCGGGCGGGATGGCGGTGTCGACGACCACCGGGCGGCGGGCCCGCGCCGCCGCCGCGCACTCGAACGTCACGCAGGCCAGCTGGTCGTCCAGGCCCAGCGCCATGACGATCTCGGTGGCCGCCGGCAGCAGGGAGGCGATCCGCACCGCGCCCGGTCCCCGCCCCGGCCTCAGTCGGCCGAGCCGACCAGGGCCCCGCGGGCCCGGTCCTCGATCGCCACGGCCGCGGGGGCGGGCAGCCGCCAGCCCGTGCGCTTCTCCAGCTCGGCGAACCGGCCGCGGGCCTGCTCGAAGGCCGTGCGGCGCTCGGCGTCGAACGGCGAGGACGCCACCACCTCGAGCAGCGTGCGCACCTGGTCGATCAGGGCGCGCTCGTCGTCGCTGAACCCGGAGGCGCCGTGGCGGCGGGCGGCGTCGACCGCGGCCGTCCACGACCGCTCCGCGCGCTCCACCGCGGCGACGAACTCCCCCGCGTGCGGCGCGCCCGGGTGGTCGTCGGTGAGCAGCGCCGAGACCTCGGCGAAGGCGTCGACGAACCGGGCCGTGGCGGGCCGGCGCACGTCCACCAGGGCCGGCAGGTCGAGCACCGAGCGCGGGTCGCACTCGAAGGCCGCGTACTCCGCGGCCACGTCGCCGAACCGGCGCACCGCGTCGTCCCAGTCGGCGGTCGGGGCGGCCGCGACCGGCCGCGGCCGCGCCCGGTCGACCAGTCGGTCGAGCCACCCGCTGCGCCACAGCACCGCGAGCACGACGACGGCGGCCAGCAGCGTCGCCAGCAGCGCGGGCAGGACGGGCCAGAAGCCCGGCGCGTCGTGCCAGCCCGGGCCGCCGCGCGGGCCGGGGCCGCCGTGCGGGCCGAACCAGTGGTGGTCGTGCCCGTCCCAGTCGCGTCCCATGCGACCCCCCTCCGCCGGCTACTGGCGTGCAGTGTGGCCCGGCCGGGGTGGGACCCGCGAGAGGCGGGTCACAGGAAGGTCTCAGCCCGCGGCGCCGCGCCGGGCCGGCACGCCGAGCAGGGCGCGCGCCTCGACGATGCTCGCCGGGCTGCGCCCCAGCCGCTCGACCAGTGCCACCACCCCGTCGACCAGCTCGCGGTTGGTCGGCGTGGCCGGGCCGGCGTGGTCCTCCAGCCCGACGCGGACGTGCCCGCCCCTGCGGACGGCGCGCTCAGCGAGTCCACAGGCGACGACGTCGCCGCCGAGCACCGCGACCGACCACGGCAGCCCGGAGGGCTCCAGCAGCTCCAGGTAGGCGTCGAGCGCGGCCGCGGTGGGCGGCAGGCCGAACTCCAGCGCGCCGCCGAAGTACAGCTTCACGATCGCGCCGGGCGGCACCCGCCCGGCCCGGTGCAGCGCCAGCGCGGTGCGCAGGAACCCCGGCTCGAAGATCGAGATGCTGGGCGCGGCGCCCAGCTCGGCCGTGCGGGCGAGCATGTGCTCGATGTCGGCGTAGGAGTTCTGGTAAGGCCCGTCCGCCGCGGCCGCCGGGACCCCGGCGCGGCTGGTCATGCCGACGTTGACCGAGCCCGGGTCGACCAGCGTCATCCCGCCCATCCCCCGCCGGGCCAGCTCCTCCACGTGCCCCCACCGGTCGCGCACGTCGATCCCCCGCGCGCCGGCGGCCATCGTCGGGTAGAGCAGCGCGTCGGGGTGGCGCTCCAGCACCGGCCCCCAGGCCTGCAGGTAGGGCTCGACGGCGTGCACCCCGTCGGCGGTGAACATCGGCTCGTCGTTGTGGTTGTGCACGATCGACGCGCCGCGGGCGATGCCCTCCAGCGCGGCCTCGGCGATCTCCTCCGGGCTGCGCGGGACGTGCGGGTTGACCGAGCGCGGGGTCGGTCCGTTCACGGCCAACTCGATGATCACCGGCGGCGCCACCGGGCCAGCCTGGCCCGGCGCCGCTACCAGCGCACCCCGGGGAAGCGCAGCCGGACCGGGGCCGCCACCGGCCGGTACGCGCTCGGGCGCAGGGGCGCGTGGCCGCCCAGGCGGTCGCGGTCGGTGCGCGGCACCAGCCGGCGCAGCCGCCGCACCCGCTCCTCGGTCGCCGGGTGGGTGCGCAGCAGCAGCGGGTCGGGGGCCCGCCGGTGCGGCACCACCACCCGCTCCCAGATGCGACCGGTCGCGCGCTCCAGCCGCTCCAGCCCGTCGGCCAGGCCGTCCGGGTCGCCGGTGAGCACGGCGGCCTCCAGGTCGGCGTCGTACTCGCGGGAGCGCGACAGCGCCAGCTGCAGCAGGCTGACCACCGTCGGCAGCGCCCCGAGCAGCGCCAGCAGCCACAGCGACGGGTAGTCGCCGCCGAGCGTCACCGGCAGGCTGACCAGCACCGCCAGCAACCCGCCGTAGGCCAGCGCGTGGGTGACCCGGCCGAGCACGTCGGACAGGTTCATGATCCACAGGTCGCCTGCCCGGATGTGGCTCACCTCGTGCGCCAGTACCCCGGCCAGCTCGCGGCCGGGCAGGCTGCGCAGCAGGCCGTCGGTCACCGCGATGGCGGCCTCGTCGCCGCGACCGACGGCGAACGCGTTGAGCATCGGGCTGGCCACGTAGTACAGCCGGGGCACCGCGGGCAGCCCACCCCGCTCGGCCAGCACCCGGACGAAGCGGTGCAGCTCGGGCAGCACCCAGGGCGGCACCTCCCGGGCCCGGTACATCGACAGCACCAGCCGCGGGGAGGGCACCGGGCGGAACGCGAGCACCACCACGGCCGCACCGAGCGCCACCAGCAGCCCGACCGGCCCGAAGAACGCCCACGCCAGCAGCGCGAGCACCGCCACCATCCCGCCGACGATCAGCACGGCCTGGCTCGCGTTGCGCAGCCGGTGGCGGCGCTGGACGCGCGGATCGAGCACTGGCGACCGACCTCCTTCGACGAGCGCATCGCGCCCCGCCCCGATCATTCGTCGGGGAGGCGGATCCGGTCCAGCCCGACCCGCTGGCGGCGCAGGCCCGACGGGGTGCCGTCGAGGGTGTAGTCGACGGCGACGGTGGCCCGGTCGCGGTGGCGGACGTGCGCCTCCCGCCAGCGCCCGCGCACGTCCACCAGCACCCGCTGGCCCGGCTCCAGCGCGTAGCCCGAGACGAGGGCGGGCCGATCCGGCTCCGGCGCGGGCTCCGGCGTGGCCTCCGGCTCCGGCGCGGCCTCGGGCTCCGGCTCGTCGGCGCCCTCGTCAGCGGGCTCGTCCCCGTCGTCCCCGTCGTCCCCGTCGTCCCCGTCGAGCGCGTCCTCGTCGTCCGTGTCCTCGTCGTCCGTGTCCTCGTCGTCCGTGTCCTCGTCGTCCGTGTCCTCGTCGAGTGCGTCCTCGTCGGGCGCGCCTTCGGCGTCCCGGCCCGCGGTCCGCTCCCGCCACGCCTCGACCGTCGACCGGAACCACAGCGCCACGCCGCCGAGCTCGGCGTCGGCGAAGGGCAGCCCGCCCCTGGCCGCGTCGCGCCACCGGCGCCTGCGGGCGGTGCCCGCCTTCCAGCCCATCGCGTCGTCGATGTCGCCGACCGTCATGCACTCCGCCAGCGCGCGGCGGATCTGCGCCTCGGTGGGACGGGGGTCGCTCGGCACTCCCCCAGTCTCCCCGGTTCCGGGCCGCTGCGGGGTGTCGCGACGGCAGTGGCTCGGACCCGGTGGTGGAGCGTCTCGGCACCCGCCCGCGGTCAGCCGAGCAGCACCTCGCGCCAGCGGGCCAGCTCGCCGTCGGTGGCGCCGTGGCGGCGCAGGTACCCCGTGCTCCCGCCGTCCTCGCGCACGGCGGCCAGCACGGCCCGGATCGGCGCCTCGTCCAGCGGCGGCGACGCGGCCGGGACCGGGATGTCGGCGTACCCGCCACGGGCCAGCATGGCCCGGCGGACCCGGGCGATCCGCAGCCCGGTCGCCGCGTAGTCGGCGGCGATGTCGTCCTCGTCGACGCCGGCCGCGGCCAGCAGCAGCGCCACCGCGATCCCCGTGCGGTCCTTGCCCGCCGCGCAGTGCACGAGCACCGGGACGCGACGGGCCGCGACGACGAACCGCAGGATCTCCACGAGGGCGGGTCCGGCGCCGGCGAGCATCCGGCCGTAGGCGGCGGTGAAGTCGAGGCCGCCGTCCGGTCGCTGCAGCGGCGCGTCGGCGCCGACCCGGGTCAGGTCGACCAGCGGCAGGTGCAGCCGCTCGACCGACCGCCCGGCCATCCACCCGCCGGGCTCCGGCCCCTCCTCGACCGCCCGCAGGTCGACGACGGCGCGCAGCCCGGTGACGTCGCACAGCTGCGCGGCCGCGGCGTCCGACAGGTCCTCGAGGTGGTCGCCGCGCAGCAGCACGCCGGGGCGCACGGTGCGCTCACCGGCCCGCAGGCCGCCCAGGTCGCGGACGTTGTGCGCGCCGTCGAGCTCGAGCCACAGCGGCGGCACCGGGGGGAGGGCTTCGGGAACGGCGCTCACCGGCGGACGATAACCCGCCGGTCGCCACCCCGGACCCCTGCCGACCACCGTCACACGGTCGCGCTCAGAACGGGTAGACCTTCACCCAGTCGACGAGCATCTCCGACTCCCGCACCTCGCCGTCCTCGCCCTCCTCGGGGAACCAGTCGAGCTGGATCGCCAGGTGCATCGGGCCCGGCGGCAGCACCTCCGGGTCGCTCGTCCGGTACCACTCGCGGCCGTCGAGGTAGGCGACGACGTGCTCGGGCGACCACTCCACCGCCCAGTTGCGCCACTGCGTGCCGTCGGCGAAGACCTCGCCCTGCACCTGGGAGTTGTCCTCGCCGTAGTGGACGAAGATCTTGGTCTTCTGCCGCGTCGGTTCGAGCATCTCCATGAAGTCGATCTCGCCGCCGACCGGCCAGTCCTCGGCGTCGGGCCAGAGCAGCAGCAGGGCGTGGTAGGTCTCGTCGCCGGCCGGGACCCGCACCCTGGCCTCCCAGCGGCCGTGCAGCTGGCCGGGGAACAGGGCCATCCCACCGGTGGTACCCCGGGAGTCGCCGGTGATGGTCAGCAGGCCGTCGTCGACCCCGATGGCCTCCGGCGAGCGGATGCCGTTGCCGACGTGGCCCGGCCCGTCGTAGAGGCGCCATTGGGGGCCGAGCGGGCCGTCGAACTCCTCGACGACGGTCGGCTCGCCCCAGCCCAGCAGGACGCCCGCGCTGGTGTCCGCCCCCGCGCTCGTCCGCGCCGACTCGCCCGGTCCCGACGCGGTCCGCACGGCCACGACCACCAGGGTCGCCACGAGGGCCGCCGACAGCAGGCCGGCGACCAGGGCCATCGGTCGCCGGGACGCGGGTGGCGGGGGCGCGGGGGGCGCGATCACTCGGTCAGCCTCCATAACGCTCGAAACGGACTTATCGGGCGGAAGGGTAGCGCACCCGATCGGGGGACATGATCCGGAGGCCGTGCCGCACGGCCGTCGGGGATGCCGCACGGCGCCCGCGAGCCGATCGGTCGCCCCCGGCAGCGGGCTCGTCGCCGCGGTGGAAGGGTGGCGGCGCCCGGCGCTCGCGCGGATGCTCCAACCCCCTCCCTCGTGCGGCGCAACCCGTACGCCGAAGTGGCCCGACGACAGGAACACCGATGGCCGTCGACACCGACCGGCCCCCCGCCGCGGGCCTGACCAGCGCCGAGGCGCTCAGGCGCGCCCGCCGCGGCGAGTCGAACGCCGCCGTCGCCGGCACCTCGCGCAGCTACGCCACCATCCTGCGGACGAACGTCTTCTCGTTCTTCAACCTGGTGCTGTTCGTCATCGGCGTCGCCCTGCTGGGCCTGGGCCGCTACAGCGACGCGCTGATCAGCGTCGGCCTCGGCCTGATCAACGCGATGATCAGCGCGGTGCAGGAGATCCGGGCCAAGCGCAAGCTCGACCGGCTCCAGCTGCTCGACCGCGCGCCGGTGCTGGTCCTGCGCGACGGCGCCGAGGTCGAGCTGACTCCCGAGGAGGTCGTGCGCGGCGACGTCCTGCGGGTGCGGGCAGGCGACCAGGTCGTCGTCGACGGGCCGCTGCTCGACGCCGACGGCCGCGTCGAGACCGACGAGTCGCTGCTGACCGGCGAGTCCGAGCCGGTGGCCAAGGAGCCCGGCGACGACCTGCGCTCGGGCAGCCTGTGCGTGCGCGGCGCCGGGCACCAGCTGGCCCGCGACGTGGGGGCGCACAGCTACGCCGGGCGGCTCACCGCCGACGCCCGCCGGGCCAGCACCGACCGGACCCCGCTGCAGCGGCGCATCGAGTTCGTCGTCCGGCTGGTCATCGCGCTGGTCGTGCTGATGAGCGGGGCGATACTGGCGCAGGCCGCGCTGGAGGGCTTCACGCTGCTGCGCACGGTGCAGATCACCGCCGTGCTGTCCGGCCTGGTGCCCTACGGGCTGTTCTTCCTCATCGCCGTCGCCTACACCGCGGGCGCGGCCGCGATCGGCGCGCGCGGCGCGGTGGTGCAGCAGGTCAACGCGGTGGAGTCGGTCAGCAACGTCGACGTCGTGTGCACCGACAAGACCGGCACCCTCACCACCGGCCGGCTCACCCTCGACGAGGTGGTGCCGGTCGGCGGGTGGGACGCCGCCGCGGCCCGGGCCGCAGTCGGCGCGTTCGCGCACAGCGCGGGCACGCCCAACCTGACCTCGGCGGCCCTGGCCGACGCGCTGCCCGGCGCGCCGCTGACCGTGCGCGACGAGGTGCCGTTCGCGTCCGCGCTGCGCTGGTCCGGGGTGGTCGCCGCGGAGGGCACCTGGGTGCTCGGCGCCCCCGACGCGCTCGCCGCCCGGCTGTCGGGCCCCGAGCTGGCGGCCGTGGTGGCCGAGCGGACCGCGCGCGGCCTGCGGGTGCTCGTGCTGGCCCGCGCCGCCGGCGGCACCGCGCTGCGCGACGACGACGGCCGCCCGGAGCTGCCCCCGCTGGAGCCGGTCGCCGTCGTCGCGCTCGCCGACGAGCTGCGCCCCGAGGTCGTGGAGAGCATCGAGCGGTTCGGCGCCGAGGGGGTGCGGGTCCTGGTGCTCTCCGGCGACGACCCCGCCACGGTCGCCGCGCTGGCCCGACGCGCCGGGCTGGACGCGGGCGAACCGGTGGCCGGCGCCGACCTCGACGCACTCGACGACGCCGCCCTCGACCGCCTCGTCGCCCGCAGCACGGTCTTCGGCCGGGTCGCGCCCGAGCAGAAGGAGCGGATCGTGACCGCCCTGCGCCGCACCGGGGGCTACGTGGCGATGATCGGCGACGGCGTCAACGACGCCCGCGCGCTCAAGCGCGCCCACGTCGGGGTGGCGATGCGCAGCGGCAGCGCCGTCTGCCGCGACGTGGCCGACATCGTGCTGGTCGACGACTCGTTCGCGGCGCTGCTGCCGGCCCGCCGGGAGGGCAGGCGGATCATCAACGGCATCGCGGTGTCGATGCACGTGTTCCTGGCCCGGGTGGCCACCCAGGGCGTGGTGATCCTCGCGGTGACCATGCTCGGGCTGGGCTTCCCGTACTCCCCGACGCAGGTCGGGCTCACCCTGCTCACCGTGGGCGTCCCGACGCTGTTCCTGACGTTCTGGGCCCGCTCCGACGAGCCCGACCCCGATCTGCTGGGCGACCTCGCCCGGTTCGTCATCCCGGCCGCGCTGGTCACCGCCGCGTTCGGCACGGCCGTCTACGCCTTCCTCTACCAGCGCCTCTCGCAGGGCCTCAGCGACGACCGCACGCCTGCGGAGGTGATCGCGGAGTTCGAGAGCTACACGGGGCTGACCTACGGCGCCGACACCGACTTCACCGAAGCCGCGGCGACGATCGGCGCGCAGACCGGGTTGTCGACGTTCGTCGTGCTGGCCTCGTTCATCCTGATCCTGTTCCTGGTCCCGCCGACGCGGTTCTTCGCCGCGTGGACCCCGCCAACGGCCGACCGGCGCCCGACCGTCCTGGTCGCGGCGCTGCTCGTCGCCTTCGCCGCCGTGCTGTTCGTGCCCGCCCTGTCGGACTACTTCGGGCTGACCGGACCGGCGGCACCGGTGTTCACCGCGGTGCTGCCGGCGCTGGCGTCGTGGTTCGCCGTGCTCAGCGCCACCTACCGGTGGAAGGTGCTGGACCGGGTGCTGGGGCTGGGCGAGCTGCCGCGCCGGGGCTGAGGGTCAGACCGGCGCCCCCAGCTCGGCGGCGACCCGGAAGGGGGCGGCGGTGTGCTCGCGGACCCACTCCAGGGTGACGCCCTCGGCCAGGTCGACGAGCTCCAGTCCCCCGTCGTCGACGCGGAAGGTGGCCGCCTCGGTGACCACCACGTCGACGGGCCGGCGCGCGGTGAGCGGGAAGGTGCACTCCTCGACGATCTTCGCCGAGCCGTCCTTGGCGGTGTGCGTCGTCGCGATGACGACGGTGCGGGCCCCGACCAGCAGGTCCATCGCCCCGCCCACGCCCAGCACGGGCTTGCCCGGGATCGCCCAGTTCGCGATGCGGCCGCGGGCGTCGATCTGCAGGGCGCCCAGCACCGCGACCTCGACGTGCCCGCCGCGGATCATCCCGAACGACGCCGAGCTGGCGAAGTAGGAGGCGCCCGGCCGGGCGGTGACCGGCTGCTTGCCCGCGTGCACCAGGTCGGGGTCGACCTCCCCCGGTCCCGGGGTGGGTCCGACGCCGAGCAGCCCGTTCTCGGTCTGCAGGTGCGCGGCGTGCTCGGGCAGGTGGTCGGCGACCAGGGTCGGGATGCCGATGCCGAGGTTGACGACGGCGCCGTGCGGGATGTGCGGGACGACCCGGGCCGCGATGCGCTGCTGGACGTCGCTCATCGGGTGGCTCCGCTCAGCACCAGGGTGTCCACGAACAGGTGCGGGGTCACGATCTCCTCCGGGTCCAGCGCGCCGACCGGCACCACCTCGTCGACCTCGGCGATCACCAGGTCGGCCGCGGTGGCCATGTCCGGGTTGAAGTTGCGGGCTGTCTTGGCGTAGACGAGGTTGCCCAGCTCGTCGGCCTTGCGGGCGCGCACGAGCGCGACGTCGGCGCGCAGGCTCTCGTGGTAGATGTGCGGCTCGCCCCGGATGACCCGCTCCTCGCGGCCCTCGCCGAGCGCGGTGCCCCAGCCGGTGCGGGTGTAGAAGCCGCCGATGCCGGCGCCGCCCGCGCGGATCGCCTCGGACAGCGTGCCCTGCGCCAGCAGGTCGATCTCCAGGGTGCCGGCCTGGTAGGCCGCGACGACGTCGGGGTTGCTGGTGAAGTAGGAGCCCACGGCCTTGCGCACGCGGCCCTCCAGCAGCAGCCGGCCCAGGCCGCGGCCGGGCTCGCCGAGGTTGTTGCTGATGACGGTGAGGCCGGCGACCGACGTGTACCGCAGCAGGCCCTCGATCAGCGTGAGCGGGGCGCCGACCAGGCCGAAGCCGCCGACCATGAGCGTGGCGCCGTCGCGGACGGGCGCCAGCGCCTCGGCGACCTCGCGCACCAGCGGGCGGGTCGGGGTGACGGGAGCGGTCATGGTCCCAGCACAGCACCGCGCGACCGAGATGTCCAACATCTGTTCTGTTGCGACTCAGAGCTGTGCGATATGGATACCGCATGCGCTTCCGCAGGCTCACCTACTTCGTCGCGGTCGCCGAGGAGCTGAGCTTCACCCGGGCCGCGGCCCGGCTGCACATGGCCCAGCCGCCGCTCAGCCAGCAGATCGCGCAGCTGGAGAAGGACCTCGGCGCCGTCCTGTTCGACCGCTCGCAGCGGGCGATCCGGCTCACCGCGGCCGGTGCCGCGCTGCTGCCCGAGGCCCGCAGGCTGCTCGCCGACCTCGACGACACCGCCCGGATGGTCCGCCGGATCGGCGAGGGCGCGACCGGCAGGCTGGCGATCGGGTTCGTCCCGTCCGCGGTCAACAGCGTGCTACCCGACCTGCTGCGCCGGTTCCGGGAGCGCCACCCCGACGTGGAGCTGGCGCTGCGGGAGATGCCGCCCGACCCGCTGCTGCGCGCGGTGGACGAGCGCCGCGTCGACCTCGGCGTGCTCTACCTCCCGGTCGCCGACGCCGCGCTGGCCCGGCGCCGGCTGGCCGACGAGTCGCTGCTGCTGGCGCTGCCCGAGGGGCACCCGGCGGCGCGCGCGCAGGCCGTCGACCTGCTCGACGTGCGCGACGAGCCGTTCATCCTCCCCGAGCAGCACGACCTGCCCAGCATCCACGCCGCCGTCACCGCCACCTTCGCCGACGCCGGCCTGGCCCCCCGGGTGGCCCAGCGCGGGGTGTGGCTGTTCCAGACCGTGCTCGGCCTGGTCGCCGCCGGGCTGGGCCTGGCGGTCGTGCCGTCGTCGGTGGGGGCGCTGGGCCGGCACGGGGTGGTGCTGCGCCCCATCCGCGGCGCGCACCGCACCGTGCGGCTCGCCGCGTTCTGGCGTCCCGACCACGACTCCGCCCCGCTGGCCGGGCTGCTCGCCGTGCTCGGGGACGACGCGAGCGGCGACGGCGGTTCCCGCGCGGACGGGTGAACCGGCTGGGCCGGGTATCCGCCCGGCCCGGGCGGCGGTCCTACGCCCGTACCGATGCCGCACGGCTCACGGAGGTGTCCGCCATGGTGGGGACGACGAGGACCGGTGCGCCGCCGCGGCGCACGACTCCCGGCGGGACTCCGCTGAGGACGCGGTTCCAGCGCTGGCTCTTCCGCTACGGCCAAGCCGCGCTGGACAGCGGTCACCTCGTGGCGCCCGGGGCGTTCCTGCGCAGCCTGCGCGCACCCGTCGAGCCCGTCGACGACCTGCGCCCGGGGGTGCTGGTCGTGCAGAAGGACGCGTTCCCGGACGGCGCGGACCTGTGGATCGGGTGCTACCTGCACGACCTCCCGCAGGACTCGACCGTGGCCGAGATCGTCCTGACCACGGTGGACGGGGGTGCGGTGGTCTGGAGCGGGTCGGTCGAGCTGCGGTGGTTCGGCATCGAGGCCGAGCGCGAGACCACCGGGCGGCCGTTCGGCAACCGGTTCTTCCACGCCCACTGCGAGGTCCGCGACGGGCTCGAACCCGATCGCCGGTACCGGGCCTCGGTCGAGGTGCGGGACGCGCCGCACACGGCGACGTGCCTGGTCCGCACCCTGCCCACCGCCCTGGCCCCCGGTCGCGAGCTGACGGTGTTCGCGGCCTCCTGCTACGACGTCGACACCGATCGCGCCGACGAGTTCGCGTCGGGCTACGCGCGGGTGTTCGGGGAGGGACCCGGGCCCGACCTGACGTGGCTGTGCGGGGACGCGGTCTACCTCGACGCACCCTGGTGGCACTACGGCACCCTCGCCCGGCACACCCCCCGCACCTACTACCTGCAGGAGTACTGGACCACCTGGGGCGGCCAGGGGCGCCCCGGCCTGCGCCCGCTGCTGGCCGCGGGCCCCACCTGGTTCCTGCCCGACGACCACGAGTTCTGGAACAACTGGCCGCACCGGTCGGTCACCGCGCACCACTCGTGGGCGCACATCGGCCGGACGGCGGTCAACGCGGCCAAGCGCAACGCCCCCGGCGCGAGCGACGAGGGCGAAGCCGCCCGGCCGCTCGACCCGCAGCGGGCGCCCACCGACACCTCGCACCAGAACCTGCTGCCGGTGCACCCCGACGAGTGGGACGACTGGAGCCGCGGGGCGTTCGACCTGTTCGGTTCGTTCCAGACCCGCACCGAGCGCGACCGCGCGACGGGGCGGATCACCCTGGGCGAGCGCCCGGACCCCGAGCGCCCCCCGACCGCGACCGTGCCGCCGCACGGCGCGCACGCTCCGCTGAACCGCGTCGTGCAGCACATCCGCCTCGACCCGGTGCAGGTCGTGCTGCTCGACACCCGCACCCGTCGCGTGCGCAAGCACGACGAGCCCGGCTGGTCCGCCTTCGTCGACGAACCCGAACTCGATCGCGTGCTGCAGGTGGCCGCGGCGGCGGAGGTGTTCGTCCTGGTCATGGCGCAGCCGGCGCTGAAGCGGCCCGCCCACCTGCACCGCGGGCTCGCCGACCGGCTCGGCCTCGTCCCCGACCGGGGCATCGAGGACTACGGCCACCAGTACCACCGGCTGTGGAGCGAGCTGCTGCGCGGGCGGATGGGGCGCCCGACCATCACCGTCGGCGGGGACATCCACCGCAGCTACGTCGGCTTCGCCGAGACCGAGTCCCTGCTGGAGGTGGTGGCCTCACCCATGTCGCTCGTCCACGGCCTGGGGGTGTTCGACCGGGTGGTCGGCCTCTGGCGCTCGATCGGCGGCACCGACGACTACGAGCCCGGCGCGCCCCTGGTCGCCATGGCCGACCTCCTCACCCCACCGGACGGCGACGCCCCGGACCGGTCGGACGTCGCCAGGTGCCTCGCCTCGCTGCCCGACCGGTGCCCGGGCTTCTCCACCCTGCGGTTCGCGCGACCGGAGGCCGAGCCGGACGTGATCCGGCTCGACGTCACGCTGCACCCGCGCAACGCCCACCAGGCCGACCGGACCCGGACCGAGCGGTTCGCCCTGCGCCTCGGCGCGGAAGGGGTCCCGTCGATCGAACGCCTCACCCGGCAGGAGGCGCCCTGACGACCGGCCGGGCCGCGCACGATCCGCGGTCGAGCGGGTACTCCCCCGCCATGAGCAGCGGCGGAGCGGTGCGGGAGCGGCTGGCCCCGTACCGGACCAAGCGCGACTTCGACGTCACCCCGGAGCCGGCGGGCGGCGAGCCGCCCCCGCCGGGGCGCCGGTTCGTCGTGCAGCGCCACCGCGCCCGCCGCCTGCACTACGACCTGCGCCTCGAGCTCGACGGCGTGCTGGTCAGCTGGGCGGTGCCGCGCGGCCCGACGCTGGACCCGAAGGCCCGCCAGCTCGCCGTGCACGTCGAGGACCACCCGCTGGAGTACATCGACTTCGAGGGCGTCATCCCGCGCGGCGAGTACGGCGGCGGAGACGTGATCGTCTGGGACACCGGCAGCTGGGAGCCGTCCGGCACCGACGACCCCGCCGCCGCCGTCGCCCGCGGCGAGCTGCACTTCGACCTGCGCGGCGACAAGCTCGCCGGCCGGTTCGTGCTGGTCCGCCGCGGCCGCGACGGCGAGAAGGACTGGCTGCTCCTGCACAAGGACGACGACGCCGCCGAACCCGGCTGGGACCCCGAGGAGCACCCGCGCTCGGTGCTCAGCGGCCGCACCAACGACGAGGTCGCCGCGGCGCCCGACGCCCTCTGGCAGAGCGGGGTGCCCGCGGCCGAGGCGTCC
This sequence comes from Pseudonocardia humida, assembly GCF_023898865.1. Lineage (GTDB taxonomy): Bacteria > Actinomycetota > Actinomycetes > Mycobacteriales > Pseudonocardiaceae > Pseudonocardia > Pseudonocardia humida. Next base: position 114,102 of record NZ_JAGSOV010000011.1, read on the forward strand.
GTCCGGCTGGGTCGCGAGCCCACCGCCGCCTGGGCGGCGTCCGAAGAGGAGTTGGCGGCGCTCGACGAACTCGGCCGCGGCGGCCGCTGGACCGTGCGCGGCCGCGACCTCAAGCTCACCAACCTCGGCAAGCCGCTGTTCCCCGGCCGCGACGGCGAGCCGCCGGTGACCAAGGGCGAGCTCGTCCGCTACTACGCCGCCATCGCCCCGCACATGCTGCCCTACCTCGTGGGCAGGCCGGTGAACATGCACCGCTACCCCGACGGCGTCGGCCGGCCCGGGTTCTGGCAGAAGGAGGTCCCCGACCACGCGCCCCAGTGGCTGCCGCGCTGGCACAACGACGCCGCCGACCCGGGCGAGACGGAGTGCTACGCGGTCCCCGACGGGGTCGCGGCACTGGTCTGGCTGGCCAACTTCGGCGCGCTCGAACTGCACCCGTGGACCTCCGCGCTGCCCGACGTGCGGCGGCCCACCTGGGCGCTGATCGACATCGACCCGGGTACCGACAGCGACTTCGCCGACGTGCTGGTGCTCGCCCGGCTGTACCGCACGGCGCTGCAGCACCTCGGGGTGGCCGCGGCGCCCAAGGTCACCGGGCAGCGCGGGGTGCAGATCTGGGTGCCGGTGCGCCCCGGCTACACGTTCGCCGAGACCCGGACCTGGGTGGAGAAGGTGTCGCGGGCGATCGGGCAGACCGTGCCCGACCTGGTCAGCTGGGAGTGGCAGCGCGAGCGGCGACGCGGCCGGGCCCGGTTGGACTACACCCAGAACGCGATCAACAAGACCCTCGTGGCCCCGTTCAGCGTCCGTCCCGCCCCCGGCGCCCCGGTGTCGGTGCCGATCACCTGGGAGGAGCTGGACGACCCCGACCTGCGCCCCGACCGCTGGACGCTGCGCACCGCCCTCGACCGCGTCCGCGAGGCGGGCGACCCGCTGGCCCCCCTGGTCGGGCAACCCCAAGAGCTCCCCCCGCTCTAGCCCCCACCCGTCAGTCCTCGGAGAGCCAGAGGTCGGCCAGGCGCTTGCCCTGGTAGATCGGGCTGGGCCAGAGGTCGTGCACGCGGTCGTTCTGGATCGAGTAGTCGAACTTCTGGATCGGGTACTCGGCCTGGCGGATCACCGTCTCCATCCGCTCCTGCATGCGGCGGAAGACGTCGTCGCGCGCGGCGGGGTCCAGCGCCGCCCGCGACTCGGCCAGCATGGCCTCCAGCTCCGGGTCGTCGATCAGCGCGTAGTTCTCGATCGACTCCTTCTGGAAGTCGCGCCAGACCTGGTCGGGCAGGTGCACCCCGCGCAGCGCCTTGGCCATCGGGAACTGGTGGTCGCGGCGGCGGGCGATGCCGGTGCCCGGGTCGACCACCTCGATCTCCATCTGGATGCCCACCTCGGCCAGGTCGGCCTGCATCCACTGGGCCTCGCGCACGTCCTCGTCGTCGACGCGCTGGACCACCAGGCTCGTGGCGAAGCCGGTGGGCAGGCCGGCCTGCGCGAGCAGCGCCCTGGCCCCCTCCGGGTCGAACGGGCGCAGCTCCCGCACCCGGTCCGGGGTGAGCGCCGCGGAGCTGGTGTCCGGGCGCAGCAGCGAGGTCAGGTTGAAGTTGCCCCGGATGTTCTCGCCCATGCCCTGCCAGTCGATGGCCTGCATGACGGCCTGGCGCACCCGCGGGTCGTCGAAGGGCTCCACGGTGGGGTTCATGTAGAAGCTGATCGGCGCGCCCGGGGTCTCCTCGACGACGAACCCGCCGGCCCTGGCCAGTTCGTCGGCCACGTTGACGTCGCTGGTGGTGCCCACGTCGAGGCGGCCGCTGCGCAGCGCCGCGGTGACCGCCGCGGTATCGGTCATGATCGGGCGGCGGATCTCGTCGACGTAGGGGCGGTCCGGGACGTGGTAGTCGGGGTTCTTGCGCAGCACCCACTCCACGTTCGGGGTGTGCTCGGCCAGGATGAACGGCCCGGTCCCGATGGCCGTCGTGGCCAGGTCGAACTGCCCCTCGATCCCCTCCCTGGGCAGGATCATGTTGAAGTGGTAGGCCAGGTACTCCAGCAGCGGGGCGTAGGGCTGGCTGAGCCGGAACACCGCGGTGTGCGCGTCGGGCGCCTCGATCGAGGTGACCGGCTGGACCATCCACTGGTGCACGCGGGTGGCCTGCTTGAGCGCGGTGAACGTGGCGACCACGTCGTCGGCGACGAACGGGCGCCCGTCGACCGGCGCGATGTCCTGCCACCTGACGTCCTTGCGCAGGTTGAACGTGTAGGTGAGGCCGTCCGGGCTGATCTCCCAGGACTCGGCCAGGTCCGGCACGACCTCCAGGCCCCGCACGTCGGGCCCGGTCCTGAACTCGACGAGCTTGCCGTAGACCGAGCCCGAGATCAGCGTCATCGCGGTGGGGTCGCTGGACACCAGCGGGTTGAGCCCGTTGGTGATCTCCGCGGGCAGCTGCATCACCAGGGTCCCGCCGGGTCGCGGGGGCCCGGCGTCGGCGGCCGGGGCGCTGCGGTCCCCGCCGCCACCGCCGCCGCAGGCGGACAGCGCCAGCACGGCGGCGAGGGCGGCACCCAGCAGCGCGCGTCGCTTCACGGCATCTCCCGGTTCACGTCGGTGTCGAGGTCCCCGGTCACGTCGAGCGGGATCAGCGGGGCGGGGCCGACGAGGTCGGCGCCGGGCGCGGGGTGGTAGGCGAAGTTCTTGGCCCGCGCGCCGCCGTCGACGACGAAGTCGCAGCCGGTGACGAGGCGGGCGTAGTCCGAGCACAGCCAGGCGACCATGTGCCCCAGGTCGGTCGGGGTGCCGGTGGTGCCCATCGGCACCATCGGCGGTCGCTCGCCAGTCCAGCGCGACGGCCGTCGCCACTCCTCGTCGCCGGTGGCGCCGCCGATGCCGGCCTTGCGCGGGCGCTCCAGCACCCCGCCGGGGCCCTGCGCGGCGATGAGGTCGGGGTTGTCCGGCGTGGGCGCGGTGGGCGTGACGGTGTTGACCCGGATGCCGTAGGGCGCCAGGTCCATCGCCGCGGCCCGGACGAAGTTGTTCACCCCGCCCTTGTGGAACGCGTAGGCGATCACCCCGGCCGAGCCCGACCAGCCGTTGGACGAGGAGATCGCCACGACCGAGCCGCGGATGCCGCGCTCGGCCATGTGCCGCCCGACGTGCTTGGTGAACAGGAAGTTGCCCATCGCCGCCACCTCGACGGCCCGCTTGAAGAACTCGGTGCTCTCGTCGAGCACGCCACGCCCGCCCAGCACGGCCGCGTTGTTGACCAGGATGTCGATCTTCCCGAACCGGTCGACCGTGCGGGTGATGGCCGCGAGGACCTGCTCCTCGTCGGTGACGTCGCCGGGCACCGCGACGGCGGTGCCGCCGTTGCGCTCGATGCGCTCCACCGACGCCTTCGCGGCCCCGGCGTCGATGTCGTTGCAGGCCACGGACGCCCCGTAGCGGGCGAGCGCCAACGAGATGCCGCTGCCGATGTTCGGGCCCGCCCCGGTGACCAGGGCGACCCTGCCCTCCAGTGAGATCTCCACGCTGCTCCTGTCTCGATCGGTCATCGGGAGTCCGGCTCGTCCTCCGCGGCCTTCGCGAGGCTCGGTGCGAGCCCGGTCGGGATGCGCTTGCGGCCCCACACGCGCCCGGACGCCTCGCCGACGGGGCGCTGCAGGCGGGGGTCGAGGTGGTCGCGCAGCGCGTCGCCGAGCAGGTTGAAGCTGAACACCGCCAGCGACAGCAGCACCGACGGCACGATGATCAGCCAGGGGGCGCGGGTCACGTAGCGCACGCCCTCGGACAGCATCAGCCCCCAGGACGGCGTGGGCGGCGGTGCGCCGATGCCCAGGAAGCTCAGCGCCGACTCGGCGATGATCACCCCGGCGAAGATCAGGCTGCCCAGCGTGAGCACCGGGGCGAACAGGTTGGGCAGCACGTGCCGGGCCATGATCCGGGGCAGCCCCGCCCCGGTCGCCCTGGCCGCCTCGACGTAGGGCTCCTGGCGGATGCGCAGGGTCTCGGCCCTGGCGATCCGGTTGAACGACGGGGTGATCACCACGGTCAGCGCGATCACCGTGTTGCGCGCCGACGGGCCCAGGATGACCGCGATGAACAGCAGCAGCACGATGCCGGGGACGGCCTGCACCGCGTCCATCACGCGCTGGACCACCACGTCGACGCCGCGGCCGAGGTAGCCGGACACGACGCCGATCGCGGTGCCCAGGACGAGGCTGACGGCCGTGGTCGAGACCCCGATCAGCAGCGAGGTCCGGGCGCCGTAGAGGGTGCGGCTGAGCACGTCGCGGCCCAGGTCGTCGGTGCCCAGCAGGAACTGCGCGGAGGGCTCGGCGAGGATGTCGCGGCGGAACTGCTCCAGCGGGTCGTGCGGGGCCAGCACCGGCGCCAGGACCGCGGCCAGCACGAACACGGTGATCAGCAGCAGCGCGGTCGCGCCCAGCGGCTGGGCCCGGACGAAGGCCCGCAGGCCGGTCGGGGCGGTCCTGCCGACCGCCGAGGTGGGGACCGTGGTGGTCATGACGGTGCCTTCATGACGGTGCCTTCATGACAGGGCCTTCCCGGTCCGGATGCGCGGGTCGACCAGCGCGTACAGCAGGTCGAGGACGATGATCGTGAGCACGAACAGGCCGGCGTAGAAGATCGTGCAGGCCACCACCACGGGGTAGTCGCGGTCGAGGACGGCCTGGTAGATCAGCTGTCCGGTGCCCGGGATGGCGAACATCTGCTCGAGGATCACGGTGCCGCCCAGCACCGTGGCCAGCTCCAGGCCGAGCAGCGTGAGCACCGCGGTGGTGGAGTTGCGCAGGGCGTGCTTGAGCACCACCGTCCGCTGCCGGGCGCCCTTGGCGCGGACGGTGCGGATGTAGTCCGAGCCCAGCGACTCCAGCATCGACGAGCGGGTCATCCGGGCGATCGCGGCCATGCCGCCGGTGCCCAGCGCCAGCACCGGGATCGCGATCTGCTGCAGCCAGCCGGTGACGTCCTCGCCGGGTCCGGTGTAGACGATGGGCGGCGACCAGGCGAACCAGATCGCCAGCCCGGTGAGCAGCAGCAGCGCGACGACGAAGTTGGGCACCGACAGGAACGCCACCGCGAACAGCCGCACCCCGCCGTCGACGAGCGAGCCGCGGGTCAGCGCCGCGACCACGCCGAACGCCACACCCAGCAGCGCGCCGATGACCATCGCGAGCAACCCGAGCTGCACGGTCACCGGGACGCGCTCCAGGAAGAGCTCGGTGACCGGGGCGCCGCTGTAGAAGGAGGTACCCAGGTCGCCGCGCGCGGCGTCGCCGAGCCACAGCCACAGTTGCGTCCACACCGGCGCGTCCAGGCCGAAGTCGGCGCGCAGCGCATCGGCCTCGGCGGCGCTGACCCCGGTGTCCTGCAGCTGCAGGCTCACCGCGTCGCCCGGCACCAGCCGCATGATCACGAACACGAACACGGTGACCAGCAGCATCACCACGGCGCCGTACCCGAGCCTGCGCAGCACGTAGAGGGTCACCGGTCGACCTCCAGCAGGTGGCAGGCCGCGGTCCGACCCGGCGCTACCGGGTGCACCACCGGTTCGTCGGTGGAGCAGCGGTCGAAGGCGCGCGGGCAGCGCGGGTGGAACCGGCAGCCCGACGGCGGCCGGCTGGGGCTGGGCGCCTCCCCGCGCGGGGCCGGGCGCGCCCGCCCGGTGTTCGCCGGGTCGAACTCCGGCACGGCCGAGACCAGCATCTCGCTGTAGGGGTGGCGCGGGTCGGCGAACAGGGCGTCGCCGTCGCCGCGCTCCACGATCCGCCCCAGGTACATGACGCAGACCTCGTCGGACATGTAGCGCACGACGTTCAGGTCGTGGGCGATGAACAGGTAGGACAGTCCCAGCTCGGCCTGCAGCCGCTTGAGCAGGTTCAGCACCTGCGCCTGCACCGAGACGTCCAGCGCGGACACCGCCTCGTCGCAGACGATGAGGTCGGGGTCGGTGGCCAGCGCGCGGGCGATGCCGATGCGCTGGGCCTGCCCGCCGGAGAACTGGTGGGCGAACTTGGTCAGGTCCTTCGCGCTCAGCCCGACCCGCTCCAGCAGCTCGACTACCCGGTCGCGGCGGGCCCGGCCGCGGGCCAGCCCGTGCACCGACAGCGGCTCGCCCACGGCGTCGAGCACCCGCATGCGCGGGTTGAGCGAGCCGAACGGGTCCTGGAAGACGATCTGCATCCGGCGCCGCAGCGCCCGCAGCTCGCCGCGCCCGGCGCCGCGCAGGTCGACGCCGTCGAAGCTCAGCTCGCCCGACGTCGGCTCCAGCAGCCGCAGCGCGAGCCGGGCCACCGTCGACTTGCCCGAGCCGGACTCGCCGACCAGCCCGACCGTGCGCCCGCGCGGGATCGTGAACGAGACGCCGTCGACCGCGCGCACCGTGCTGCCCCGCGACCGGAAGTGCTTGACCAGGTCGCGGGCCTCGAACAGCGGGGCGGGATCGGTGACGGCCACCGCCCCCGCCGCGCCGGCTCCCGGCTCAGCCGACACCGCGCACCCCCGCCACGGTCGACCCCGCGGTCCCGGCGGCGTGCAGCCAGCAGCGGCTGGCCCGACCCGGCCCGATGTCGTGCAGCGGCGGCTCGGTCGCGCACCGGTCGTGCACCCGCGGGCAGCGCGGGTGGAACCGGCAGCCCGACGGCATGTCCGAGGCGTGCGGGACGCTGCCGGCGATGGCGGGCATCGGTACGTCGCGCGGGGTGGCGGGCGTCGGGATGGAGTCGATCAGCGCCCGGGTGTACGGGTTGCCGGGCGCGCCCAGCACCTCGGCCACCGACCCGTGCTCGACGACCCGTCCCGCGTACATGACCAGCACCCGGTCGGCCAGCTCGGAGACCACCCCCATGTCGTGGGTGATGAACAGCAGCGCGGTGCCGTGGTCGCGCTGCACGCGGCGCAGCAGGTCGAGGATCTGCGCCTCGACCGTGACGTCCAGCGCCGTGGTGGGCTCGTCGCAGATCAGCAGGGCGGGCTCGCAGGCCAGCCCGATGGCGATCATCACCCGCTGCTGCTGGCCGCCGGACAGCTCGTGCGGGTAGGAGCGCACCCGCCGCTCGGGGTCGGGCAGCCCGACCTCGCGCAGCAGCTCGACCGCGCGCGCCTTCGCCGTCCTCCGCGGCGTCCGGCGGTGCTCCCGCAGCGCCTCGGCGACCTGGTCGCCCACGGTGAACAGCGGGTCCAGCGAGCTCATCGGGTTCTGGAAGATCATCGCGATGTCGGCGCCGCGCAGCCGGCGCAGCCGGTCGGGGGCGGCGCCGACGAGCTCCTCGCCGCGGAAGCGGACCGAGCCGCCCGCGACCCGGCCCGCCCCGAGCAGGCCCAGCACGGCCAGCGCGGACACGCTCTTGCCGGAGCCGGACTCGCCGACCACCGCGACGGTCTCCCCGGGCGAGACGCTGAAGGACACGCCGGACACGGCGTCGATCGGGCCGGCCGGGGTCGGGAACCTGACCTGCAGGTCGTCGACCTCGAGCAGCGGGGGGCTCGGCACCGTCGGGACTCCGTTCGTCGGCTGTGACGTGGTGGGGCGACGTGGTGGGGCGACGTGGTGGGGCGACGTGGTGGGGCGACGTGGTGGGGCGACGCGGCTGGGCGGGGTGTCAGCGCAGCTGGACCGGGTGCGCGGTGCGCGACCACCCGGTGAACCCGAACGGCCGGACGAGCATCGACATGGCCGCGTTGCGGGCGCCGGCGACGACGATCGGGATCTGCTCGGGGGCGGGCAGCAGGTGCACCGGCTCGTCGGGGTCGGCGTCGGGGCCGCTCTCGTCCTTGCCCGCCCGGTCCAGGTCGGCGCGGGTGCGCACGGCGTGGTCGTAGAGCCACTGCTGCACGTCGGCCTTGGTGAAGCCCGCGGCGGCCAGGTGCTGGGCGTGCTCGACGCCCAGCACGAGCCCCGCCGAGGAGCGGTGCCCGATCGCCGCGCCGGTGCGGGCGGCGGTGTCGGCGATGTCCCACAGCAGCCGCTCGGGGTCGTCGGTGTGCCGGTTGTCGATGAACTCGCAGGTCCGCAGGAGCAGCGCGGACACCGCGTCGGAGCCGGGCGGGAGCCCCAGCTCGACGGCCAGCGGCTCCCAGGGGCTCTCCTCCTCGTTCTCGCCGATGCACAGCGTGAACCGCCCGGGCACGCCCTGGGTCGCCTGCTCCAGCTCGTGCGGGCGCACGCCGAACGCGTTGCGCACCACCAGGCCGACGGCGCGGGCGATGGTCGCGTTCGCCCGGAAGCCCGGACCGAGCACGCCGCCGGCGGAGTTGATGCCCAGCGCCGTGCGCACCGGGCCGTTCACGACGATCAGCGGGGCCGGCCCGCTGGTGGACTGCCACGCGCCGCCGGTGACGACCCGCTGGGCCATCAGCGCGTCCCACGCGGCCAGCACGACGGGCAGGTGCTCCGGGCGGCAGCCGGCCATCGCGGCGTTCACCGCGACCAGCTCGACGGTGGCCTCCCGGCCGAGGTTCGGCATCCGCGCGACGACCTCGTCGCGCGCCCGTGGCGTCGCGGCCAGGAACTCCTCCAGCACGGACGCGGTGACGGGCACGACGGGCAGCCCGTCGGTCCACCCCCGCGCGTACGCGTGCTCGGCCGCCGCGCGCGCGTGGTCGAGGAGGACGGCGTCGTCGGTGGTCGTGCCCGCGCTCACCCGGCCACCGCCCGCTCCGGGACCGCGGACGCCCCCGTGAGCAGGCCGACCAGCCGGGGCAGCACGGCGACGGCCCGCTCGCGCACGCCGTCGGCGTCCAGCGGGGCCACCGGGTGCGGGGTGAGGGCGAACTCGTAGCCGGGGCTGTCGCGCAGACCGGCCATGGCCTCGGCGGTGACCCGGAAGGCGTCGGAGCAGATGACCGCGGCGGGCACCCCGGCGGCCTCGAAGGCGATCCCGTCGGCGACGGCGGACGCGCTGCAGGAGCCGCAGTCGCCGACCCCGATCACGACGACGTCGCAGAGCTCGACCATCTCGGCCAGCGTCGCGGCCGGGACCGGGTCGACGATGCTCGCCTTCGTGCGCCGCACCACGCCCGCCGTGGCGTGCTCGCCGGCCAGCAGCTCGCCCACCGCCTCCAGGAAGGCCTCGGCGTTGCGCTTGGTGTTCGCCAGCAGCCCGACCGTGAGCCCGTCGAGCCGGTCGGGACGCGCGGCGCGCGGCGCCCCGTCGGTGGCGGACGCGGCCCACCCCCCGGTGGGATCGATCATCGATTCGAACATCTCGGGCTTCCCCTCGCGGCGCGGAACGGCTCCGGATGACGGAGTGGAACGTCGAGAACGTACGAACGCGGTGGCGCGCGCCACCACGCCGCTTTCGCCGGGCGGAAGCCGGGGAACGGCCCGGGATGAATGACGCGACCGCGATTCCGGGAATGTCGCGCGCGGATCGGCCGCAACGGCGACGGTGGCCGCGACGGACGTCGCACGGGACCGCTACCGGGGAGTTCGTCCGCGAACGGACCAGCGTCGTGCGCTCTCGACACTACGCCGGAAAGGCGAATGCGCGCGGTCGGTCCGCACCGGGAGGTCAGGTACCGACGATTGCGTGCGCAATCAGCGGTGGACCGATCAGGCATTCGGCGATTTCCGCTGGTGTTCGCCGGTTCGGGGCGGCCCGGGCCGCGCCGCCCGAGTCGCGCCCGGCCCTCCGACCGGGCCGCGCGCCGAGCCACCGGCGGACGACCCGGACCGGCGAGCGGGAAAACCGTTGGCGGGTCGTCGCCGGCACCGCCAGTGTCGTGCCGTGGAGACGATCGCGCACAACCCGTCCGACGGCATCTACCCCGCGAGCGCCGACTACGTGCACGCCATGGAGGTCCGCGGGCACGAGCGCGTGCTCTACGTCGCCGGGACCATGGGCCTGCACCCCGACGGCACCCCCGGCTCGACCCTCGCCGAGCAGCTCGACCTCATCTGGGCCAACATCGCCACGATCCTCGCCTCGGCCGGGATGACCGTCGACGACATCGTCCGGCTCACCAGCTACCTCACCGACCCGGCGCACGCCGGGGCCAACGCCGAGGCCCGGCGCGTCGCGCTGCGCGGACGGGCGGTGCCGACGACCGCGATCGTCGTGCAGACCCTGGTGAGCGAGTGGCTGGTGGAGATCGAGGTGGTCGCGGCGGCCTGAGCGGCCTACACGCAGGGGATGCTGGCCCGCAGCGTCGTCCCGCGGTCGGGCGGGCTGTCCAGGACCAGGGTGCCGCCCAGCTCCTCGACGCGCCGGCGCATCCCGCCGAACCCGCCCTCGACGCCCATCACCGCGCCGCCGCGCCCGTCGTCGCACACCGCGATCTCGACGGTGCGCCCGTCGGAGTGGACGCGCACCTCCACCGCGGCGGCGGGTCCGGCGTGCTTGGCCACGTTCGTCAGGGCCTCCCGCACGAGCAGGAAGACCGGCAGGGCCAGGACGCCGAGGCGGGTGCCGGTGACGACGACCCTGGGCGCGAGGCGCAGTGCGGTGGCGGCGCCGTCGATCGCGGTGTCCAGCTCGGCGTCCGGCTCGGGGGGCGCGGCGACGCCGCCGAGGGAGCGCACCTGGTCGAGGGCGACGGTCATCTTCGCCTCCAGGCCCGCGATCACCGCCTCGGCGCCCTCCAGGGCGACCTCGTGCAGGCCGTCGAGGTCCATCCGGGCGGCCGCGATGGTCTGGTGCAGGCCGTCGTGCAGGTCGCGGCGGAACCGCTCGCGCTCCTCGGTGCGGGCCAGCTCCTCGGCCACGCGCAGCGCGGTCAGCCGGGCGAGCCGGGTGCGCAGCAGCACGGTCGGGCGGACGCTCTCGGCCAGCAGCGCGGCGGCGCGCAGCCACTCGCGCAGCGCCTCGTCGTCGTCGCCCAGCTCGCTCCGGCCGGTGAACAGCGCGATGCGGGCGCCGTCGGCCCCCGGGACCAGCGCCCAGAACCGGCCCGGTCGGGTCTCCTCCGCGGCGCTGCGGCGGTGGCCGGTCGCGTCCAGCAGGCCGCCGTCTGGCGAGCAGTACAGCAGCTCGGCGGTGGGGTCGGCGGTGACCTCCTGGATGTAGGCCGAGACCGTCTCGGGCGTGCGCACCCGGGGCAGCCGGTGCGCGGAGCCTGCGCCGAACCAGCGCCGGGCCGCTCGCAGCAGCGGTATGCCGACGAGCACCGCGACCACCAGGGCACCGGTCGTCGTGGCGGAGGTGCGGCGGTCGACCGAGCCGGCCATCAGCAGCGAGACCAGCTGCACCGCGGTCACCCCCATGGCCATGCCGGTGCCGGCGAGCAGGATCGGCTGGTGGCGGCGGCGGGCGCCACCCGGCGGGTGCACGGCCCGCCAGCCCAGCACGGCCACGTAGCCGGCCAGCAGGCACAGCGTCGCGCGCGCGACCTCCAGCGCGGTGACCGCGGGCAGCGTCCCGGCCCACGGCGCCGGCCACCAACCCTCCGCCGGGAACCCGATGTCCACGGGGTCCACGAACGGCACCATCGCGATCCGCACGCCCACCGCGAGCAGCAGCCCCACCAGCGGGAACACCCGCTCGAGCCGTGTCGACGGCGGGCGACGGCCGTAGTGCACGACGCCCAGGCCCAGCGCCACCGCCGGGATCCCGGTCGCCACCCAGGACACGACCGGCCCCCACGGCACGTACACGTCCAGGGCGAACGTCAACCAGGCCAGCCCGGCCGCGCCGAACGCCGCCCCGCTCACCCGCTCGCCCGACAGCGCCAACGAGCACGCCAGCACGCTCGCCGACGCGGCCACCCCGATCGTGACCAGCACGAACCACGGGTGGGTCGGCAGCAGGGGCAGCTGGATCAGCAGCGCGACCAGTGCCACCGCGGTCCCGACACCCGCGGTGCGCCACCTCGCCCTGGACGGCGCCCGCGGCTGTTCCGAGGGCGCCGCGGCCGCAGCCGTGCTCACCCTGGCATGGTCGGGCCACGACGGCAGGCCGACAAGGAGGGCTAACCCTCTACCGCCCCTCCACCGCCGGGATCAGGCCGCCACGACCGGGATGACGGCGTGCAGCGTCGTCCCCATCCCGGGCGGGCTGTGCACGTCGAGCCGCCCGCCCAGCTCGACCACGCGGTCGCGCAGCCCGGCCAGCCCGCCGCCCGGCCGCACGGCCGCCCCACCGGTGCCGTTGTCGCGCACGGTGACCTCGACGAACCCGCCCTGCGCGGCCACCATGACCTGCGCCGCGGCCTCGCCCGCGTACTTGTGGGCGTTGGTCAGCGCCTCGCGGACCAGGTAGTAGACGGGAAGGGTCAGCACGCCCAGCTGGTCGACGCCGATCCGGGCGGTCGCGTTCATCCGCAGCTCGGCGATGGTGCGCTCGACGGCCGTGCCGAGCCCGGCGGACAGCTCCGGCGGCAGGGCGCCGCGCTTGAGGCTGCGGATCTGCTCGAGCGCGAGCGTGAGCTTGCCGTCCAGGTCGGCCACCGCCACGTCGACGGGCGCGTCCGGGTCGAGGATGCCGTCCAGGTCCATCCGGGCGGCGGCGATGGTCTGCTGGACGCCGTCGTGCAGGTCGCGGCGGAACTGCTCGCGCGCCCGTTCGAACGCGAGCCGTTCAGCGGTGCGCACGGCGCCCAGGCCTGCGCGCCCCGGGCCACCAGCAGCGCCCCCGGGTCGGCCCAGAGCGAGGGCCAGAACGCCTCCGCGGGGTAGCCGAGCCACTCCGGGCGCGAGACGAGCACGACGGCCGCGGCCGAGCCCGCGGTCCCGACCGCGCAGGCCGCCACCCACCAGCGCGCCCCGCGGTCGAGCCGGGCGCGGCCGTAGCGCAGCACGCCCCAGCCGATCGCGGTGCCGAGCACGACCCCGCCGAGCACCCACGCCGGCAGCGCGCCCCACGGCCGGTGCACGTCGAGGTTGAGCACCACCCAGCCGGCCGCGGCCGCGATGAAGCACCCGCCGGACAGCCGCTCGGCGTGCTCGGCGGACAGGTAGTAGCCCAACCCGACGAACGAGAGCACCACGACGGTGGTGACGCCGAGGAAGAACGGCTCGGTCAGCGCGGCGGGCAGCTCGACGGCCACGGTGGTGGCGCCGGCGACTGCGAGCACCAGTGCCAGCCGCTGGCCGAACGGCACTCGGCCGGGTGCGCTGTGGCGGCCTCCGCGATTGGGGTGCACGTGCGGTTCGTCGGTCGTCGGTCACCCGGCGTTATCGGACGGAGACGGACGGACGACAGGGGCCGGGCGGGAGGTCTCTTCGAGTGAGGGTAAACCCGCCCCGCTGCGCCGGATTGCTGTCCTGTCGCGGGTCGGGTCACCCGGTCGATACTGGTCGGGCCGCGATCGGGGTGCCGGCGGAGGAGGGCCGCCGCACCGTGGGGGATCGGGCGCGGGTGGCCCCGGTCCGGGTGGTCCGGGGGTGCGTCGCCAGCAGGGTCGGGGGGCGACACCGGCCGCCTGCTGGCGGCGCCCCGGACCGCCGGGCCGCTCAGGCCGACCGGACCCGCCGCTTCGCGGTGTAGGGCAGGGCGAACATGTACAGGCCGGTCGCCATGAGCAGCAGCACCGGTGGCACGGGCAGCAGGAACACCCAGGTCGGGGGCGCCTCCAGGGTCACGGCGGCGACGGTGTCGATGAGCACCGTCACCGTGAAGACGATCGACGTCCAGCGGTGGAACTGGCGGATCCGCTTGCTCCGGTTCATCGGGGTCTCCCTGTGGTCGAGCAGCACCGGGTACCGGCCGCCCGTCGCGCGGAGGCGGGGCGACCGGTCGTCGGCTCCGGTTCGGTGCGGATGACGCTAGGGGCGCCCCGTGGACCGGTGCTTCTCGATTCCTGACGGGTTCACCGGGTGCGGGAAACCGGTTGGCCGCGGTCGGCGCGCTCCCTACGCTTCGGCCACGATCACGCCCCGCCGCCGCGGGGCCCGACGACCGAGGGGAGCCGGCCGTGCGCCACCGCAGCGCCGCCGCCGTCGCCCCGTGCCGTCGTGACGTGATCCTGGTGTCCCCGTCGTCCGGTCGCCGGCTCCGCGCCCGGCACCGGACGCCGTGACGACCCGGTAGGTCCACCGCCGCACCCGCGGCCGCCTCCGGCGTCGCCCCGGTCCATCGCGCTTCCCGCCCGGATCCGGCAGAAGGACCCCAAGGCCATGCGCACCGCCACAACCACCGCCGCAACCACCGCGACAGCCCTGTCCCGCGTCCGCAACCTCGGCGTGCTCGCCCACGTCGACGCGGGCAAGACCACCACCACCGAACGGATCCTGTTCGCCACCGGCGCCGTGCACCGCCGCGGCGAGGTGCACGACGGGACCACCGTCACCGACTTCGACGCGATGGAGCGCGACCGCGGGATCACCATCTTCGCGGCCGCGGTCAGCTGCGACTGGGCGGGCCACCGCCTCACGCTGATCGACACCCCCGGGCACGTCGACTTCTCCGCCGAGGTGGAGCGCTCGCTGCGGGTGCTCGACGGCGCGGTCGCGGTGTTCGACGCCGTCGCCGGCGTGGAGCCGCAGAGCGCGGCGGTGTGGCGGCAGGCCGACCGGCACCGGGTGGCCCGGATCGCGTTCGTCAACAAGATGGACCGCGTCGGCGCCGACCTGGACGCCGCGGTCGACTCGATCCGCGAGCGGCTGCACCCGCGGCCGCTGGTGGTGCAGCTGCCCATCGGCCGCGAGGGTGCGTTCACCGGCGTGGTCGACCTGGTCCGGATGCGGTCGCTGGTCTGGCCGGACGACGGCGGCCCCGCCGTCGAGGGCCCGGTGCCCGCCGAGCTGCTGGCCGAGGCCGGGCGACGGCGTCGCGCCCTGGCCGAGGCGGTGGCCGAGCTGCACGTCGGCGCGCTGGAGGAGTACGCCGGGCGACCGGAGGTCTCCCCCGGCACGCTCGCGGCGGCGCTGCGCGAGCTGACCCTGGACGGCCAGGGCCTGGTCGTGCTCTGCGGCTCGGCCTACCGCAACCGCGGTGTCGAGCCGCTGCTCGACGCGGTGGTGGCGTACCTGCCCTCGCCGCTGGACGCCCCGGCGCTGCCGGCCGACCCGGACGCCGACCTGGTCGCGCTGGTGTTCAAGGTCGGCTCGTCCGAGCGCGGGCGCCTGTGCACACTGCGGCTCTACAGGGGAACGCTGCGGAAGGGGGACGTCGTGCTGGACGCGGTCTCGCGGCGCACCGAGCGGGTCGGGCGCGTCCTGCGGGTGCAGGCCGACCGGTTCGTCGAGGTCGACCGGGCCGTCGCGGGCGAAATCGTCGCGGTGGCCGGCCTCAAGGCGGCCGGCCCCGGGACCACGGTGTGCCACCCCGGCGCTCCCGTGCTGCTCGAACCGCCCGACCGGCCCGAACCCGTGGTCTCGGTCGCGGTCGAGGCCCGCCGGGGCACCGACCTCGACCGGCTGGCCACGGCGCTGGCCCGGCTGGTCGACGAGGACCCGTCGCTGGCCGTGCGCACCGACCGGGAGACCGGCCAGACGCTGCTGTCCGGGCTGGGCGAACTGCACCTGGAGGTCGCCGTGGCGCGCATCCGGCGCGATCACGGCCTCGACGTCGCGGTCGGCAGGCCGCGGGTGGCCCACCGCGAGGCGGTGGTGCGCGGGGTGACCGAGCTGCTCTACCGCCACGTCCGCCAGGACGGCGGGCCCGGCCAGTTCGCGCACGTCGTGCTGGACGTCGAGCCCCTGCACGCGGGGGAGTTCGAGTTCGCGGCGACCGTGACCGGCGCCCACGTCCCGGCCGAGTACGTCCGGGCCGTGGAGGCGGGCTGCCGCGACGCCCTCGCCGAGGGCCCCCTCGGCGGCGACCCGGTGACCGGCCTGCGGGTCACCCTGACCGACGGCCGCACCCACGTGCGCGACTCCTCGGAGACGGCGTTCCGCGCGGCCGGCCGCCTGGGCCTGCGCGAGGCGCTGCGGGCGTGCGGGATGGTGCGGCTGGAGCCGGTCGCCGAGGTCACCGTCACGGTGCCCGCCGAGACGGTCGGCGGCGTGCTCGGCGACCTCGCCGCCCGCCGCGGTCGCATCACCGACTCCCGCCGGCGCGGGGCCACCGCGGTGGTGACGGCGGTCGTGCCGCTGGTCGAGCTGTTCGGCTACGCGACGCGCCTGCGCAGCCGCACCCAGGGCGGGGGCACCGTCGCCGCGCGGCCCGCGGGGTACGCGCCGGTGTCCGGTCGGGTCGCGGCCGGCTGACGGGCACGCACCCCGGGGGCACCGCTGCGGCGGTGCCCCCGGGGTGCCCGGGCCGCGCGACGATGACCCCATGACGACCACGCCCCACCGGTTCGACGCCGACACCGAGCTGCGCCCCGCGGGCGGGCTCAGCTGGACCGCCGGGGTCGGCGACGGCTGGGTCTCGCTGAGCGGCGTGCCCAACGGCGGCTACCTGATGAGCCTGGCGCTGCGGGCCGCGACCTGCGCGCTGCCCGGGATCGAGCCGATCACCGCGACCGCCCACTTCCTGCGCCCCGGGCTGGTCGGCCCGGCCCGGCTGGACGTCGAGGTCGTCAAGCGCGGCCGGACGACGAGCACGGCGGGCGTGGCGCTGGTGCAGGGCGGCAAGGAGCGGGTGCGGACCCTGGTCACCCTGGGCGGTCCGGACGGCGGGCCGCCCGACTTCGCCCCGTCCGCTCCGCCGCTGCCCCGGCCGCGGGGGTGCGCCCCGTCGGGGCCGGAGGTGGTGGGTTCGGCGAGCGTCCGGCGGCGCTTCGACTACCGCCTGGTGCCGACGGGGGGCGCCGGGGTGCGGGGCTGGGTCCGGTTCGCCGACGGGCGCGACCCGGACCTGGCGGCCGTGCCGCTGGTGGTCGACTGCTTCCCGCCCGCCGTGCTCGGGGTGCTCGACGGCGTGCGGATGTCCACCCTCGAGCTCACCGTGCACCTGCGGCGCCCGCCCCGGCCGGGCTGGTTGCAGGCCGGCATCCGCAGCCGGGCGCTGCTGCACGGCCTGGTCGAGGAGGAGGTCGAGCTGTGGGACGAGGACGGCGGGCTGGTCGCGATGAGCCGCCAGCTCGCGCAGCTCGGCTGAGCCCGGGTCAGAAGTCGCGCAGCTCGACCGCGACGCGGGCGGTGTCGCCCGCGGTGAGCCCTTCCGCCGTGCGCACCGCCTTCTTGACCGGCAGCACGTAGGTCCGCTGCCCGGCGTCCGGGAAGATCGACGTCTGCCAGGTCGACGAGCCGATGGTCGCCGTGACCCGCACCGAGCCGAAGCCGTTGGCCATGCCCTCGGTGCGGTGCCGGATCTCCTCGGCGTCGTCGACCGGGAGGCTGATCAACGTCCAGGTCTCGTCCTTGCGAGCGTCCCACAGCATCACCTCGGCGTCGAAGACGTAGGCCATGGCGCCAGCATGCCGTGCGACCCCGACAGGATCCCTACCGATCCGTGGTGTCGTAGGCGTCGCGGGCGGCGTGCACCTCGGCGATGTGCGACTCGGCCCACCGCTTCACCGCCAGCTGCACCGGCAGCAGGCTCTCGCCGAGCGCGGTGAGCGCGTAGTCGACGCGGCCGTGCTGGGCATCGCCGCGCACGACGCCCTGCGCGGCGGTGGCACGCTCGTCGCGCTCGTCGCGCCGTTCGCGCCGCCGCCGATCCGCGGCACCCGGGTGGTGGTGCAGGAGGTGCCGGCCGACGGCGCGCGGCTGCGGGAGCTCTCCGCGCTGGCCGCCGCGGGCCGGCTGACGCCGCGAGTGGCCGAGCAGCTGCCGCTGACCGAGGCCGCGCGGGCGCACGCGCTGCTGGAGGCCGGGGGCCTGCGCGGCCGGGTCGTCCTGCGGCCGTGACCCCGCCTCGCGGAACCGCCGGCTCCGGGCCAACCCCCGGCACCGGCTCCGCGGTCACGACAGCGCCCCGGCCAACGCCAACCCGCCGAGCACGGGCAGCGCGACGACCTTGACGGCCTCCAGTCCGATGTAGACCAGGTGCCAGCGCGACCCCGGTGCCCCCGTGCCTGCGGCCACCGCCACCGCGCGCCGGTCGAGCCGCCGCCGGACCACCAGCACCTGCCACAGCAGCAGCGCCCAGAGCCCGCCCAGCAGGAGCGGCACCGCCGGGGCCGTCGGCGCGGCCAGCACGGCGGCGGTCAGGACGAGGGCCAGCAGTGCCTCCAGCGCGTTGAGCGCGCGGAACACCAGGCGCCCGATGCCGACGCCCAGCGCCACGGTGATCCCGGGCGCCCGGAACTTCAGCGGCGCCTCCAGGAAGGAGATGCCCAGCACCGCCCCGCACCACAGGAACGGCGCCGCCACCTGCACCAGCACCGACCAGCTCAACGCACGGCCTCGCAGGGCTCGGCCGGCGCTTCGCGCACGCGCTGTGTCCAGGATTGGCTCGCATGCTCGCTCATCAGCGATCTCCTCGGGGGGTGGGGACGATCCGGGCCACGCAGACCCCGGGGTCGACGAACGGGCGCAGCTCGGGGGCGGTGGCGGCGATGCCGAGGCGGTCCAGCGCCCCGCGCAGCAGGCCCAGGTGCAGGGTGCACACGACCTCGGGGTGGGCCGCGGCCACGGAGAGGAACGGGCACGCGTGCAGCCGGATCTCCGTCGGGCCCTCGTCCGGCGGGCCGGGGACGTCCGGGGCGAAGCCGAGCTCGGCCAGCAGGCCGACCAGCGGGGCGAGCTCCGACGAGCCGTCCTCCGGCTCGCGCGAGGGCACCAGCCGGGCGGCGGTGGCCCGGCCGGTCCGCTCGGCGGCCGCGACCGGGTCGGGGTCGGCGCGGTCCCAGCCGGCGGCGAGCGCGGCGGCCAGCAGCTCGTAGCCGGTCCCCAGCGCGGCCGGCGCGGCCGCGGGGCGGTAGCGCATCCGCGGCCTGCCCCGCGCGCCGGACGCCTCGGCGCGCCCGGTCACCAGCCCCGCCCCGGTCAGCGCCGCGAGGTGGAACCGCACCGTGTTGGGGTGCGACCCGGTGGCGGCGGCCAGCTCGCGCAGCTCCAGCGGCCGGTCGCTGTCGCGCAGCGCCCGCAGCAGCGCGCGGCGGGCCGGGGCGGCGAGTGCCGCGTGCGCCGCGTCCCGCCCGTCCTCGTCCACAACGGCAGCCTAATTAACACGAAGAACGTCGTGCAAATCAGCCGCGCCCTCCACCCGGCGGGCGCGCGACCGTTCGGTCATCCTCGTCCCGGCACCGCCGCCGACCAGGGAGCGCGACCATGAACTCCGACACCGCCGTCGGGTCCGACGAGCACCTCGTCCGCTCCGGTGTGCGCCGGGCCGGTCGGCGCCTCGTCCCGCTGCTGATCCTGCTGTACTTCGTGAACTACCTGGACCGGGTCAACATCGGCTTCGCCGGCCCGAACGGCATGAACGAGGAGCTGGGCCTGTCGGCCACCCTGTTCGGCGTCGCGGCCGGGGTGTTCTTCGTCGGCTACCTGCTGCTGGAGGTGCCCAGCAACCTGCTGCTGCACCGCTTCGGCGCCCGCCGGTGGATCGCCCGCATCATGATCACCTGGGGCGTGGTCGCCACGGCCATGGCGTTCGTCCCGAACGCGACCGTGCTGATCGTCCTGCGGTTCCTGCTCGGCGTGGCCGAGGCCGGCTTCTTCCCCGGGATCATCCTGTACCTGACCTACTGGTTCCCGGCCGCGCAGCGGGCCAGGATGACCGCCTGGTTCATGACCGCCATCCCGGTCTCCACCGCGCTCGGCGCCGTGGTCTCCACCCTGATCATCCAGCACGCCGCCGGGTGGTTCGGGCTCTCCGGCTGGCGGGTCATGTTCCTGCTCGAGGGCATCCCCGCGATCCTGCTCGCCTTCGTCGTGTGGTTCCTGCTGACCGACCGGCCCGCCCAGGCCCGCTGGATGCCCCAGCCCGAGCGCGACGCGCTGGAGCGCGCGCTGGCCGCGGAGAGCGAACAGGTGGCCGAGGCCGGCCCGAAGTCCGTGCTCGGCGCGCTGCGCAGCCCGCGGGTGCTGGCGCTGTCGTGGGTCTACTTCGGCATCGTCTACGGCCTCTACGCGCTGGGCTTCTTCCTGCCGACGATCATCAAGGGGTTCTCCGAGCAGTACGGCACCTCGTTCTCCACCGTGCAGCAGGGCATGATCAACGCCATCCCGTACGCAGTCGGGCTGATCGCGATGATCGTCTGGACGCGACGGGCCACCGACCCCACGATCCGCGTCGCGGTGCCCGCGCTGGTCGGCGGCCTGGCCATCCCGGTGGCGCTCTACCTGGCCGACCCGTGGCTGGCGATGGTCGCCGTGACGATCTGCGCCTGCGGCGTGCTGGCCGCGCTGCCCGGCTTCTGGTCGCTGCCCACCGCCTACCTGACCGGCGCCGCCGCGGCCGCCGGCATCGGGCTGGTCAACTCGCTGGGCAACCTGTCCGGCTTCGCCGCGCCCTACGTCACCGGCGCCCTGTCCGACGCCACCGGCGACAACCGGCTCGGGCTGTGGGTGGTCGGCATCTGCATGGTCTCCGCGGCGGTCGTGACCTGGCTGCTGCACCGGAGCCGGTCGCGCCCCGACGTCACCGCGGCGCCACCCGCGTCCACAGATCGGTGAACTCGATCGAGTCGAAGAAGGCGATCACCTCGACGATCCGCTCCCCCGCGAGCCGCATGTACCAGGTGTAGGTGTTGCGGTAGGGCTGCCCGTCGACGGCCGTCCCAGCGGCGTCGAACAGCGCGATGACCCAGTCGCCGTCGGCGTACAGACCCCGCACGACCGGGCGCAGCGGCGCGGACATCCGCGCGTTGAAGGGTCCGATCACCGCGTCCAGGAAGGCCTGGCGCCCCGCGTAGCTGCCCGCAGCCGGGCTGTTGCCGGTGATCGTCCACGTGGCGTCGTCGGCGAGGATGTCGAACGGGGTGCCGGTGCCGTTCGCCCACTGCTCGAACGCCGCGCCCACGCGGTCCTTGTTGGCCTGCTCGGCGGTCGGGTTCCGGTCGCTCATCGCGCCTCCTCGATCATCGACGGTTCCCCGCACCTTCTCACGCGGCGACAGACGTTCGCGCCCATCCGGCGTCGCGCTCTTCGCAGAGTCGCCGTGGCTCTCGCAGGGGCCACCGCATCTGCGAGGACCACGGAGACCCTGCGACGTGGCCCGGGCCCGGACGCGATCAGTTCGCGGGGCCGTGACCCCCGTCGGGATACGGTGCGCCCGACGACGGGGGTAGCCATGAGCCTGACGCCGGAGACCGGTCCTCCCGACGCCCTCGCGGAGCCGACGCGGCGGGTGGGCGCCGGCTGGATCGGCGCGTTCTCCCTGGCCTGGGTCGGGCTGCACGTCGGGCTCTTCGGGGCCATCCAGATCCTGCTGCCCCAGCAGACCGAGGCGCTCGCCCCCGCGGACAAGGAGGCGGCGCTGGCCGTGGTGCTGGGCTTCGGCGCGGCGTTCTCGCTGGTCGCCAACCCGCTGTTCGGGGCGCTGTCCGACCGCACCACCTCGCGGTGGGGGCGGCGCGCGCCGTGGATGGCGATCGGGTTCGTCGGCGGCGCGGTGGCGCTGGGCGTGCTGGCCGTCTCGCCGACGATCACCGTGGTGATCATCGGTTGGTGCCTGGCGCAGACCCTGCTCAACGCCTCGGCCGCGGCGCTCAGCGCGGGGGTCCCCGACCAGGTGCCGCCCGAGCAGCGCGGCACCGCCGCCGGCTACGTCGGCCTCGCGCTGATCGTCGGTGTCGCCGTCGGCACCGGCCTGGCCGTCCTGGCCGGCAGCACCACCGCCGGCTACCTCGCCTGCGCGGCGTTCATGCTCATCGCCGCCGTGCCGTACCTGCTGCTGCGCCGCGACACCGCGCTCGACCCGGCGCACCGCCCGCCCTGGAACTGGGGTGCGTTCCTGCGCGGCTTCTGGGTCGACCCGCGCCGGTACCCCGACTTCGGCTGGGCCTGGCTGACCCGGTTCCTGATCAACCTCGGCAACTCGATCGCCCTGCTGTACCTGTTCTTCTACCTCAAGGACGCCGTCGGCGTGCCCGACCCGGCGACCGGCGTGCTGATCGCGACCGCGGTCGACCTCGGCTTCATGCTGATCGCCGTCGTGCTCACCGGGATGTGGTCCGACCGCGTCGGGCGCCGCCGGGTGTTCGTGACGGGCGGCGGCCTGCTGATGGCGGGCGCGGCGTTCACCATCGCCGTCTGGCCGACCTGGACCGGCGTGCTGGTCGCCGCCGCCGTGCTGGGCCTGGGCTTCGGCACCTACACCTCGGTCGACTTCGCGCTGCTCACCCAGGTCCTGCCCAGCTCGACCGACCGCGCCCGCGACCTCGGCGTGCTCAACATCGCCAGCTCGCTGCCGCAGGTGATCGCCCCCGTCGTCGCCGCCCCGATCGTCACCGGGCTGGGCGGCTACCCGGTGCTCTACGGCGTCGCCGGGGCGGTCGGGCTGGCCGGGGCGGTGCTGGTGTTCCGGATCCGGTCGGTGCGCTGAGCCGCGGCCTCACCGGCCGGGGGCGCCGAAGTCGTCGGGCGTGACGCCGTCGAGGAAGCTGCGGAACTCCTCGACCTGCTGCTGCGCCGGCGCGCCGGTCCCGTTCGGGAACACCTCCTCGACCGGCTGCCCGACGGCGTCGAGGATGTCCTCGGCCACGGCGATCGGCAGCCGCTCCCGCACGGCGACGGCCAGCGCGTCGCTGGGCAGCACGGCTACCCGCGTGTCGCCGTCGAGGACGAGCACGGCGCTGAACACCCCGTCGGTCAGCTCGGTCAGCTCGGCCCCGTCGAGGCGGTGGCCGAGCCCGCGCAGCACGGGCACCAGCACGTCCTGCGGGAGCAGCGGGTCCTCGGCACCGCGCGGGCCGACGGCGATCACGTCGGCCTGCGGGCGGCGCAGGAACACCGGCAGGCAGCGCTCGCCGTCGGCCTCCCCGAGCACCAGCACCGGCTGGCGCGTCCCGACGTGCACGACGAGCCGGATCACCCGCATGGTGCGCATCCGGGCAGTGTGCGGCTTCCGGGCCGCGGCGGACGTATCAGAAGGAGACGGCCCGTCAGGGGAAGACGACCGTCCGGTTGCCGACCACGGCGATCCGGTTCTCGGTGTGCCAGCGCACGGCGCGGGCCAGCGCCCGGCTCTCCGCCTCCCGCCCGCGCGCGGCGAGCTCCTCGGGGCTCAGGGAGTGGTCGACGCGGATCAGCTCCTGCTCGATGATCGGGCCCTCGTCCAGGTCGGCGGTGACGTAGTGGGCGGTCGCGCCGATGAACTTCACGCCGCGGGCGTGGGCCTGGTGGTAGGGCCGGGCGCCCTTGAAGCTGGGCAGCATCGAGTGGTGGATGTTGATCGCCCGGCCGGACAGCCTGCGGCACAGCCCGTCGGAGAGGATCTGCATGTAGCGGGCCAGCACGACCAGCTCCACGCCCTCGTCCCGGACGAGGTCGAGCAGCGCGGCCTCGGCGTCGGCCTTGGTGTCGGGGGTGACCGGGATGTGGCGGAACGGCACGCCGTAGTTGTCGGCGATGCGGCGCAGGTCGGTGTGGTTCGACACGACCGCGACGACGTCGAGGTTGAGCTCGCCGATGGAGGTGCGGAACAGCAGGTCGTTCAGGCAGTGCGCGAACCGGCTCACCATGATCACGGCCCGCTGCCGGCGCGCGGCGTCGGCCAGCCGCCAGGTCATCGCGAACCGCTCGGCGACCACCTCCATCCGCCCGCGCAGCGCCGGCAGGTCGAGCGGCGTGCCGTCGATGTGGGCGAACTCCACGCGCATGAAGAAGGAGCCGGTGGTGGAGCTGCCGAACTGCTGGCTCTGCACGATCGTGCACTTCTCCTGCACCAGCACCTCGGACACCGCGTGCACGATGCCCGGCTGGTCCGGGCAGTGCAGCAGCAGGACGCCGTGCTGGACCTCGGTCGAGCCGGTCATGACGCCTCCGGGACCATCGCGTGCGGTCGGCGGTCGGAGCGCCGAGCCGCGCACCGGGCTCCCGACCTACACCGGAACGCTAGGCAACGCAGCCGTCACGGGGATGACGCGGATGACCGGTCCTGCCCCGGCTCCCCGTCCCGCCCGATCCGGGACAGGTGACGTAGGCGCGCGCCCCCGATCGGGCAGAATCGACGGCGATGACCGCACCACCCGGCCAGTTGCGCCCGGCCGCTCCCCGGCACCGCCGGCCCCGTCCCCGTCGCCGGCTGCGGCCCGGAGCCGTCCTCGCCCACGTCGCGGCGCTGCTGTGCACCCTGGCCTTCGCCGGGGTGGCCCTGCCCGACCTGCTCGGCCTGGACCGGCGCACCCCGTTCGTCCAGCTGCTGGCGTTCCGGCCGTGGACGCTGGTCGGCGGGCTGGGAGCGGCGCTCGTGCTGGCCATGGTGTGGCGGTTCGTCCGGCCGGTGCGGCCGTTCGTGGCGCCGCTGCTGGCGGGGGTGGTCGCCGTGGTGCTGGTCGGGGCCGCGATGGTGCTGCCCCGGGTGGTGCCCGACCCCCTGCCCACCACCGGCACCCCGCTGACCGTGCTCGCGTTCAACACCTTCGAGGGCCACGCCGACCCGGCCGCGCTCGCCGCGCTGGTCGCCGAGCAGCGGCCCGACCTGGTCTCGATCCCCGAGGCGGGCGAGGACTACCGCGTCGACCTCGCGCCGCTGGTCGAGCCCCTCGGCTACCGGGTCGAGGCCTCGACCGACGCGGAGGACGTCAACAGCGTCACCGCGCTGGTGTCCGAGCGGCTCGGCGACGTCACGTTCCGGACCGGCGACGAGCCCGCCTACTTCCCCTACGTCGAGGCGACCGGCGGCGAGCTGGGCGACCTGCGGTTCGTCGCCTACCACGCGGCGGCGCCGCTGCGCGGCCAGCTGCGCCAGTGGGAGGGCGACCTCGCGCTGCTCTCGCGCTGGTGCACGGCCGCCACCCCGGCGATCGTGGCCGGCGACCTCAACGCCACCCTCGACCACTCCGCGCTGCGCTCGGGCATGGCGGGCTGCTCCGACGCCGCCGACCAGCGCGGCGAGGGTCTGGTGCCCACGTGGAGCCCCACCGACCGCACCCAGCTGTTCGGGCCGCAGATCGACCACGTGCTCAGCACCGCGGGCATCGCCGCGGAGACGTTCACCGTGCACGACGTCGAGGGCAGCGACCACCGCGCCGTGGTGACCCGCCTGCGGTTGCCGTAGGCGGCTCGGCCCGGCGCCGACTCGGTGTGGCCGACGGCACGCGGGCCGATCGGCGCGCTGGCCCCGAGAATGCAGGGAGTTCACGGTGGCACCGCGGCCGCTGTGGGGAGGAGAGCGTTCATGGACATCACGGGGGCCTCGGCCATCGTCACCGGCGGCGCGTCCGGGCTCGGGGAGGCGACCGCGCGACTGCTGGCCCAGCGGGGGGCGAAGGTCGTCGTGCTCGACCTGCAGGAGGAGAAGGGCGAGAAGGTCGCCGCCGAGGTGGGCGGCGTGTTCGCCAAGGCCGACGTGGCCGACGAGGCGCAGGTGCGCGCCGCGGTCGAGGCGGCGTCGGAGCTCGGCCCGCTGCGGGTGCTGGTCAACAGCGCCGGCCTCGGGCGCGCGGGCCGGGTCATCGGCCGCGACCTGGAGCCGATCCCGCTGGAGACCTTCGAGTTCGTGCTGCGGGTCAACCTGGTCGGCACCTACAACTGCACCCGGCTGGCCGCCTCGGCGATGGCGAAGACCGAGCCGCTGGCCGACGGCACCTCCCGGGGCTCGATCCTGAACACCGCATCGGCCGCGGCCTTCGACGGCCAGATCGGCCAGACGCCGTACTCGGCGTCCAAGGGCGGCGTGGTGGGCATGACCCTGCCGCTGGCCCGCGACCTGGCCCGCCACGGCATCCGGGTCAACACGATCGCCCCGGGCCTGATCGACACCCCGATCTACGGCGAGGGCGAGCGGGCCGAGGCGTTCAAGGCCGCGCTCGGCCAGAGCGTGGTCTACCCGAACCGGCTCGGGAAGGCCGAGGAGTACGCGTCGATGGCGGTCGAGGTGCTCACCAACGACTACATGAACGGCGAGACGATCCGCCTCGACGGCGCCATCCGGATGCCCCCGAAGTCCTGACGGACCCGGTGCGGCCCCCCGCGGGGGCCGCACCGGCCCGGCGCTCAGGCCTCGACGCGCGGGGGCAGGTCGAAGAGCGGGAAGAGCCGCTCGGTGTCCAGGAACGAGGTGATGCTCGAGATCCGCCCGTCGGCCACCTCGACCACCTGCAGCGCCCACGGCACCCCGCCCGGCCGGTACTGGCCGAACGCGGCCGAACCGTTCGCGGTGACCCGGCACAGCATCGAACCCTGGCAGCCGCTGCCCTGCCCCGACCACCACCGCCGCAGCTCGGCCGGCCCGTGCAGCCAGGTGGCGTAGGGCGCCATCGACAGCGTCACGTCGAGGTGCAGCAGCGCGGTCAGCGCGTCGAGGTCGAACCGCTCGAACGCCTCGACGTAGCGGGCCAGCAGCGCGTGCTGCCCGTCCCCGCCTCCACCGTCGCCGCGAAGCCCGTCGCCGGAGCCGCCACCGCGCTCGGCCAGCGTCGAGCGGGAGCGCTGCAGCGCGCTGTTGATCCCGGCGGTGGACGAGTCGAGCAGCTCGGCCACCTCGGCGGCCGACCACCGCAGCACGTCGCGCAGGATCAGCGCGGCCCGCTGGCGGGCCGGGAGGTGCTGCAGGGCCGCGACGAAGGCGAGGCGGACCGACTCGCGGGTGGCCACCTCCTCGGCCGGGTCCTGCGGGACGGGCGGCAGGACGCGGCCGTCGGGAACCGGCTCCACCCACGTCCGGCCCGGCAGCCGGTCCCCGACCAGGGCGTCGGCGGTCGAGGCCGCCGTGAGGTCCATCGGCAGGGCGCGCCGGCCGCGGGCCTTGCCGAGGTCGATGCACACGTTGGTGGCGATGCGGTACAGCCAGGTGCGCAGGCTGGAGCGCCCGTCGAACCGGTCGTGGGCCCGCCACGCCCGCACCAGCGTGTCCTGCACGGCGTCCTCGGCGTCGAACACCGAGCCGAGCATCCGGTAGCAGTAGCCGATCAGCTCGCCGCGGAACTGCTCCAGGTCGGCGGTGGCGTCGGCGGTGGCGTCGGCGGTGGCGTCGGCGCCGCGGGTCGCGTCGAGTGCTCGGGTCATCCGGACGGTCCTCCAGTGGGCCTCGGCCGTGGGCTCAGCGGGGTAGACGGTAGTGCGGCGCGGAACTCATCGGTCGGATCGCCGGGCGCCGGCGAGGACCGCTCAACCGCCGATCCGGACGACCTCCCCGGTGGTGGCGCGGCGCAGCGCCGCGGCCAGGCCGGGGGCGGGGGGGAGCCCGGCCCGCGCGGCGGCGGGCGCCGGCCGCCCCCCCCCCCCGCCGCCGCGGCGGCCCGCCCGGGCGGGGGGCCGGCCCCCCCCCGCGTCCAGGACGGTCGCGGTGGCCACCGCGTCCCGCGCGGCGACGGGCACCGGGCCCTCGCCCCGCACCGCCGCGGCGAACGCCGGGTAGAAGGTGTCCCAGCGACCCCGCTCCGGGCGCAGCGGCTCGTCGGTGTCGCCGCGGTGCAGCCGGGCGCGGAACCCGGGCGGCTCGGTCCCCCAGGTATCGTCGTCCGGCGTCCGGCCGGCGACCAGGGCCTCCTCCTGGCCGTCGCCGTCGACGATCACGCAGCTGCCGGTGGTGCCGGTGACCCGGTAGCGCGGGCCGGGGGCGGCCTGGCTCCAGCTGCCCCACAGGTGCGAGCGCGCGCCGCCGCGGTGGGTGAGCGCGACGAACACGTCGTCGTCGAGGCCGGACTCCCGGCGGCGGAGCTCGGCGTAGACGGACTCGACCGGGCCCAGCAGCACGAGCGCCTGGTCGACCAGGTGGCTGCCGAAGTCGAGCAGGGTGCCGCCGCCCGCGGCGGGCGGGCCGGCCTGCGGGGCGAACCGCTCGAACCGCGACTCGAACCGGGTCACCTCGCCCAGCGCACCCTCCTCGACCAGCCGGCGCACGGTCCGGAACTCCGAGTCCCACCGCCGGTTCTGGTACGGGCTGAGCGCGAGGCCGAGCTCCTCGGCCAGCTCGGCGCTGCCCCGGGCGGCCCGGGCGTCCAGCGCGAAGGGCTTGTCGCACACCACGGCCAGCTCGAGGCGCAGGGCCCGCTCGGTGAGCGCGGTGTGGGTGTCGGCGGGGGTCGAGATCGCCACCGCCCGCACGCCCGCGGCCGCCAGCTCCTCCAGCCCGGCCACCGTGGCCGTGCCGGGCAGCTCCGCGGCCACCTGCTCCCGCCGCTGCGCCGACCCGGTCGCCACCGCGACCAGCTCGCACCCCGCCGCCGAGGCGATCAGCGGGGCGTGGAAGTACCGCCCGCCGAAGCCGTACCCGACCAGCCCGAACCGCACCGGCTCCATCCACGTCCTCCTGGCCGTCCGCATCACCCCGTCACCGGCAACCTACGGGTTCGCTCCCGCGGACGGGCCCGAGTCCGTCGTGCGGGTGGGCCCCGGCCGCGGCGGCGGTAGCGTCGGCCCGAGCAGACGACACCAGGCAGACGACGCCGAGGGGCCGCGATGTCCGCCGACCGGATCGTGCTGGAGCTGCCGTTCCGCGGCACCTGGATCGCACCGTGCTGGCCACCGAGCCGCCCGAGCGGTTCTACGCGTTCGGGCTGCCCGTGCTGGCGCCCGCGGCCGGGCGGGTGGTGACCGCGCACGACGGCGAGACCGACCACGAGGCGCGGCGCTCGCAGCTCGCGCTGCTGCCCTACGCGCTGACCGAGGCGTCGCGGGTCCGCGCGGGCGCGGCGCCGTCGCCGGCAACCACGTGATCGTGGAACTGGCCGGTGGGCGGGGTACGTGCTGCTGGCCCACCTGCGCGCCGGCACGGTCCGGGTGCGGGAGGGCGAGGCCGTCGCGGTCGGGCAGGAGCTGGGCGAGTGCGGCAACTCGGGCAACTCGACCCAGCCGCACGTGCACGTCCAGGTCATGGACGCCGCCGACGCGCGCGTCGCCCAGGGGCTCCCGATGGCCTTCCGGGGGTACCGGGGGTGGTCGCGCTCGGGCGGTCCGCCCGACGCCGTCGAGGTGGGCATCCCCGACGAGGCGCAGGTCGTCGAGCCGCTGTGAGCCGGCGGCCCGCGGGGTGCGGGCACCGACGGCCGCGGGATCAGTACTGGTTGGTCGCCACGTCGCGGGCCAGCATCTCGTCGACGGCCGCCGCGGACACCTCGGCGCCGCGCTGACCCCGCACGATCTCCCCCGCCGTGGGCACCGCCGCGCGCTCGGGCCAGCTCGCGGCGTTCCACAGCGACGAGCGCGCGAACGCCTTCGCGCAGTGCAGGAACAGCTCCTCGACCAGCACCTCGACCGCGAGCACCGGGACGCTGCCGCGCACGGCCATCCGCTCCAGGTACGGAGCCCCGGTGACGATCCGCGCCGTGCCGTTGAGCCGCAGCGTGTCGCCGTACCCGGGGACCAGGAACAGCAGGCCGACGCGCGGGTTCTGCAGGATGTTGGTCAGGCTGTCCAGGCGCCGGTTGCCCTTGCGGTCGGCGATGGCGATCGTGTGCTCGTCCAGGACCAGCGCCCCGCGGCCGGGCGGGTCGCCGCGGGGCGAGACGTCGCAGGTGCCGTCGGCGGCGGTCGTCGCGAGCAGGAAGAACGGGCTGGACTCGAGGAACCGCCGCGAGGTGTCGTCGATGCGCGAGACGGCCTTGCCTGCGACCGCGGGGTGGGGCTCGGCCACCAGGCTCCGCAGCTCGGCGGACGTCGTGATCACGCTGGTCATCTGCTGAGGCTAACGCCGACCACCGTCAGTTCTGCGCGACCGGCTCCGCCGCGGGGCGGTGGTCGATCCCGAGGAACGTCAGCAGCACGAGGTAGACGGCCCCGCCCACCAGCGCGATGTCGGCGACGTTGCCGACGAACCAGCCGTTGTAGTCGATGAAGTCGACGATGTGGCCGCGCGCGAACCCCGGCTCGCGCAGCAACCGGTCGCCCAGGTGGCTGGTGGCGCCGCCGAGCAGCGCCCCCACCCCGATCGCCCAGCTCACGGTGACGACCCGCGGGGCGAACACCGCCAGCCCCACGACCGCGACGGCGGCGATGCAGGTGAGGATCCAGGTCAGCTCGGAGGCCAGGCCGAAGGCGGCACCCGGGTTGTAGATCAACCGCCACTGGATGAACGTGCCCAGCACCGGCGTCGCCTCCCCCGGTGCCATCGTCGACTCCGCCCACCACTTGGTGAGCTGGTCGAGGGCGAGGACACCCGCGGCGAGCAGCAGGATTCCCAGCAGGATCGGGCGGTTCACGCCGGGTCGGCGGTCCCCGGGAGGCGGGGGCGAGTCGTCCACCGGTCCGAGACTAGTGGCCACGGGCCGCCGGCCGAGCCCGGTCGACCGCGGCCCGGTACGCGGTCGGGCTGGTCCCGACGCTGCGCCGGAAGTGCCGGCGCAGGGTGGTGGCGGTGCCGAGGCCGCAGCGCGCCGCGATCTGCTCGACGCTGGCGTCGGTGTCCTCCAGCAGCTCCCTGGCCAGCGCGAGCCGCTGCTGGAGCAGCCAGGACAGGGGGCCGGTCCCGACCTCGGCGCGCATGCGCCGGGCCAGCTGGCGGCTGCTCAGCCCGGCCTCGCGGGCGAGGTCGGCGACGGAGAAGGGGCGGTCGAGGCGCGCCCGGACCCGTTCCAGCGCCGTCGCGAGGCCGTCCGGGGTGTGCGGGCGGGCGATGAACTGCACCTGCCCGCCGGTCCGGGGCCCCGGCCCGACCAACCGCCGGACCAGGCCGTTGGCCGCGGCGTCGCCGTGGTCGGCGCGCACCAGGTGCACGCACAGGTCCAGGGCGGCCGTCTTGCCCGCCGAGGTCAGCACCCGCCCGTCGACGACGTAGAGGACGTCGTCGCGGACCCGCACGCGCGGGTGGCGGGCGGCCAGCTGGTCGGCGTGCTGCCAGTGGGTCGCGGCCTCGCGCCCGTCCAGCAGGCCCGCGGCGGCCAGCAGGAACGCGCCCGTGCACAGCGATACGACGCGCGCGCCGCGGTCGTGCGCGGCGACCAGCGCGGCCAGCAGGGCCGGGTCGGGTGCGGCGTCCGGGTCGCTGGTGGAGGGGACGACGACGGTGTCGGTGTCGCGCAGCGCGGAGAGGTCCGCAGTGGGGACGTCGGGCAGCCACGGCGACGGCGCCCCGTCCGGCGTGCAGACCGTCAGGTCGTACCACCGCCCGCTCGGGGACAGGTCGGCGCGGTCCACGCCGAACACCTCCGCGGCGATCGCCAGCTCGAACAGCATCGTGTGCTCGTGCACGACGAGCGCTACCCGGCGCATGTCGGGAACTGTACGAGAGACGTCGCGTCCGGCGGTGGAGCCCGCGCACGCCCGCGACCAGGCTCATCGGCGTGGAAGGACTCCCCAGCCCGGCCCCCTCGACGCGGCGGGACCAGCCCGCGCGGTCCGTCGTCGTGTACGGGGCCTACGGCCACACCGGCCGGTTCGTCACCGCCGAGCTGCTCCGGCGCGGGCTCGTGCCGGTGCTGTCCGGGCGCGACCCCGACCGGCTCGCCGCGCTCGCCGCCGACTCCCCCGACCTCGACGCGCGCCCGGCGGCCGTCGACGACCCGGTGGCGCTGGGGCGGGCGTTCGCCGGCGCCGCGGCCGTCGTCAACTGCGCCGGCCCGTTCGCGGACACCGCCGGGCCGGTGGCCGCGGCGGCCGTCGCCGGCCGGGCCCACTACCTCGACGTCACCGCCGAGCAGTCTTCGGTGCAGGCCCTCTACCGGGACGCCGACGAGGGCGCCCGCGCGGCCGGTGTCGCCGTCGTCCCCGCCGCGGCCTTCTACGGCGGGCTGCCCGACCTGCTGGCCACCGCGGCCACCGCGGGCTGGGAGGGCGCCGACGAGATCACCGTGGGGATCGGGCTGGACCGGTGGTGGCCGACCGCTGGCACCCGCACCACCGGACGGCGCAACACCGCGCCGCGGCTGGTGGTCAGCGATGGTCGGCTGGCCCCGGCTCCGCTCTCGCCACCCGCCCGGACCTGGCCGTTCCCGGACCCGCTCGGGCCGCGGCAGGTGGTGGCGACCTCCTTCTCCGAGATCATCACGATGGCCCGGCACCTCCCGGCGTCGACCATCCGGACCTACCTGGACCTCGCCGCGCTGGAGGACCTGCGCGACCCCGCGACCCCGCCGCCGCGCGCGGTCGACGACTCGGGGCGCTCCGCGCAGCGGTTCCTGGTCGAGGTCGTCGCCCGCCGCGGCACCGAGGAGCGCCGGGTGGCGGCGGGCGGGCGCGACATCTACGCCGTCTCGGCGCCGATCGTCGTGGAGGTGGCGGCCCGCCTCGTCGACGGGCGGTCGGCGGTGGTCGGGGTGGCGGCGCCGGGCGAGGTGCTCGACGGCGAGGACGGCCTCGCCGCGCTCAGCCCGCACCCACTGACGATCACCCGGAGGTAGGCGCCCCTACGGCGTGCGGGAGTCCCACCAGCCGAGCACCCGGGTCCCGGACAGGGTCAGCCACTTCGACGGCTCCCCCGCCGCCGCGTCGACCTCGAACCACACCCGCCCGGGGTGCCTGCGGTCCTGCAGCCAGGTGCCGTCGGGGCGGCGGGCGGCCCGGACGATCTCCATCGCCTCGGCCAGCCGCGGGTCCGGCGGCACGTCGTCGCGCAGCGACGCCTCCCGGAAGTACTCCGCCGCGTTGAGCACGCTGTAGAACCAGCGGAACGGGTAGGCGAAGTGGTCGACCCAGGGCGCCACCGGTTCGCCCGTGGAGAGCTTGCGGAACAGCCCGCGCCGCAGCAGGTACTCCTCCCCGGAGCGCCGGGCGGCGCGGGTGGCGTCGGTGCCGCCGGTGGCGACCTCGTGGGCCAGCAGGCCCTTGAGCGCGTTGAGCGTCGAGTGGAACGACGAGCGCGTCGACCCCTCGACCCACTCGCAGTTCCAGCCGCCGTCGGGCAGCCGGTGCTCGACGAACCAGTCGGCGACGGCGGTGACGTCCACGCCGAGCCACACGCCGTTCGCGAGCGTCCAGCCGTTGATGCAGCAGTCGACCTCGCCGCCCCAGTAGGGCAGGTCGTCGTACTCCCAGCGACAGTTCTGGGCGAGCAGCTCGGCCGTGCGGCGCTCGCGCAGGACGGCCGGGTCCAGGCCCCACTCCCGCAGCGAGTTCAACGTCCAGGTGGTCGCCGTCCAGGGCTGGCCGTCCTCGGCCGCCTCGTCGTGGCCCGCCGGGAAGTACGCGCCACCGGCCCACCGGCCGTCCGGGTCCTGCAGCGCGAGCAGCCGCGCGCCGAAGCCCTCGGTCGCGACCCGCGCTCGCGTCGCCCGCCAGACGCCGGGCTCCTCGCCCAGCAGGTCGCGCTCGACCTGCCAGCGCAGCGCCGGGTCGGACTCGTGCAGCCACGCCGTCAGCGCCTCGCTCACCACGGAGCGTGACCCTAGTGGTCCCCTCCCCTCAGATGCTGCGCAGCACCGAGACGACGATCCCCAGCACGACGCACTCGTCGCCGTCGATGACGTCGTAGGCGGGGTTGCGCGGCTCCAGGTAGATGTGCCCGTTGCGGCGGCGGAACACCTTCACCGTCGCCTCGCCGTCGATCATCGCGGCGACGATCTGGCCCGAGTGGGCCTCCGACTGCTGGCGCACCACGACGGTGTCGCCGTCGCAGATCGCCGCGTCGACCATCGAGTCGCCGCGCACCCGCAGCGCGAACGCGGTGCCGCGCCCGGCCAGCTCGCGGGGCAGCGTCAGGACGTCGTCGACGTGCTGCTCGGCCACGATCGGGGAGCCGGCGGCGATGTCGCCGACCACCGGGACGGCCACCGAGTCGGCCGCGGCCGCCCGCTGCCCGGGCTCGCGCAGGAAGAGCCGCACGTCGATCGGCCGGCACACGGCAGCGCCCCGCCGCAGGAAGCCCTTCTCCTCCAGGCTCGCCACGTGCCGGGACACCGACGACGCCGACCGCAGGCCGACGGCGTCGCCGATCTCGCGCGTGCCCGGCGCGTACCCGTGGCGGACCACGAAGTCCCGGATCGCGACCAGGATCCGCTGCTGGCGCGGCGGCAGCGCCGAGGTGTCCAGGTGGCCGAACGGATCGAGGTCGTCGCTGGCGTGCACCACGGGATGGTAGAGCCGGGGCCGCGGTCGCCGGACACGCGCCGGGGGCGATCTCCCGATCCCGTCCGACCAGGGCCGTCGGGCACTCGCGGCACCGTCCTGTCCGGACTGTCCGGGTCCGGGCCGGCGCACGGAGCTCCCTGCCTGGTCAGGCCCCGGTTCTCGGTTCCGTTGCAGCCAGTCACGATTCGTAGCAAACCCCTACTCTGAGTAGTAGTCAGCGCGCGCGCGTTTGAAGCAGTCGGGGGCGGCGACACGGTCGACGTGATGAGCTCCGCTCCCCGCCGCCCGGGGTACGAAGCCGTGCTGTTCGACAAGGACGGCACGCTCGTCCTCGACGTGCCCTACTGCGCTGACCCCCGTCTCGTCCAGGTGATGCCGACCGCACCCGCGGCGCTGGCCATGGTGCGTGCGGCGGGCATACCCATCGGGATCGTGAGCAACCAGTCCGGGATCGGTCGGGGGCTCATCAGCCCCGACGCCGCCGCGGCGGTCTTCGACGAGGTCGAGCGGCTGCTCGGTCCGTTCGACACGGTGCGGTACTGCCCGCACGCCCCCGAGGACGGGTGCCGCTGCCGCAAGCCGCGCCCGGGGATGCTGCTCGACGCCGCGGAGGAGCTGGGCGTGGCGCCGGAGCGGATGGCGGTGGTCGGCGACATCGGCGCCGACGTCGACGCCGCGCTGGCCATCGGCGCCGCGGCCGTCCTGGTGCCGACCGCGGTCACCCGGCCCGAGGAGATCCGCAGGGCCCCCGTCGTGCGGCCCGACCTGGTCAGCGCGGTCGAGTACCTGCTCCACGGCGCGGCCGACCCGGTGCGGGCCGCCGGATGAGCCGCGCGCTGGTGGTCCGGCTGGACGGTGCGGGCGACGTGCTGCTGGCCGGGCCCGCGGTCCGCGCCATCGCCGCCCGCGCCTCGGTGACCATGCTGTGCGGACCGGCGGGCGCGCCGGCGGCTCGGCTGCTGCCCGGCGTCGACGAGGTGCTGACCTGGGCCTGCCCGTGGGTGCTCGGCGACCCGCCCCCGCTGCGACCGGAGGACTTCGCCGAGGTGGTCGCGACGATCGCCGCCCGCCGGTTCGACGAGGCCGTCGTGCTCACCTCGTTCCACCAGTCCCCGCTGCCGACGGCGGTGGCGCTGCGGCTGGCCGGGGTCAGGCGGATCTCCGGCGCGTCGGTCGACTACCCCGGTTCACTGCTGGACGTGCGGCTGCGCCCGGGCGAGACCCTCGACGAGGACCAGCCCGAGCCGGAGCGGATGCTGGCGATCGCCCGGGCCGCCGGGTTCCCCGCCCCGCCCGGCGACGACGGCGCGCTCGCCGTGCGCCGACCCCCGGACGTCGCCCACCTGCGCCCGGCCGGGCCCTACGTCGTGGTGCACCCAGGGGCCGCGGTACCGGCCCGGCGCTGGCCCGCACCGCTGGCCGCGCAAGCGGTCGAGCTGCTGGTCGCCGCGGGTCGCCCGGTGCTGGTCACCGGCGGTCCCGACGAGCGCGCGCTCACCGCGGAGGTCGCCGGACGGCGCGGCACCGACCTGGGCGGGCGCACGGGCCTCGCCGAGCTGGCCGGCGTGCTGGCCGGGGCGTCGGCGGTGGTGGTGGGCAACACCGCGGCCGCGCACCTGGCCGCGGCGGTCGGCACCCCGGTGGTGTCGCTGTTCGCGCCGGTCGTGCCCGCGGTGCGCTGGCGCCCCCACCGGGTGCCCCAGGTGCTGCTCGGCGACCAGGGCGCGCCGTGCCGCGACACCCGCGCCCGGGAGTGCCCGGTGCCCGGCCACCCCTGCCTGGCGGGGGTGCGCCCCACCGACGTGCTGGCCGCCGTCGAGCAGCTGATCGACGACCCGGAGGTTCCCGCGTGCGCATCCTGATCTGGCACGTGCACGGCTCCTGGACGACCTCGTTCGTCCAGGGCGGGCACGACTACCTCATCCCCACGCTGCCCGAGCGCGGCCCGTGGGGCGGCGGCAGGCCCGCGGCGTGGGACTGGCCGGCGAACGCGGTCGAGGTGGCGCCGGAGGACCTGGCCGACGCCGACGTCGACGTCGTGGTGCTGCAGCGCCCCGAGGAGATCGAGCTGGCCGCCCGCTGGCTGGGCCGCGTCCCCGGCCGCGACGTGCCCGCGCTCTACCTCGAGCACAACGCCCCCCGCGGGCACGCCGCCACCAGCCGGCACCCCGTCGCCGACCGCGACGACCTGCTGCTGGTGCACGTCACCCCGTTCAACGCGCTGATGTGGGACGCGGGCTCGACCCGCACCGCGGTGGTCGAGCACGGGATCATCGACCCCGGCCACCGCTACACCGGTGAGCTGGACGCGGCCGCCGCGGTGATCAACGAACCGGTCCGCCGCGGCCGGATCACCGGGACCGACCTGCTGCCCGGACTGGCCGCGGCGGCGCCGATCGACGTGTTCGGCATCGGCGTCGACGCCCTGCCCGACCACCTGCGCGACGTCGGGGTCGACCCGGCGGTCGCGGCCCGGGTCCGGGCCGTCGCCGACCTGCCGCAGCACCGCCTGCACGACGAGCTGGCCCGCCGCCGCGCCTACCTGCACACGGCCCGGTGGACGTCGCTGGGCCTGTCGCTGCTCGAGGCCATGGCGCTGGGCATGCCGGTGGTCGTGCTGGACACGACCGAGGCCGCCGAGGCCGTCCCCGACGGCGTCGGCGTGCGCTCCACCGACCCGGCCCGGCTGCGCGCCGGGCTGCGCGAGCTGATGGCCGACCCCGCCGCCGCGACCGCCGCCGGTGGGCGCGCCCGCGACGCCGTCCTGCGCCGCTACGGGCTGGACCGGTTCCTGGCCGACTGGGACGCGTTGCTGCCCGAGGTCGCGTCCGCCCCGCTCCGCCACCCCGCCTCCGCCGGGTCCACCCACCCCGTCCCCGCAAGGAGCTGAGCATGCACATCGCGATGGTGTCCGAGCACGCGAGCCCGCTGGCCGGACCGGGAGGACCGGACGCCGGCGGGCAGAACGTGCACGTCCGGGAGCTGAGCCGGGCCCTGGCCGCGGCCGGGCACCGGGTGCGGGTGCACACCCGCCGCGACGACCCCGACCTGCCCGACGTCGTCGACATGGACGGCGTCGAGGTGCACCACGTGACCGCCGGTCCGGCCAGACCGCTGCCCAAGGACCGGCTGGTCGGCCACGTGCCGCAGCTGGCCGAGGAGCTGCAGCGGGCGTGGCGGGCCGATCCACCGGACCTGGCGCACGCCCACTTCTGGATGTCCGGGCTGGCCGCGTCGGCCGCGGTGCGCGGGCTGGACGTGCCGCTGGTGCAGACCTTCCACGCGCTCGGCCACGTCAAGCGCCGCCACCAGGGCGAGCAGGACACCAGCCCGAACGGGCGGACCCCGGCCGAGCAGGTGATCACCCGCCGGGCCGACCGGATCATCGCGACCTGCGAGGACGAGGTGTTCGAACTGCTGCGCCTCGGCGGGTCCCGCCGGCACATCTCGGTGGTGCCCTGCGGCGTCGACGTCGACACCTTCACCCCGCACGGCCCCGCGCTCGCCCGCGGCGACCGGCCCCGGGTGGTGACCGTCGGACGGCTGGTGCCCCGCAAGGGCGTCGACGACGTGATCGCCGCGCTGGCCCGGGTGCCCGAAGCCGAGCTGCTCGTCGGCGGTGGTCCACCGCCGGGGCAGGACCCGACCACCGACCCGGAGCTGGTCCGGCTCCGCCGCGTGGCGGCCCGGGCGGGGGTGGCCGACCGGGTGCGCTTCCTCGGCGCCGTGGCCCGCGCCGACGTGCCCGCGCTGCTGCGCTCGGCCGACGTCGTGGTCTGCGCGCCGTGGTACGAGCCGTTCGGGATGGTGCCGCTGGAGGCCATGGCGTGCGGGCGGCCGGTGGTCGGCACCGCGGTCGGCGGCATCCGCGACACCGTGGTCGACGGGGTGACCGGTGTGCACGTCCCGCCGCGGCGGCCCCGGGCGCTCGCCCAGGCGCTGCGCGAGCTCCTGGGCAGCCGGAGCGCCCGCGACTCCTTCGGCATCGCCGGTCGCGACCGGGCGCTGGCCCGCTACAGCTGGCCGCGCATCGCCACGGCCACCGAGGCCGTCTACCGCGACGTGCTGGTCGGCCAGGGCGCCCACGTCGACCGCGGGCTGGACCACGAGGCGGACCTGGCGGGCGCCGGGGCGGACGGGTGGGACCGGTGACCCCCCCGACGGCCGTGCAGGACGGCCCCCAGCTGCTCATCGACCACGTCGACCGGCTCGCCGCGGCGCTGCCCGCGCTGCGCGCGGCGAGCGGGACGCTCTCCCGGTGGGGCGCCGAGCTGGCCACCCGGCTGACCACCGGCGGACGGCTGCTCGCCGCGGGCAACGGCGGCAGCGCCTCGCAGGCGCAGCACCTGACCGCGGAGCTGGTGGGCCGGTTCGAGGGCGAGCGGGTGCCGCTGCCGGCGATCGTCCTGCACGGCGACACCTCGGCGATGACGGCGATCGCCAACGACTACGGATACGACGAGGTCTACGCCCGCCAGGTGCGCGCCCACGCCCGTCCCGAGGACGTGCTGCTGCTGATGTCCACCAGCGGGCGCAGCCCCAACCTGCTCGAGGCCGCGCGGGCCGGGCGCGGCTGCGGGGCGCTGACCTGGGCGCTGACCGGCCCCGGTCCCAACCCGCTCGCCCGGTTGTGCACCGATGCGGTGAGCGTGCCCGGCGACACGGCCACCGTGCAGGAGACGCACCTGGCCGCGATCCACATGCTCTGCCGCGCGCTGGAGGCGGCGCTGCCCGCGCGGCAGACCGGCGCCCCGCTGGCCGCGTCCTGACCACCCGACGATCCCCGACGACCGAGCGGAGACAGCTCTTGACCACTTCGACCTCCTCCGACATCCGCACGCACCCGGGGGCCACCCCCACCGCCCCACCATCCGTCGGCACGGTGCTGGTAACCGGGGCCGCGTCCGGCCTGGGCCGGGCCGTCGCCCGCGCCGTCGCGGCCGCCGGGGGCACCCCCCTGCTGCTCGACCGCGTCGACCCGCGGGAATCCGACCCCGCGCTCGCCGACGCCCTCACCGCCGTGACCGACCTGGCCGACACCCGCGCCGCCGAGGCCGCCGTGACCTCCGTGATCGAGCGCGCCGGCCGGCTGGACGGCGTCGTCACCGCCGCCGGGACCGACGCCTGCGGGCGGCTGGAGGACGTGCCCGCCGACGACTGGGAGAACGTCGTGCGGGTGAACCTGTTCGGCACCGCGGCGGTGGTCCGCGCGGCGCTGCCGGCGCTGCGGGAGACCCGCGGCCGGATCGTCACCGTCGCCTCGACGCTGGGGCTGCGCGCGCTCCCCGACGCCAGCGCGTACTGCGCGTCGAAGTTCGGCGTGGTCGGCATGACGCGCGCGCTGGCCGCCGAGCTGGCCGGCGAGGTCGGGGTCACGCTGCTGGTGCCCGGCGGCATGGACACCGCGTTCTTCGACGGGCGCACCGAGCAGTACAAGCCGGGCCCGGACGCCGTGCTCAACGACCCCGCGCAGGTGGCGGCGGCCGTGCTGTTCGCGCTGGGCCGCCCGGCCGGCGTCGAGCTGCGCGAGCTGGTGGTCACCCCGTCCGTCGAGCCGTCGTGGCCGTGACCGCCGCGCCCACCGACGAGCGGGCGGTCCGCCTGGACCCGGCCGAGCCGCGGCTGGCCCGCCTGATCGCCGAGCGCGCGCCCCGGGTGCTGGTGCTCGGCGACGCCCTGCTGGACAGCTGGGACAGCGGCCAGGTCCACCGCACCGGCCGCGACGGCCCGGTGCCGGTGGTCGAGGTGGGCAGGCGCCGCACCGCCCCGGGCGGCGCGGCCAACGTCGCCGCCGCCCTGGCCGCCCTGGGCGCCCGCACCGAGCTGGTGACCTCCGTCGGCGACGATCGGACGGGCCGCACGCTGCGCCGCGCACTCACCGAGGCGGGGGTGCGGACCGACCGGTGGGTCATCGATCCGGCCCGGCCGACCGCGGCCAAGCACCGGGTGCTGGCGGGCGAGCCGGACGAGCAGCTGGTGGCCCGCTACGACGTGCTGCCCCCGGCCCCGGACAAGGCGGTCACCCGGGCGCTCGCCGACCAGGCCAGCACGGCCCTGGACGAGCCGTGGGACGCGGTGCTGGTCGCCGACTACGGGCTCGGCGCCCTCGACGGGCCGGTCCGGCGCCGGGTGCGCCGGGCCCGGGAGCGGATCCCGCTGCTGGTCGTCGACGCCCACGAGCTCGGCCGCTGGGCCGAGCTGGCCCCGGACGCGGTCACCCCCAGCGTCGAGGAGGCCGCCGGGCTGCTCGGCGAACCGGTCCCCGACCACGACCGCGCGTCCTGGGGGGCCGCCCGGCAGCACCGGCTGGTGTCGGCGGCCGGGGGCGGGCACGTCCTGCTCACCCTGGACGTCGACGGCGTGCTGTGGCTGCCGCCGGAGGGTCCGCCGCGGCGCGCGCCCGCCGCCGCGCCCGCGCCCGCCGCGCGGGCCTGCGGGGCGGGCGACGAGTTCGCCGCGGCCTGGACCGCGGCCCGGGCCTGCGACGTCGACCCCGGTCCGGCCACCGCGCTGGCCCAGGCCGCCGCCGACGTCGTCGTCGGGCGGCCGGCGACGGCGGTGTGCGGTACCGGGGCGCTGGTCGCCCGGCTGGCCACGGTCGACCGCGGGCGGCTGCTCGACCACGCCGACCTGCTCGCGGTGCTCGCCGAGCGCCGCGCGGCCGGGGACCGGATCGTGTTCACCAACGGCTGCTTCGACGTGCTGCACCGCGGGCACGTGGCCTACCTGCAGCAGGCACGGGAACTGGGCGACCTGCTGGTCGTGGCGCTGAACAGCGACGCGAGCGTGTCGCGGCTCAAGGGTCCGACCCGCCCGATCAACCCGCTGGCCGACCGGGCCGGGGTGATCGGGGCGCTGGCCGCGGTCGACCTGGTCACCTGGTTCGACACCGACAGCCCCGTGCCGCTGCTGGAGCAGGCCCGCCCCGACGTCTACGCCAAGGGCGGCGACTACACCGCCCAGATGCTGCCGGAGACCCCGGTGATCGAGGCGCAGGGCGGCGAGGTGCGCATCCTGGACTACCTGTCCGACCACTCCACCACCGCCATCGTCGACCGGGTCCGGCACAGCCCCGCGGAGCAGGCGTGAGCGCCCGGCCGGTCGTGGTGGTCGGCGATGCGCTGCTCGACGTGGACGTCGTGGGGAAGGTGCGCGGGACCAGTCCCGACGCCGGGGTGCCCGTGCTGGACGTCGCCGACGAGACCGACCGTCCCGGCGGTGCGGCGCTGGCCGCCGCGCTGCTGGCCGCCCGCGGCGTCCCGGTCACGCTGGTCACCGCCCTGGACGGCGACGGCGGGGGGACGCGGCTGCGCGAGCTGCTGGAGCCCGCGCTGCGGCTGGTGGCCGCCCCGGCCACCGGCGGCACCCCGGTGAAGCGCCGGTGGTTCGACGGCGACCGGCCGCTGCTGCGCACGGACACCGGCTCGGGCCGACCGACCGCGGAGGGGTTCGCGCCCGCCGGCCTGGCCGACGCGCTGGCCGGTGCGGGCGCGGTCCTGGTGTCCGACTACGGCCGCGGGATGACCGCCGACCCGTCGGTGCGCGACGCGCTCGCCCGCGCCGTCGAGCGCGGCACCCCGGTCGTCTGGGACCCGCACCCGCAGGGCGCGCCGCCGGTCCCCGGCGTCGCGGTGGCCACCCCGAACCTGGCCGAGGCCCGGCGGGCGGCCGGCCACTCGACGGGGTCGGCGAGCGGGACCGGTGGCGCGCTGCTGGAGCGCTGGGCGTGCGTCGCGGTCGCGGTGACCGTGGGGGCGGAGGGCGCCGTGCTGGTGCGCGCGGGGCTCGACCCCCACCCGGTGCCCGCACCCGCCGTCGCGCACGGCGACCCGTGCGGGGCGGGCGACGCCTTCGCCGGCGCGCTCGCCGCGCGGTTGGGCGCCGCCGCGCCGCTGCCGGACGCGCTGCGCTCGGCCAACGAGGTCGCGGCCCGGTTCGTCGCCGACGGCGGGGCCCGCAGCGTCGCCTGGCGCGACGGCGCCTGGCGGCAGGTCAGCATGCAGGTGTGACGAGCGGGGGTGACCGCTGTCAGCGGCGCACCCGCGCCGCCGCGTCGAGCACCTCCTCGACCCCGACGGCCAGGAGCGCGGGGTCCGGGTCGTCGGCGAACGGGTCGCCGCGGCGCAGCTGCGGGGCGGTCAGCACCCGGTGCGGGCCCGGCGGCGGGCCCCACCGGCGCGGCTCGGCCGGCCCGAACAGCACCACCGACGGCGTGCCGAACGCCGCGGCCAGGTGCGCGATCCCGGTGTCGCCGCTGACCACCAGCGCGGCCCCGGCCACGACGTCGCACAGCTCGCGGATCGAGGTGCGCCCGGCCAGCACCCGCTCCGCGGGCAGGCCCGCGGCCCCGGCCACCCGCTGAGCGCTCTCCCGCTCCTCGGCGGAGCCGGTGACGACCACCGGCACCGGCCCCTCCAGCGCGGCGGCGACCGCGGCGAACCGCTCCGCGGGCCACCGCTTGGCCCCGAACGCCGCCCCCGGGTGCACCACCACCGCCGGGGCCGCCCGCGCCTGCGGATCCAGCCGCAGGTCGAGGGGGTCGGCGGGGATGCCGTGGTGGGCGAGCATCGTGCACCACAGCTCCCGCTCGTGCGGGTGCCCGGCCGAGACCTGTGCGTGGGTCGGTCCGTCCCAGCCGGGCGGACCGCCGAAGCCGATCCGGGCGCGCGGGCGCAGGGCGTCGAGGGCGTGGTGGCTCTGCGGTCCGGCGCCGTGCAGGTTCACCGCCAGGTCCGGTGGGCCGTCCCACGTCGGACGCAGCTCGTGCGGGGCGGCCGTGGGCAGGACCTCGTCCACCGCCCCGGTCAGCTCGGCCAACCCGACCAGCGGCGCCGGTGTGGCCAGCACGATCCGGTGCTCGGGACGGGCCTTGCGCAGACCCCGCAGCGCGGGCACCGCGACCAGCAGGTCGCCCAGCCCGAGGGCGCGCAGCACCAGCGCCACCGGCGCCGCGTTCGACGTCGCCACGGCCGTCAGCTCGTCGGCACGCCGGAGGTCCGGCGGACCTCGGCCTCCAGCCCGCCGTCCACCACCGGGGCGTCGAATCGGGGCAGCGGCCGGCTGAAGAGCGTCATCTCCCCGGATGGCCGATCCGGGCCGCCGGGAAACATGCCCTCGCCGGTCAGGGGGCGGCGCCGGCGTCCTGCGCGGTCGGGAACCCGTGCCGCAGGGTTCCGGGCCAGATGAGCTCGGCGAGGCTGCGCTGCAGGGCGGCCAGCCCGGCGACCCGGAACACGATGCCGGCCTCGGCCGCGGCCTGGGCGGCCTCGACGATCGAGCGCATCCCGGCGACGCTGACGAACCCGACGCCGCCCAGGTCGAGCACCAGTTGGCCGGGCCCGTCCCGCGGTCCGCGCGCGAGGGCCTCGGCGAGCGCGCCGGTGAACGCGGACGTGGTCAGGGTGTCGATGTCGCCGACGATCCGCAGCACGTCGACATCGCCGACCGGGCAGAGGGTGCAGTGGAACGAGTCACCGGGGAGCTGGGCCATGGCGGGACCCCTTCGCGGGAGCGGGACGCGGTCTCCGCCGGGGTCAGGGGCGGTGCAGACCAAGCGTAAGCCGATTAGCCGAACTTCGCACCCTCCTCCAGGAGATTTGCCGCAACCGACCAGTTGCCATACGTTCATTCGCAACCCACTGGTTGCACCGACCGGGGAGTCGACATGGACGACGGGGGTCCGCACCGAGGCGGCCCCTCGGCATACACGTCGGAGGCCCCGGCGTGCGCCTGCCCGACGAGCTGTGAGGACGACGATGGACACCACCGCGCTCCGCGACGCCTACCGCACCCTCCTGGACGCGGCCACCACCGCGGCCGACGCCCCCGCCCCACCGGACGGCGGTTGGGACACCGACCGGATCCTGGCCCACGTCTCCCTCGTCGGCGCCGCGGCCCTCGCCACCGCCGCCGGCATCGCCTCCGGCGCGAACACCACCTACGACAACCGCCTCGCCCAGGACCCCTGGACCCTCGACCACGTCATCGCACTCACCGGCGACCGCGCGGGCCTGCGCGACCGCATCCGACTCCAGGGCGAGGCGCTGTGCGCCTTCGGCGGACCGGCGTTGAGCGAGCGCGAGCTCGACACGCTCGTGCCCACCCGACTCCTGTCCGGCGGGAAGGTCCTCGTCGACCAGCCCTTGTCGCTGCGGGACATCCTCACCGGGCTCGCCGAGGTGGAGCTGCCTGGCCACACCGCCCAACTCCTGGCGCTGCTCCGGTAGAGCGGGCGGTCGGGGATTCCGGCGGTACGACCCAGCCGGCCTGGGGCGAGGTGACGGTGGGCGGCACACCCGAGATGCTCACCCACACCAGCACCGACGAGGGCACCACCGCGGTGGGCCGCGGGAACGTCCGGTCCGCGAACGCGACGGTCTTCCTGGTCGACGCCGTGCTGACGCCCGCGACGCCCACGGCCCCGACAGCGCCCTGAGCCCGCTCAGGCCGA
This sequence comes from Pseudonocardia humida, assembly GCF_023898865.1. GTDB lineage: Bacteria > Actinomycetota > Actinomycetes > Mycobacteriales > Pseudonocardiaceae > Pseudonocardia > Pseudonocardia humida. The sequence continues at coordinate 158,382 of NZ_JAGSOV010000011.1, forward strand.
GTCCATCCGCAGGATCACCAGCGTGCGATGCGCCCGGCTCACCCGCTCCAGCACTGTGATCAACCCGCACGTCGGCGTCGGCGCTGCGCACCTCAGCGGTGCCCGTCCACGGCCGGGCCGAGCCCGCGCGTCGCCGAGGACGCTTCCCTTGGCGTTCGTCGACTGACTCACTCTCGTTGAGCAGGGCGGGTTCGGTGCGCAGGTGGTTCCGTTGCGGTAACAACGAATAGTGGGGTTGCGTTGGCGGCCGTCCCCGATCCGAGGTGCCGGTTGCGATTGTGAACGCTTCACCTGCGAGCGCGGCGACTATCCAGTGGGCCCGATTCCTCCTCGACTCCACACAAATGTTCGAGTAGAATCAAGGCATGACCCCGACCGAACTCGCCGCCACGGCAGACCGCATTCGCGCGGTCGCCGCCGGACTGCGCGAGAACGGTTCCGATCAAGACGCGCTGAACGCACTCGCCGCTACCCGGGAATTGACCCAGGCCATATCGCAGGTGCAGGTCGAGGCCGTGGCCGTGTTGCAGCGCAGCGGCGCGTTCGCCGCCGCCGGACACCGGCGACCCGACTCCGCGGTGGCCTCGGTACTGACTGTCGATCGGGGGCGGGCGCGGGAAATCGTGCGGGCTGCCGAGCACGTCGCCGCCCGAGTGGATCTGCAGGGGCAGGTGCTGCCGCCGGTGCTGCCCGCGATGGCTGCGGCGTTCAGCAGCGGTGCGGCAAGCTTGCAGCACGTCGATCTGATCGCCCGACTCCTCGACTCGCCCGCGGCGCGGCGGATCCCGCCCTACGCCTGGGCGGGCATCGAAGAACAGATCGCCGCCGTCGCCGACACCTGCACCCCGACGGAGTTGGCCAGGTTCGGAGCCGAACTGGTGCGGGCCTACGACCAGGACGGCGCCGAACCCGACGAGCGGGAACCCGTGCAGGTCAACGAGCTACGCCTGACCCCACTGCCCGGGGGCGGCGGGAAGATCAGCGGAGTGTTCACCGACCCCGTCCGCTACGCCATGATCGCCACCGTCATCGACGCCAAAGCCACCCCGAGCACCGCCCAAGACCCGCGCAGCGCCGCCGAACGCAACGCCGACGCCCTCACCGAGATCTGCGGGTTCGCCGCCACCCACGGCGACACCATCCTCCCCACCACCGCCGGGGAACGCCCCCGCGTGGCGATCACGATGGCCCTGACCGACCTGGAGAACCGCGCCCGCGCCGCCTGCCTCGACCTCGGTGGCACCCCCACCCCCGCCGCACTCCGGGCACTGTGCTGCGACGCCAAGGTCATCCCCATCGTCCTCGACGGCGACAGCCAACCCCTCGACATCGGGCGAGAAGCCCGCACCATCCCGCTTGCGATCCGCCGCGCGATCGTCGCCCGCGACCACGGATGCGCCCACCCCGGCTGCGACCGCCCACCCAGCTGGTGCGAAATCCACCACATCAAAGAATGGGCCCGCGGCGGCCACACCAAACCGACAACCTCGTCATGCTGTGCTGGACGCACCACCAAGAGATCCACTCCACGGAATGGCTCGTACGCATCGCCCGCGACGGACTACCTGAATTCATTCCGCCCGCGTGGCTCGACAAAGATCGCAAACCCCGGTGCCACCCCAGAACCGGACCACCCGGACGCCTCGACTCGACTCGACCAACACAGAACACCAACCCCGGCCGGAGTGTGTCCCGTGTTCCGCGCTGACCCCGTGGGCACCGGTGCCCATCCCGGTCCCGAAGCCCCTGCCGTCACGTCGGCACGCGCAGCGTGCACGGACACCGGTGCCCCCACCGCCCCCCGAAACCCAGCCATCCGGCCAACCCGGCGGGGGCGCCGGTGGCCGTGCCAACCTGAGCGGGTCGACGTGACGGCAGGGGCGACCCCCTGCTCGATCGGAGGTCGCCCGCCGCGTAGGCGCCGCCGGAGGCAGGAACGGAGCCCGGCAGCGCAGGCCCCACCGCACAAAGCCCAGCACGCAGGCACCGCTGCAAAGCGACCGCCGGAGACCCCGGCACCCCGCAAGAACCGCCCGGTAGGAGCACCCCGCCGCCACCGTTGCGGATGCACAGCATTCGACCTTCCCCCGGACCCGGCGACCAGGCAGGATCCGGGCGAACCGCCCGTCCCGGGCGGGGTTACGGAGGCGCGCCGTGGACTCGGTCCTGACGAGCGTTGGGCTGCCGGTCGCCCTCGCGGTGATCATGTTCGGGCTCGGCCTGACGCTCACCACCGAGGACTTCCGCCGCACGGCCCGCCAGCCCCGCGCGGTCGGGGTCGCGCTGGCCGCGCAGGTGGTGCTGCTGCCGGCGATCTGCCTCGGGCTCGTCGTGGCGCTCGGGCTGGACCCGCTGCTCGCGGTGGGCATGATGCTGCTCGCCGCCTCCCCCGGCGGTACGACGGCCAACCTGTTCAGCCACCTGTTCCGCGGCGACGTCGCGCTCAACATCACCCTGACCGCGATCAACTCCGTGCTGGCCGTGCTGACGCTGCCGCTGGTGGTGAACCTGGCGGTCGCCGTGCTCGAGCCGCCGGCCGCGGCCGGGGCGGTCGGTCTGGAGTTCGGCAAGACGCTGCAGGTGTTCGCGGTGGTGCTGGTGCCGGTCGCGATCGGCATGGTGGTCCGGCGCATGGCGCCCGGTTTCGCCGAGCGCGCGGAGGGGCCGGTGCGGGTGCTGTCGGCGGTGGTGCTGGTGGCGGTGATCGTCGGCGCGATCCTGGCCGAGCGCGAGTCGATCGGCGGCTACCTGGCCGACATCGGGCTCGTCGCGGCGCTGTTCTGCGTGTGCAGCCTGGCCGTGGGCTACCTGCTGCCCCGGCTGGTGCGGGTGGGGCGCCGGCAGGCGATCGCCTCGTCGTTCGAGGTGGGGATCCACAACAGCACCCTCGCGATCGCGGTGGCGTTGAGCGTGCTGGGCAACGAGCGGCTCGCGGTGCCGGCCGCGGTGTACGGCGTGATCATGTTCCCGATCGCGCTGGCCGCGGGCTTCCTGTTCGTCCGGACCGGCGCGGGCACCCCCGAGCCCGCCCCGCGCTCGGCGTCAGAGGCCTGAGGGGCTGTCGCCGCCAGGGCGACGATCACGCGCTGCCGCGTCGGTGGCGACGGACCGACAGCAGGCGTCGGTCACCACGCGGACCGCCGGGCGGCGGTCGTCGGCGCGCCAGAGGACGGCCAGCTCGCACGCGGGCAGGTCGGGGACCGGGCGGCAGACGATGTCGTCGCGCCGGTAGATGGCGGCGTTGCCGGCCGCGAGCAGGACCACGCCGAGGCCGGAGGCGACGGCCTCGAACGCCTCGTCGGCGGTGGCGGCCTCGGCGCCGATCGCGGCGGGTGCCCGCCGCTGCTCGGCGGCCAACCAGAACTCGCGCATCGGGCCGGCCGAGGCGGGCAGCGCGACGAACGGCTCACCGGTCAGCTCGGCGAACGGGACCACGTCCCGACCGGCCAGCCGGTGCTCGACCGGCAGCGCCACCCAGCGCGCCTCGGTGGCCGCGACCCGGTGGGCGATGCCCGGACCCGGGACCGGCAGCCAGCCGACTGCCACGTCGACCGAGCCGTCCCGCAGCCCGACGCTCGGGTCGCCCCAGTCGACCTGGCGGAACCGCAGCCGCCAGCCGGGCATCCGCTCCGCCAGAGCGGCGGTGATGGCCGGGACCAGCCCGCGGCCGATCCGGGTGTGGAAGCCGACGGTGATCGTCCGACGGGTGGTTCCGGCGACCGCGCGCACCTCGGCGCCCGCTCGCTCCCACTCGACCACGATGCCCCGCGCGCGGGGCAGCAGCGCCGTCCCGGCGGCGGTGAGCGCGATGCTGCGGTGCCCGCGGGTGAACAGCTCCGCGCCGAGCCGGGTCTCCAGCGCCCGCACCTGCTTGGACAGCGCGGGTTGGGAGACGTGCATCCGCGCGGCGGCCCGGGTGAAGCTCAGCTCCTCGGCCACCGCGAGGAAGTACCGCAGGTCGCGCACGTGCGGATCCCCCGGACCTGGCATTCCGCCAGGTTATCCGAACGGGTCTTCGACAGGCCCTGAGCAGCGGCGCAGCCTGGACGCATGCTCGCTCTGGTCCACGACCCCACCGCGCCGGCCGCGCTGCGCCGCACCGAACTCCCCGACCCGGTGCCCGCCCCCGGCGAGGCCCTCCTCGCCGTCTCCGCGGCGTCCCTGAACTTCCTCGACGTGGCCTACGCCGACGCGATGTACGCCGTCGGGGCCGTGCCGGGGGTCGACGCCGCCGGCACGGTGGTCACCGCGGCCGCCGACGGCTCCGGTCCCCCGGCAGGCACCCGGGTCAGCTCGTTCTCCATGGGCGGCGCGCTGGCCACGCTGCGCGCGGTGGCGACCGACGACCTCGCCGTCGTCCCGGACGGCGTGGAGGACGCCGTCGCCGCGGCCCTGCCCGCCGCCGGGGTGACGGCGCTGCGCGCCGTGCGCAGGCTGGGGTCGGTGCTCGGCCGCCGGGTGCTGGTGACCGGGGCGGCCGGTGGGGTGGGGCGCTACGCGGTGCAGCTCGCCGCCGCGGCGGGCGCCCACGTCGTGGCCCAGGTCGGCGCGCCCGCCCGCGCGGCCGGTCTGCGCGAGCTGGGCGCCGCCGACGTGATCGTCTCCGCGGTGCCCGCCGACCTGGCCCCCGTGCACGGCGTCATCGACAACGTCGGCGGGCCGGTGCTGGCCGCCGCGGTGGCGGTGCTCGCCGAGGACGGCGTCGCGCTCGCCGTCGGGCAGGCGTCCGGCCTGCCCACGACGATCGACTTCGAGGCCGAGCGGCGCCGGGGCGGGCGGCGGGCGGTCGAGGTCTTCACCGTCGACACCGGCCACCGCGGCTTCGGCGCCGACATCGAGGACCTGCTCGCGCTCGTCGCGGCGCACCGCCTCGATCCGCAGATCGGCTGGCGGGGGTCGTGGGAGCGGACCGCGGAGGCCGCCGAGGCCCTGCGCGGGCGCCGGGTGCCGGGCAAGGCCGTGGTCGAGATCAGCCGGGCGGGGGGCTGAGGTGGAGCTCGGGGTGCAGGGCCTCAACTCGATCACCCGGTTCGACGCGACCTCCCGGCTGGCCCGGCTGGCCGAGGACCTGGGCTACGGCTCGTGGTGGGCGCACGACCACGTCGTGCTCCCCACCGGCGAGGGGGCGCAGCTCGACGCGCGGACCCCGATCGTCGACCCGCTCGTGCACCTCGCGCACGTCGCGGCGGTCACCTCGCGGATCGCGCTGGGCACCGCGGTGATCATCCTCCCGCAGCGCAACCCGCTCGTGCTGGCGAAGCAGGCCGCGAGCCTGGACGCGCTCAGCGGCGGCCGGTTCGTGCTCGGGGTGGGTGCCGGGTGGCTCGCCGCGGAGATGACCGCGGTCGGCGCGACCTTCACCGACCGCGGGTCGCGCACCGACGAGTACCTCGACGCCATGGCCTCCCTGTGGGACGCCCCTGCCCCCGAGTTCCACGGCCGCCACGTCGACTTCGCCGGTGTCGACGCGCACCCGCGCCCGACCGGGCTGCGGGTGGTCGTCGGCGGGCGCAGCGCCGGGGCCTACCGCCGGGCGGTGAGCCGCGGCCACGGCTTCTACGGCAACGGGACCCCGGACGACATCGCCGGCGACCTCGCCGGGCTGCGGCGCGCGGCCGGGGAGGTGGAGCGCCCCGGGCGGCTGGGGGAGCTGGAGATCACCGCGATGCCCCTCGAGCCGGTCGACGCCGGCGCGGTCGACCGCTACCGGCAGCTGGGCGTGCACCGGCTGGTGCTGCGGCCGCAGGCCTTCGACGACCCCGACGGGCTGGCCCGGTACCTGGAGCGCAACGCCACCCTCGCGGATGCGACGCCCGCGGGTCGAGTGCGGTAGCCCGTCGCCCGGGACGGCACCGCACGGGTGGTGTGACGCGGGTCTCGCTTGATCGGCTCGGGCTCCGGGTAGACCGGCGAAATGGCGTGCCCGGAGCAGTCTGCATGACCGAGGGCCACTGTTCCTCGACCCCGGACCGAGCCGCGGCCCCGGTCACCACCCCGGACCACGAGCTGCACGTCGTCCGGCCCGCGCTGCCCAGCGCCCCCCGCGCGGTCCGCCGGGCGCTCCGCGACTGGCTGGTCGAGTGGTCCTGGCCCGACGACGACCTCGACGACGTCGTCGCCGCGGTCGACGAGGCGGTCTCCAACGTCGTCGACCACGCCTACCGCCAGCAGCCCGAGCCCGGGGACGTCGAGGTGCGGGCGCACGTGGTCGTCGAGGACGGCCACCGGCTGGTGGTGGTGACGGTGGCCGACCACGGCCGGTGGCGGCCGGTGCCGCCCGACCCCGGCCACCGCGGCCGGGGCCTGCACATGATGAGCACCTGCGTGGCCACCATGCACATCGAGCAGGGCGGGCAGGGCACCTCGGTCACGTTGACGAGCGCGCCGGTGGCGGTCCCGGAACCGGTGCGCTGACCGCGGGCGGCACAGCGGGGAGCGCCTCGGCCGGGACGAGCAGGTCGACGGTGGTGCCGGGGCCGCTGCGCACGCTCAGGCGGCCGCCCGCCTCGGCCACCGCCCTGCGGACCAGCAGCAGGCCGATGTGGCCGGGCCGCGAGGGCGCCGCGGGGTCGAAGCCGCGGCCGTCGTCGGTGACGGTGACCCGGACGAGGCCGCCCGGCTCCGGGCCGACGACGACCCGGACGGCGGTGGCGCCGCTGTGGGCGAGCGCGTTGCGCAGCAGCTCCCCGGTGGCCCGGTGCACCAGCGCCGCGGCGGCGGGGCCCAGTCGCAGGTCGTCGGCGACGTCGAGGGCGATCCGGGGGCCGTCGCCGGCCAGCCCGGCGACGAGGCGCGCGAGCTCGTCGGGCGCCGAGGCCGGGTCGAGGGCGGGCGGGGCCAGGTCGGCGAGCAGGGCGCGGAGCCGGCGGACGTTGTCGCGGATGCGGGCCCGGGCGTCGGCGACCAGCTCGCCCGCCCGCGCGGGCTCCGCGGTGGCCGCGGTGTCGAGCAGCAGACCGGCACCGGCCAGGTGGGGGATGACGTCGTCGTGCAGCTCGTGGGCCAGGTCGCGGCGGGCCAGCTCGGCGGCGGCCAGGCCGTAGTGCAGGGCGTCCTGGCGCTCGCGGCGGTCGCGGTCGACGCGGCGGGCGATCGCGACCGCGAGCGGCAGCATGGTCAGCGCCAGCAGCAGCACCCCGGCCAGCGCGAGCGGGAGCAGCACGCCCATGGCGTGCCCGACGGTGCCCTCGACGTCGACCGGGACGTAGATCTCGAACCGGGCGGGCTCGCCGGCGGCGTCCCGGAAGCCGATGAAGACCTCGCGCAGGTCGTCGGCGCGGGCGGACTCGAAGCGGTGCTCGGCGTCGTCGGGCACCGGGAGGACGACCGCCTCGCCCGCGTCGAGCCTGCGGGCCAGTTCCGCGTCGAACGGGCGCAGCGCGGACTCGATGCGCTCCTCGTCGGAGAAGACGACGCGTACCCGGTCGCCCTCGACCCGCCACACCTTGATCCGGAACACCATCCCGGAGTCGACGAACGGGGCGAGGTCGGCGACCAGCGCCGCGCGGTCGGCCGGGGTGACGTCGGTGAAGTCGTGCTCGGCCAGCCGGACCAGCACCGCGGCGGCGACCTGGGTCGACACCCGTTGCGCGGTGCGCTCGCCCTCGGCCTCCCCGATCAGCCGCACGCCGAGCGCGACCAGCCCGCCCAGCAGCAGCGCGGCCAGGACGGTGACCGCGGCGAGGCGCCGCAGCGTGGTGCGGACCATGCCGGACCGGCGCCGGTCAGATCGCGGTGCCCACGGCGATGAGCCGCAGGCGGTCGGCGGTGACGACGGCGTCGAGCTGGCTGTGCACGCCGAGCTTGGCCAGCAGCGCGCGGATGTGGTCGCGCGTGGTGTGCACGGAGATGCCCAGGTCGGCGGCGATGCGGGTGGCGTCGCGACCGCGGCCCAGCCCGCTGAGCACCTCCAGCTCGCGGGCGGTGAGGTGCACGTCGGTGTCGGTCTCCCACGACCGCACGGCCGAGCCGGCCAGCGCGGCGCGGACGGCGGCCAGGATCTCCGGCAGCGGCGCGTCCTTGGCCAGGAACCCGGCCGCGCCCGCGGCCGCCGCGCGGCGGGCGAGGTCCAGCCGCGGGTGCGCGGTGAGCACGATCACCGGCCGGCGCGCGGCGAACTCCTCGACCAGGCGCATGCCGCTGTCGTCGGGCAGGTCGAGGTCGACGAGGGCGACGTCGATGGCCGCGTCGATGGCCGCACCGGCCAGCGCCGCGCGGGCCGCCGCGGCGGTGTAGGCGACCGCGGCGCAGGTCAGGTCGGGTTGGGCGGCGACGCCGATGGCGAGCGCGTCGGCGAAGACGCGGTGGTCGTCGACGAGCAGGACGGCGGCCGGGTCGGGCCGGGCGCCACCGGTGCCGGTCATGCCGACCCCCTCAATTCTCGGGACATCACTCGGTCTGCCGTGAAGGTTAGCCTGCCCTGCGATACGGCCGGACGGATCCGGCAAAACCAACGAACAGACCAGAGGTCCGCCGATGCGCGCGTCCCGTCCCCGAGTGCTGTCCGGCGCCGCCGCGGCGCTCGCCGTCCTCGCTCTCACCGCGTGCGGCGGCGCCGCCGCCGAGCAGGCCGCCGCGCCGAGCCCCGCCGCGGAGGGCGAGCGCACCCTGGTGCTCTACTCCGGTCGCGACGAGGAGCTGGTCGGACCGCTGATCGAGCAGTTCGAGCAGGCGTCCGGCATCACCGTGGAGACCCGCTACGGCTCCACCACCGAGATGGCGGCCCAGCTGCTCGAGGAGGGGGACGCGACGCCCGCGCAGGTGTTCCTGTCCCAGGACGCGGGCGCCCTCGGCGCGCTGGCCGCGCAGGGCAGGCTGGCGCCGCTGCCCGCGGAGATCACCGGCGCGGTCGAGCGGCAGTTCAGCTCCACCGACGGGTCCTGGGTCGGGCTGACCGGGCGAGCCAGGGTCGTGGCCTACGACAGCCAGGAGGTACCCGCCGACCAGGTGCCCGGCGACCCCCAGGAGCTGCTCGACCCGCGCTGGCGCGGGCAGGTGGCCATCGCGCCGACCAACGCCTCGTTCCAGGCGTTCGTCACCGCGCTGCGGGTGCTGCAGGGCGAGGACGCGGCGCGGGCGTGGCTGCAGGGGCTGATCGCCAACGAGCCGCAGATCATGCAGGGCAACGGGGCGATCCTGGAGGCGGTCAACACCGGTGCGGCCGACCTCGGCCTGATCAACCACTACTACTGGGCGAGCTCGGAGACCGACCCGGCCGCGCTGCGCGCACAGATCGCCTTCGGCGACCCGGGCACCGCGCTGGCCCTGGTCAACGTGACCGGCGCCGGCGTCCTCACCGGGGCCGCGGACTCGGCGGAGGCCCGGGAGCTGGTGGAGTTCCTGGTCGGTGCGCAGGCCCAGACCTACTTCGCCACCGAGACCGCCGAGTACCCGCTGGTGGCCGGCGTGCCCGGGCCCGCGGGCGTGCCGACGCTGGAGCAGCTCGACGGTCCCGACCTCGACCTGTCCGACCTGGCCTCGCTGGAGCAGACCGTCGCGCTGCTCACCGAAGTGGGGCTGGTCTGACCTCCGCGCACCGCCGTCCGGCGCCCGCCCTGCTCGTCGCGGCGGGCGCCGCGGCGTTGGTCGCCGCGCTCCCCCTGGGCTACCTGGTGGTGCGGGTGGCCGGGGCGGGCGACCGGGTCGCGGCGGTGCTGGGCCGCGAGCGCACCTGGCTGCTGGCGGCCAACTCGCTGGTCCTCGTGCTGCTGGTCGCCGCGGGGAGCCTGGTGCTGGGCACCGCGACCGGCTGGCTGCTGACCAGGGTCCGGCTGCCCGCGCCCCGGCTGTGGTGGGTGCTCGCGGCGCTTCCGCTGGCCGTGCCGTCCTACCTGCTGGCCTTCGCGGTCGTGGCGACCTGGCCGGGGACGAACGGGCTGCTGCCGCTGACCGCGGTGCTGGTGCTGGCCTGCACCCCGTACGTGACGCTGCCCGCGGCGGCCGCGTTCCGGATGGCCGACGCCGGCCAGGAGGACGTGGCGCGCACGCTCGGGCGCGGACCGGTCGCCACCTTCCGCGCGGTGACCCTGCCGCAGGTGCTGCCCGCCGCGCTGGCCGGCACCCTGCTGGTCGCGCTCTACACCCTGTCGGACTTCGGGGCGGTCGCCCTGCTCCGCTACGACGTGTTCACCTGGGCGATCCGGGCCGCCTACGAGGGCACCTTCGACCGGTCCGCCGCGGCCGTGCTGGCGCTGGTGCTGGTGGCGCTCACGCTGGCGCTGGTCGGCGCGGAGCGGTGGGCCCGGCGCCGGTGGGTGCGCGGGCGGACCGGCGTCGCGGTGCGGGCGGTGCCGCAGGTCGTGCTCGGGCGGGGCGCGACGGCGGCGGCCGTGCTCGGCCTGGCCGCGGTGGCCGCCGCGTCGCTGGCCTTCCCGCTGGCCGTGCTGGCCGGCCGGCTCGTCCAGGGCACCCGCGGCGGCGTCGACGTGCCCGACCTGCTGCGCGCCGCGGGCAGCACGCTGGCCCTCGGGTTGGGCGGGGCGGTGCTGGCCGTCGCGCTGGCCGCCCCGGTCGCGGTGCTCGCCGCGCGCCACCACGGTCGGCTGGTCGCCGCGCTGGAGTCGACGGCCTACCTCGGGCACGGCCTGCCCGGCATCGTGGTCGGGCTGTCGCTGGTGTTCTTCTCGCTGGCCGCGGTGCCCGCGCTCTACCAGAGCGCGGCCGTGCTGGTGCTGGCCTACGCGGTGCTGTTCCTGCCCAAGGCGATCGGGGCGAGCAGGGCCGCGGTGGAGCGGGTGCCGCCCGCGGTCGAGGAGGTGGCCCGCACGCTGGGCCGCGGCGCGGCCCGGACCTGGTTGGTGGTCACCGCCCGGCAGGCCTGGCCGGGCATCGCCGCCGGCGGCCTGCTGGTCATGGTGACGGCGATGAAGGAACTGCCCGCCACCCTGATGCTGCGCCCGACCGGGGTGGACACGCTGGCCACCGAGCTGTGGCGGCAGACCGCGCTGGGCGCCTACGGTGCCGCGGCCCCCGCGGCCCTGCTGCTGGTGCTGATGGCGTGCGTGCCCGCGGCGTTGCTGGCCCGCGACCCCGGGGCCGGCCGGTGACGCTGGAACTGCACGACCTGGTGGCCGGCTACGGCGGCGAACCGGTGCTGCGCGGGGTCGACCTCGCCGTCGCCGATGCCGAGTTCGTCTGCGTGCTGGGCGCCAGCGGGAGCGGGAAGACGACGCTGCTGCGCACGGTCGCGGGCCTGCACCGGCCCACCGCGGGCCGGGTCGTGCTCGGGGGCCACGACCTGGCCGGGGTCCGCCCGGAGCGCAGGCGGGTGGGGCTGGTGCCCCAGGAGGGCGCGCTGTTCGGCCACCTCGACGTGGCGGCCAACGTCGCGTTCGGGCTGCACCGGGCCACCCGGGCCACCCGCCGGGCCCGGGTCGCGGAGCTCCTCGCGCTGGTCGACATGGCCGGGGCCCAGGACCGGATGCCGCACGAGCTGTCCGGCGGGCAGCGCCAGCGGATCGCCGTGGCCCGGGCGCTGGCGCCGCAGCCGCGGGTCGTGCTGCTCGACGAGCCCTTCGCCGGGCTGGACGCCGGGTTGCGCGCCGACGTGCGGGCCCAGGTGGCCGACGTCCTGCTGGCGACCGGCAGCACCGCCGTGCTGATCACCCACGACCAGGACGAGGCGCTCTCGGTCGGCGACCGGGTCGCCGTGCTGCACGCCGGCCGGGTGGCCCAGGTGGCCGAGCCGCGCGAGCTGTACGCCCGGCCCGCGACCGCGTGGCTGGCCGGGTTCGTCGGCGAGGCGAGCCTGCTGCCCGGTCGCCGCGACGGCGCCGTGGTCCGCACCGCGCTCGGCGCGCTGCCCTGCGCGGCGGGGCCCCCGGCCGACGTGACCGCGGTGGTGCGGCCCGAGCAGGTCCGACTGGGCCCGCCCGTGCCCGGGGTGCCCACCGGCGCCGTGCACGCCGTCGAGTTCGTCGGGCCCGCGCAGCGGGTCCGGGTCGAGCTGCCCGGCGGCCTCCGGGTCACCGCGCGCGTGCGGGCCCAGCCGCGCTGGCGCCGCGGGGACATCGCGGCAGTGTCGGTCCCCGGCCCGGTGCACGTCGTCGACGGGACGGCGTAGGCCCAGCCACGTCGCAGGGTCCGCATGGTCTTCGCAGCTGCCGTAACCCCTGCGAGGACCACGCCGCCTCTGCGAAGACCGCCCGACCCCGCCGGACCAGGCAGCCGAGCACCCCGAAACAGCCGCCTGGCGAGCCGCTGACCGGCCCCAGCCGTGCTCGCCCGGATGCGAACCCGATAGTGGAGACCCCCTGGGTGTAGCGTCATGCATAGCCGGGAGCCCCCCACCGTCGGCGGTCCGCCGGCGTAGTTCGCGGCAGATCCCCTGGTCGCCCCGGCGACCGGAGACGGGAGCGCGGGCATGACACTCGGCCCAGACCAGTCCACCACTGCCCCGTACGGGGGCCGTCCCCGCCTGCGGATGCGTCCGGCGGGTGCCCCACCCGGACCCGTGCACGGAGCGTGGTGGCCCCGCTCATGGGACCTGAGCGGTCAGCTGCACACGATGCTCCCCGAGCTCTGGGACCGCCTCGACGGGATCGAGCAGGTCGTCTACAACACCGCGACCTGGCCGGTGGCCGCCCCTCGGATGGGCGTGCGCGGGCGGCTCGTCCGGCTGGTCCCCTCCCCGACCCAGGCCCTCGACAGCATCAGCCTGATCGGCGCGGCGAGCGGGCGGGTCACCACGCTGCTCGTCATCCCGGTCGCCACCCCGCGCGAGGACGCCGAGGCCACCCTCGCCGCGGCGGCCGCGCCCACCGGCAGCGGGATCGTCAGCCGGTTCTTCCGCAACTGCGACGGCGTCCCGGACCACGCCGGCGGGTCGGCCAGGGCGCGGGTCGCCGAGGAGGAGCACAACGCGGGCGAGCGGACCGGGGCGGTGCGCACCGTCGCCGGGCACGCGGTCGACGTCGAGGACTGCACCATGTTGTTGGCGATGCTCGGGTTGGACGCTCGGGACGGCTCTCGCGCGGACGGCTTCGGGTACTGAGCTGCTTCTGCGCTGCTGATGGCGGTCGGGGGTCGCGGGGGCGGGTTGTCGGCTCATCGGCTTGAGCCGTGGGATTCGTGCTGCCGCGCCGCTTCCGTTCCTCGGCGCCGGCGCGCCTGCGGTACGGGTCGGCTTGCCCATGACTACCCGGTTCCTTCTGCGAGGGGTCGAGCAGGCGGCGGTGAACTGGTCGAGGCGATCGTCGGGTTCGATCGGATGGTGGCGTGGGCTTCGGCGCGGCAGGCGGAGTTGTTGGCCGAGTTCGCGCGCCGACGACCCGCCCCGGATTCCGGGGGTCGAGTCCGTACGCGGCCGATGAGATCGGGTTGGCGTTGCGGTTGTCGCCGGGGACGGCGGCGATACGGCTCGCCCAAGCTCAACGGTTGGACGGCGAATTGTCGGCGACGCGACAGGCGTGGCGGGACGGGCGTCTTGATGCGGCGAAGGTTCGCGCGGTCCTCGACGCCACCGCCAACCTGCCCGCCGAGACCGCGACCCGTGCAGGATCGAGTCCTGGAGCAGGCGCCGGGGTAGACCGCCGGGAAGTTGCGGGCGGCGCCGGCCCGGGCGGTTCTTGCCGTGGATCGAGATGGTGCTGCGGAACGGCACGAGCAGGCCCGTCGGGAGCGGCGGGTCGCGGTCAACCCGGACCAGGACGGGACGGCCACGTTGTGCGCGATCCTTCCCGCGCCGGATGCCTTGTCCGACAGCCGACGGCCCGTCCCGGACGGCTCGCACGGTGCGGTGGCGTGCTCAGGGTCGGGTCCGGTGGACGACGCCGAGCGCCACCGCGGCGAGTGCGAGGAAGACCGGCACGACCCACAGTGCCGCCGTCAGCGACGTCGCGTCGGCGAGCGTGCCGACTGTGAGGGGTGCGAGCAGGACCGCGAACGACGTCATGCCGACCACCCGGCCGCTCGCCAGCACGGCTCGGCCGGGGGCCAGCCCGACCGCGACGGACATGCCCAGCGGGAACAGGTTGCCCAGGCCGATGCCCAACAACGACAGGCCGATCAGCGCCTGCGCTGGTCCCGTCGAGGGCCACAGGACCGCGAAGCCCGCGGTGGCCACGGCGAGCGCGAGCGCGAGCAGCGGTGCCGGGTCGTGCCGGCGCGCCAGCCTGCTACCGAGCAGGCGCCCGGCCACCACTCCCCCGAAGTAGCCGGCCATCAGCGCGACCGCGGTGTCGGTCGAGACGTGGGCGGCCTCCTCGACGTAGGTCGCGCCCCAGCCGGTGATGCACCACTCGGCCGCGGTCATGCAGGAGAGCATCACGGCGGCGATCCAGAACGCGCCCGGGAGGCGGCCCTGGGCCGTGCGCGACGGTGGCGGGGCGTCGATCGCCAGCCGCCGGTTGGTCCACCAGGCGAGTGCCGGGATCGCGAGCGAGGCCAGCAGCGCCGCCCGCCAGCCGGCGTGCAGGGCCGCGGTCAGCGACAGGGTGCCGATGAGCACGAGGTAGGCGACGCTCGCCGCCACGTTGGCCTCGGCCAGGGCGACCGCGCGGCGCTCGCCGTGGTGGTCGGCGAGCGCGGCCTGGATGGTGGCCAGGAGCAGGCCGCCGCCGACGCCCATGACCAGCACCGAGCAGGCGGTGAGCTCGACGGCGCGCCCGGCGGTCAGGCCGATCGTGCCCGCGCCCAGCAGCGCGGCCGCCGCCCAGAACAGGGTGCGCCGCCCGAGCGCGCGTTCGAGCCGCGCGCTGATCGCGCCCGCGACCATGCTCCCGGCGGCGAACGCCGCCACGTGCAGGCCGCCCGCCGAGTAGCTCAGGTCGAGCTCGGTGCGCAGGTGCGCGATGACCAGCCCCGGCGCCGCCTGCAGGTAGGCGAACCAGGACAGCATCGCGTAGGCGGTCCAGGTGAGCCGGTCGCGACGGAACTCCGTCGCCGGCAGGTCAGCCACGGTCGGGCCGGTGGGGTGCCATGGACCGATTGTAACGTTACACAGCTAAGGTGTCCGCATGCCAGGACGCCGTCGCGTGACGATGCCCGACGTCGCGCGGGAGGCCGGCGTCTCGGCCATGACCGTCTCCTACACCTTCGGCCGGCCGGAGCGGGTCGCCGAGGCCACCCGGCGCCGGGTGCTGGAGGCCGCCGAGCGCCTCGGGTACCCCGGCCCCCACCCCGGCGCGCGCTCGCTGCGCCGCGGGCGCACCGCGACACTGGGCGTCGTGCTCGGCGAGCACCTGACGTACGCCTTCGACGACCCGCAGGCCACGCAGTTCCTGGCCGGCATCTCCACCGTCTGCGTCGAGCACGAGCTCGGCCTGACCCTGATCCCGGTCACCGGCGGGCCCCAGGACGCCGCCCGGGTCCGGGAGGCGGCCGTGGACGCCGTGGTGCTGTGGACCACCGTCGACCACGACCCGGTCCTCGACGCGGTGCTCCGGCGAGGGCTGCCCGCCGTCGTGCACGGCGGACCGGCCCGCTCGGGCCTCGGCCTCGTGGCCATCGACGACCGCGCCGCGGCCATGGCGGTGGGCACGGCCGCCTTCACCGGCGCGCGGGCACCCGCCGTGCTGTCGTTCCCGCTCGACCGGGCCCGGCGCCCGGCGGTCCGGCAGGGGGTCGACCCGGACTCGGCGCCCTTCAGCGTCACCCGCCACCGCCTCCGGGGCTACGCGGAGGCGGCCGCGGGCCTCGGCCTGGAGTGGGGCCGCGTGCCAGTGGTGGTCCTGGCCAGGACCGACCGCGCCGAGGCCGAGGCCGCCGCGCTGCGCCTCCTGGGCGAGGGCTCCGGGGTGGACGCCGTCGCGGCGATGAGCGACGAGCTCGCCCTCGGCGTCCTGCGCGCCGCCGACCGGTTGGGGATCGCCGTGCCGTCGGAGCTGGCCGTCACCGGCTGGGACGACGGCCCGGCCGCGGCCGCGGCCGGCCTGACGACCATCGCCCAGTCCCTGCGCGAGCAGGGCGAGCTCTGCGCCCGCTCCGTCGTCGAACCGGGCTCCGCACCGACGCGGGCCAGTCCGCCGTGGCGCCTCGTCCGCCGGACGAGCACCCGGCCCGGGCACCCGGCCTGAGCAGCGGGTCGAGCCTCCGGCCCCGATGCGGCGATCTCGTCGAGCCCGGTCCGGGCGCACCGCTACGATCATGTCCGGACTGCGGCGGGAGGGGCCGGATAGTGCAAGGCGAACCCGCGATCGGCGCGCCCGACCGCGGCACCGGGACGGCCCCCGACCCGGCCACCACCGTTGGCTGAACGGCGCGCCCCCACTCCCGTGCCGCGCCGGCGCCCGAGTGCCGTCGCGCTGGCGCGCGCCGCGCTCCTGGCGGCCCTGCCGTGGGCCTGGTTCCCGCTGCGCGACTGGCTGGGGTTGGTCGGCGACGTGCTGGCGATCGTGCTGCCGGTGCTGGTGGGGCTGGTCGCCGCGGCCACCCTCGTCGTCGGGCGCCGCCGGGGGGTGCTCCCGGCGGTGTCCGCACTGCTGGCCGGGACGATCGCGGTGCTCGCGCCCTGGACACCCGCCGACGCGGGTCCGGTGGCCGCCGGCGCGGGGGTGAGCGTGGCGTCGGCCAACGTGAGCGGCCAGGCCACCGCGGTGCCCGCGCTGCTGGAGGCCGCCCCCGACGTGCTCGTCGTCGTGGAGAACAACGGCTACCTCGACGAGGACTTCGCCGCCGCCTACCCGCACAGCGAGTTCACCTGGGGGGACGCGACGCTGGGCGTGTACAGCCGCTTCCCGCTGCGGCTGCTGGAGGAACCCGGCCCGGAGCTGCCGGGCATGGTGGTCGCGGTCGACGCGCCGACTCCGTTCGTGCTCTACGCCCTGCACGTGCCGCGTCCGTGGTGGACCGCGCGCGGCGCCTACCAGGCCACCCTCGCCGAGCACCACGAGCTGGTCGAGACGGTCGCGGCGCGGGCCGCCCGCGAGCCCGGTCCGGTCGTGGTGGCCGGCGACCTCAACTCGACCGACCGGGGCCGCGGCTACCGGCTGCTGCTCGACGACGCCGGGCTCACCGACGCCGTGCGCGACGGGTGGACCGGGCCGACGTCGGTGACGACGTGGCGGGCGTTCCTGCTGCGCATCGACCACCTCCTGGTCGGGCCGGGCTGGTGCGGCGACGCGGCGCGCCGGTTCGCGCTGCCCGGCTCGGACCACGACGCCATCACCGCGACGATCGGGCCGTGCGCGGCCCCGCCCGCCGCCGGTGCCGCCGGCCAGGACCGCCCACCGCCGCCGGCGAGCGCGACCGGGCGACGGGCGGGCATGGTGGAGGGGTGACGGTCGGCCTGGTCCTCCAGCTGCTCGCGGCGTCGCTGATCGTCGCGGTCGGCGTCATCTTCGCGTCGGTCGGCGCCTTCGAGGAGGGCGTGGTCGCGATCGCCCTCGGCGGCTGGTGGGTGGTCCGCTGCTGCCGGCGCCTGTGATCGAGCCCTAGGGCTGGTACGGCGGCGCGACGCCCCAACCCCACCGCGGGACCGGGGCGTGCTCGGCGACGTCGGGCGCGTCGGAGGAGTTGTGCACGGCCAGCCGCGTGCCCCACTCGGCGTAGCCCATGAGCGCGGCCCGGAACTCCGGGTCGGCGGGCAGGTCGACGTCGTCGGCGGCCTGCGACAGCAATGTGACGAACCGCAACCGCTGCTCGGGGGCGATGTGCAGCCCGCGGTGCTTGCCGAGCATGTGCTCGTAGCCGCCGAGGGAGCGGGTGTACTCCGCGGGACCCCCCATGACCTCGCACCACCAGGTGACCACGTCGGTGCGGTGCTGCACGGTCACCACCCCGCCGAACACCGGGGCGAGCAGGTCGTCGACCTCCACCAGGTCGTAGAAGCGGCCCAGCCAGCGCTCGAACGCCGCCCGGCCGCCTGCCCACTCGTAGATCGTCGGTACCTCGGCTGCCACGGCACCCACCATGCCACGGAGCGTGACCGGCGGTCGCGGCAGTTCGCCGGCAGCGCAGTCAGCGCCGTTCCCGCTGGTCCTCGCGGGCGAGGTGGTCCCGGAACCAGGCGAGGGCGAACCGGTGTGACGCGATGCCGTAGTCCAGGGTCGCGAACTGGTGCGTCGCGACGTCGCGGTGCTCATCGGGGACGTCGACGGAGTCGAGCCTGCGGGACAGGGCGACGAGCCCGTCGAGGTCGGACTCGATGCGCGCGGTGATGCGGCGCAGGACGGGGGCCCGGTCGGCGGGTTCGAGCAGGCCGAGGAAGAACAGCCGGGGCAGCGCGGCGGCCTCCAGGTCCGATCCGGTCGGGTCGCCCGTCATCCACGAGCCGAACTCGGCACGACCCGCGTCGGTCACGCGGTACACCTTCTTGCCGCGCGCCCCGGGCTCGATGCTGGCCGCCTCGATGAGCCCCTGGGCGAGCAGGCCGTCCAGGGCGCGCTTGATGCTGCCCGAGCTGGCGCTGTAGAAGAGCGAGACGCCCGTCTCGAACGCCTTGACCAGGCCGTAGAGGCTCTGCGGGGCGATCAGGAGCAGACCGAGGATCACGTGGGCCACGGGCGGAGCCTAGCGCACGTTGTATCTCATAGAGATGTCTAGTAGACATCTCTATGAGATATGTCAACGCGACGACGAGGGCTCCATGACACGCATCGACGAAGGCACCACCACGGCACACCGGCGCGCGATCACGCGCCTGCGGTCCGCGCTCGAACGGATCGCCCGCAAGCACCCCTCCCTGCCGCCACCGCAGGTGCTCGTCCGGACCCCGCACTGGGAGTTCGAGTTCGGCGACCGGTCGCGGCCGTTCCACGCGGCCAGCTCGGGCAAGCTGATGACGGCGACGCTCATCGCGACGCTCGTCGAGCGGGGTCGCTTCCGCTTCGACTCCCCCATCGGCGCCCTCCTGCCCGCCGCCGACGTGGCCGACCTGCCCGCGGTCGCCGGCGTCGACGTCGGCCGGGACGTGACAGTCGACCACCTGCTGACCCAGACGAGCGGGCTGCCCGACTTCTTCGAGCCGCCGCGGGGCCACCGGACCGACGCGTCGGCGCACGCGGCGAGCGTCCACCGCGACCGCCGCTGGACCCCCGCCGGCCTGCTGGACGAGGCCCGCGGGCTGCCCCCGGTCGGCCGCCCCGGCGAGCGGTTCCACTACTCCGACACCAACTACGTCCTGCTCGGGCGCATCGCCGAGGAGGCCGCTGGCGGGCCCTTCGCCGAACTGCTGCGCGCGCACGTCTTCGACCCGTCCGGCATGGAGCGCAGCTCCACGCCCTACGACGCGACCCTCATCCCGGACGACCTCGCGGAGCTGGACGTCGCGCCGTTCTGGATCGGCCGCGACGAGCTCAGCCGCGCGCACAGCGTGAGCCTGGACTGGGCGGGCGGCAACGTCGTCGCCCCGCCGGACGACTTCGTGCGGTTCCAGCGGGCGCTGCACGGCGGCAGGCTCATCTCGCCAGAGCACGTCGAGCACCTGGCGCGCCCGCGCCACCGCTTCCGCCGCGGCATCCACTACGGCGCGGGCACGATGACCCTGCGGTTCGGCGAGTTCGTCCCCCTGCTGCTGCGCGGGCTCGCAGAACCCGTCGGGCACCTCGGCTTCTGGGCGACCCACGTCTTCCACTACCGCGAGCTCGACGCGCACGTCGTGCTCAACTTCCACGCCGACCGCCGGATGAACACGAGCTTCGCCGTGCACACCCGCATCGCGCGCCTGCTGGCCGCGTCGGGGCGGGTCTGAGGCACGTCCCTCAGTCGACGTCGAGCGGCACGTCGACGAGGCGGCTGCGCAGGTACTCCCCCAGGCCCTTGGCCTGCGGGTCGGGGCGGGTGGACGAGGCGACGCCCGCCCCGAGGATGCCGTGCACGACGACGTTGACGGCGCGCAGGTTGGGCAGCGGGTGGACCTCGATCTCCAGCTCGGCCGCCTCGGGCCCGAGCAGCTCCCGGACCCGCTGCGCGGTCAGGAAGCCCCGCAGCCACGCGTACCCGGCGTCGGAGCGGGCCCACACGCCGATGTTGGCGTCGCCGCCCTTGTCGCCCGAGCGCGCACCGCAGACGGTGCCCAGCGGCACCCGGCGGGTCGGCCCGGTCGCGGCGGGGCTCGGTTCGAGGGCCGGTTCGGGGGCGGCCGGCTCCGCGACGGGCGGGTCGTCGACGCTCCGGCGCTGCCCGTCGGGCAGGACCACCGCGTGCGCCACCGCCGAGCGGGGCACGGCCGCGGGCCGGTAGACCCCGTACGCCGACTCGGCCGTGGGCGGGGTGGTGGTGTGGAAGCCGGCGTAGCCGCCCAGGGCCAGCTCCATCGTGGCGTTGGAGAACGCCCGACCGACCTTGCGCGGGTCGGGGTCCTTGACGGTGATCCGCAGGTGGGCGGTGGCGCGGTCGTTGGTCGGGGCGTCGGGGGTGTCGAAGCGCAGCAGCCGGACGTCGACCTCGGCGAACCGGTCGCGCCCGCCGAGCACGTCGAACAGCAGGGCCTGCGCGTGCGCGGCCTTGGCCTCGATGTCGAGCCCGGTGAGCACCAGGGTCATGGTGTTGCGGTAGCCGCCCGCGTCGTTGAGCGCGACCTTGAGCGTGGGCGGCGGAGCGCTGCCGCGCACCCCGGAGACCGCCACCCGGTGCTCGTCCTGCTGGGCGAGGCGGATGGTGTCGAAGTGCGTCGTGCAGTCGGGCCCCAGGTACGCGGGGTCGCCGATCTCGTAGAGCAGCTGCGCGGTGACGGTGCCGACCGAGACCAGCCCACCGGTCCCGGGGTGCTTGGTGATCACCGACGAGCCGTCCGCGGCGACCTCGGCGATCGGGAAGCCCGGGTAGCGGCGGTCGGTGATCTCGTCGAGGAAGGCGTAGTTGCCGCCGGTGGCCTGCGGCCCGCACTCGATGACGTGCCCCGCGACGACGGCGCCGGCCAGGGCGTCCCAGTCGGTGCGGCCCCAGCCGTGCCACCACGCCGCCGGCCCGACGACGAGCGAGGCGTCGGTGACGCGGCCGGTCACCACCACATCGGCCCCGGCGGCGAGCGCCTCGGCGATCCCCCACCCGCCCAGGTAGGCGTTCGCCGAGACCGGTTCGCCCCGGACCGGCGGGGTGATCGCGGCCAGCGAACCGCGCAGGTCGTCGCCCTCCACGTGGGCGACCCGGGCGTCCAGCCCGAGCGTCGCGGCCACGTCGCGGACGGCCGCGGCCAGCCCGGCCGGGTTGAGCCCACCGGCGTTGGCCACGATCCGGATCCCGCGCTCCAGGCAGCTGCCCAGCACCGCCTCGACCTGGGTCAGGAAGGTCCGGGCGTACCCGGCCGAGGGGTCCTTGGCCTGCGCCTTGGCCAGGATGAGCATCGTGAGCTCGGCCAGGTAGTCGCCGCACAGGACGTCGATGTCGCCGCCGTCGACCATCTCCCGGGCGGCCTCGATCCGGTCGCCGTAGAACCCCGAGCAGTTGCCGATCCGGATCGCACGGGTGCTCACCGCTCCCTCGCTGACGCTCGGTCGGCGCTGCGCGGGCGCTGTACTGGATGATCCGCTCGCAAGCTCGCTCATCGCTCTCCCTCGCTGACGCTCGGTCGGCGCTGTACTGGATGATTCGCTCGCAAGCTCGCTCATCGCGCCCGTCCCGCGAACTGGCCGGGGCGCCTGCCCCGCCCCGGCGCCCCGGCGAACGCCTGCCCGATCTCGGCCCACTCGGCGGCCGCCGGGCCGGTGACCGCCAGGGCCAGGTCGTCGCGGTGGCGGCGCTGGGTGATCAGCAGCGCGAAGTCGAGCGCGGGGCCGGTGATCCGGTCGGGCGCCCCGGGCGGCCCCCAGCTCCACGTCGACCCGTCCGGGGCGGCCAGCTCGACGCGCACCGGAGCGTCGGGCATCGCGCGTCCGTTGGCGGCGTAGCTGAAGGCCCGGGCGCCGACCCCGATGTGCGCGACGTGCCGCAGCCGAGCGGTGGGCTCGCGCACGGCGCCCAGCGCGTCGGCGACGTCCTGGCCGTGCGCCCAGGTCTCCATGATCCGCGCGGTGAGCGAGGACGCCGCGCTCATCGCCGGCCCGAACCACGGCACCCGCAGCCCCGGCTCCAGGCCGCGGAACGTCTCGACCAGCCGGGCCCGCGAGCGGTCGAACCAGGCCAGCAGCTCGGCGCCGGGCAGGTCGCGGTAGCGGGCGGCGACCGCGTCCGGGTCGACCCCGCCCTCGGCCTCGATCCGGGCCAGCTCGGCGCGGAAGGCGTCGGGCTCCACCGCGGACCGCACGGCGACGTCGTCGAAGTGGGCCAGGTGCGAGACCTGGTCGGCGATCGTCCAGCCCTCGGCCGGGGTGGCGCGCCGCCAGCCCGCGTCGTCCAGGCCGGTGAGCAGTCCGCGCAGCTGCGCGGACTCGGCCGCCAGGTCGTCGGCCAGCGCCGCCATCGAGACCGGCACGGCTACCTCCCCTCCCAGACCGGGGCCCGCTTGTCGCGGAAGGCGGCCGGGCCCTCCTGCGCGTCGGCCGAGCGGTAGACCGGCGCCCAGATCTCCTCGGCCCGGTCGTAGGCCTCCGGCAGCGGGTGGTGCGCCGACAGGTACGCCGTGCGCTTCGCGGCCCGCACCGACAGCGGCGCGTTCGCCGCGATCCGCTCGGCCAGCGCCTGCGCCCGCCGGCGCAGCTCCGCGGCCGGCACGACCTCGTTGACCAGGCCCACCTCGCGGGCCCGGTGCGCGTCGACGGGGTCGCCGGTCAGCAGGATCTGCAGGGCCACCCGCGGCGGCACCAACCAGGACAGCGGGGCCGCCCACGGCGACCCGCGGCCCACCTTGACCTCACTGACCGCGAACCGGGCGTGCTCGGCGGCGACCACCAGGTCGCACTGCTGGGCCAGCAGGAACCCGCCGGCGTAGGCCACCCCGTTGACCGCGGCGATCGTCGGCTTGTCGACGGAGATGTTGCGGCCGAACTGCGGCAGGAAGTCCGGCGGCGGGACCTCCAGCGCGGTCTCGGCCATCTCCTTGAGGTCGCCGCCTGCGCAGAACGCCTTGTCGCCCGCGCCGGTGAGGACCAGGACGGCGGCCGAGTCGTCGGCGACGAACCGGCGCGCGCCCTCCCACAGCCCTTCGCGCACGTCCTTGCTCAGCGCGTTGCGGGCCTGCGGCCGGTCGATGGTCAGCCAGGCGACCCGCTCGACCACCTCGTAGGTGACGCTCACGGGAACCGCTTCCGCAGCTCGGGGCGGTTCAGCTTGCCGCTGCCGGTGCGCGGCAGCGCGTCGACGATCTCGATGCGCCGCGGCCTGTGCATGCCGCGCAGGTCGGGGTTGGTCGCGCACCACCGCGCGACCTCCTCCGCGGTCAGGTCCGGGCGCCGGGCCACGACCACCGCCGTGACCTGCTCGACCCACCGCTCGTGCGCGGTGCCGATGACCGCGACCTCGGCCAGGTCGGGGTGGTCGGCCAGGTGCTCCTCGACCATCTGCGGGAACACGTTCTCCCCACCTGTGACGATCATGTCGTCGATCCGGTCGACGTAGTAGAGGTAGCCGTCGGCGTCACGGGACATCAGGTCGCCGGTGCGGAACCAGCCCTCCGACCACTTCTCCGGGGCTTGCAGGCCCCAGTAGCCCGGGGTCACCGCGTCGCCCCGCACCCACAGCTCGCCGACGCCCTCGTCGCCGGGCTCCAGGTCGGGGCTCCCGTCCACCGGCACGAGCCGGGTGCGCACCACCTGCTCCATCGGCTTGCCCATGGAGTCCGGCCGGCGCGGGTCGCCGGGTGCGTAGCTCACCACGAGCCCGCTCTGCTCGGTCTGCCCGTAGATCTCCACGCCCTGGATGCCGGTGCCGGCGGCCAGCCGCTCGATGGCCGCGGTGGGGGTGCGCGAGCCGCCGAACATGCAGATGCGGAACGAGTCGAGCAGCACCGGCTGCTCCGCGGTGCGGTTGCCGACGTCGATCATCATCGTGGAGATCAGCCCGCCGAAGGTCGGGCGCAGCTGCTGGGCCAGCTCCACCCAGCGCCCGACGTCCCAGCGGGGCATGAAGGTGATCTGCCCGCCGCGCAGCAGCAGTGGCAGGCTCGCCAGCTGCAGGCCGCCGACGTGGAACAGCGGCATGCAGTTGAGCACGTGGTCGTCCGCGGTGAGCTCGTAGAGGTCGATGACGCCGTCGGCCTCGGCGGTGGTGTTGCGGTGGGTCTGCCGCACGCCCTTGGGCACGCCGGTGGAGCCCGAGGTGTACATGATCAGGGCGTCGTCCCCGTCGAGCCGCGGGACGACGTCGTGCACCGGCTCGTGCGCGGCGAGCGCGGCGGCGAAGCCGCCGTCCGACCCGCTGGTCAGGATCTCCGGGCCGGCCCCGTCGAGCAGCGCCTCCAGCCGCTTGACGTCGCCGGGCGGGGCGACGAGCCGGGTCACCCCCGAGTCCGTGATCGCGTGCCGCAGCGGGGCGTCGGGAAACAGGTGGTTCAGCGGGACGCCGACCGCACCGGCCTGCCAGGTGCCGAGCAGCCCGACCAGGTACTCCAGGCAGTTGGGCAGGAAGAACCCGACCCGCTCCCCCGGCGCGACGCCGCTCGCCATGAGGTGGGCCGCGAACCGCCCGCCCCGCTCGGCGAACTCGCCGTACCGGATCTCGGTGTCGTCCAGGCGCAGGGCGACCCGACCGGCGTGGTCGGCCGCCGCGCGGCGCAGCAGCGTGGCGATGTTCATGCGTCCTCCTCGCCCGGTCCACCCACGACGGCGAGCACCTGGCCGGTGTCCACCTGGTCGCCCGCCGCGACCGCGATCCCGGAGACGACGCCGTCGACCGGGGCGACGACCGTGTGCTCCATCTTCATCGCCTCCAGCACCACCAGCGCCTGCCCGGCGGCGACCGCATCGCCCTCGGCGGCCAGCACCCGCACGACGCCCCCGGGCATCGGGGCGAGCAGCGAGCCGGCGTGCGCGACGGCGTTCGGGTCGGCGAAGCGCGGCACCTCGGCCAGCGCCGTCGAGCCGTCCGGGCCGTCGACGAAGGACCAGCCGGGCACGCGGTGCACCGAGTAGGTCCGCCGCACGCCGTCGACCTCCAGCGCGACGGCGTCCGGCGCGGCGCTGAGCAGGCGGACCGGCAGCGGCTCGCCGTCGACGGCGACCTCCGGCCCGCCGCGGCGGAACGCGTAGGCGACCTGCAGGGTGCGCTCGCCGAGCGCGTAGGCGACCCGCTGCGGGGTGCCGCCGACGTTGCGCCAGCCCGACGGGACACCGGCCAGCACCGGCGCCGCGGCCCGGTTGCCCGCCTGGGCGGCGAGCGCGGCGGCCGCGGCGTGCACCCGGGGGTCGGCGGTGGCCGCGCCCAGCGCGGTCGGGTCGTGCCGGGTCAGGTAGCCGGTGTCGGTGCTCCCGGCCAGGAACTCCGGCTCGCCCAGGACGCCGACCAGCAGGTCGCGGTTGGTCGTCACGCCGTGGATCTCGGCGCGGACCAGCGCCCGGGCGAGCGCGCGGGCCGCCTCGGTCCGGGTGCGTCCGTGCGCGATGACCTTGGCCAGCATCGGGTCGTAGTGCGGTCCGACCACCGACCCGTCCTCGACGCCGGTGTCCAGCCGGACGCCGGGCTGCTCGGGCACCCGGAAGCGGTGCAGGGTGCCGGTGGCCGGGAGGAACCCGGCCGGCACGTCCTCGGCGTAGAGCCGCACCTCGATCGCGTGCCCGTCGATCCGGGCCCCGGTCACCTCCGGGGGC
This sequence comes from Pseudonocardia humida, assembly GCF_023898865.1. Lineage (GTDB taxonomy): Bacteria > Actinomycetota > Actinomycetes > Mycobacteriales > Pseudonocardiaceae > Pseudonocardia > Pseudonocardia humida. The sequence continues at coordinate 183,938 of NZ_JAGSOV010000011.1, forward strand.
AGCGGGGCGCCCTCGGCCACCCGCAGCTGCAGCGCCACCAGGTCGAGCCCGGTGACCAGCTCGGTGACCGGGTGCTCGACCTGCAGCCGGGTGTTGACCTCCAGGAAGAAGAACCTCCCGTCCTGGTCGAGCACGAACTCCACGGTCCCCGCGCCGCTGTAGCCGATCGCCTTCCCCGCGGCCACCGCGGCCGCGCCGAGCTCGGCGCGCAGGGCGTCGTCGACGGCGGGCGACGGGCTCTCCTCGACGATCTTCTGGTAGCGCCGCTGGATCGAGCACTCGCGCTCGAACAGGTGCACGACCTCGCCGTGGGCGTCGCCGACGATCTGCACCTCGACGTGGCGCGGGTCGACCACGAACCGCTCCAGGAACACCGTCCCGTCACCGAACGCCGACGCGGCCTCGCGCCGCGCGCCCTCGACGGCGTCGGCCAGCTCGGCGGGGTCGTGCACCACCCGCATACCCCGCCCGCCGCCGCCGTAGGCCGCCTTGACCAGCACCGGGAACCCGATGTCGGCGGCGATGGCGGCCAGATCGGCACCGTCCCCGACCGTGGCGCCGGGCAGCACCGGCACGCCGGCCTTCTCCATCAGCGCCTTGGCCTCCAGCTTGGAGCCCATCGCGGCGATCGCGTCCGGGGAGGGCCCGACGAAGACCAGCCCGGCCGCGGCGCAGGCCCGGGCGAACCCGGCGTTCTCCGACAGGAAGCCGTAGCCGGGGTGCACGGCGTCGGCTCCGGTGGCCCGGGCCGCCTCGACCAGCAGGTCGGCCCGCAGGTAGGTGTCGGCCGGGGCGGCGCCGGGCAGCCGCACCGCCTCGTCGGCGAGCCGGACGAACGCGGCGTCGGCGTCGGGGTCGGAGTGCACGGCGACGGTGGCGATGCCCAGCGCGTGCGCGGTGCGCATGATCCGCGCGGCGATCTCGCCGCGGTTGGCGACCAGCAGTTTCGCGATCACGTCCGCCTCACATCCGGAAGACGCCGAAGCCGCGCCGGCCGGCGACGCGCTGCGAGTGGACGGCGGACAGGGACATCCCGAGGACGGTGCGGGTGTCGCGCGGGTCGACGATGCCGTCGTCGTAGAGGCGCGCGGTGACGAAGAAGGCGTGCGACTCGGCCTCGATCTGCGCCTCGATCGCCGCGGTGCGGGCCCGGTCGGCGTCCTCGTCGAAGGGCCTGCCCTGGGCCGTCGCCGAGGCCCGGCCCACGATCGACATGACCCCGGCCAGCTGCGCCGCGCCCATCACCGCGAGCTTGGCCCCGGGCCAGGCGAACATCAGCCGCGGGTCGAAGGCGCGCCCGGACATGCCGTAGTTGCCCGCCCCGAACGACGAGGCCATGTTGATCGTCAGGTGCGGGACCGCGCTGTTGGTCACCGCGTTGATCATCTTGGCGCCGTCCTTGACGATCCCGCCCTGCTCGTAGTCCTTGCCGACCATGTAGCCGGTGGTGTTCTGCAGGAAGACCAGCGGGGTGTCGGTCTGGTTGGCCAGCAGGATGAACTCGGTGGCCTTCTTGGCCTCCTCGCTGAACAGCACCCCGCGGTGGTTGGCCAGCACCCCCACCGGATAGCCGTGCACGCTCGCCCACCCGGTGACCAGCGAGGTGCCGTAGAGCGGCTTGTACTCGTCGAAGTCGGAGCCGTCGACGGTGCGGGCCAGCACCTCGCGCGGGTCGAAGGGGACCTTGGGGTCGGGCGGGACGAGCCCGAGGATCTCGTCGGGGTCGTAGCGCGGCGGCTCGGGGTCGGGCGCGGGCGCCGGACCGAGCTTGCGCCAGTTGGTCCGGGCCATGATCGCGCGGCCGAGCCGGATGGCGTCGCGCTCGTCGGCGGCGAAGTAGTCCGACAGGCCCGAGACCCGCGAGTGCATCTCCGCCCCGCCCAGCGACTCGTCGTCGGACTCCTCGCCGGTGGCCATCTTGACCAGCGGCGGCCCGCCGAGGAACACCTTGGCCCGGCGGTCGACCAGCACGGCGTAGTCGCACATGCCGGGCACGTACGCCCCGCCCGCGGTGGAGTTGCCGAACACCAGGGCGACGGTGGGGATGGCCAGCGAGGACAGCTCGGTGAGCTCGTGGAAGATCCGGCCGGCCGGCACGAACAGGTCGGCCTGGGTGGGCAGGTCGGCGCCGCCGGACTCGACCAGGTTGATCACCGGGAGCCGGTTGGTGCGGGCGATCTCCAGCGCGCGCAGCGTCTTGCGCAGCGAGAACGGGTTCATCGCCCCGCCGCGCACGGTCGGGTCGTGCCCGATGACCACGCACTCCACCCCGGACACGACGCCGATGCCGGTGAGGACGGAGGCCCCGACCGTGAACTCGGTGCCCCACGCGGCCAGCGCGGACAGCTCGAGGAACGGGCTGTCCGGGTCGAGCAGCAGCTCCAGCCGCTCGCGCACCGGGAGCTTGCCGCGCTCGCGGTGGCGCTGCGCGTAGCGCTCCCCGCCGCCGGCGACGGCCTTCGCCAACTGCTCGTCGAGCTGGTCGAGCGCGGCCAGCTGGGCCGCGCGGTTGCTCGCGTACGCCTGCGACGAGGTGTCGAGCAGGGACTTCAGTACCGGCATCAGCGCCTCTCCCCCGGCTCAGTACGACCGCGGCAGGCCCAGGCTGTGCTGGGCCACGTAGTTCAGGATCATCTCCCGGTTGACCGGCGCGATCCGCAGCAGCCTGGCCAGTCCCCAGTACGGCAGCAGTCCGAACTCCTGGGACACGCCGTTGCCGCCGTGCGCCTGCACGGCCGCGTCCAGCGCGGCCAGCGCCGCCTCGGCGGCGGCGTACTTGGCGATGTTCGACGCCTCGCCCGCCGGCAGCCCGTTGTCGTGCAGCCACGCCGCCTTGCGCGCCATCAGCGCGGCCAGCTCGGTCTCGATCTTCGCATGGGCCAGCGGGTGGGCCACGCCCTGGTGGGCGCCGATGGGCCGGTCCCAGACCCGGCGCTCGTTCGCGTAGCGGGCGGCGCGTCCCAGGGCGTAGCGGGCGATCCCGACGCCCAGCGCGGCCCCGGTGATCCGCTCCGGGTTGAGCCCGTGGAAGACCTGCCGGAAGCCCTGGCCCTCGGTGCCGACCAGCGCCTCGGCGGGCAGCCGGACGCCGTCGAAGTGCAGCGTGAACTGGGCCTCGGGCAGCATCACGTCGACCGGCAGCCGGGTCGTCGTCAGCCCCGGGGCGTCGGTGGGCACCAGGAACAGCGACAGCCGCGCGGTGCCCGCGTCGTCGCGGCCGGTGCGGGCGACCAGCAGCAGCGCGTCGGCGCCGTCGACGCCGGAGATGTAGTACTTCTCGCCGTTGACGACCCACTCGGCACCCTCGCGGCGGGCGGTCGTGGCCAGCCGGCGGGTGTTGGAGCCCGCGTCCGGCTCGGTGATCGCGAAGACCACCTTCTGCCGCCCGCTCGCCAGCCCGGGCAGCCACTGCTCTCGCTGCTCGTCGGTGCCGTACTCGACCAGGATCTCGGCCGAGATGGCCGCGGTGACCAGCAGCAGCAGGATCGGCGCCCCGCGGGCCGCGATCTCCTCGCAGACGATCGCCAGCTCGACCAGCCCGCCGCCGCCCCCGCCGTGCTCCTCCGGGATGTTGACGCCGATGAACCCGGCGTCGCCGAGGGCGTGCCACAGCTCGGTGCACTCCCGGCCCTCGCGGGCGTGTTCGACGTAGTAGGCGCCGCCGAAGGGGGCCGCCACGGCGCCCACGGCGGCCCGCAGGTCCCGGTGCTCGTCGCTCTCGACGAAGTCCACGCCGACCCCCGTCCGCCGTTGTGCTCCCGATTGTGATTCCGAGTTCACTAGTTCTCGCACGCTACCCCGGCGCCTGCCATGATGGCCAGATGCCGCCCGCGACCGGTTCCCCCGCGCCCGCCGGAGCCCGCCGCCGCGATCCGGGCCGGCGCGAGCGCATCCTCACCGCGGCCGCCGAGCTGGCCGCGCGGCGCGGCTTCCACACCGTCGGGATGGCCGACATCGGCGCCGAGGCGGGGATCGTCGGCTCCGGGATCTACCGGCACTTCGACAGCAAGGACGCCATCCTGGTGGCGCTGCTCGACCGGGTCATGGCCCGGCTGCAGGACGGTGCGACACGCATCGTCGCCGAGTCGCCCGACGACCGCAGCGCGCTGTCCGCCCTGGTCCGCGACCACATCCGGGTCGCGATCGAGGACCGCAGCGTGCTCGCGGTCTACCACCGGGAGATCCACAACCTGCCCGCGGACGACCGCAGGCGGCTGCGCAGGCTGCAGCGGCACTACCTGGAGGACTGGGTGCACGTGCTGGCCCCGCTGCGCCGCGACCTGGCCGACGGGGAGCTGCGCCTGGCCGTGCACGCGGCGATCGGCGCGATCCAGTCCACCCTGTTCTTCCGCAGCGGGCTGCCCGCCGACCGGCTGACCGGGCTGCTCGACGCGATGACCCACGCCTGCCTCGGCGTAGAGCCGACCGCCGATGTGAACCGGGAGTGACTCGACCCTTGCCCCGGTGACCCCGCTCACGCATGCTGGGGCCCGCTCACCGGCGGCGAAGGGGCTGGCACATGACTGGGCAGACGGCGGGCCTACCGCACATCCCGCACGGCACCGACCTCCCGGACGCCGCGGCGATCGACGTCGAAACCCTGCGCGGGCGGCGGGCGGTGCACCGCTGGGAGCGGACCTCCGTCGGCGACGTCTTCGAGCGCCTCACCTGGAGCCGCCCCGACCAGGTGGCCATCGCCGCCGCGGACGGCGCCTGCGGCGACGAGCGCTTCGCCGCGGTCACCTACCGGCAGGCCGACGACGTGGCCAACCGGTTCGCCCACGCACTGGCCGACGCCGGCCTCGTCCCCGGCGACCGGGTGCTGCTGCTCTGCGAGAACTCGGTGGAGGCGTTCCTGGCCAAGATCGGGGTGGCGAAGGCGGGGATGGTGGCGGTGCCGCTGAACCCGGGCCTGGCCCCGGACGTGCTCGAGCACCTCATCGGGCGCACCGAGCCGCGGTTCGCGCTGGTCGACGCCGAGCTGTGGCCGCGGGTCGGGGCGGTCTTCGCGGCCGCCGGGCTGGCCGTCGGCGCCACGGTGACCATCGGCGGCGGCCCCGTCGCCGGCAGCCCCGCCTTCGCCGACCTCCTGGAGGGCCGTGCGGCGACCGAGCCCGACGTCGAGGTCCACGGCGACGACATCTGGCAGCTGCTGTTCACCTCGGGCACCACCGCCATGCCCAAGGGCGTGATGCTCTCGCACAGCTACGCGCACCTGGCCGGGCTCAACTTCGCGCTGTCGCTCACGCGCGGGCTGCGCCACGAGAGCGACCTGCGGCTGACCACCTTCCTGCCGATGATCTACCACGTCGGCGACGAGATCTTCCCGTTCGGCACCTTCCTGGCCGGCGGCACCCTGACGCTGGGCAGGCGCCCCGCACCCGGTCCGGTCGCCGCGGCCACCCCGGGCGCCACGGCGCTGTGGGCGGGCTCACCGCAGTTCGTCGCCGCGCTCGCCGACGAGCTCGACGCCCACCCCGAGCTGGACGTGTCCGCCCTGACCACGCTCGTCTACGGCTGGGGCGCGCTGGCCCCCGCGCTGATCGAGCGGCTGGAGCGGCGCTGCGCACCCGGGTTCGTCACGCTCGGGATCTTCGGCCAGACCGAGGCCATCGCCTGCCACCGGTTCTGGCCCACGCGCTGGCCCGACGTGCACGCCCGCAGCGCCCCGGCCGTCAACTACGTCGGGCTGCCCAGCGGACTGCTGGCCTCCGACGTCGTCGACGAGGACGGCGCACCGGTTCGCGACGGGCGGCCGGGCGAGGCCGTCTACCGCTCCCCCGTGATGACCGCCGGCTACTACCGCGACGTCGAGGCCACCCGCGAGGCCTTCCGCGGCGGCTGGTTCCACTCCGGCGACAGCGCGGTCGTCGACACCGGCGCCGACGGAGCCGGCCTGCGGATCATGGTCGACCGGTACAAGGACATCGTGAAGACCGGCGGGGAGAACGTCAGCAGCCTGCGCGTGGAGGCCGTGCTGCACGAGCACCCCGACGTGCTGCGCGCCGCGGTGGTCGGGCTGCCGCACGAGCGCTGGGGCGAGGCGGTGACCGCCGTCGTCGTGCCGTGCGAGGGCAGCTCGCCGACCGCCGAGGACGTGATCGCGCACTGCCGCGCCCGGCTCGGCGGCCACGAGACGCCCAAGGCGGTCGTCTTCACCGACGCCCTGCCCGACACCGTGGGCGGCAAGATCCTCAAGTACCGGCTGCGGGACCGGTACGCCGACCTCTACCGCTGATCAGCCCCGCATCGCCGCGCGCCACCGGGTTTGCCGCCGGGGAGTCCGGTTACCTCCCAGGCACGACCCAGGTGTTCGGACTGGAGGACGAGTGGCGGGCCCGGTGCACGACCCCGGCGGCATCCCGGCCGGCATCTCGATCGCCGTCGAGCACGCGGGCGACGCGACGATGTGGCTGACCGGTCGGCTGTGCGTGGCCGACTGCGCGGCGGTGGGCGCGGTGCTGGACCGGCTGCTGCGCGACGCCGACTGCGTCACGATCGACGTCGGCGGGCTCACCGTCGAGCAGCCCGCGGCGCTGGACGTCCTCACGACGGCGCTGCTGGACGCGGGCGGCTGGCCGGTGGCGAAGCTGGCGGTCCGCGGCACCGACCGGGCGGTGCTCCGCGCGCTGCACCTCTCCGGGGTGTCCCGCTCGGTCGCCGTCGCCGGTTCCTCCGCGGGCGCCCGCAGGGCCTGCGACCGGCGCCCGGCCCAGGTGCGGGCCCGGCAGGCGCTGCCGCCCGAGCCGGAGTCGGTGCAGCGGGCCCGCCGGTTCCTGGAGATCCGGCTGGCGCTGTGGGCCTACCCCGGCGCCACCGCCCCGGAAGCGGTCCAGGTGGTGAGCGAGCTGGTCACCAACGCCGTCGAACACGCCGGGACACCGCTGCACGTCGACGTGGTCCTCGACGACACCGCGCTGCAGTGCCGCGTGCGGGACTACTCCTCGGAGCTCCCGATCCTGGACGAGCCCTGCACGCGGCTGCAGGGCGGCCTCGGCCTGCACATCGTCGACGGCCTGGCGACCGACTGGGGCTGCACCCCGCACCCCGACGGCAAGACGGTGTGGGCCCGCTTCGCCGCGGAGCCCCCACTGGCCGGCTGAACCGCTCGCGACCGGTCCCCGCAACCCCTCCCCGACCAGCCGCAGCCCGTGCGTGCCAGGTGTGCGGGGGTTCCGGGCGGCAACCCTGGGTGTGTCGACGTGACGGCAGGGGCCGGACCCCTGCTCGTTCAGAGGTCGCCCGCCGCGCAGGCGCCGCCTTTCCGCGTCTCTGAGCCGGGCCCGGGGCTGGGCGCGCCGCCGGCTGACGTTCCTGTCTAGGGCGCCTCCGGTGAGGACCTCAGCTCCAGCAGGGGGTGCGAAGTGGGTGGGGAGTGGGCGCTGCGCGCCCACCGGGGGCTCGCCCGGCTCGCGGCGGTGCGCGCCGCCTCGCCCGGGGCGCGAGCGCGACTCTCGTTGCGTCCGGTGGAGCGAGCGCGACTCTCGTCCCGCCGGGCGAGCGAGTGGCGCGTTGGGCCGGCCCCATTCGGGCGAGGGCGCCGTGGCGTCGGTGGTGGGGGCGGGGAGGGTGCGGCGGCCCCGAGTTCGCGGAGGTGGTCAGGCCGCGCTCGGCCAGCGCGGCGGACCACCCGACGACTCGCCGAGCAGGCGCAACGGCCCCATCATGGTCGAGCGGGCTCCGGAGCCGCCGCGATCTCCACGGCGGGCGGCTCCCCGACACCGCGCCGAACGCCGACCGGGAAGGTGCTGATGCTCTTCGACGTCTCGATCGCCTGCGCGATCGATCGACGCACGACCGTCGTCCGGATCAGCGGTGCGGTCGACATCAGCACGCGCGACGCGTTCGTCGCCGCGATCGAGTGCGCCGCGGCGTTCGGCGGCCCGATCGAGCTCGACCTGAACGGCGTCACGTTCTTCTCCGCGGCCGGGATGCACTGCATCGAGCACGCCGACCGGCTCATGGCCTGCGGCGGCCACCCGCTGCGGCTGGTCGTCCGCCGGACCAGCCCGGTCATGATCGTCCTGGACGCCGTGCAGCCGCACCGGCGCTGGTCGATCGACGCCGGCCCGACCGGGAGCCGACCCGCCCCGACGGCGTGAGCCGTCACCGTCGGGCGCGAGCCCGTCCGCGAGGTGGCCCCGATCAACGCGGACAAGGGCTTCGACCACCCCTCGAACTCGGTCGCAGGCCGGCGCCGCTGCGTCGGCGCGGCGTGCTCGTCGTCGCCGCCGGCTACGTCGTGCACAACCTGCGCGGCATGGACTGGAAGCTCACCGACGACGGCTACGACTGGGCGCGCCGCTTCGACGAGGAGACCACGGCGCGCATGCCGACCGACCCCACGGAGATCGCGACGCTGGACGGGCACCGGGACTTCCGCGACGCCGTCCCGACCCCCGACCACTCACCCCGGCCTTGTACCTGGCCGGCCTCGCGGCCGCCTCCCCCGCGGGGGACACCGACGTGCTCGTCGACGGCTACGCCTACGGGTCACTGTCGATGACCGCGTACACCTCGGGCTCGCCTGCCCCGACGCCGCCGGCACCGGCGGATCGCCACGGCCGCCCGCCGACCTCCCCCCGGACGGCTCGAACATCTGGCGGACCCGGCCCGGCCATCGACCCGGCTCCATCCCGGACATATCGTGTTACGATAGACCGGCGAGGTCCGGCAGTGGTCGACACGTCCACGGAGGGCTCCATGCCCAACGAGCACGAGCGGCGGGGTGCCGCGCGACCTCGAGCGCCGGTCCGCCACCGAGGACCCCGAGGTCGTGCCGGCGTGGACGGCGCTGCTGCTGGTCGACGGGGCCGGCGCACGGTCGCCCACCAGCCCACGCGCGCCCATCCGGGCCGCCGCCCGGCGCTGCCCACCGCGGCAGCGCGGCACCGCTCGACGACACCCACCGACCGGCACCCGCGGGGGTGAACCGGACGCCCCGGCGGTTCCGGGGCGGGAGACGGAGGACGACATGCTGATCACCCTGGCCGTGCTCGCCGTGGCCGTGGCCGTGCTGCTGCTCGCGACGGGTGTGCGGATCGTCAACCAGTACGAACGGGGGGTGGTGTTCCGCTTCGGCCGGGTCCTGCCCGAGACCCGCGGCCCCGGGCTCGCGCTGCTCGTCCCGGTCGTCGACCGGCTGCGCAAGGTGAACATGCAGATCATCACCCAGCCGGTCCCCGCCCAGGACGGCATCACCCGCGACAACGTCACCGTCCGCGTCGACGCGGTCCTCTACTACCGGGTGATCGACCCGGTGCGCGTCGCCGTCGACGTGCAGGACTACTCCTCGGCGATCCTGCAGGTCGCCCAGGCCTCGCTGCGCTCGATCATCGGCAAGAGCGACCTCGACGACCTGCTGTCCAACCGCGAGCAGCTCAACCAGGGCCTGGAACTGATGATCGACAACCCGGCGGTCGGCTGGGGGGTGCACATCGACCGCGTCGAGATCAAGGACGTCGCGCTCCCCGAGTCGATGAAGCGGTCGATGTCGCGCCAGGCCGAGGCCGAACGCGAGCGCCGGTCCCGCGTGATCACCGCCGACGGCGAGCTGCAGGCCTCCACGACGATGGCCCGCGCCGCCGAGGTCATGTCCGAACACCCCGCCGCCCTGCAGCTGCGACTGCTGCAGACCGTCGTCGAGGTCGCCGCGGAGAAGAACTCCACCCTCGTGCTCCCGTTCCCCGTGGAGCTGCTGCGCTTCCTGGAACGCACGACACCCCCGGCCGAGCCGGGCCGATCCGGCGAGCCCGCGCAGCCCGAGCCCGCGCGCTCGGAGGCGCCGGATCCCGAGCCGGAGCCCGAGCAGACCAACGGCGTCGCGCCGGCCGCGCCCCGGCCGCTCACCGCCGAGCAGCGGGCCGCCCTCACCTGAGCGGTGGGGCGGCGCCTCCGGTCAGGCGCCGGTCAGGCGCCCGAGTGGCACGAGCCGCCCGCCGAGACCCGGGCGATCGCCTGCTCGACGGTCGGGGACGTGCTGAAGGGGTCGCGCAGGTCGACGTGGTCGAGGAGCAGGCGCACCGGCCAGGGCACGGCGGCGAGCACGAGCCGGTGGCCCGTGCGCCGGAGCCGGCCGTCCAGCGCCAGCAGCGCCCGCAGGCCCCCGATGTCGAGGAACTCGACCCCCGACACGTCCAGCACCAGCCCGGCGGCGAGCATCCCGTCGAGTTGCTGGACGAGTTCCGGCGCGCTGCACCGGTCGACCTCACCGGACACCGCCGCCACCGTGGGCGCGGGCGAGGTCGCGGGTGAGGTCGCGGGGTGGATTCGGATCATCAGCTCCGGCACGGGGACTCCCAGGGCAGCGGCCAGCACGACACGGCCGCCCTGCGGGACCGCGTCAAAGGTTAGCCAACTCGCGCCGGCTTGGCAGCACCCGCACGTGTGAGACGGCGCCGACACCGCCGGCCCGGGACTCCCCCGGCGCGGTCGGTCAGGAGAAGCGGGGCCGGTCGGTGGGGGGCTGCCCGCCGACCGCGGTGACGATCTCGACGGCGACGTCGCGGAGCTTGACGTTGCGGTTCTGCGAGATGCCGCGCAGCAGGTCGAACGCCTCGTCGGCGGTGCAGCGGTGCTGCCCCATGATGATGCCCAGCGCCTGGTCGATCACCGCGCGGGAGGCCAGCGCGGCCCGCAGGTGCGCCGACATCTCACTGCGCTCGGACATGCGCACCGCCAGCTCCAGCGCCCGGGAGGCCTCGTCGGCGAAGCGGCGGGCCACGAGCTGCTCGGCGGGCCCGAACGCCCGCGGCACGCCCGCGTAGAGGTTGAGCGCTCCGATCACCGCGCTGTCGGCGCGCAGGGGCAGCGACAGCGACGACCGGACCCCGTGGCCCAGCGCCGGGACCCGGTAGCCGCCCCACCGGCCGTCGTCGGCGAGGTCCTCGACCAGCACCACCTGCCCGGTGGCGACGGAGCGCAGGCAGGGACCCTCGTCGTGGCCGTACTGGACCTCGTCGACCTGGCCGGCCCGGCTGTCGCTGCTGGCCACCGTGGTCGCGCCGCGATCGCGGCGCAGGGTGATCCCGCACGACACCTCACCGGGCAGCACCTTGACCGTGAGAGCGGCGAGCTGGTCGAGGAACGCGGTGATGTCCTCGGTGGTCAGCAGCAGCTGCTGCAGCTCGGCGACCGCTGAGCTCGCCTCGGTCACGTCGGGTGTCGGGGCGCCCGGGGCGGATCCGGACGCGCTGCCGGGGGAGATGTGGTCGGACACGCGACATATCCCGTCTGGCAGCTCCGGGACGACCGGGCTGCGTGGTAGCGGCGAATCAAAGACGGCTCGCCACGGGGCCTGACGGGCGCGGAGTGCCTCCGACGGCGCCAGGGTCGCACAGCCGGGGCCCTGATCGCACGCCACCGTCGCCGCTCAGCTGCCCGGCCGGAACTCCAGTCCCACGCCGGCGACGCCGTCCTCGGTCACGACGCGGACGGTGTCGGCGATCCCGCGCACCAGCAGCAGCCCGATACCCGTGCTGCCGTCGGCCCAGTAGCCCGCCGTCGCCGGGATGGCGCCGTCGCTGCGGCCGTCGACGCGCACGCGCACGCCGTCGTCGACGGCCCAGGCCCTGATCCGCACCGGGGGGTGGCCGTGCTGCAGCGCGTTCGTCGCCGCCTCGCCCACCGCCAGGAGGACGGCTCCGCCGTGGGACGGGTCGACGCCCCGGGCGCGGACCGGGAGCCGGGCGATCCAGTCCCGCAGGGCGCGCCGCAGGTCGCGCAGCTGCTCGGCCGTGTGCAGGACGAGGTCGACACCGGTGTCGCCGGGGACCGGTGGCAGCCGTTCCGGGTGGGCGGCGAGGTAGTCCGCGGGCTCCAGGTAGTCGGGGTTGCCCACGGCCGGCCCGTCGGCGCGCAGCATCGCCGGGTGCACCCGCCGCACCCGGTCCAGTAGCGGTCCGGGGAGGGTGCGGACGTCGTAGAGGCAGGCCCACCGGTGCCCGAACGGGGAAAGCACCTCGTTGCCCGCGGCGTCCAGGCGCACCCAGGACTCGACCCGGTCGACGTTCGGGGTGCCGTGGACGTCGTCGTGGTACTCCGAGATGAGTCGCACGGTCGTACCGGCCTCCCGCCGCTCGCGGAACAGCCGCCGGTAGCCGTGGGACACCGCACCGAGATCGCGGAAGGAGATGTCGGTGGCCCAGTCGACCTGCCCGGCGGCGTCGCTGCCGAGGGCGGCCCGCAGCAGGTCCCGGGTACCGGGTGAGACCACCGCGAACAGCCGCTCCCCGAGCGACAGGCCCTCACGCAGGTACCTGCCGGCCACCTGCTGCAGGGTGTCCTCGGAGTCGTAGAAGGCCACCGCGTGGTCGTGGACCGGGGCGGGGTCGCATCGGCGCCGGGTACCGGCGCAGGCCATCGACCGTCGCCGCGCAGCTCGATGGACGGGCCGTCGGACAGGTCCAGGACCGAGAAGACCTGCCGCAGCATCGGGTCCGCGTTGGCCAGGACCAGGGTCTCGCCCGCGGGCAGTGAGTCGGCCGCGCGGTGCAGGGCGTGCACCCCGCCCGCCGCGCAGAACTGCAGCTCGGACAGGTCCACGACGCGCACACCCGCGTCGAGGGCCCCGCGCAGGACGTGGAAGACGCGCTCGGAGTTGCTGAAGTCGATCTCACCGCGCAGGTGCAGCGCGCCGGCGCGGACCCGGGCGCCCCAGATCTGGTCGTCGACGTCGTCGAAGTGCCCGGACATCATCTCGTCGGCGAGCTCGGGTTGCCGGTCCGGCCGGTAGCGGCACAGCGCCGACATCCCGGCGTCCACGGCCACCCGGCGCACCCCGTGCTCGTGCAGCACCGCGGTGTCCGCGCCGTCGGCCACCGCGGCCAGCACCGCCGACCCGGTGACCACCGACAGGCCGGACCACCCCTGGTCGTGCGCCTCGTCGACGCGCGAGCGGTGCATCCGCGCGAGGCCCTCGGCCGTGCCCGCCGACTCCGCCTGGACGGCGGCCGGCTCGAGCACCTCCACCTGCTGGTCCGCTGCCCCGCGGACGAGCGCGGCCAGCACCTGGTCGCGGCTCTCCGCGGGCTCGAGCTCGTAGACGATCTTCTGCCGGCGCCGCACCGCGTCGCCGACCCACGCCGCGACCGGGTCACCCTGCCCTCCGGGCGGGTGGTTGCGCTGGTTCACCAGCAAGGTGTGCGCGACGCCTTCGACCACCTCTGACGGCCCCTTCTCCGCAGCTGAGAGCATGCCCCGACCCGGACGGACGGGCACCGCGCCCGGCCCGCCCGGTCCCGTGGCGACTCCCGGGGCCCGGACGCGGGTCCACCCCGGCTGCCGCCCCACCGAGTACCCGAGCACGCCGAGCGTTGCACGTCCGGCGGGGTCGCCACCCCCCGGGCCCCGGGCGCGGGCGGGCGGTCCGCCGTTCGGTCGCCGCCCATCCAGCGAGGCCGTAGTCTGGTCGCGCTCGGCCGTGGTGATCGTTCTCGCCCGGTCCCCGACCTCGGACCGGGCGTCCGCCGCGGACCGACCACGCTGAGGAGCCGAGGATGCACTGCCACGCGGCGTCCCGGCGCCGTCCCGCGGCCGACCCGTCGGAGCAGGGTCGTGGCTGACCCCGCCGACCGGGGCGCGGGCGTCGAGCCGGTCGAGCACCCGGACGGGGCCGGCGAGCTGGCGCGCCGGGTCGCCGAGCTGGACTGGGCGGCCACCCCGCTGGGGCCGCGCCGGGACTGGCCCGCGGGCTTGTCCGCGGCGGTGCGCATCCTGTTGACCTCGCGGTTCTCCATGTGGATGGCGTGGGGCCCGCAGCTGACGATGTTCTACAACGACGCGTACTGGCGGGGCACCCTGCGCGCGAAGCACCCCTGGGCCCTGGGGCGCCCGGCGCGCGAGGTGTGGGCTGAGATCTGGGACGACATCGGTCCGCGCATCGAGTCGGTGCTGACCACCGGGCGGGCCACCTGGGACGAGGACCTGCTGCTGTTCCTGGAGCGCGCCGGCTACCCCGAGGAGACCTACCACACGTTCTCCTACAGCCCGCTGGCCGACGACGGCCGGGTGGCCGGCATGTTGTGCGTGGTCACCGAGAACACCGACCGGGTGCTGTCCGAGCGGCGGATGGCCACGCTCCACGACCTGGCCGCGGCGCTGGCCCCGGCGCACACCGAGGCCGAGGTGCTCGCCGCGGTGCGCGAGCGGCTGGCGGCCAACCGCCACGACGTGCCGTTCAGCCTCACCTACCTGTTCGACGACGACGGCGGCGCGGAGCTGGCCTGCACGAGCGGGGTCGACGCGGGCGCCGCCGCCGCCCCGACCACGATCGACGCGCGTGGCGGTGCTCGCGGCTGGCCGGTGCAGGGGGTGCGCGCCGGCCGCACCGAGGTCGTCGAGGACCTGGCCGCGCGGTTCGCCGACCTGCCGGCGGGGGCGTGGTCGCGGCCGCCGTCCGTGGCGGTGCTCACCCCGCTGGTCGGCGCCCCGGGTGAGGCCCGGCCCCGGGGCTTCCTGGTGGTGGGGCTCAACCCGTTCCGCGCCTTCGACGAGCGCTACCGCGGCTTCGTCGAGCTGCTGGCCGGGCAGATCAGCTCGGCGCTGGTGTCCGCGAGCGCCTACGAGGCCGAGCGGCGCCGCGCGGAGGCCCTGGCCGAGCTGGACCGGGCCAAGACCGAGTTCTTCACCGGGGTCAGCCACGAGTTCCGCACCCCGCTCACCCTGATCATGGGGCCGATCGAGCAGCTGCGCGCCGCCGAGCACGTCGACCCGGAGCGGTGGCGCGCGGAGCTGGAGGTCGCCCACCGCAACGGGCTGCGGATGGGCCGGCTGGTCAACACGCTGCTGGACTTCTCCCGGCTGCAGGCCGGGCGGATGCGGGCCCGGTTCGTGCCGACCGAGCTCGCCGCGGTCACCGCGGAGCTGGCCGGGATGTTCCGCGCGGCGGTCGAGCGCGCCGGCCTGGAGCTGGAGGTGCGGATCGACGAGCCGGGCGAACCGGTGTGGGTCGACCGCGACTCCTGGGAGAAGATCGTCTCCAACCTGCTGTCGAACGCGGTCAAGTTCACCTTCGCCGGCGCGATCGGCGTGCGCCTGCACCGCATCGGCACGGCGGTGGCGCTGGAGGTCTCCGACACCGGCATCGGCGTGCCCGCCGACGAGCTGGAGCTGCTGTTCGACCGGTTCCACCAGGTCCGCGGGGCCCGCGGGCGCTCGGCCGAGGGCTCGGGCATCGGCCTGGCGCTGGTGCGCGACCTGGTCGGGCTGCACGGCGGCACGGTCACCGCGACCTCCCGGGTCGGGGTGGGCACCACGTTCACCGTCCGGATCCCGCTGGGCAGCGCGCACCTGCCCGCCGACCAGCTCTCCGAAGACGCCCCGTCATCCCCCGCCTCAGGCTCCTCGGTCACCGAGTCGTTCGTCGCCGAGGCGCTGCGCTGGATGGAGCCGTCCACCGCGCCGGCCGAGCCTGCCGAGCAGGCGGACGGGCGGGCGGCACCCCCCGCCCGGCTGCTCATCGCCGACGACAACGCCGACATGCGCGAGTACCTGTCGCGGCTGCTCTCCGACACCTACGCCCTGCAGGTCGTGACCGACGGGGCGGCCGCGCTGGCCGCGGCCCGCACGCACCCGCCGGACCTGGTGATCACCGATGTGATGATGCCCGACCTCGACGGCTTCGCCCTGGTGGCCGCGCTGCGCGCGGAACAGGCCACCGCCGGCGTCCCGGTGATCGTGCTCTCGGCCAGGGCCGGGCAGGACGCCGTGGTGGAGGGGCTGGCCGCGGGGGCGGACGACTACCTGGTCAAGCCGTTCAGCGCCGCCGAGCTGCTCGCCCGGGTCCGCTCGGCGCTGGCGCTGAGCCGGTTGCGGCGGCGGGAGGCGGCCTGGCGCGGGGCGCTGCTGAGCGCCCTGCAGGACGGCCTGTTCGTCGTCGACGGCGCCGGGCGGGTCGTGCAGGTCAACGACGGCTTCGCCGAACTGCTCGGCTACGGCCACGACGGGCTGCCCTACCCGGCGCCGCACCCGTGGTGGCCCGACCGGGACACCGACCCGGAGGGCCACGCGCGGATCGCCGCGTCGCTGGCCGAGGTGCAGGCCACCGGGCGGGGCAGGCACCTGCTCGCGATGCGCCACCGCGACGGCCACCGGCTGTGGGTCGAGACCTCCGCCGCCACCGTCCCCGACCCCGAGCGGCCCGACGCGCCGCCGATGGTCATCGGCCTCGCCCGGGACGTCACCGCCGCTCACCGCGCCGCCCAGCGCGACCGCCTCCTGTCCGACGCCGGGCAGCTGCTCAGCGCCCCGGTCGGCGCGGCAGGCGGGATGCGGGAGCGGCTGCGGGACGTCGTCGACCTGGCCGCACCCGTGCTCGACGACATCGTCGTGATCGCCAGGGTCGGCCCGGACGGGTTCCTGCACCCGATCGCCGCGTCGCACCCCGACCGGCCCGAGCTCGCCGCGGCGATGACGGCGACGGCGCCCTACCGCGTCCCGGCGTCGCTGCTCGACGCCTACCGCCGGGGTCGGGCCGTCGTGCTCGATCCGGTCCCGCCCGCGGTGCTGCGCGAAGTGCTCGGCGACGACCACGACGTCCGGGCGCACCCCGGCCCGTCCGCGGCCGTCGTCGCGCCACTCACGGTCCAGGGACGGCTGGCGGGGCTGCTGATCGTCGCCTGCCCCGGCGACCACCCCCGCCCCCGCCCGCTGCCCCGCCACGGCGCCGCTGAGGCGGCAACCGACGGGCCGACCGGGCGGTTCGACCGGCTCGACGTCGAGCTCGCCGACGAGCTGGCCCGCCGGATCGCGGTCGCGCTGGGGGCGGAGCGGGTGGCCGAGCGCGAGCACCGGCTCAACACCGCCGCCACCGCGCTCGCCGCCGCGGCCACCGTGCCCCAGGCCGCCGCCGCACTGGCTGCCGCCGTCCGCGACGGCATGGACGCCTCCGGGATCGGGATCTACGTGCCGCAGGCGGAGAACCCGACCCGGCTCGAACTGGTCCACCACGAGGGCCCGCCCGCGCAGCCCGCGGGGCGCTACGCCGTCCTGAACCTCGACGACCGCACCGTCACCGCCGAGGCGGCCCGCACCGGGCGGCCGGTCTGGGTCGGCGGTCCCGCGCAGCTGCGCCCGCACCACCCCGACGGCGTCGCCGTCGACGGCGACCCGGTCCTCGCCGCGGCCGCCCTGCCGCTGCGCCACGCCGACCGCACGATCGGCGTGCTCGCCCTCGCGTTCCCCACGCCGCGCGAGTTCCCCGCCGACGAACGCAGCTTCGCCGTCACCCTGGCCGCGCAGGCCGCGCAGGCCTTCGAACGGGCCGCGCTCGCCGACGCCCGCGCCCAGCTCGCCGACACCCTGCAGCGCAGCCTGCTGCCCACCGCCCCGCCCAAGCTCGACGACCTCGCGCTGGCCACCCGCTACCTGCCCGGCGTCGCCGGGGTGCAGGCCGGCGGCGACTGGTACGACATCCTGGCCCTGGACCGGCACCGGGTCGCGGTGGTCGTCGGCGACGTCGTCGGGCAGGGCGCGCCGGCCGCGGCGGTGATGGGGCAGCTGCGGGCGGGCCTGGCGGCCATCCTGACCATGCTCGGACCCGACGCCGACCCCGCGGTCGCCCTCACCCGGCTCAACGACTACACCGCGCGGGTGCCCGGAGCCCGCGGGTCGACCGCGGTCTGCGTGGTCATCGACACCGAGGCCGGGCGGATCCGCTGGGCGGGCGCCGGGCACCCGCCCCCGCTGCTGCTCGGCCACGACGGCACGACCGCCGTCCTCGGCACCACCGGCCCGCTGCTGGGCGCCTTCCCGAGCGGGGCCCCGGGTGGGCTCTACCGGTCAGCGACGCGGGACTTCGCCGCGGGCGACACGGTCCTGCTCTACACCGACGGGCTCGTCGAACGCCGCGGCGAGGTCATCGACGACGGCATCACCCGCCTCGCCGACACCGCCCGCCCGCTGCACCGCGTCGACCCCGAGCAACTCGCCACGACGCTGCTCGGGGAGCTCGTCCCGCACGGGCTCGGCCACGACGACATCGCCCTCGTCGCCGCCCGCCACCTCCCGCCCGCCCTGCGCGCCCGCCACGAGGCCCGGGCCGACGAGCTCACCGGGATCCGCCGCGACGTCGACCGGTGGGCCGGCGCGTCGGGGCTGCACCCCGACCACGTCGAGGACCTGCAACTGGCCCTCGGCGAGGCCCTCGCCAACGCCGTGGAGCACGCCTACCCCGACGGCGCGGCCGGCACCGTCGACTACACCCTGCAGCTCGGCACCGACCGCGCGGTCCGGGCCACCGTCACCGACCACGGCCGGTGGCGCCCCCCGCCCGCGGACCGCGGCTACCGGGGCCGCGGCGTCGAGGTCATCCGCGCGCTCGGGCGCGACGTCACCATCGACCACGCCGGCCCGGGCCCCGGCACCGCGGTCGCCTTCACCCTCGACCCGCCGCCGCACGACCCCGCCGAACCGGTCGCGGCGACACCCGCGCCCGACCACGGGTCCCGGCCCGCGACGCTGCGCGTCCACCGCGAACCCGGCCACCTGCGGCTCGCCGTGCACGACGGCATCGACCTGGCCGGCATCGACGCCCTGCGCGAGCAGCTGCTGCACCACATCGACACCGCCGACCCGCGCACCCCGCTCGTGCTCGACCTGCGCGCCACCACCTACCTGCCCAGCGCCGGCATCGGGCTGGTCCTCGAACTCCTCGCTCGCGCCCGCGCGTCCCGGCGCAGCCTGACCCTCGACCACGACACCACCGGGCCCGCCGCCCGGGCCCTCGCCCTGGCCGGGCTCGCCCAGCAGCCCGCGACGCCGTGACCGCGACGGGTCAGGGCATCGGCAGGTGGTCCTGGTAGCCCAGCAGCGCGGCGGCCAGGTCCGCCGCGGCGTGGGTGCTCGGTTCGGTGCCGCCCTCGTCGGCGACCCGGCGGAGCAGGTGGGCGACGTCGAGCAGCGGCCCGACGAGCAGCGGAGCGCCCGCCCGGTCGGCGATGTGCGCCGCGCGCTGCAGGCGGTCGGCCACCAGGGCCATGTCGTCTGCCGAGGCGACCAGCGGGATGCTCAGGTCGATGACCTGGGGCGCCGGGTCGGGGGCGTGACCCGGCCGGACCGTGAGCCGGTCGAGCTCGTGCTCGGTGGCGGCGAGGTGGTGGCGCAGCTGCGCGTGCTCGGCCTCGAGGCGGGCCCGCACCTCGGGGTCGATCTCGTACCGGCCGGCGGCGTCGACGAGCTGCTGGTGCGCCTCGACGGTGGCGCGCTGGGCCTCGACGAGGTCGACGACCGCGGCCCGGACGGCGTCCGGGTGGCCGTCGCGCTGGGCGTTCAGGACGTCGAGGAGCTGGTCCTGCGCGGCCCGGGAGGCGGCGGTGAAGCGGTCGCGGGCGGCGTCGATTTCCACGCGGTCGAGGCTAAGCCCCGACACGGCGACGCACTCAGCCGCCTCGGCGAGCGCGGCGCCACCGCGCTCCTGATCGTGCGGTCGCGCCGCCCGGCGGGCAGGGTGGGGTCGTGCGCATCGCGGTGACCGGGGGCTCCGGCAAGCTCGGGCGGGTGGTGGTGGCCGACCTGGTCGCCCACGGCCACACCGTCACCAACCTCGACCGGGAGCCGCCCGCCGACCGGCCCGGGGGCAGCCGGTTCCTCCGGATCGACCTCGCCGACCACGGCCAGGTGCTGGAGGCGCTGCTCGGCGTCGACGAGCACCACCGCCGCGGCGTCGACGCACTCGTGCACCTCGGCGCGGTCCCCGCCCCGGGGTTGGCCACCGACGCCGCCACGTTCGAGAACAACGTGCTCAGCACGTACTCGGCCTTCGCGGCCGCGCGGGCCGCCGGCGTCCGCAACATCGTCTGGGCCTCCAGCGAGACCGTGCTCGGGCTGCCCTTCGACGAGCCGCCGCCCTACGCCCCGGTCGACGAGGCCTACCACCCGCGCCCGAACTCCAGCTACTCCCTGTCGAAGGCCCTCGGCGAGGAGATGGCGGTGCAGTTCTGCCGCTGGGACCCGCGCACGAAGATCATCGGGCTGCGGTTCTCCAACGTGATGCTGCCGCACGAGTACCAGCGCTTCCCGGCCTTCGACACCGATCCGCACGCCCGCAAGTGGAACCTGTGGGGCTACATCGACGCGCGCGACGGCGCGCAGGCGGTGCGCAAGGCCCTCCAGCTCGACGCGACCGGCGCCGACGTGTTCGTCATCGCCAACGCCGACACCGTGATGCGGCGCTCCAGCGCGTCGCTGATGGCCGAGGTCTTCCCGGACGTGGAGGTCCGCGGCGAGCTCGGCGAGCACGAGACGCTGCTGAGCATCGCGAAGGCCCGCCGCGTCCTGGGGTACTCCCCGGAGCACTCCTGGCGCGACGCCGTCCCCGCCGGGACCCCGTGACCGTCGGGGCGCGGTAACGGCGCCGTACCCGGTGGGTGACGTCACTTGCCGCATCGCCCCGGAGTACCTAGCGTGGTGGGCCCGGCGGCCCTGACCCCTTGCCGCACCGCTTCGCGCTCAATAGGGAGTCACCGGTCATGTCCCCTTCGCCCGCCCCGGACACGTACCGCCGAGCTCCGGATCCGGCTGAGCACCCCGACGAGCTCCTCGGGATCGACGTCCGCACGGGCCGCGACGCGGAGGGCCCCGTCGCCAGCGTCCGGGTGCGCGGCGACGTCGACCTGGCGACCAGGGGCCGGCTCGCCGACGCGCTCGGCACGGCGTTGTCCGCCGTCTCCACCCCCACCGGGCGCGGCGACCGGGAGCAGCAGGCCCGCATGGTGGTCGACCTGCGGCAGGTGTCGTTCGTCGACTGCGGCGGCGCCGACCTCGTCAGCGCGACCGCCCACGGCGCCGCGGCCCGGGGCGTCGACCTCCGCGTGCTCCCGGGCCCCGCCGTGCGGGACCTCCTCGCGCTGCTCGGCGGGTGGGTCGCGATCGGCGGTCCGGACGCGACCGCGGTGCTGCCGCCCGCCGCGGCGGAGCCCGGTCCTTCCCGAGCCGACGTGCAGCGCGGCACCGAGTACGACCACCTGCCACCGCTGTTCGTCGAGCGCGACGGGCTGCGGCCGGCGGATCCGCGGCGGGCCGCGCTGCGCGACGAGCTCATCCTCGGCTACCTCCCGATCGCCCGGCACATCGCCCGCCGCCACCGCGCCCGCGGCGAGAACCCCGACGACCTCGAACAGGTCGCCACCCTCGGGCTGATCAACGCGGTCGACCGGTTCGACGTGCAGCGCGGCGTCGACTTCCTCGCCTACGCCGTCCCCACCATCAACGGCGAGGTGCAGCGGCACTACCGCGACCGCACCTCCACCATCCGCATCCCCCGCCGGATCCGGCAGCTGCAGTCCGCCGTGCACCTCGCGGTCGAGGAGCTCCGCAGGCAGGGCGGACGCGCACCGCGCCCCAGCGACATCGCCCGCCACCTCGGCATCGACCTCGGCGACGTCCTCGACGCGCTCGAGGCCGGACCCCGGGCCCACGTGTCCTCGCTCGACGAGCCGTTCCCCGGCGACGAGGCCGCCCCCGAGAACACCCGCTTCGCCGCGGCGCTCCAGGTCGACGACTCCGACCTCGACCTCGTCGAGGACCGCGAGTCGCTCGCCCCGCTGATCGCCGCCCTGACCGAGCGCGACCGGCAGATCCTGCTGCGGCGCTTCTACGGCAACCAGACCCAGAGCCAGATCGCCGACGAGCTCGGCATCTCCCAGATGCACGTCTCCCGGCTGCTCGGCTCCATCCTCGCGCGGCTGCGCGCCGGCCTGGAAGGGGCGGCGGCACGGCGGTCGAGCTGAGCCCGTCCCCGCCGGTCAGCCCGCGGTGCGCTGGAACTCGGACCGCTCGAACTCGCTGTCGGGCAGCCCGGCTGCGCCGGCTTCGTCCTGCCGCTGCACCGCAGCGCCCCGGCCCTGGTCACGCCGGCGATGGCACCGGGGCGGGCCGAGCTGTTCACCGTCCCCACGCCGTCCTGGGCCACCCTCACCACCTGACCGCGGACTCGACGGAGCGGCGATCGCGGCCGCGCACCACCGCCCCCCGTCGAGCACCGGGCGCGTCACCCGGCGGGCGCGTCCTCGTCCCGCTGCTCCGGCGGTGCGGGCACCCCGGTGCCGGGTGCGGGCGGACCGGTCCCGCTCGGCGGCTGCGCCCAGCGGCGGTGCTCAGCCCGTTCGTGCTCGGCGAAGGAGCGCGCGTCCGCGGCCTGCGCCCGCAGCCGCTCGGCGCGGCCGGGATCCTCCGCGGCCCGCTCCTCCGCCATCCGGTCGCGCTGCTCGGCGATCTGCTCCTCGGTGTCCGCGACGTGGCCGGCGATGTCGGACACCTGCGCCGCCAGCCGGCGACCGCGGTCCAGGTTCGCCGCGGCCCTGGCGCGGAGGCCCTCGGACTCGTCCATGCCTGATTCGTACCCCCTGCCCGGCTCCGCCGCAGCGCGCAGGCCGGCGCGGCGCGGTCGAACGACCGTCCACGCCCGCGCCCGGTGTCGCCGTCGGGCGCATGGAGCCCGGACCGACGGGTACCCGCCCACCGCTGCGATGTGACGACCGACCGCCGACGACCGCTCGCCTGCCCACGGGTCCTTATGGTGTGCAGTGGAGGTGCACCTGTGCTGATCAGCGCCGTCGTGGCGGGCCTCGAGGTGGACCCGGACCGCGCCGAGGTGCACCTGGCCGGCGAGCTGCGCCTGGGCACGGCCCCCGACGTCCGCCGGGTACTGGCCAAGCTGTTGGCCTCCCACCGCCGGCTGCTGGTCGACCTGTCCGGCTTCCGGCTGGCCTGGGAGCCCGCTGCGGGCGTCTTCAGCACCGCGTTGGCCACCGCGGGCGGCTGGCCCGCCGCGCACCTGGTGCTCTACGCCGCCGAGCCGCGGATGGCCACCGAGCTGCACCGCCGGCGGATCACCCGGACCGTCCCGCTGGTCGCCGACCGGGCCGCGGCCCGGCAGCGGCTGCTGACCCGCCCCGACACGGTCAGCCGCCACCTGCACCTGCCCCCGGAGCCCACCTCACCCCGCGCCGCCCGCGAGTTCACCACCGCGGCCTGCCACGACTGGGCCGTCGACGACATCGCCGGCGGCGCCCGGCTGGTGGTCACCGAACTGGTCACCAACGCCGTGGAGCACGCGGGCACGCCGTGCGAGGTGGGCCTGCGGCTCGACGAGCAGGGGCTGTGGATCGAGGTCCGCGACCACCTGCCCGGGCCGTCGCCGCGCCCACGGCCGCGGGCCGTCGGCGTCGGCAGGGGACGCGGCCTGCACGCCGTCGCGACCATCGCCCTGCGCCTGGGCGGCACCACCCACGACGACGGCAAGACCGTGTGGGCCCTGCTGTCCACGGCGGGCTGACGCCGCTCACGTGCTACCTCGCCTCGTCGGCTCCACCACTGTGGACCCGGTCGGGACGGCGATCGGACCTCCGGATCCCGCCGTGTCGGCGGGATGCCACGGGGACCCCCGCGCGTGCCGAGCGGGGCCCTCACCCCTGGCGCGTCGGCGGTCTCCCGGTCTCCAGGACCTCCTGGGCGACCTGGGCGACCTTGCTCCGCCGGCTGCGCGCCGCCGAGCGCAGGACCTCGAAGGCGCTGACCGCGTCCATCCCGCCCCGCCCCATGAGGAAGCCGACGGCGCGCTCGATCAGGACCCGGTTGTCCAGGGCGTACTGGAGCTGACCGGCGAGCTCGGTGGCGTTGTGCCCGGCCAGGGCGGCCCGCAGCGCCGCCTCGACCACCGCGCTGTAGCGGACCAGCGCGTCCTGCTCCGACTCGTCCCAGGCGTGCGGGTGGTCGCGGTAGACGTCCAGCGACCCGACCGTCACCCCGCCCAGGCGCACCGGCACCCCCATCACGGCGCGCACGCCGTGCTCGACGATGGTCTCCCGGCTGCGCGGCCACCGCTCCTCGCGGGTCATGTCCTCGGTCCGCACCGGGGCGCCGTGGACGAAGGTGTCGACGCAGGGGCCCTGGCCGGTCTCGGACTGGACCTCCTCCAGCACCCGCCCGGGGCCGTCGCTGGAGACCAGGTAGCGCAGCGTGTTCTGGTCGTCGGCGATCATCAGCCCGCTGCCGTCGACCCCGAACAGGTCCACGCACGCGGTGACCGCGCGGTCGATCGCCCCGGTGATGTCGTCGTGGCCGTCGGCGACGCCCAGCCGGCGCAGGCTGGCCGCCAGGTTCTGCGGATCGATGTTGGGCAACGTCAGTCCTCCTCGATCGGCCGGGGCCGGTTCGGCACACTCCCGTCGGTCCGGGCGGCGGCCTCCAACCGGAGCAGGATCGCGATGACGGCACCATATGCCTCGACGGCGCGCACCTGGGCGTCGTCCCACCGTTGCGGGGTGCGGTGCAGCGCGTTGAGCGTACCGACGGTCTCGCCCCGCACCCGCACGGGAACGGACAGCACCGCCCGCGCTGCGCCGCCGCCGCGCGGCTGCCCGTTCGACGGGCCCCGCAGGCACTCCCACACCGGGGCGTACCGCTCGCTGCCGGCCAGGTCGTCGACGGCGACGACGGCCCCGTCGCGCACGCAGTCGATGCCCGGTCCGACGTCCAACCGCTGCTGCGCCGCCTCCAGCACGCCCGCGGCGTCATCGGTCACGCCCACCACCCGCAGGACGTCGTCCTCGTCGAGCATCATCAGCCCGACGCTGTCCACGCCGAGGACGCCGGTGGCCGCGGAGAGCACCTCGTCGAGCCGCGCCTGCACGTCCTGCCCGTCGGCCCGCGTCGGGAGGTCCACCCTGGCCAGCAGAGCCATCAAGCTCACGGAGAAGGCGACGTCGTCGATGGGCATGCACGGCTCCGATCACGGTCGGCGCGGCTCGGGGCGGACCGCCGCCGCCCTTCCGCCCGCCACAGCTGCTGTCGCGCCTGTCGTACCCCGTACGGTGGCCCCCACTCGGTGGCCGCGGATGCGGTGGCGCCGCGCGACGCCCGGTGCGCACCGCGCCCGTCCGCGACCTGACGGAGATCAGACGGGGATCACCCACGCGGGTGATCCGCTGCCCCGACCGTTGCACCGACCGAGACATGGGTACCAACCAGCTTCCGGCCGTTCGCTCTGCCCCCCGCGACCAGTCGGGCCAGCACCGCGCGTCCGCGGTGGCGGCCAACGAGAAGGGGGAACGGGTGTCCCACGACAGTGCGTCCGGCCCGGTGTTCGGCCTCACGCGCATCCCCGACGCGCCCATCCCCGGCCGCCACGCGGTGCTGCTGACCGCGCGCGTCGACATCGACCTGTCCACCCGGGCCGCGGCGCGGGACCAGCTGCTCGACGTCGCCTCCGGGCCGGCGGAGGCGGTGCTCATGGACCTGACGGGCGTGTTCGTCGGCGCCGTCGCGGTGCGCGATCTCGTCGAGCTCGCCGAACGCACGACCCACCTCGGCAAGCCGCTCGTCGTCATCGGGGCGCCGCCGTGGCTCCCGGTCCTGGCCGCGCGGCTGGACATGCCACCGCTGCGGTTCACCGCCTCCGCGGAGGCGGCGGTCTCCGAACTGCGCGCGGTCGCCGCGGCGGCCGACGGTGGCGTTCCCGCCTGAGCGCCGCCCCGCCCCGGGGCGGGCAGGTGCGGGGCCGACGACGAGCGGGGACGCCGAGTCCCTTCACCAGGGCAGCGCGAGCCCGACCAGGTAGCCGGCGGTGACCGCGGAGAGCCCGGCGACCACGCTGCCGACCAGGTTCGCCACGGCCGTGCCCACGGCGCGGCCCTCCAGCAGCGCGAACGTCTCGTAGCCGAACGTGCTGTAGGTGCTCAGCGCCCCGCAGAAGCCCACCCCGAGCACCGCGGCCTGCGCGGGGTCGACCGCCAGGGCGGTGACCAGGCCCAGCACGAACGACGCGACCACGTTCACCGTGAAGGTGCCCCACGGGAACCCGCCGCGGAGCCTGCCCCGCACGGCCCGGTCGACCAGGTACCGCAACGGCGCCCCCACCGCGGCCCCGATCGCCACCCACAGCACCGTCATCGCCGCTCCCCCGCCGACCACCGGGCGGTCGCGCGCCGGGTCAGCCACACCCCGACCGCCACGGCGAGCAGGGCCAGCAGCGGCGTGGCCACCGCGTAGCCCGCGGCCGGCACGACCCGTCCCGCGCCGACCAGCCCGACCACGTCCACCGCGTAGCTGGAGAACGTCGTGTAGCCGCCGAGCACCCCGACCCCCAGCAGCGGGCGGGTCAGCGGGTGCACCCGCACCCGCTCGGTGACCAGCACCATGAGCACGCCGATCAGCACGCAGCCCGACGCGTTGACCAGCAGCGTCGACCACGGCCACGCCCCGGGGGCGTGCGGGAGGGCCAGTGACAGCCCGTAGCGGGCCTCCGCGCCGACCACCCCGCCCACCGCGACCGCCACCAGCACCGGCACCGGCCCGCGCCCGGGGCCGCCCGCCTCCGGGCGCTCGGCCGCGTCGCCCGGGTCGTCATCGGGATCGACGATCTCGGGCCGCTCCTCGGCACCGGACACGACTCACCCACCTCTCGTCGAGGTAGGGACTGTTGGCGCCGGGCCGGAGGGGTGCCCGTCCCGGAGCGGTCGTCGGCGAGCCCCACCGCCGTCGCGGACGAGCCTAGCGGCCGATGGCGCACGGCGGTGGCGGGCGGTTTGCGCGCTGCTCGGACCGGGAAGCCGAACGTCGACCGCCTTGCCACGTGCTGACGAAGCCCGCTGGACAGCGCTTCGCCGCCTCGACCGGGAAGTCGCCCCCATGCCTCCAGCGTCCGCCGCACCGTCCCGCCAGGACCGGCCCGCAGCTCCCGGGATGCTGCGGATCGACGTGCGGACGCACGCCGGCGGCCGCACGACGCTCCGGGCGAGCGGCGAGGTCGACCTGGCGACCAGGTCGCACCTCACCGACGCGCTCGACGCAGCGCTCGGCAGGGCACTCGGCACCGGGTCGCCCGCCCTGGTCATCGACCTCCGCGACGTGACCTTCATCGACTGCGGCGGCACCCAGACCATCGCCGACACCGTGCGCACCGCCCTGGCCCACAGCATCGACCTGCGCGTCCAACCCGGCCCCGCCCTCGACGACCTCGTCGCGCTCATCGGCGGCTGGAACGCCCTCGTGATCGAGACCGACGGCGTCCGGGTCGACGGACGAACCCCATCAGAAGCCCAGCCGGCAGCCGGCGATCCGCCGGCCGATCCCCCGGTGGTCGCCGAGTACGACCACCTGGCGCCCCTGTTCACCGAGCGCAAGCACCTGCCCGCCGACCACCCCCGCCGGCGCGCACTGCGCACCGAACTCATCACCGGCTACCTGCCCGTCGCCCACCACATCGCCCGCCGCCACCGCACCCGCGGCGAGAACCTCGACGACCTCGAGCAGGTCGCCACCATCGGCCTGATCAACGCCGTGGACCGCTTCGACGTCGACCGCGGCCACGACTTCCTCGCCTTCGCCGTCCCCACCATCACCGGCGAGATCCAGCGCCACTACCGCGACCGCACCTCCACCATCCGCATCCCCCGCCGCATCCGGCAGCTGCAGAGCGCCGTCCACCACGCCACCGACGAGCTCAGCCGCCGACACGGGACCGCCCCCCGACCCAGCGACGTCTCCCGGTACCTCGACATCGACCTGGCCGCGGTCATCGAAGCCCTCGAGGCCAACTCCCGCACCCAGCTCGCCTCCCTCGACGAACCCTTCCCCGGCGACGAGACCGCCGCGGAGAACCAGCGCTACGCCGGCGCGCTCGGCGCCCCCGACCCCGACCTCGACCTCATGGAGGACCGCGAAGCACTCGGTCCGCTGCTGGACGCGCTGCCCGACCGCGACCGGCGCATCCTCCTGCTGCGCTTCTTCGGCAACCAGACCCAGAGCCAGATCGCCGACCAGCTCGGCATCTCCCAGATGCACGTCTCCCGCCTGCTCACCACCACGCTCGCGCGCCTGCGCGCCGGCATGGACGGCACGACCCAGCACCAGGCCTGACGCGCCGCCCACAGCAGCACCAGGAGCACGCACAGCAGGAAGAACCAGGCCCGCGAGACGAAGCCGCTCGCGGTCGAGGCGAAGCGGTCGAAGAACGACAGGTGCTCGGAGATGCCGGACGGCATCGTCGCGTCGGCCCTGCCGGACCGGCTCCGGTCGCCCCCCGGCGCCCCGCGGGACGGGTGGTCCGCGGACTGGCCAGGTGCACCCCGTTCAAACGGTTCAGCCGACTACGAGCGCCGCCCGTGGGTACTGCTGACACCACGCCGATGACCACCCCGGCCACCGGCACCCACGGAAGGAACAGTCATGACCTCCAACCCCACCGGCGACCCCGGTTCGACCACCCGGACCGGGCGCCACCCCGTCCAGCTGGCCGCCATCGTCGTCGCCGCGGTCTTCCTGCTCGTCGGCATCCTCGGCTTCATCCCCGGCATCACCACCAATTACGACCAGCTGTCCTTCGCCGGGCACGGGTCCGGTGCCCTGCTGCTGGGCGTGTTCGCCGTGTCCATCCTGCACAACCTGGTCCACGCCGCGTTCGGCGTGGCCGGGCTCGCGCTGGCGCGCACGGCCACCGGCGCCAAGAACTTCCTGATCTGGGGCGGCGCCGTCTACGCCGTGCTCTGGATCTACGGCCTGCTGATCGACCACGACAGCGCCGCCAACTTCGTGCCGGTCAACACGGCCGACAACTGGCTGCACCTGGTGCTGGCCATCGGGATGATCGGGCTGGGCGTGCTGCTCGGTCGCGGCCTTCCCGCCCGCCGGCACTGAGCAGGCCACCGCGGCGCGAGGTCCGACTCCGCCGCGGCCCGCCCGTCCCCGATCCCGTGTCCGCCCCGGGGTCGGACCGACCGGACCCGGCCGGTCCGACCCGGTGCGGTCGGGCACCGCTCCCGGGCGCGGACGCCGGAGATCAGCACCCGGTGATCATGGATCTGGGGACGTCGGCCGCACCACCGCGGCCCATGTCCCCAACCCGACCAGCCCCCACCGGGGCAGGGACTCCGGCACCGGCGGACCGGCTCATGCATGAGTGGCCGCCCCGGTCGGGGGTACCACCAGCGGGCACGTCCTTCCGGAGGGAGCCCGACATGATCGCAGTGGTCCGCACGGGAACGGTCGGCCGGCGCCCGGTCGTGGTGAGCGGGGCGGGCGCGTGAACGACGGGCCGGACCTGGTCGCCGACGGCGTCGTCGCGCGGTTGCGCGACTGGGGGGTGCGTCGGGTCTTCGGCTACGCGGGCGACGGGATCGACCCGCTGCTGGCGGCGTTGCACCGGGCGGGCGGCGACCCCGAGCTGGTCACCGCCCGGCACGAGGAGATGACGGCGTTCATGGCCGCGGGCCACGCCAAGGTCACCGGCGAGGTGGGCGTCTGCCTGTCCACCCAGGGCCCGGGGGCGATCCACCTGCTCGCCGGGCTCTACGACGCCAAGCTCGACCGCAAGCCCGTCGTCGCGATCGTCGGCCAGGTCGTGAGCACCGCGCTGGGCAGCGGCTACCTGCAGGAGGTCGACCTGCACACGCTGTTCAAGGACGTCTGCGGCCAGTACCTGCAGACCGTGCTGTCCCCCGAGCAGCTGCCCCTGGTGCTCGACAACGCCTTCCGCACCGCGCTGGACACCTCCAGCCCCACCTGCGTGATCGTGCCCCACGACGTGCAGAAGGCCAAGCTGCCCGAGCAGACCCCGCACGCCCACGGCGTCGTGGCGACCAGCACGGCGATGTCCCGCCCGCACGTGGTCCCGAGGGCGGCCGACCTCGACCGCGCCGTGGAGGTGCTCACGGCCGGCTCCCGCCCGGCGATCCTGGTCGGTCAGGGCGCCTACGGGGCGGAAGCGGAGCTGGTGGCGCTGGCCGAGCGGCTCGGCGCCGGGGTGACCGCGTCGCTGCTGGGCAAGCCGGTGCTCGACGAGTCCCTGCCCTACCACTGCGGCGTGATGGGCCACCTCGGCACCACCGCGTCCGCCGAGCTGATGCGCGGCTGCGACACGCTGCTCGTCGTCGGCAGCAACGACCCGTGGACGGAGTTCTACCCGGCTCCCGGGCAGGCCCGCACCGTCCAGGTCGACATCGCCGCCCGCAACATCGGCACCAAGACCCCGGTCGAGGTCGGCCTGACCGGCGACGCCCGCGACACCCTGGCCGCGCTGCGCGACCGGCTCGCCGCGCACGACGCCGCCCCGGCCGACCCCGGCTGGCGCGACCGGGTCGAGCGGGCCGTGCGCCGCTGGCACGACATCCGCGAGCAGCGCGCGGCGGAGCAGCCCGGGAACGGGCAGCTCAACCCGCAGCAGGTCGTGCACGCGCTGTCGGCGGTGCTGCCCGACGACAGCACCGTCAGCGTCGACGTCGGCTCGTGCACCTACTGGTACGCCCGGTTCCTGCGGCTGCCCCCCGGCGTGCGTGGCCACGTCTCGGGCACGCTCGCGTCCATGGGCTGCGCCATGCCCACCGCGCTCGCCGCGAAGCTCGCCCACCCCGACCGCCCGGTCGTGGTGCTGGCCGGCGACGGCGCCATGCAGATGAACGGCCTGCTGGAACTGGTCACCGTCGCCCGGCACTGGCGCAGCTGGAAGGACCCCCGCTTCGCCGTGCTCGTGCTGCACAACCGCGACCTGTCCGAGGTCTCCTGGGAGCAGCGGGAGATGGAGGGCGACCCCCGCTACCCGACCTCGCAGGAGGTCCCCGACTTCCCCTACGCCGGCTACGCCGAGCTGCTCGGGCTGGCCGCCGCCCGGATCGAGTCCGCCGGGCAGATCGAGGAGGTGTGGCGCCGGGCGCTCTCCGCCGACCGTCCCTTCCTCGTCGAGGCCGTCGTCGACCGCGACACCCCGCTGCTGGCCCCGCTGCAGCCCGACGAGAAGGTCGAGCAGATGCTCGCCGGGATCGCCCAGGAGCCCGACGGCGACTCGGCCGCCGCCGCGCTGCGCCGCCACCGCGACCACGAGGCCTGAGCGGCAGCGAGGCTCCGCAGGCTCCTCGGCGGCGAGGATGGCGCAGCGGGCCCGGGAATGAACACCCGGGAAGCGCGGTTGTACCGGCTGTCCGAGCCGGGCGATCCGAGTCCCCGGGCCTCACCTCCTGCCACCCACGGGTGCGCCGAGAGGCGACCGGCGTCCGACCCGGACACCCCAGCCGCTCCCCGAGACCCGCCGCGTCCGGCGTTCCCGCCGCCGTCGACGCGGCTGCCCGGGCGACGCCGCCCCCGCGGCGTCGCCCCCTCCACCGTCCCCGCCGGGTCGGGGACCGGCGTCAGCCCACCCATGGTCCGCAGCACGGGTGGGCGACGCCGCTCCCGCTCAGCGGGCGCGGACCTGGCGGTTCGGGGTCTGGCCCGCGACCCCGTGCCGCAGCGGCTGGTTGTTGTCGGTCTTCCCGCCCGGATCACCGGCCGGCATACCGGCCGGCGGCGGAGCGTGCTCGGGCTGCGCCCCGGCCGGGTCGCCACCGGACGGCTCGGCCTCGCCGGACCGCAGCGCGGCCAGCCGCTGTTCGAGCAGCTGGACGACGGCGACCCGGTCGCCGTGCTCGCGCTCGTGATCGAGCAGGGTCGACAGGCCGTCCGCGTCGAGCGTCCGGATCCGGTGCGCCACGCTGCCGACGGGCAGGTGGTCGAACTCCGGGATGGGCAGCGGCGAATCGTGGCTCATGGTCCTGCGGGTACCCACCCGGCCGCGCTCAATCGGTGCGATCCCACTCGCTCGAACTCCCCGGGCCGCGGGTGGGTCAGACCCTGAAGTCGTCCGGCACGACGTCGGCGAGGAAGCGGCGGAACCGGTGCAGCTGCTCCCGCTGCGCCGGTGTCGGCTCGGGCGCGAGCCCCGCCGCGCCCGTTCCGGCCGGGCTGAGCAGGTCGTCCTCGGCCATGATCGGAACGCGGTCGGCGAGTGCGAGCAGCACGGCGTCGGGTGGGTCGGTCAGCACCTGCCCGCCGCCGTCGAGCAGCACCGTGGCGGCCCAGCGGCCGGCGGCGCCGGCACCGATCACCACGCGCACCGGGCGGTGGCCCACCGCGGCCCGCAGCAGCCCCAGGAGGCCGAGGGTCGCCGGTTCCACCCGTTCGCCGCGCCACGCCGCCTCGATCGCCCGCGCCCGGACCGGCCCGACCTCCATCCGCAGCAGGCGGGCCGCCCCGCCGACCTCCTCGAAGAGCAGGACGGGCCGGCCGGACACCGCGTCCACGCCCACCATCACCAACCGCATCCGCAGCACCGTCGTCCCCTCCCGCGCCCACGTGATCGGGTGGCCGCTCGACCCGCGGGTGCGGTGGTCGCGGTGCCGCTCCGTCGGGACGGGGTTATCCCACCGTTCGCGATGTCATGCGTCCACCGCCGCGTCGGCGCGGATCCGATGGGTACCCGGGCACCGAAGTGACGGATCGACGTGAGGAGACCAGCATGGCCACCGGCGAAACCGGATTCGACGACGTGACCTTCGACCTGATCTCGGTCCAGTACCACTCGTTGAAGGCCGGCCACGACTACGGCCAGTACGTCCGCGACGCGGAGAACGTAGGCCGCACCGACATCGCCGACTTCTTCCGCTCGGTCATGGCGCAGGACTCCGAGCGGGCCGCCCGCTGCCACGAGTTCCTCAGGGACATCGAGAAGTCGTCGTAGGACGGCCCGTCGCCGGCCGGCCCACAGGTGCTCGCAGGCCCGTGCGGCCGGCCGGCGTCGGTGGCCCGACCGGGGCGATCGCCACCGAGCACGGCCGACCGGCGAGCCGCCGGCCGGTGAAGGGGGAACCCATCAGCCGGAGCTGGTGTGGTGGGCCAGCGCGTCGTGGTGCGCGCGCCCCTCGGGTCCCGACGGGCTCGTGTGCACCGTGGCCTCGACCAACCGGGGCACCCCGTGCAGCAACCGGTGGTGCGCCTCGGCCGCGATCGCGTGCGCACCGACCAGGCTCAGCCCACCGTCGACGACGATGCCGACCTCCGCGCGGACCCGGTGGCCGATCCAGCGCAGCCGCACCGCCTCGATCCCCTGCACGCCCGGCACCCGGAGCAGGGTCGCCTCGGCCCGGTCGACCAGCGCGGGGTCGACGGCGTCCATGAGGCGGCGGTAGATGTCGCGGGCGGCGCTGCGCAGGACCACCAGGATCGCGACCGTGATCAGCAGACCGACGATCGGGTCGGCGAGCGGGAACCCCACCAGCACCCCGAGCCCGCCGACCACCACGGCGAGCGAGGTGAAGCCGTCGGTGCGGGCGTGCAGGCCGTCGGCGACCAGCGCGGCGGAGCCGATCCGGCGCCCGACGCGGATGCGGTAGACCGCCACCAGCTCGTTGCCGGCGAACCCGACGAGCCCGGCCACGATCAGCGCGCCGACGTCGCCGACCGGTTGCGGGTCGAGCAGCCGTCGGATCGACTCGTACCCCGCCACGACCGCGGACAGCGCGATCATCGCGACGATCACGACACCGGCGAGGTCCTCCGCCCGCCCGAAGCCGTAGGTGTAGCGACGGGTCGGCGAGCGGCGCCCGAGGACGAACGCGATCCACAGCGGGACGGCCGTCAGCGCGTCGGAGAAGTTGTGGATGGTGTCGGCGAGCAGCGCCACCGATCCGGTGAGCGCGACGACGACCGCCTGCAGCGCCCCGGTGACCAGCAGCACCAGCAGGCTGACCTTCAGCGCCCTGATCCCCGCGGTGTCGGCCTCCAGCGCCGGGTCGAGCGAGTCCGCGGGGTCGTGGCTGTGCGGTGCGAAGATCGACCCCAGCAGACCGCGGACCCCGGTCGGATGCCCGTGACCGTGGGCCTCACCATGGTCCGGATCGCGCCGCTCGACCATTTCTTCCCCGTCCCGCCGGACCGCTTTCGCCACCCTCCCCAATTCCGGGCGAATTCGCAACCCACCCGAAAGGCGACGGCACAGCGATTGGCAGTGATTGGCAACAAGCAGTTCCTCGCCGTCGCCGACGATTGTCGGTTCGACGTCCACCGCCGCGATCGCGCCCGGCTCAGGCGCGCCTGCCTCGACGGTTCCCGACGCGCACCCGCAGCACGCAGCCCTCCCTCGAGCTGATACATCAAACCGGCTTGATGCATTGGGTTCGTCGGCTGTACTGTGCTCTCGTGTCGCTCCGACGACAGATCGCCACGGGTCCTCCGGCATTCCTCCGGACCGCGGCCCATCCGCTGCGCTGGCAGCTCCTTGCCGCACTCGCCGACAGCGACTACCGCGTCCGGGAGCTCAGCGCCCGGGTCGACGAGCCGCAGAACCTGGTCTCCTACCACCTGCGACTCCTGCGCGACGCCGGGCTGGTCACCGCCACCCGCAGCAGCTCCGACGGCCGCGACAGCTACTACCACCTGGACCTGGACCGCTGCGCACGGGAACTGGCCGACAGCGGGTCCGCCCTGCACCCGGCGTTGCGCCACGACCCGACCGGGCCCGCCGCCCCCCTCCACGGGCACCGGGGCGGGCCCGTCGCCGTGCTGTTCGTGTGCACGGGCAACAGCAGCCGCTCCCCGATCGCCGAAGCCCTGCTGCGCCACCGCACCACCGGCCGGGTGACCGCGACCAGCGCCGGCAGCCGGCCCAAGCCCGACCTGCACCCCAACACGATCCGGGTGCTGCGCGAGTCCTACGGCGTCGACCCCTCCGCGCAGCGCCCCCGGCACGTGGACACGCTCGACGGTCGCCGGTTCGACCGCGTCATCACCCTGTGCGACCGCGCGCGCGAGGTGTGCCCGGATTTCCCCGGCCACCCCCGACGGGCCCACTGGAGCGTCCCCGACCCGGCCACGCCAGGGGGCACCGCCGACGCGACGTACCCCGCGTTCCAGCGCGTCGCCGCCGAGATCGACACGCGGATCGGCCACCTGCTGCCGGTCCTGACCGAACCCGTCCACCAGAAGGATCCGCCGTGACCGAGACCGACCAGTACGTCGGAGTCCGCTACATCGTCGACGACGTGCAGACCGCCATCGACTTCTACACCACCCACCTGGGTTTCGAACTCAACACCGACGCCGCCCCCGCGTTCGCCGACGTCGTCCGCGGCCGGCTGCGGCTGCTGCTGTCCGGGCCCGCGAGCTCGGGCGCCCGCGCCACTCCCGCCGACGCCGCGACCGCCGGCCGCAACCGCATCCACCTGGTCGTCGACGACCTCGACGCCACCATCACGCGCCTGCGCGACGCCGGCGTGCGGTTCCGCAGCGAGCTGGTCAGCGGCCCCGGTGGCCGCCAGATCCTGATCGCCGACCCGGACGACAACCTCGTCGAACTGTTCGCCCCGCGCCGCTGAACGGCGCCCCACTCGCGAAGACGATCTGCGCCGACGCCGTCGTGCTCGACCGGGGTGCGCAGAGCAGCGATCAGGCCGTCGACCGGCCGCCGCGAACCGCGCCGTCAGCGCAGCGGGTCGAGGGGGCGCAGCTCGTCGGGCACCCGCCCGGTGGTGATCGCCTCGGCCGTCAGGCTGCCGGTGAGGGGGCCGAGCACGACACCCCACATGCCGTGGCCGCCCGCGGCGAACACCCGCGGCGCGCGGGTGGGCCCGACGATCGGGAGCCCGTCCGGGGTGCACGGGCGCGACCCCACCCACTCGTCGCGGCGCTCGTCGAGCCCCAGGCTCGTGAAGAACGGCCGGGCCGCCTCCACGATGGCCCGCACGCGGCGCGGGTCGAGCGGCTCGTCGGGACCGCGGAACTCCATCATCCCGGCGATCCGCAGCCGCCCGTCGAGCGGCGTGCAGGCCACCCGCTGGTCGGGCAGGTAGACCGGGCCGGGGAGCGGGGAGTCGGCGGCGACGCTGAAGCTGTAGCCGCGACCGGCCTGCACCGGGACCCGGATGCCGAAGCGGCGGGCGAGCGCGGGCAACCAGGCGCCCGTGGCCAGCACCACCGCGTCGTAGCGGCGGCTTCCTCCCGCGGTGTCGACGCGGACGGCGTCGCCCTCGTCGCGCACGTCGAGGACCTCACAGCCCTCCTGCAGCCGCCCGCCGCGCTCGACGACCGCGCGCGCCAGCGCGGCGACGAACGCCGGCGGGTCGATGAACCGCTGGTCGTGCAGTTCCACGGCGGCGGTGACGTGCTCGCTGAGCGCGGGGTTGCGACTGCGGGCCTCGGCGCCGTCGAGGGCCTCGAAGTCGATCTTCTGGCCGAGCTCGGACAGCTCGGTCAGCTCGGCGAGCAGCGACCGCTGCCCGGCGGGGCCGTGGAAGCAGGCCAGGAACGGGTCGGCGGCCGAGGTGGCGGCCTCGACCCCGCCGGCGGCGAGCTCGTCGAAGGCGTCGACGGCCCGCTCGTTCAGCGGCCGCAGCGCCGCCATCGCCCGGGTCCACCGGGCGGGTGTGCAGTGCCGGGCGAAGCCGAGCAGGAACCGCCACAGCGCCGGGCGGGCGGCCACCGGCACGTACACGGGCGAGGACGGGTCGAGCATCGCGCGCACGCCGTAGCGGAGCACCTCCGGTGCGGGCAGCGGTGTGGTCAGCGCGGGGGCCAGCCAGCCGGCGTTGCCCCACGAGGCACCGGCTCCCGGCGCCGCCGCTCCAGCACCTCCACGTCGACCCCGCGTTCCTGCAGGAACCACGCCGTGGCCAGGCCCACCATCCCGGCGCCGACCACCGCCACCCCCGCACCGCCACCGCGTCCGCTCGGCATCCCCCACTCCTCGCCCTTCGCGCCCCGGCCCGATCGGCGTGCACGGTCCCGGGGCATCCGGTTGCACGCCTCTCCTCCACTGTGCGGCCGGCCGGCCCGCCTGGCAGGGTTCGCGATCCGCAACACAGGGGCGCGCAGATTGCCGACGCCCGGCAATCGAAGTCGGAGAGTTGGCCTCAGGTTGCCGAGCCGTGGTAGGCCTGGACGTGTCCTGGTTCGCGGAGTGGTCGCCGCCGAGCGTCGAGCGCGCGCCGCGGCGCGTTCGCGTTCCGACACCCCGCCCCGCCACGGCCCGGCCCGACCCACCCCCCGCCCACCGAAGGAGGCCGCCGTGCCCGCCACCGCCGAGTTCCCGTCGTACCACCGCCCGGTCCCGGACGAGTTCGACCCGCACGAGCTCGCCGCGCTGCGGGGCGCCCTGCGGGCCGAGCGCCGCTTCCGCATCGAGCAGCTGGCGGTCCCGGCGTCCGCGGCGGCCCAGCCGGGCGGCGCCGCGCTGGCCGAGGTGCGCGCCGCCGTCCTGGACGGGGCGCACCGGGCGCTGGCCGACATCGACGACGCGCTCGCCGCGATGCGACTGGGCCACTACACACGCTGCCGGGGCTGCGCCGGGTCGATCCCCGCGGCGCTGCTGCGGGCCATCCCCCGCACCCGGCTCTGCCCGACCTGCCACGCCACCGGCACCGATCCGGGTTCCCGGTGAGCCTGCGTCACGGCGGCGACGAGCACGCTGCCGGGGCTAGGCGACGGAACCCCCGGCCCCGTCCGGTGGGTCGCTCCAGAGCGGCAGGGTGAGCACCGAGCGCATCCGGTGCAGCTCGGCGCGGTGCAGCGCGCTCAGCCGGGCCAGGACGCGCTCGCCCACCGCGGTCAGCAGCACCCGGACCAACCGCTTGTCGTCCGGGTCCGGGCCGCGCTCGACCAGGCCCTCGGCCTGCGCGCGGTTGATCAGCTCGACCACGCTGTGGTGGCGCAGCTGGAGCCGCTCGGCGATCTCGCGCACGGTCGCCCAGTCGCGGCCGGGGAAGCCCTTGAGCGCCAGCAGCAGCTGGTACTGCTGCGGCGTGAGCCCGTCGCGGCGCACCGTCTCCTCGCTGAAGCGCAGGTAGCGCCGGATCCCGGAGCGGAACTGGGCCAGCGCCTCGAAGTCGCGCTTGGACAGCGGCGCCGCCCCGTCCGCCTCGCTGCTCATGGGCCGCATCCCATCACTCCCTCGGACCGGGCCGTCGACGCGCACTGTTGTATCGTAATACGATGTATCGTGGTACGATAGCCCTCCCGGTCCGGTCGTGGTCACATCCCACGGAGGTTCCCATGCTCAACGATCACGAGCGACGGGTGCTGCGCGAGCTCGAACGCCGCACCGCCGCCGACGATCCGGAGTTCGCCAGGACGTTCACCACCCGGATGCCCCGCGCGGGCCACCCCGCCGAAGCCCCGGCCATCGCGGCCGTCGTGGTCGTGTTCCTGCTGGGCGTCCCGCTGCTGCTGGCCGGGTCGGTCGCCGGCGCGCTGGCGGTCACCGTGACGACCGGGTTGATCTGGTGGGCGTGGCACGGCTCGTCGCGGACCACCGACCGGCACCCGCGCACCTGAGTCGCAGGCCCGCGGCAGGGCGACCGCGGCCGAGGGCTGATCGCGCCCCGCACCCGGCGGGAGCTACTCGGCGTCGAGGAGGATCCCGGCGAAGAAGTCGGCCAGTGCCTCGTGCGCGTGCAGCGGGAGCACGTTCGCGACGTGCTGGTCCGGGCGGACGACGACCACGCAGCCGGCCTCCCGGTCGACGCCGCGCAGGTCGAAGACGTCGGCGGCCTTCGGGTCGGGGCAGAACGCCTTCTCGTAGTCGACCAGGCCGAACCGGCCCTTGCGCGGCAGCAGGACCGCCGGCATGCGGTCGACGGCCAGGTCGCGGTGCCCCTGCTGGAAGACGGCGCGGACGTCGATGACGGAGTCGGGGTCGTCCCCGCTCGGCGTGTGGCGCGCGATCGGGGACGCCCCGGAGGCCAGGAACTCGCACAGCCGCCGCAGGCGGGAGTCCCCGCCGGTCGGGTCGGCGCGGTCGGCGAAGGCGTAGAGGCGCCAGGCGCCGTCGGCCCGGGCGACGTGGCCGAGGTGGACCGGTTTGGCGTCGGCCAGCCGCACGACCGGGGCCGAGTGGAAGCGCATCCCGATCGGGAAGCCCGCCGCGAGGTGCGCGAACGCCGGCTCAGCGGTGATCATCGAGGGGTCGTACCGGGTCGCGACCCCGGCGGTGAAGCGGCCCTGGGTGACGAAGTACCGCTGGAACTCCGCCGGGTCCACGCCGCCGCCGGAGTCGTCGCCGTCCTCCGCGGGCCGGGCGCTGAACATCGCGGCGAACTCGCGGTCGAAGTCGATGAGCTGCTGGGCGATCTGCCGGCGCTCCGCGGAGTAGGTGTGCAGCAGCTCGGGCCGGGCCCGCCCGCGCAGCACCGCCGCCAGCTTCCAGCCGAGGTTCCAGGTGTCGGCCATGGACACGTTCATGCCCTGGCCGGCCTTGGCGCTGTGGGTGTGGCAGGCGTCGCCGGCGATGAACACCCGGGGGACGCGGGTGGGCACCTCCTCCTCCGGGACGTCGTCGAACTTGTCGCAGAGCCGCTGGCCGATCTCGTAGACCGACCACCACCCGACGTCCCTGACCTGCACCGTGTACGGGTGCAGGATCCGGTTCGCGACCTCGGCGAGCTTCTCCGGGGTGGCGGCGCGCCGGTCCCGCAGCTCCTCGTCGCGGACGTTGTCCAGCTCGATGTAGAACCGGACGAGGTGGCCGCCCTCGCGCGGGATGATCAGGATGTTGCCCTGGTTCGCGGAGTGGATCGCGCACTTGAGCCGGACGTCCGGGAAGTCGGTGACCGCCAGGACGTCCATGACGCCCCACGACTGGTTCATCGGGTCGCCGACCAGCTCGCGGCCGATCGCGGTCCGCACGCCGCTGCGGGCCCCGTCGCAGCCGACGACGTACCGGGCCCGGATCGTCGAGGTCCGCCCCGTCTCCCGGGACCCCTCGACGTGGGCGAGGGTGACGGTCACCGGGTACTCGGCCGTCGCGCTCGTGTCGATCTCGACGGCGTCGGCCTGCAGGCCGTAGAACGGCCGCAACCTGCCGGCCGAGCGCTGCATGTGGTCGAGGAGGTGGGCGAGCATGCGGGCCTGGTTGACGATGACGTGCGGCATCTCCGACAGGTCGTCCTCGACGTCCGGGACGCGCCCGGTCCGGATGATCCGCGTCCGGTCCCGCGGGTCGGGCCGCCAGAAGCTGACCTCGTTGACCTGGTACGCCTCGGCGACGAGGCGGTCGGCGAGGCCGAACGCCTCGAACATCTCCACCGTGCGGCAGGCGACCCCGTCGGCCTGGCCCACCTCCAGCGGACCGTCCCTGCGGTCGACGACCACTGTCCTGATGTCGGGGAAGTTCGCCAGCTGCGCGGCCAGCACCAGACCGGCCGGACCGCAGCCGACGACCAGCACGTCGGCCTCGTCCGGCAGGCCGGCCGGCCGCTGCGCGACCGAGGGATGCGGCTCCGCGACGAACGGGTCGCCGGGCCTGTAGCCGTTGAGATGGAACTGCACTGTTCCGGCCTCCTCTGGGCGGTGGGCGCTACCGGTCGCGGGCGTCCCCGGGGAGAGTCTGCAGGCAGATCCGGCGGTCGATCACCCAGCCGACCCGCGGGTGTCCCGGTGGTCGTGCTCCTGCTGGCCGCCCTGCTGCCGCGGCTCGTCGTGCGGGTGGTCACGTGGTTCGAGAGAGGGCGCGTCCGGTGATCACGGCGCCGGGTCGTCGGTCGCCGGGGCATCGCCGAGCGCCCGCTCCCCCAGTTCCCGCGCGAACCGCTCCAGCAGGTCGGTGAGCGCCGCGCGGTCGGCGGCGGGCCAGTCGCGCAGCATGTCGGTGAACACCGCCGCACCCGCCGCGTCCATCCGGCTGCGCACCCGGCGCCCGCGCGGAGTGGCGCGCACGAGGACGCCCCGCCGGTCGCGCGGGTCCGGCCGGCGCTCGACCAGCCCGCGCTCCTCCAGCCTGCGCACCTGCATCGTCATCGTCGACTTGTCCACGCCCTGCCACTCGGCCAGTTCGGAGACCCGCAGCGGCCCCGAGCCGGCTTCCGCGTGATCTCGGTGCCGCTCGGGTACCCGCGGCGTGGACGTGGCATGGTCGACGCTCCGACCGGACCAGAAGGGGCGCCGTGGCGCAAGGACGGGACCAGCGCTCGAACCCGCATCAGGGGCCACCGGTGGCCGAGTCGGGCTGGCTGGCCGAGGTCGCCCGCGCGGCCGGACGCGAGGCCGGGGTCCCGGTCGAGCTCCTCGGCGAGTACCTCGCCCTGCTGGCCGACGCGGCCGTGACCGGGCGCAAGCCGCACCGCGCCGAGCTCGACGCCGTGGCGCTGCAGGGCAGGCGCGCCGCCGAGATGGGGGTGTCGGCGGGCAGCGTCGTGCAGCTCTACCTCTCCGCGGCCCGGCTGCTGTGGGGCAGGCTCCCCGCCGTCGTCCGCTCCCGCGACAGCGGCCTCGTCCGCGCCGCGGCCGACGCCGTCCTCTTCGTGGTCGACACCGCCGTGGCCGGGCTGGCCGAGGGCTACACCGAGGCCCGCAGGCAGCAGGTGCGCTGGGAGGAGACCCAGCGCCGCGAGTTCATCGAGGACCTCCTGCGCGGCGACGCCGACGTCGGCCGCCTGGTCGAGCGGGCCGAACCCTTCGGGCTGGACATGGCCCGACCCCACCAGGTCGCCCTGGCCGCCCCCACCGGCCGGCTCACCGGCACCGAGCCGATCGTCGGCGACCTGGAGCGGGCGGTGGTCAACCGGGAGGGCGACCGGGAGGTCCTGGTGGCGACCAAGGACGGCTGGATCGTCGTCGTCGCCCCCGCCGACCCACCGCCGGCCGCCGGCGCCGCGGCGGACCGGCTCGGCGACTTCGTGCACGCCGAAGTCAGCCGGGCGACGGGCGCGGGTCCTTGGCGCGTCGCCGTCGGGCGGCCGTACCCGGGCGCCTACGGCGTCCCCCGCTCGTACGAGGAGGCCCGCGACGGGCTGGCGATGGCGGTGCGGCTGCGCCTGGACGCCCCGGTGATCCACGCCGAGCAGCTGCTCACCTACCGGGTGCTGCTGCGCGACCAGCCGGCCATCACCGACCTGGTGCACGCGGTGCTGGGCCCGCTCGTGGGCGCCCGCGGCGGAGCGGAACCGCTGCTCGCCACCCTGGAGGCGTACGTCGCGACCGGCGGGGTCACCACCGAGACCGCGCGCCGGCTGCACCTCTCGGCGCGGGCCGTCACCTACCGCCTCGACCGGATCGCCACGCTCACCGGATACCAGGCCACCGACCCCGCCCAGCGGTTCACCATGCAGGTCGCGGTGGTCGGGGCCCGGCTGCTGGGCTGGCCGGAGAACGGCGGCGCCTCCCCCGCCGGGGCGGCTCGCGAGGTGCCGCCGAGCCGGCCATGAGCTCCCGCTCCCGCGGCGGTCACGGACGCGGCAGCGCCGGGCCGACGCGCCGGAGCGCTGATCTCCCGTGGCGAGTGCCGCCGATCACCCGTCGACGGCGGAGGCCGGACGCACCAGGTAGGTGAAGCACTGCTCGACCGCCGCCCGCACGTGCACCTCCCGGAGCCCGGGCACCGCGAGCAGCTCGTCGAGCGCCGGGCCGATGTCCTCGCCCGCGCCGACCGTGCGGATCGCGTCGTAGTCCAGCGAGCCGTCGGCCCGGTAGCCGCGCAGCACGCGGGGCCCCGTGCGCACCTCGGGTGGCAGCCCGGCCCGCTCGTCGTAGCCCGGGCAGGCCCGCGCGTGCACGAAGACCGGGCCCACCTCGCGCCACGGCGACCGCTCGCGCAGCGGAGCGTGCGAGATCAGCACCACCTCGTCGGCCGCCGTGGCCCGGCGCAGGCAGCAGCGCAGCGGTGATCCGGCCGCCCCGAAGGGCGTCGGTTCGTTCCCGGCGACGTCGCGGCCGCGGCGCCGGACCCGCTCCAGCTCCTCGGCGGGGATGGCGTGCACGGTGAACGTGGCGGCGCGGGCCGTGGTCGTCATGCCTCCACGGTGACAGCTCCA
The DNA here is from genome assembly GCF_023898865.1 of Pseudonocardia humida. Classification (GTDB taxonomy): domain Bacteria; phylum Actinomycetota; class Actinomycetes; order Mycobacteriales; family Pseudonocardiaceae; genus Pseudonocardia; species Pseudonocardia humida. The sequence continues at coordinate 226,477 of NZ_JAGSOV010000011.1, forward strand.
CCGTCCGGATTCCGGCGGGAATCGGACGCCGGATCTCGGGTCCGCGCTCACCACGGATGAGCACGCCCCGCGCACGTCGGGGATCGGGCGACGAGGCGTGCAACCGCCGGGCCGCGGTGCGCAGCACGCAACGCCACCTCACGGCACCCGCGCCAGGGGGTTGCGTCGATACCCCTGGGGGGTGTAGACCGGAGTCGGCCGTTATACCCCCCTACCGTATGGGGATCGAAGGAGACACGACATGCCTCGCCTGCACGCACTCGAGCCCGACCAGGCACCGTCGACGGCGCAGACCCTCCTGGCGGGCATCATCGACCGCCACGGCGATGCCGGACCCATGGTCCGCACGATGGCCCACTCGCCGGCACTGCTGCAGGGGTACCTCGACCTGTCCCGCGCGATGAAGCGCTCGGCGCTGCCCCGGCCGCTCAGCGAGAAGGTCTCCCTGGCCGTGCAGGAGTGGATCGGGTGCGCCCTGTGCCTCGCCGCGCACACCGCGGCGGGTCGCGCGGCCGGTCTCACCGACACCGACATCGACCTGGCCCGGCAGGGCTCGGCCACCGACGCCCGCGAGGCGGCGCTGATCACCTACGCCGTCCGCGTCCTGACCGAGCCCGCCTCGATCACCGACGCCGACGTGGCCGAGCTGCGCGGCCACGGCTGGAGCGACCGCGCCCTCGCCGACGTCGTCGGGCTGGTCGCGCTGAACCAGCTCACCGGCTCGTTCAACCTCGTCGCCGGCCTCGAACCCCGCACCGCCGTTCCGGCGAGCCCCTAGCCCGCCCCTGCCGTGCCCTACCCCCCTAGGGTATATTGGCCGGGAAGGAGGACGCAGATGAACGGCTACACCGAGGACAAGGACGCGTACCTCAAGCGCATGCGACGCATCGAGGGCCAGGTCCGGGGCATCGCCAGGATGATCGACGAGGACGAGTACTGCATCGACGTGCTCACCCAGGTCTCCGCGGTCAACAAGGCCCTGGAGGCGGTGGCCCTCGGCCTGCTCGACGAGCACCTGCGCCACTGCGTCACCGAAGCCGTCGCCGAGGGCGGCGACGTCGCCGACCGGAAGGTCGCCGAGGCCGGCGCGGCCATCGCCCGCCTGGTCAAGTCCTGAACCCCAGCACAACACCAACACCGCATCACCACCGCGAGGAAGGCAGTAGTTCGATGAGCCAGACCAGCACCTACACCGTCACCGGCATGACCTGCGGGCACTGCGTCGCCTCGGTCACCGAGGAGATCACCGAGATCGACGGCGTCACCGACGTCGCGGTGGACCTGCCCACCGGCGCCGTGACCGTGACCGCCGACCAGCCGATCGACCAGGCGCGGGTGCGCGCCGCGGTCGAGGAGGCCGGCTACCAGCTCGCCGGCTGATCCGACGCCGACCGGTCCCCGACCGGCCGGCGTCACCGAGACGGGAAGTGACATGAACACTGCAACGAAGCTCTCCGCCTACGGTGCGGCGCTCGCCCTGCTCATCACCGGGGCGTACGCCATCGGCACCGCTGTCGGTCCCCTCTCCACCGCCACCGCCGACGCGTCCACGAGCGCGGACGGCGGTCACGGTGCGATGTCCGGTGCGGCGCCCGCGGGCGCCGGGGCCGCCGGCCACGGGGACAGCCACAGCGGCACCGTCGCGGAGACCGCATCGGACCTGCCCGGCGGACTGGCCTCGAGCAGGGGCGGCTACACCCTGACGCCCACCGACCCGACGCTCGCCACCGGAACCACCGACACCTTCGCCTTCCGCATCACCGGACCCGACGGCGCGCCCGTCACCGCGTTCGACGTCGAGCACGACAAGCGGATGCACCTCATCGTCGTGCGCCGCGACACCACCGGCTTCCAGCACGTCCACCCGGAGATGGCCGCCGACGGCACCTGGAGCGTCCCGCTCACCGTGGACACCGCGGGCTCCTACCGCGCCTTCGCCGACTTCACGCCGACCGGCGGACCCGCCACCACCCTGGGCGTCGACCTGTCCGCGCCCGGCGCGTTCGAGCCGGTGGCGCACACCGCGAGCCGCACCGCCCAGGTCGACGGCTACACCGTCGAGCTCACCGGGGACCTCACCGCGGGGCAGTCGTCCCCGGTCACGCTCACCGTGAGCCGCGACGGGGTCCCGGTGACCGACCTGCAGCCCTACCTGGGCGCGTACGGGCACCTGGTCGCGCTGCGCGAAGGCGACCTGGCCTACCTGCACGTCCACCCCGAAGGCGCACCCGGCGACGGTGCCACCCCCGCCGGGCCGCAGATCGAGTTCGCCGCCCAGGTGCCCAGCGCCGGGACCTACCGGCTGTTCCTGGACTTCCAGCACGCCGGGGTGGTGCGCACCGCGGAGTTCACCGTGCCGACCGGCCCCGCCGGGTCCGCACCGGCACCGGCCGCGGAGCCGACGCCGGCGCACGTCGACCAGCCCGGCTCACCGAGCCACGGACACTGACGGGGAAGGGACTCGAACCATGAGCACCACCACGGGCAACGCCCCGCGGGACGCCGCGGCCACCGGAGCACTCACCGAGGTCGAGCTGGCCATCAGCGGCATGACCTGCGCGTCCTGCGCGAACCGCATCGAGCGCAAGCTCAACAAGCTCGACGGGGTCAGCGCCACCGTCAACTACGCCACCGAGAAGGCGCGGGTCCGGGCCCCGGACGGGGTCGACCCTTCGGTGCTGCTCGCCCAGGTCGAGGCGGCCGGCTACACCGCACAGCTGCCGACCCCGCCGGCGACGGGACCCACCGGATCCGCCGCCGACGCCGAGAGCGGCCCGGACCCGGCCCGCCCGCTGCGCGACCGGGTGGTCATCAGCGCGGTCCTCGCGGTGCCGGTCGTCGCCATGGCGATGGTCCCGGCGCTGCAGTTCACCTACTGGCAGTGGATCTCCCTCGCCCTGGCCGCACCGGTCGTGGTGTGGGGGGCGTGGCCGTTCCACCGCGCCGCATGGACCAACCTGCGCCACGGCGCGGCGACCATGGACACCCTGGTGTCGATGGGCGTGCTCGCCGCGTTCGCGTGGTCGCTGTGGGCGCTGCTGCTCGGCACCGCAGGCGTCCCCGGCATGACCCACCCGTTCGAGCTGACCATCGCCCCCAGCGACGGCGCCGCGAACATCTACCTCGAGGTCGCCGCCGGGGTGACCACGTTCCTCCTCGCCGGGCGCTACTTCGAGGCCCGCGCCAAGCGCCGCTCCGGCGCCGCCCTGCGGGCGCTGCTCGAACTCGGCGCCAAGGACGTCACCGTGCTGCGCGGCGACCGCGAGGTGCGGATCCCGACCGGGCAGCTCGCCGTCGGCGACCGGTTCGTCGTCCGACCGGGCGAGAAGATCGCCACCGACGGCGTGGTCACCGACGGCCGCTCCGCGGTCGACGCCTCGATGCTCACCGGGGAGTCGGTGCCGGTCGAGGTCCGCGTCGGCGACCCCGTCGTCGGGGCCACCGTCAACGCGGGCGGCCGGCTGGTCGTGCGGGCCACCCGCGTCGGCGCCGACACCCAGCTCGCCCAGATGGCCCGCCTGGTCGAGGACGCCCAGAACGGCAAGGCCGAGGTCCAGCGCCTCGCCGACCGGGTCTCCGGGGTGTTCGTCCCGATCGTCATCGCCCTCGCCGCGGCCACGCTGGCGTTCTGGCTGGGCGCCGGCGCGGGTGCCGCGGCGGCGTTCACCGCCGCCGTCGCGGTGCTGATCATCGCCTGCCCGTGCGCGCTCGGCCTGGCCACGCCCACCGCGCTGCTGGTCGGCACGGGCCGCGGCGCGCAGCTCGGGATCCTCATCAAGGGCCCCGAGGTGCTGGAGTCCACGCGCCGGGTCGACACCGTCGTCCTGGACAAGACCGGCACCGTCACCACCGGGCGGATGAGCGTGGTCGCCGTGCACCTCGCCGACGGGGTCGACGAGGCGCAGGTGCTGCGGCTGGCCGGTGCGGTGGAGGACGCCTCCGAGCACCCGATCGCGGCCGCGGTCGCCCGGGCGGCCCGGGAGCGCACGGGTGACCTGCCCGCGGTCGAGGACTTCACCAACGTCGAAGGGCTCGGCGTGCAGGGCGTCGTCGACGGCCACGCCGTCCTCGTCGGGCGCGCGGCGCTGCTGGAGCAGTGGAGCCAGCCCCTGCCGCCCGAGCTGGTCGCGGCCAAGGCCGCCGAGGAGGAGCGGGGGCGGACCGCGATCGCGGTGGCGTGGGACGGCGCGGCGCGCGCGGTGCTCGCTGTCGCCGACACCGTGAAGCCCACGTCGGCGCGGGCCATCGCACAGCTGCGCGGCCTGGGCCTCACCCCGGTGCTGCTCACCGGCGACAACGCCGCGGTCGCCCGGAGCGTGGCGGCCGAGGTCGGCATCGACGCCGGCCCCGACACGGTCATCGCCGAGGTGCTGCCCGCGGACAAGGTCGACGTGATCACGCGGCTGCAGTCCCGGGGCAAGGTCGTTGCGATGATCGGCGACGGCGTCAACGACGCCGCCGCGCTCGCGCAGGCCGACCTCGGCCTGGCCATGGGCACCGGCACCGACGCCGCCATCCAGGCCGGCGACCTCACCCTTGTCCGCGGCGACCTCCTGGCCGCCGTCGACGCGATCCGACTCGCCCGCCGCACCCTCGCCACGATCAAGGGCAACCTGTTCTGGGCGTTCGCCTACAACGTCGCCGCCCTGCCGCTGGCCGCCGCCGGACTGCTCAACCCGATGCTCGCCGGGGCGGCGATGGCGCTGAGCTCGCTGTTCGTGGTGACCAACAGCCTGCGCCTGCGGCGCTTCACCGCGCGCAACGACACCTCCTCGGTCCCGGCGCCGGACGTCACGGCGCAGGAGCTGCGCCCGACCGCGACGACGGGGTCCTGGTCGGGCGCCGGCCGAGGAGGATGACCGGTACGGCGACCACGGCCAGCGCGGCGCCGATCCACGGGACCACGCCGACGCCCGCGCCGTGGTCGAGAGCCGGGGCGGCGAGTGCGGGCACCAGGCTGATGCCGAGCTGGAACATCGACACGGTGCTCGCCCCGGCCAGGGTCGGCGCCGCGGAGGCGATCGTGAAGACCCGCGCGTAGAGGGCCGGGTTCAGCACGAACCCCGCGACCCCGAGGAGCAGGACGAGGGGGACGACGGCCCACGCGTGCTCGGCGAGGGTCGCGAGCAGGACCGAGGTCGCCGCGATACCGGTGGTCCCGGCCAGGAGGGCGAGGTGCGGCCGCCCGTCGGCGACGCGGCCACCGACGGACAGACCGATGAAGGCACCGATCCCGAACAGCGTGAGGATCGCGGGCACCCAGACCGCGGGGACGTCGGTGACGTCGGTCAGCAGGGCCGCGAGGTAGTTGTAGGAGATCATGTAGGCGGCCGTGGTCAGCAGGGTGGCGGCGTAGACGACCCACAGCTGCGGGCGCCGCATGGTGCGCAGCTCCCGGCGCGCGTCGGGTCGCCCGGCCGCGCCGGTGGCGGGCAGCGCGACGAGGGTCAGGACCGCACCGGCCGCGGTCAGCGCGACCACCGCCCAGAACCCGCCACGCCAACCGGCGAAGTGGCTGAGCAGCGCGCCGGCCGGGCCGCCGCCCACCATGGCGAGGCTCAGCCCGCTCACCACCACACCGGAGGCCCGCGCCGTCCGGTCGGGGGCGACGAGGCTGATCGCGGTCACCGCGGCGACCGCCCAGAACCCGGCGTAGGCGAGGCCGGCGACCAGCCGGCTGGCCAGCAGCACCGGGTAGCTGTCGGTCAGCAGGCCGACCGCGATCGACACGGCGAAGACGACCTGCGCGGCCACCAGGGTGGTCCGGCGCGGCCAGCGCAACGTCAGCACGGCCAGCGGCGGGCCGCCGACCACGACCCCGACGGCGAAGGCCGAGATCAGCGCCCCGGCGGTGGACAGCGGGATCCGCAGGTCGTCCGCGACCGCCGGGAGCACCCCGGCGAGCAGGAACTCCGCGCTGCCCATCGCGAACAGGTCGAACGCGAGCAGGTAGACCCCGAGCGGCAGCCTCCGCGAGGTCGACGCCTGCTGTGCGGCCCGGACGCTCACCGCCCCGCACCCCCACCAGCGGCTCCGCCGGTCACCTCCGCGGTCCCGTCCACGGTCACGTCCACATCGGTCGTCATGCCGATCACCTCCGCGGCCATGCTCGGGCCCGTGCCGCGGAAACGGCAACGAACGTTGCCGGTTCCGGGACGCGCCGGGTGGGATGGCGGGATGGCGCAGCTCGCAGACATCGCTCGGGTCCTCGCCGACGTCGGGGGCCGGCTCAAGCAGCTCCGGACCCAGCGCAGGTGGAGCCTGTCGGCCCTGGCCGAGGCGACCGGGATCTCCACGAGCACGCTGTCGCGGCTGGAGACCGGGCAGCGCCGACCGAGCCTGGAGCTGCTGCTGCCGATCATGCGGGCCTACCGCATCCCGCTCGACGAGCTGGTCGGCGGCCCGGAGGCGGTCGACCCGCGGGTCCGCCCGACGCCCCGGCGCGTGGACGGCAGCGTGGTCCTGCCCCTGACCCGCCGCCCCGGGCCGCAGCAGAGCTTCAAGACGATCGTCCCGGCCACCCGCACCAGCCCCGATCCGTGCACGCACGAGGGCTACGAATGGCTCTACGTGCTGTCGGGCCGGCTGCGGCTCGTGGTCGCCGACCAGGACCTGGTGCTCGACGCGGGCGAGGCCGCCGAGTTCGACACCCGGCTGCCGCACTGGTTCGGCAGCACCGGGGAGGGGCCGGTGGAGGTGCTCAACATCCTCGGACCGCAGGGCGAACGCATCCACCTGCGGATGCCGCCGGGGAGCCCCGAGTGACCCGTGCGGCGGCCTCAGGTGCGCGCGGCGGCGCAGCAGCGTGTGCCGATGACCCCCGAGCGCTGGTGGGCGATGCGGGCGACGACGTGGTCGGCATCGCGGCCGACGCCGCGCAGGGTGGCGGAGGCGAGGCTGCGCTGCCACTCCAGCCCGACGTAGCCCAGGCCGGGGTGGGTGCAGGAGGTGCCGCGGTCGTGGCGGGGTGCTCCGGTGTCGTCCAGGGCGCCGAGTGGCGCGAGGTAGCCGAGGTCGGGGCGGTAGCCGGTGGCGAGCAGGATCGTGTCGACGTGCTCGCGGTCGCCGTCGGGCCAGACGATCGTGTTGCCGTCGACGCCGGTGAACAGCGGCCGCCGCGGTGGGCGGCCGCGGTCGATGGCGGTGCGGTAGGTGCCGTCGTCGAGGACGGGGACGCGGGGTTCGCTGCGCAGCAGGTGGCCGACGGGCAGGTGGTCGAGGCCGAGCGTGGTGGACCAGGAGTGGACGTCGCGGCCGAGGGGGCGTTGCGGCGCGTACCGGACCGGTGCGCGGGTGGCGAGGGTGACCCGGGTGTGGCGGGCGAGCTCGACGGCGATCTGGGCGGCGGAGTTCCCGGCGCCGACGACCACGACGTGCTGGTCGGCGAAGCGCTGGGGTGAGGTGTAGTCGGCGGCGTGCAGCACCTGGCCGGTGAAGGCGTCGAGGCCGGGCAGGTCCGGCCGGTGGGGGTTGCCGTAGCCGCCGCTGGCCGCGATCAGCAGCGGCGTGCTCAGCGACCGGCTCGGGGTGGCGACGATGAAGCCGTCGCCGTCGGTACGGACCTCGGTGACGCGCTGGTCGGTCCGGATGTCGGCGTCGAGGGTGGCGGCGTAGCGGCGCAGGTACTCCACGACCTCGTCGCGGTGCGGGTAGCGCTGCGGGTCGCCCGGGAACGGCAGGCCCGGCAGGGAGCTGTAGCGGGCGGGCGAGAACAGGGTGAGGCTGTCGTAGTAGTGCGGCCAGGACCCCACGGGTTCGGGTCCGGCTTCGAGCACGACCGCCTGCAGGCCGCGGGCGAGCAGGGCGTGCGCTGCGGCGAGGCCGGACTGGCCGGCGCCGACGACGATGGCATCAGGGCTGTTCACGAGCACCTCGAAGAGACGGTCCTCCGCACGGAGGAACGGCGAGTACGGCTATGGGCGGTGGAGCGGCAGCTGAGTCAGCTGAGTCAGAGGTCGTCGGTGCGGCGGCGCTCCAGGAAGACCGTGTCGCGCCAGGCGCCGTTGTGGCGGCCGATGCGCTCGCGCAGACCGAGGGTGCGGAACCCGGCGGACTGGTGCAGCGCGATGCCGGCCCGGTTCTCCGGGAAGATCGAGGTCTGCAGGGTCCACAACCCGGCGTCGTCGGCCGCGGTGACCTGGCGGTGGACCAGCGCCTTGCCCACCCCGCGGCCGCGGAAGCCGTCGCCGACGTAGACGGAGGTCTCCGCGACCCCGGCGTAGACCGGGCGGGTCGAGACGGGCTTCGCGGCGGCCCAGCCGACGACGTGCCCGTCGATCTCGGCGACCCAGCGGTGCTCGGGCAGCCAGGCGTGGTCGAGGGTCCGCCGGTCGGGCACCTCGCTCTCGAACGTCGCGTCACCGGTGGCGATGCCCTCGGCGTAGATCCGGCGGACGGCAGCCCAGTCCCCCGGCTCCAGCCGGCGGACGGCGACGTCGGCGGGCAGGTCCTCCGGGCAGCACGGCCGTGGAGCGAGCATCCCCATCACCGCGTCGGCGGCGTGCGGCAGACCGGTGCAGCAGGCCGGGTTGACCGCGACCATGGTCGCGGTGCGCTCCTTGCGCAGCCGCACGAAACCGACGTCGGCGAGCTTGCGCAGGTGGTGCGAGCAGGTGGACTGGCTGATCCCCAGCTGCTCGGTCAGCTCCCCCACCGTCACCTCCCGACCGGCCACGGCCACGGCGTGCAGCAGCCGCACCCGGGTCGGCTCGGCGAGGCAGGCGAACCACTCGGCGTAGGTCGCCGCGTCCTGCGGCGCGAGCTGCGCCGGCTGGGCCCGATCGCGGACGGTCAGCGGCAGGGAGGTGCTCATGAGGTGAGTATCGACCCACGTCGATGGTTGCGTCAATCGATGTCGGTCGATACAGTCCGCTCCCGTTGGATCGATGCTTGTCGATGGAGGTTGTGGTGAGCGAGAACGAGACGCCGGTCGTCGTGATCGGAGCCGGTCCGGCCGGACTGGCCGCGGCCGCGCACCTGGTGGAGCGCGGGGTGACGCCGCTGGTGCTGGAGGCCGGGTCGGTGGCCGGGGCGAACGTGCGGCAGTGGCACCAGGTGCGGCTGTTCTCCCGCTGGGCCGAGCTGATCGACCCGGCCGCGGAGAAGCTGCTCGCCCCGACCGGCTGGCGGACCCCGGCCGCGGACGCCTACCCGACCGGGGCCGAGTGGGCGCAGGACTACCTGCAGCCGCTGGCCGACGCCCTCGGCGACCGGGTCCGCTTCGACGCGCGCGTGGTCGGGGTGGCCCGACGGGGACGCGACCGGGTGGTCGACGCCGGGCGCGACACCGAGCCGCTGACCGTGCACGTCGAGACCCCGCGCGGCGAGGAGCGGATCATCGCCCGCGCCGTCGTCGACGCCTCCGGCACCTGGAGCACCCCGAACCCGCTCGGCGGGGACGGCCTGCCCGCGATCGGCGAGAAGGCCGCCGCCGCCCGCATCACCTACCAGGTCCCCGACCTCGACGACCCGGCCGTGCGAGCCCGGTACGCCGGCAAGCGGATCGCCGTGGCCGGCAGCGGCCACTCCGCGCTCACCGCGCTCGTCGCCTTCGCCGGACTCGCCGAGCAGGAGCCCGGCACGCACGTCGTCTGGCTGCTGCGCCGTGGCCGGATCGGCACCACCTTCGGCGGCGGCGACGCCGACCAGCTGCCCGCCCGCGGCGCGCTCGGCACGCGCGCCGAGGCCGCCGTGCGCGCCGGGCACATCAGCACGGTCACCGGGTTCCGCACCGCCGCGGTCGAGCAGGTGGCCGAGGGCCTGGTCCTGACCTCGCTGGACGGCCGCCGGCTCGACCCGGTCGCCGAGGTCGTCACACTCACCGGCTTCCGCCCGGACCTGTCCTGGCTCTCGGAGATCCGCCTCGACCTCGACCCCACCCTGCAGGCCCCGCGCGCACTGGCCCCGCTGATCGACCCGAACGTGCACTCGTGCGGCACGGTGTACCCGCACGGCGCCACCGAGCTCGCCCAGCCCGAGGCGGGCTTCTACCTGGTCGGGATGAAGAGCTACGGCCGGGCGCCGACGTTCCTGGCGCTGACCGGCTACGAGCAGGTCCGCTCGGTCGTCGCGGCCATCGCCGGTGATCACGACGCCGCCGGGCGGGTCGAGCTGGTGCTGCCCGAGACCGGGGTCTGCGGTGGCGCCGGTGTCTTCGACGACACCCCGGCGGGCGCGTCGGCGTCCTCGGCGCCGCCGGAGCAGAGTGGCTGCTGCGCCGCCCCGGCATCGGTCGACATCAGCATCGGTGTCGGGGCGGCCCGCTGACCGTCCTCGATCCGGACAGGAGGATCCCTGCCCGTGCCGCGCGCGAAAGCCGGGGCGGAGCCCGCCGGTCTGTCGACCGGCGGGCTCCGCCGGGTCCTCACCGTCCTGTGCGTCACCCAGATCACCCCCAGGGGCGTGCGCTACTACGCCTTCCCGGTGCTCGCCCCCACCATCGCCGCCGACACCGGGTGGCCCGTCTCCACCACCACCGCCGCGTTCTCCCTCGGCCTGGTCGTCTCGGCGCTGGTCGGCATCCCCGCCGGGCGGTGGCTGGACCGGATCGGCCCGCGACCGCTGATGACCGCGGGCTCAGTCCTGGCCGTGCCGGCCCTGCTGGGCATCGCGCTCGCCCCGACGCTGCCGCTGTTCTTCGCCGCATGGGCGCTGGCCGGGGCGGCCATGGCCGGCACCCTGTACCCGCCGGCGTTCGCCGCGCTCACCCGCTGGTGGGGCCCGCGGCGGGTCACCGCGCTCACCACCCTCACCCTGCTCGGCGGCCTGGCCAGCACGGTCTTCGCCCCGCTCACCGCCGCGCTGCTGGAGCCGGCCGGCTGGCGCGGCACCTACCTCGTCCTCGCCGCCGTGCTGGCCGCCGTCACGATCCCCGCGCACCTGTTCGGCTTGCGCGGCCACTGGCCCGAACCCGATCGCACCGAGCCCGCCGCGGCCGAGGACGTCGACCGCGACCCGGGCCGGATCGCCCGCAGCGGACCGTTCCTCCTGCTCGTCGCCGCGGTCACGCTCGGGACGTTCAGCGCGTTCGCGGTCGTGGTCAACCAGGTGCCGCTGCTCATCGAGCGCGGGCTGCCCACCTCGACCGCCGCGTGGGCCCTGGGCCTGGGCGGGCTCGGCCAGGTCCTCGGCCGGCTGGGCTACGGCAGGCTGCACGCCCTGCTCGGCCCGCGGGCCCGCGGCGTGGTGATCCTCGGCCTGTCCGCGCTCGCGACGGCGTTGCTGGCCCTGCTCACCGGCCCCACCGCACTGCTGATCGCCGCCGCGATGCTCGCCGGCGCCGCCCGCGGCGTGTTCACCCTGCTGCAGGCCACCGCGATCCCCGACCGGTGGGGCGCGGCGCACTACGGCCGGCTCAACGGCCTGCTGTCGGCCCCCAGCACGATCGCCACCGCCCTCGCCCCGTGGGCCGGAGCCGCCCTCGCGGCCGCGCTGGGCGGCTATCCCCCCGTGTTCCTCGTGCTCGCCGGCATCGCCGCGGCCGCGGCGCTGCTCATGACCGGCACCGTCTCCCGCCGGGTGGCCCCGGACACCGGGTGACGGGGTGGCCGGCCGGCGGCCTGCGCTGGTCCGCACGCCATGCCCCCAGCATTGTGGAGCATATGCTCTACTACGGTACGGAGAACCGCCCCGGCCGCAGAGGAGGTCGCCGATGCCCCGGCCGCACGTCCGCTCCCCCGATGCCGTCCTGGACGCCGCCGAGGAACTGCTCGTCGAACGCGGCCGCGCACAGCTGACCATCCGCGCGCTGGCCCAGCGGTCCGGTGCCGCCAACGGCAGCATCTACCACGCCTTCGGCTCGCTGGAGACCGTCGTCGGCGCCGCATGGCTGCGCCGCGCGCGGCTCTTCCTCACCCTGCAACGCACCGCTGTGGACGACGCACTGGCCGCCGCCGACGCGCGCGGAGCGGTGCGGGCCGCGGCCGACGCGCCGGCCCGCCTCGCCGACCACGACCTGCGCGCCGCGCAGCTGCTGGTCTCCCTGCAGCGCGACGACCTGCTCACCGAGGCCGTCGCTCCGGCGGTCGCCGACGACCTGCGCGCACTCGACACCACCCTCGTCACCACCCTGCGCGAGCTGGCCATCGCCGTCTGGGACCGCGGCGACGCCGCCGCGGTCGACGCCATCACCCTCTGCGTGGTCCGCCTCCCCGCGGCGCTGCTGTTCGGCGAGATCCGCACCGGGCGGGTCCGCGCGCACACCCGCGCCCAACTCGCCGCCGCCGTCGGCGCCGTCCTGGACTGCGGCCCGCCGCCCTGAGCACGTCACCCGGCCACCCACCACGCAGGAGACGCCCATGCCCACGCTCGACCGTTCCGACGACGTCTTCGTCCTCGACCTCGGCGACGCCGAGAACCGCTTCCACCCCGACTGGCTCGCCGCGGTCGACGCCGCCCTCGACGAGGTCGAGCGCACCGAGGGGCCCCGCGCCCTGGTCACCACCGCCACCGGCAAGTTCTTCTCCAACGGCCTGGACCTCGAGTGGCTGGGCACCCACCCCGACCGGCACGAGGGCTACGTCGACGACGTGCACGCGCTGCTCGCCCGGACGCTGGCCCTGCCGGTGATCACCGTGGCCGCGCTGCAGGGGCACGCCTTCGCCGCGGGCGCCATGCTCTCCCTCGCCCACGACCTGCGGGTCATGCGCGTCGACCGCGGCTACTGGTGCCTGCCCGAGGCCGACATCGCCATCCCGTTCACCCCCGCCATGTCCGCGCTCATCCAGGCCCGGCTGACCCCGCAGACCGCCCACGAGGCGATGGCCACCGCCCGCCGCTACGGCGGCGGCGACGCCCGCACCGCAGGCATCGTCGACCACGCCGTCCCCGAGGACGCCGTCCGCTCCACCGCCCTGCACCTCGCCGCCGCCCAGGCCGGCAAGGCCGGCGCCACCGTGGCCACCATCAAGACCCGCATGTACGCACCGGTCCTCGACCTCCTCAACGACCGGGCGACCCCCCGCGGATGACCGATCACTGCGAGCCGCCCCGACCCGGCCGCCTGCTGCGGCGGAGGAGCCGCTTGACCAGCGGCAGCGCGAGGGCCACGCCGATCAGGGCCAGGCTCACCGCGGAGGCGTACCGGTCGACCAGCAGGACGACGTCGACGGCGTGCTGGCCCAGCCCGAAGCCGAGGCCGGCGACGAGGCCGGTCACCGCGAGCGCGCCGATCGCGTCCAGCAGCAGGAACGTGGTCAACCGCAGGCCGGCCCACCCCGCCAGGGCGAACACCACGGCCGTCGGCACGCCGGGCAGCATGGCCAGCACGACCGCCGCCCGGATGACCCGCGGATCGGCCTCCCGGCCCCGCCGCGCCCATCGCTGCACCCGCGGGCTCGCCGTGAGCAGCCCGATGATGCCCGCACCCCACTGGCGGCCGGCCCACCAGGCGAGCCAGTCGAACTTGATCATCCCGAGGGCGCCCGCGGCGACGACCAGCCACAGCGGCACCTCGCCGATGCGGGCGAACGCCGCGGCGGCCCCGATCGCGATCAGGTCACCGGAGAGGAACTCCAGCAGCACCGGGTGCGACGCGATCAGGAACGGCTTCAGCGGCCGCAGCACGAACCCGATGGCCACCACGACCAGCATCGTGGCGATCAGTGCCCGGTCGGTCCGGGATGCCCGCCCCCGCCACGGCACCCATCGGCGCGCCGGGCGGGGAGCGCGCTGTCCATCCTCGCCCACCGGTCGGTCGGCGTTCAGGTCCTGAATCGTTCTCACGGTCCTCAGCGAACGCGTCGGTCGGCTCAGCCGACACGTGCACCTGTCACGAGTTGACCGTGCGGCGGACGTGGGAGGGTGGCGACGTGGTGAGCCCAGCCCGGCGCCGGCCCCCGATCAGCCCGCAGGTGGTCGTGCTCGGTGTGCTCGTGGCCGGCTTCGCCTGGGCGTTCGTGTTCCCGCTGCGGATGACGCGCCCGCCGTCCACGCCCTTGCTGGGCGCTTACCTGGCCGGGCTGACGGCGGTCGGCGCCGCGCTGTTCGTCGTGCTGCGCTCGGCCGTCCACCCGGGGAGGTGGCCGCGGGCGACGACCGTCGGGCCGGGGCTCCTCCTGCTGGCCTGCCTCGGGGTGTGGCTGCCGACGTACTCGTGGGCGGAACCGGGCCAGCAGCCGTGGGCGTGGCTGGCCGGCTTCGCCATCGGGGCGAGCGCGCTCGCGGACCGGCGGGCCGGCGCGGTCGCCGCCCTCGTCCTGGGCGGCGCGGCCGCGGCCGGCGCCGTGGCGTTCGGCCGCTCCGCGGTCGCGGGCGTGGCCATCGCGCTCGGCTGCGCCCTCGTCGTGTGGATCGCGGAGCTGTCGCTGGTGTGGCTGCTCGGGGTGGTGCGCGCAGTGGAGGCGGGCCGGGACGCCGCAGCGGAACTGGCGGTCGCCCGGGAGCGGCTGCGGGTGAGCCGCGAGCTGCACGACGTCCTCGGGCACCGGCTCGGCATCATCGCGTTGAAGGCCGAACTGGCCGAAGGCCTGGCCACGACCCAGCCGCAGCGCGCGGCGGCGGAGAGCGCCGAGATCCGGTCGATCGCCTCGACCACGCTCGCCGAGGCGCGTCGGGCCGTGCACGGCGACACCGTCGCCGACCTCGCGTCCCAACTCTCCTCCGCCGAGCTCGTCCTCCGCTCCGCCGGCATCGCCACGACCGTCGACGTCGACCCCGCCCGACTGCCACCAGCCGCATCGCGGCTGCTGGCCACGGTCGTGCGGGAGGCGGTGACGAACCTCCTCCGGCACGCCGACGCGCGGGAGGTGTCGATCACCTACGACAGCCCGTCGGCCACTCTGGTGATCACCAACGACGGGGTGGGGTCCGACTCCGGCACCGGCGCGCCGACGTCCGGGTCCGGTCTCGCGGCCCTGGCCGTGCGGTGTCGCGAGGCGGGGGCTCGGCTCAGCCACGGGCCGACCGGTGACGGCCGGTTCGAGGTGCGGGTAGCGCTGTCACCAGATGTCGCACCAGATGTCGCACCAGATGGCGCGGTGCGGCCACGACCGCTTCGACCAGGTGGGGAAGCTCGATGACCGACGCCCCGACGATCCGGGTGCTCGTCGCCGAGGACGACGAGCTGATCCGCGTTGCGCTGATCGCGCTGCTGGAGCGCGAACAGGGCATCGAGGTCGTGGCCCGGGCCGCCGACGGGCGCCAGGCGATCCAGCAGGCGCTGGCCCACCGCCCGGACGTCGCCGTCCTCGACCTGCAGATGCCGGTCGTCGACGGCATCGGCGTCGTCGTCGAGCTCGGCAGGGCGCTCCCCGAGTGCGCGTGCGTGATCCTCACCGGGCACGGCCGACCGCGGGTGCTGCGCACGGCGTTGGCCTCCGGAGCGCGCGGCTTCCTCGCCAAGGGCGCACCCGGCACCGCGCTCGCCGACGTCGTGCGGCGGGTCTTCGCCGGTCAGCGCTACGTCGACCCGGTACTCGCCGCGGACGCGCTCACCGAGCCGCCGTCACCGCTGACGCCCCGGGAGGCGGAGGTGCTGAGCGCGGCCGGTGCGGACCGCCCGGTGCCCGAGATCGCCCGGACGCTGTTCCTCTCCGCCGGCACGGTCCGCAACCACCTCGCGACGATCACGCAGAAGCTCGGGGCCGGGTCGCGCGCCGAGGCGTACCGGATCGCCCAGGACCACGGCTGGATCTGACGTGTGGACGCGGGAGGTGCCGAGCCGGGGCCTGACCGACCGGGCCGCCCACCACCCCCACCGATGGTCGCAGTCGCGGGTGCGTCGCGCTCCGACGAGCGCGTTGTGCGCCCACACGCCACGATCATCACGGCCGCCAGCGGTGCGGGCCTGGCCGTCGTCGTCGGAGGAGGTGCGTCGTGGAGGAAGTAGTACCCGCGTACGGAACGGTGCCATTGCTGCTCATCGCGGTAGGCGCCGTCGCGGTCCTGCTGGTGCTGATCATGGCGCTGCGCCTGCACGCGTTCGTGGCGCTGATCCTGGTCAGCCTGGTCACCGCGCTCGTCGCCGGGATCCCGGTCGGCGACGCCGTCGACACCCTCCTCGAGGGCTTCGGGACCACCTTGGCCAGCGTCGCGCTGCTGGTCGGGCTGGGCGCGATGATCGGCAAGCTGCTGGAGGTCACCGGCGGCGCACAGGTGCTCGCCGACACCCTGGTGGGGCGGTTCGGCGAGAAGCGCGCCCCGCTCGCGCTCGGCATCGCGTCGCTGCTGTTCGGGTTCCCGATCTTCTTCGACGCCGGATTCGTGGTGTTCCTGCCGATCATCTTCAGCGTCGCCCGCAGCTTCGGCGGCTCGGTGCTGCTCTACGCGCTGCCCGCGGCGGGCGCCTTCGCCGTGATGCACGCCTTCGTACCGCCGCACCCGGGTCCGGTCGGCGCGGCCGGCATCCTCGGCGCCGACATCGGCCTGGTGCTCGTGGTCGGGCTGGTGCTCGGCCTGCCCACCTGGTACGTCGCGTCGTACCTGTTCAGTCGCTGGGTGGGCAAGCGCACCTTCGTCCCGGTGCCCGATGTCCTCGCCGGTGGGGACGCCAGGGAGGAGCGCGTCGTCGAGATCGACGACGACGACCCGGAGGACGGCGGGACGGGCGGGGCGCGCACCGGTACCCGCGCGCCGGCGGGTGTGCGCACGGCCCCGCCGCGGTTCAGCACCGTGCTGCTGCTCCTCCTCCTGCCGCTCGTGCTCATCCTGCTCAACACCGGCCTCAACACCCTGGCCACCGCAGGCGTCGTCGACGGCGACACGGCGACCGTGGGCGCCCTGCGGCTGTTCGGGCAGACCCCGGTGGCCCTGCTCATCACGGTGCTGGTGGCCATGGTGGTGCTGGGCCGGGAGCGGTTCAGCCGGTCCGAGGTGGAGGAGATCGTCAACTCCTCGCTCGGCCCGGTCTGCGCGATCATCCTGATCACCGGGGCCGGTGGCGCGTTCGGCGGCGTGCTGCGGGCGAGCGGGATCGGTGACGCGCTCGCCGAGAGCCTGAGCTCCATCGGGCTCCCGGTGATCGTCGCGGCGTTCATCATCGCGACCGCGCTGCGCGTCGCGCAGGGCTCCGCGACGGTGGCCCTGACCACCACCGCGGGCCTCATCGCGCCCGTCGTCGCGGCGGAGGGGTTGTCGCGGTTCGACGTGGCGTGCGTGGTGATCGCGATCGCGGCCGGGGCGACGGTCCTGTCCCACGTGAACGACTCGGGGTTCTGGCTGGTGGGACGGTTCCTGGAGATGGACGTGAAGACCACCCTGAAGACCTGGACGGTCATGGAGACCCTGATCGGCCTGGTCGGCTTCGCCCTCGCCCTGGTGGCGAGCCTGATCCTCTAGTGGGGGGTGGCCAGGAAGGTCCGCCGGTAGATCGGTGGATCCAGGCGTCCGCTGGCGAGGCGCCGGTCGGCCCGTCGTACCTGGCGTACCCGGGTCGGCCGGCAACGCAGCCAGCGGGCGGCTGGGCCGCCGAGGGTGCCGGTGGACCTTTCTGGCCGCCCCACCAGCCGCCAGGGGTCCTGACCCCGGACCACGGACACGCTGGCCCCCGCACTGCGGGGGGAGCGAGATGATCCACGACCACGGCCCGGGAGAGCTACTCCGACGAGCCCAGGATCACGCCGAACTCACCGCAGCACCGGGTCAGCGGGGGCTGCGGTTGAGCCGCCAGAGCTGCAGGGTCCACGGCACGTCGTAGCCGATCACCCACGCCGTGTACGGAGCCAGCAACAGGCTCGACGTCCGGTCCCTGGACACCGAGACCTGCAGCGCGACCAGCGGCACGAGAAAGGCCAGGATCCCGACGAACCCACCCCACACGCTGCGGCGACCGAAGAGCACGAGGTTCCACACCTCGTTGAGCGCCAGCACCACCAGCGCCAGCCGCGTCGCGGTGCGGTCCCGGCGATCCGTGGCCCGGTAGAGCACGCACCCGAGCAGCACGTAGTAGGTGATGCCGACAGCAGCGAACCCCGCCAGCGGCAGCTGCATCCGCGGCCGCCGCAACCCCTGCAGCCAGGCCAGATCGTCCTTGCTGATCAACGCGTTCCCGGCCACGGCCGCCGTCGTGGTCGCCGCGACGGCTGTGAGGATCGGACGGTGCATGCGGCGAGGATGGCAGCGGAGTGCGGCACTGACCAGGTCGGGTGATCGCCGACCGCGGTCAGGGTTCGACGAGGCCGGAGCGGATCGCGAACCTGGTGAGGTCGACGCGGTCGTGCATGCCCAGCTTCTGCAGGGCGTTGGCCCGGTGCCGGTCCACGGTCTTCACGCTGATGAACAGCGTCTCGGCGATGTCCTTGGTGGAGTGGCCCTCGGCGATCAGCTTGACCACCTCCTCCTCGCGCGGGGTGAGGAGGGTGTCCGGGAGGCGCTCGCCCTGCCGCCGGCGTTGGATGTAGTCCCGCACCAGGGCGGTGCTGGTGCCCGGGTAGTGGAACGGCTCGCCGCGCATCGCGGCCCGGCAGGCCTCCACCAGGTCCCGGTCGGCCACCGACTTCAGCACGTAGCCGACCGCGCCGACCTTCAGCGCCTCCACGAAGTACTGCTCGTTGTCGTACATCGACAGCATCAGCATCCGCACCGCCGGGGCGGTCCGGGCGATCTCGCGGGCGGCCTGCAGGCCGGTCATCCGCGGCATCGCGATGTCGAGCACAGCGAGGTCGACGCGACCGCGCGAGCACGCCTCGACCGCCTCGGCGCCGTCGCCGACCTCCGCCACCACTGTGAAGTCGGGCTCGCCGTCGAGGATCAGCCGCAGCCCCCGGCGCACCAGCGCGTGGTCGTCGGCCAGCAGGATGCGCGCCTCAGGCGGTCCCATCCCCACCCCTCTCCCGTGCTCGTGCGGTGGGTACCACGAGACGGACCTCGGTGCCGCCCGACGGTGCCGGGTCGACCGTCAGGTCGGCGCCGACCAGGAGCGCGCGTTCGCGCATCCCCCGGATCCCGGCGCCCTCGGCCTCGTCGTCGATGCCGCGACCGTCATCGCGGATGCGCAGTTCGACGCGGTCGCCGTCGCCGGTCAGGGACAGCTCCGCGTGCGCGGCGCCCGCGTGCCGCGCGATGTTCGTCAGACCCTCCTGCGCGATCCGGTACAGCACGAGTTCGGCGTCGCCGTCGAGCACCGGCAGCCGGTCGTCCAGCCGCGTCGCCAGCGCCACCCCGCTCGCCTCGACGAACTCGCCTGCCAGCGCGTTCATCGCGCTGAGCAGGCCGAGATCGTCCAGGACGCCCGGGCGGAGCCTGCGGGCGATCTGCCGGACCTCGTCGAGGCTGCTCCGGACCATCTCCTGGACGGCGCAGAGCTCGTCGCGCAGACCCTCGGGTGCGCGGTCGACGCTGCGCTTCAGGCCGAGCAGCACGACGGTCATGCTCTGGCCGATCTCGTCGTGCAGTTCGCGGGCGATCCGCTGCCGCTCGCCTTCCTGCGCGGCGAGCGCCCGCGCGGTGCTCACTCCGCGCTCGGCCTCCAGCCGGTCGAGCATCTCGTTGAACGTGCGCACCACGTACGCGAAGTCCCCGCCGCTGCTCACCGCGATCCGCTGTCCGGGTCGCAGCAGATCCACCCGTTGCATCAGGGCGGTCAGCCCGTCCAACGGACGCAGGCTCTCCCTGAGCAGGAACCCGCTCACCACCAGCAGGACGATCAGCCCCACGGCCAGGACGCTGATCTCGGTCACCACCACCGGAGCCGACACCGTGGCCGGCGACAGCACCAGCACCGCCGCCCCGGCCGAGAACACCACGCCGTTGACCACGAACAGCCGCCAGAACAGCGCGCTCACCGCTGTCCGGACCGGGCGGGTGCTCCCGCCCGCGGCAGGAGGGGACCGAACGGCGACGGGCATGCGGTCAGGGTCGCCCCCCACGAGGTGGGTTGTCCATGAGGGCAACGCCCCACTTCACCGCCTCCCGGCCCGATCCCGGCACGGCTGCACGGGAGATGAGGGTTGAGCCCGAGGCCCCGCCCCGGACGCCGGGCAGGCTGCCCGTCACGAACGCGCTCCGCGTCCGCGCGCCACCACCCGAGCCGCCGATCGCCGACCACACCGATGCGCGAAGGAGCAGCCGATCGCGCGGCCCGAACATGGGGGTTGAACCCGATGGTCGTCGGCGGCTCGGGCGGTCAGGCTGGTCGCGGGATCCTCAACCGCCCTCACAGTTCCTCGGCACGGGATGGAACCTGTCGAGTCGCGCGCCGCACGCTGCCGTGTCGGCCGTCCGCACGGCCGCGAAGAGGCCCGGGAACAGCGAGCTCACTTCGGGGGAAGGCACCGGATGAAAAGCGATGCACTGATCGCGGCGCTGGGCGTGGACGCGGTCGCCGCGGTGCGCGGGTACCGCACCGCGGTCGTGACCGATGCCGCGCGGCGCGGGCTCGTCCTGACCAGCAGCGCGCTGACCGGGCCCACCCGGACGGCGGCGGCCGGGACGCGCGTCCTCGACCCGGTCGACATCCGGTTGGTCTTCGCACGCGGAGGCGTCCGCGCCGACCTGAGCGGCCGGCTGCTGCAGTGGGGTCCGGCGACGGGCTGGTCGACCGAGGTGCCCGCGGACCCGGCTTCGGTCCGCTACTACGCCGGCCCGGATGCCGTCCCGCTCAGCCTGGTCCCCACCGCCCCGCAGATCCTGGACTGGGTGGTGAGGGGCGTCGACGCCGCAGCGGCGCGCCACCCCGCCCCGGCCCCGGACGGGGTGGAACTCGCCGCCGACCCGGCCGCCCTGCGCCGATTGATCGACTTCATCGACCCGCCCCGGCTGGCGCACGCGCACCAGGTGCTGCGCGTCGCCGGACGCGCGCCGCACTCCCCCCATTTCCCGAGACCGAGACGAGGACGCCCATCATGATGACCCTGCTGATCTTCCTTCTCGTCGCATGGCTCGCGCTGACCGTCGTGGGCGTGCTGATCGAAGGCTTGTTCTGGCTGGCGGTGATCGGAGTCGTGCTCTTCCTCGGCACGGCCGGTTACGCGGCGATCCGGCGACGGGCCGGGCAGCAGATCACCTGATCCGACGGCATCGGCCGGAAGGCCGAGGAATGGCACGTGCTGCGCCAGGTGACCGGGCAGACCGGGCTGGTGCGCACCAGCGGTCAGGACTGGACCGTCCGTGCGCTCGACGAGTCGTTGGTCATCCCGGCCGGCAGGCACGCACTGGTCCACCGCCCCCTGCACGAGCGGCGGCCGACGGGAGTCCGGTTCGGCGGCGCAGGAGAAGGCCCCGTGAGACCCATCCTGAGGAGACCTCGTGACGAACACCCCCGCATCCCACCGCCCTGCTCCGGTCGTCCCCCTGCCCGAGGACGCCTTCGCATCCGAGGGACCGGTGGTCACGGCCCACCTGATCACCGATGGCTCGCAGCCCGGAGCCGCCCGACGGACAGCGCTGCGGTGGAAGGCCCTGCGCACCCGGCTGAGCACCGAGGGAGCGCCGGAGGCCGCGCTCACCGCGATCGACCCCCTCGTCGAGGTGGCGCACACCGCGGGCGCCGCCCTGTTCGCCGTCGCGGACGCCGACGGGTTGCGCTACGCGGCGCACCTGCCGGAGCCTCCGGAGACCGACGACGCCAGGGTCAGCCCGCTGCCGCACCTCGCACCGCTGCTGGCCGCGACCCAGGAGCGCCTCCCGCACCTCGTCGTCGTCACCGACCGTCTCGGAGCGGAGCTCATCGCCGTCCTCCCCGACCAGCACGACCAGCACGTCGAGGTCGACGGTGAGGACCTGCACGTCACCCGGTCCGCCCCGGGGGGCTGGTCGCAGCGCCGGTTCCAGCAGCGCGCGGAGAACCGGTGGGAGTCCAACGCGCGCGAGGTGTCCGAAGCGGTCACCGCGTTGTTCGACCGCACCGCGCCGCGCCTGGTCGTGCTCAGCGGCGACGTGCGGGCCGTGCAGTTCCTGCGCGAGCACCTCCCGGTCCGGGTCGCCGACGCGGTCACCGAGGTCCAGGGTGACTACGGGAGCCCCGACGAGGCGCTGCGCCGGGCCCGGCCCCTCGTCGCCGCCGCGGTCGTCGACGACACCGCCGCCCTCCTGGCCGAGCACCACCGCGGGAGCAGCGAGGGCCTGGCGGTCTGCGGGGCCGAGGACACCCTGGCCGCGCTGCGGGCCGGGCAGGTGCACACCGTGCTGCTCGACCCTACCCGTGCCGCTGACCGCACCGGGTGGTTCGGGCCCGGCGGGTCGCAGGTCGGGTCGACAGCCATCGCGCTGCAGGCCACCGGCGTCCTCGATCCGCGACCGGCCCCGCTCTCCGACGTCGTGGTCCGGGCCGCCGCGAGCACCGCGGCCGCGGTACGGGTCGTGCCGGGCGGCACGCCGGCCACAGCTCAGGACGGTGTCGCAGCCCTGCTGCGCTACCGCTGACCGGTATCGGCGAACCCGGCGCTCGGCCACGAGATCCTCGGCGAGATCGTGGAGAGGGGCACCGACGCGAGGCCCCTCGACCTCCGAGTACGCCACCGTGGCCACGCCGACCGGACTGCTGCGCTTCCGACGAGGACCGGGCCCGGGAGGAGGTCCTCGCCCTGGCGATGCTGTCGGACATCCTCCCTGCCGGCTTCCCCGCAGCGGTCACCGCCGGAGTGGCGGCCGCTCGACGGTCCGGTCAGTGCCCGGCCGAGGCGAGCCCGGCCAGCGCGGTGTGCCGCGTCAAGCTGTTCTCGTTCATGCCCACGATGCGCACCGTGCTGCCGCGTGCCGCGTACTTGGTGGTGATCGCGTCCAGAGCGGCGACGGTGGAGGCGTCCCAGACGTGCGCCGCGGACAGGTCGATCACGACGTCGGCCGGGTCGTGGGCGTAGTCGAAGGCGAACACCAGGTCGTTGCTGGAGGCGAAGAACAGCTGCCCGCTGACCCGGTACACCTTCGAGGTGCTCTCGGGGTCGAGCACGCCGGTGACCTCCACCAGGTGCGCCACCCGCCGGGCGAACAGCACCATGGCGACGAGCACCCCGACCCCGACGCCGTAGGCGAGGTTGTGGGTGGCCACGGTGACCGCGACGGTGGAGACCATCACCGTGGTCTCGCTCTTGGGCATCCGCCGCAGCGTCGCCGGGCGCACGCTGTGCCAGTCGAACGTCCCGACCGCCACCATGATCATGACCGCGACCAGCGCCGCCATCGGGATCAACGCCACCACATCGCCCAGGGCGACCACGAGGACCAGCAGGAACACCCCGGCCAGGAACGTCGATGCCCGGGTGCGCGCGCCCCCGTGCTTCACGTTGATCATGGTCTGGCCGATCATCGCGCAGCCGCCCATGCCGCCGAAGAACCCGGTGACGACGTTGGCCACGCCTTGGCCCCACGACTCGCGGGTCTTGTCCGAGTGGGTGTCGGTGATGTCGTCGACCAGCTTGGCGGTCATCAACGACTCCAGCAGCCCCACGACGGCGATCGCGATCGCGTAGGGGGCGACGATCATGAACGTCCCCAGCGTGAACGGCACCACGGGGACGGCGAGCATCGGCAGGCTGTCGGGCAACGCACCCTGGTCGCCGACCGTCGGCACCGCTACCCCGGCCACCACGGTGAAGCCGGTGAGCGCGACGATCGCCACCAGCGGCGCGGGCACCACCCGGGTGAACCGGGGCAGTCCGACCAGCACCAGCAGCCCGACGGTGAGCAGCCCGTACACCGCCCACGACACGTCCACCAGGTAGGGCAGCTGCGACAGGAAGATCAGGATGGCCAGGGCGTTGACGAAGCCGACCATCACGCTGCGCGGCAGGAACCGCATCAACCGGGCCACCCCGACCACCGCGAGCAGCACCTGCAGCAGCCCGCCCAGCACCACCGCGACCAGCAGGTACTCCAAGCCGTGCTCGCGCGCCAGCGGCGCGACCACCAGCGCGATCGCCCCCGTCGCCGCACTGATCATCGCCGGCCGCCCGCCGGTGAACGCGATGGTCACCGCCATCGTGAACGAGGCGAACAGGCCGATCCGGGGGTCCACCCCGGCGATGATCGAGAACGCGATCGCCTCCGGGATCAGCGCCAGCGCCACGACCAGGCCGGCGAGGGCCTCGGTGCGCAGCACGCGCGGGGACGACCACGACGGGCGGGACGGGCGGAGCGGGCGCAGCGCAGGACGGATCATCATCTCTTTCCGGATGGGCCCTCGACGCGGAGAGCGGCGGAGGTGAGCCGCACGCGACGGGGCTCGACGCCGGAAACCCTACCGATACGGGAGGGTTGGTCGGCCACCTTGTGATGATCGGTACAGCCGAGCAGGACGCGCAGCGCTTCGGAGATGGGGCTCATCCTCACGTCGCGGTAGGTTGGGGCCGGATATGACGCGAAGGTGGAGCGTGGACGACGTGATGCAGATCGGTGCGGTCGCCACGCGGGTCGGCCTGTCGTTGCGCACCCTCCGGCACTGGGACGAGATCGGCCTCGTGACGCCGTCCGAGCGCTCCCCCGGTGGCTTCCGCCTCTACACCGAGCCGGACGTCGAGCGGCTCCTGCTGGTCAAGTCGATGAAGCCGCTGGACTTCCCGCTCGACCAGATCCGCGAGCTCGTCGAACTGATCACCGCGCTGTCCGCGGACCCCCCGCCGGACGCCGCGGCCACCGAGGACATGCTCAAGCGGCTGGGGATGTACCGCGCCGCCACCGACAGCCGCATCGAGTCACTGCGCGCCCAACTGCACGGGCTGGACTCCCTCTCGCAGAACCTGCGCTCGCTGGCCAACACGACCGCCCGCCGGGCGGGCCCGACGCGGCGCCCATGAGCGCCGACCACGCGAAGTCCGATCACCGGGAGACGAGCCGCCGGCGCACCCCTGGAAGTGGATCCTCCCCCGCGGTCATGTCGTCGGCGGTGGCGCCGGACCAGTCGACCCACGTCCGGTCCAGCGGCGCCCCCATCCGCTGCCGGACGAGGCGAAGGCGGTCCCGGAGCCGAGCGGTGCGTGCGGCCTGCCCATCGTGATCCCGTCGATCCCGGACGACTTGCGCGGACCAGGAGGGTTCACGTGACCGTCCGCCGGGCAGAAGAGGTGTCGACGGCCCCGCTCCGGGACGCCGGTAGTGGAACGGAAGCGTGTGGACCTCCTCGATCTGACCTACGCCCTCGTCGGGGTGGGCGCCCTGCTCGCCGGGTTGCTCCCCCGCCTGCTCGCCGACCGACCCATGTCCATGCCGATCGTCTTCCTCGGCCTGGGCATGGCGTTGTTCTCGGTGATCGGTGACCTGCCCGACCCGGACCCGATCCAGTACCCCGAGGTGGCCGAGCGCCTCACCGAGATCGGCGTCATCGTCGCGCTGATGGGCGCGGGGCTCAAGCTCGACCGCCGCCTCGGCTGGCGGTCGTGGTCGTCGACGTGGCGGCTGCTGGCGGTCGCGATGCCGCTGACGATCGCGGCCACCGCCCTGCTCGGCTGGTGGTGGATCGGCCTGGCCCCGGCCGCGGCGATGCTGCTGGGCTCGGCGCTGGCACCCACCGACCCGGTGCTCGCCTCGGACGTCCAGGTCGGCGAGCCCGGGGGGCAGGAGGACGGCGAGGACGAGGTGCGCTTCGCGCTGACCTCGGAGGCCGGGCTCAACGACGCGCTGGCCTTCCCGTTCGTCTACGCCGCCATCCACATGGCCGTCGCGGGGGCCGACCCGGCGGGGTGGCTCGGCGAGTGGGTCCTGACCGACGTGCTCGTCAAGCTCGGGGTCGGCGTCCTGGGCGGGGTGCTGGTGGGCCGGCTGCTCGGCGCGCTGTTCTTCCGGGCCCGCTCGGAGAAGCTGCACCTGGCCTCGCACGCCGAGGGCTTCGTGGCGCTGGCGGCCACGTTCCTGGCCTACGGCCTGACCGAGGTCGCCGGCGGCTACGGCTTCCTCGCCGTGTTCCTCTGCGCGCGGTCCATCCGGGCGTCCGAGCGCGACCACGACTACCACCAGGTGCTGCACGACTTCGTCGAGCAGATCGAGCGGCTGCTGACCGTGCTGCTGCTGGTGTTGTTCGGCGGGGCGGTCGTTCGCGGCCTGCTGGGCCCGCTGACCTGGCAGATGGTCCTGCTCGGGCTGGCCGTCGTGCTGGTGGTGCGGCCGCTGTCGGCGTGGCTGTCGCTGCGCGGCGGGCCCGGGTCGCGGGCCGAGCGCACCACCATCGCCGCCTTCGGGATCCGCGGTGTCGGCTCGTTCTACTACCTGGCCTACGCCACCGCCGAAGCCGGCTTCGACGGCGTCGAACTGGTGTGGGCCACCGCGGGCCTCGTCGTCGTGGTGTCGGTCCTGCTGCACGGCGTGGCCGCGACACCGATCATGAAACGGCTCGACCGGGTCCGGAACACGGAACCGGCCGCGGGCATCGAGGGCACGGGGCCCACGGCGCAGGACCCGCCGTGAGGGTCCGCAGCGCCGTCGTGACCGGTCCGCGGTCAGCTCGGGGCGCGGCGTCCACCGGGCTGGTCCTCCTCGGACGCCGAGGCCGGGTCGATCCGACGATCGGCGTCGAACCGCTGCTCGGACCGACCGGCGCGGTCGTCCCGCACGAGTGAGCGGATCAACTCGATCCGCAGCGGCACGACCACGGTGTCGCCCTGGTCCGCGGCCGCACCGGGCGGCTGCAGTCGCAGCGCGTCGGGGTTCTCCTCCAACGCCTTCGCGACCTCGGCCAGCCGAGCCGCGGCAGGACTCCCGCCGCCCGGAGCGAGCACCCGGGCAGGCGAGCGCCACCCGGCGGCTCGTCGGCGCGGGCCGGCGACGAGGACGACGTCCTGGATCTCCACGCGATCGACGCGGGCTCCCCACTCCGTCGCCGACGCGCCGATCCGCGCATCGACGACCGCTCGGGCATCGGCCCCGACGTGGTCGCGGTCGGAGACCACCGTGTCCAGGTCGGTCCGACCGAGGACCTCTCGCAGCGAGGTCCCCAGTGCGCCCGACGACGCGTCGGCGCAATCGGCCGCCGTGGCCAGCACCTTCGCCGGATCGGTGACGAGCAGGTGCACGACCGCGTCGACATCGATGACGGCACCGTCCTTGGTGGTGGCGCCGCGCACCTGAACGTGCGCCACCAGGGCCCGGATGGGTACCCGGACGATCCGGTCGGCGACGGGGACCAGCACATGCGGTTCGACGCGGCGATCCTCGGACTGCAGCGGCCGCCCTCCGGATCGAGCGCGGCCGCGACGGCGCAGCGCTGCCCACGAACCCGCGCCCGACACGAGCACCACGACGACGGCGAGCACCACCTCGCCGGTGCCCGGCCCGGCCATCGCCGCGATGTCGGGCGACGCTGCGCTCATCGCCCAGAACCGCGTCGGCGTACCCGCGGGGCGGGTGGCGGGTGGGCCGACGAGCGGCCGAGGGAGCAGTGCGCACCGACGGGTCGGTCGTCAGGATCAGGGAGGAGGGGCATCGCGATCGCCGTTTCTCGTGCAGCCGTCAGATGGTGCCGACCAGCCTTCCCGGCGCGCCCTGCGCTGAGGCTATGCCCGGATCACCAGGACCGCCACCCGCCTCCGTCGCCGCGCTCGGCCGGGTCCCGCGTGCGGTCGTCGCCGTCGCGGGTGGCAGCGGCGCGACATCCGCGGCGACCGAACGCGCGGTTCGGGGGCGCGGTCGCGCTCATCGGCCCTCCAGCACCGCCGCGAGGAACTCCTTGGTGCGCGGTTGCCGTGGCTCGCGCAGCAGTTGGTCCGGGGGGCCGTCCTCGATCACCCGGCCGCCGTCCAACATCAGCACCCGGTCGGAGAAGTCGCGGGCGAAGCCGATCTCGTGGGTGACGCAGAGGATGGTGATGTCGGTCGTGTCGCCGATCCGCCGCAGCAGCCGCAGCACGCCGGCTACCAGCTCCGGGTCGAGCGCGGAAGTGATCTCGTCGAGCAGCAGGACGTCCGGGCGCATGGCCAGCGCGCGGGCGATCGCCACCCGCTGCTGCTGCCCGCCGGACAGCCGGGCCGGGTGCTCGTCGATCTTCTCCGCGAGCCCGACCATGTCCAGCAGCTCGGCCGCCCGCTCGGTCGCCTCGGCCCGGGACAGGCCGAGGACCCGTGTCGGGGCCTCGATGAGGTTGCCCAGCACGGACATGTTCGGGAAGAGGTTGAACTGCTGGAACACCATCCCGATCCGGCGACGCACGTCGCGGGAGTGCTTCTCGTCGGCGGGCACCAGCTCACCGCGCCGGTGCATGTGCGACAAGTAGCGCCCGCCCACCCGGATCGTGCCGGCGTCCACCCGTTCCAGGCACATCAGCAGCCGCAGGATGGTGGTCTTGCCCGACCCGGAGGGGCCGATCAGCGTGACGTGCTCGCCGGGATCGACGGCCAGGTCGAGGTCCGAGAGCACGACGGAGTCGCCGAAGCGCTTGTGCACGCCCTCGAAAACGATCATGGGCTCAGCGGGCACCGGTGCGTCGCTCCAATCTCCGCACGACGACCGAAGCGGGGTAGCTGATCAGCAGGAACAGGATGCCGGCCAGGGTGAGCGGCTCGACCGGCCGGAAGCTCTCGGCGCTGAGCTGCCGGGCCACCGTCACCACCTCGACCAGCCCGATCGCCAGCAGCAGCGGCACCTCCTTGAACATGGAGATGACGTAGTTGCCCAGCGCGGGCAGCACCCGCGGCACCGCCTGGGGGAGGACGACCGCGAGCCACACCCGTGAGCGCGGCAGGCTCAACGCGGCGGCCGCCTCCCACTGCCCCGGCGGCACCGCCTCGATCCCGGCCCGGTACACCTCGGAGGTGTAGCAGGCGTAGTGCAGGCCCAGCGCGAGCACGCCGGCCGCCAGCGAGCCGAGGGTGATGCCGACGTCGGGCAGCACCTGGTAGATCACGTAGGCCTGGACCAGCAACGGCGTGCTCCGCCAGAACTGGACGAACGCCCACACCACCCGGTGCAGCACCGCTACCCGGTTGCGCTGCACGACCGCGAACACCAACCCCAGCCCGAAGGCCAGCAGCGACCCGAGCAGGGTGGCCAGCAGCGTGACCTGCAGGCCGCGCCACAGCGCGGGCAGGATCTCGACCGCGTAGGCCCAGTCCCACCCGCCGGTCACGTCGCCACCCCGGTCGCCGGGACGCGTCCCACCCGGGCCGCGGCCCGCCGCTCCAGCAGCCGCATCCCCGCGGTGATCAGCAGCGCCAGCACCAGGTAGATCACCAGCTCGACCAGGTAGATGGTCAGCTTCTCGCCGACCCCCAGGTTCGGCACCAGCAGCTGCCCCCGGCGCACCACCTCGTCCACGACGACCAGCGAGAGCAGCGCGGTGCTCTTGAGCAGCTGGATGAACAGGTTGGTGAACGGGGGCAGCATCTCCACCACGGCCTGCGGGAGGACCACCCGCCGCATGCGGTCCCACGGCGACAGGCTGAGCGCCACGGCGCCCTCGTGCTGCGCGCGCGGCACGGCCCGCACGGCGCCGCGGACGATCTCGGCCCCGTACGCGCCGTGGTTCAGCCCGAGCACCAGGATCCCCGCCCCCAGCGGGATGATCTGGTAGCCCACCAGGGCAGGGAGCACGAAGAAGATCCAGAACAGCTGGACCACCTCGGACGTGCCGCGGAAGAACTCGACGTAGACGCGGCTGACCGCGCGCACCGCGCGGTGCCGGGAGACGAGCGCCAGGCCGGCGACGGCCGACAGGACCACGGTCAGCGCGATGCCGCCGACCGTGGCGAGCACGGTCGGCGGCACGCCCGCCATGAGGAACGACAGGATGAGCGGCAGGCTGTCGAGCATCTTTCGGGGTCAGGCCGCGCAGAGCGCGGCGGTGGTCACGTCCGGACCCGGCAGGTTGTCCTGCGTGAAGCCGAACGGGGCGACGATCCGCAGCCACTCGCCGGACTGCTGCAGCGCGGTCAGCTCGGTGTTGAAGGCGTCGAGGATGTCGTCCTCGCCCTGGCGGAACACGAACCCGCCGGCCGAGACGATCTCCTCGCCGTCGATCACGGGGAAGAAGCCCGCGGTGACCTCGACCGGGGCCCCGGGGTTCTTGGACACCACATCGTTGAGCGAGATGTTGGTCAGCGCGGCGCAGTCCACGCGCCCGGAAGCGACCGCCTGCAGCAGCGCGTTCTGGTCGCCGAGCACCTGGACCCGGTCGGCCGGGACGCCGCTGTCGGTGGCGTAGCCCTGCTCGACCGCCCCGTTCAGCACCGCGACCCGAAGCTCCTGGTCGCGCACCTGGTCGAAGGAGGTGATCCCGGCGGGGTTGCCTGCCGGGACCAGGAACGCCGTCGGGGCGGTGTAGTCCGGGGCCGAGAAGGCCGCGGCCTCGCAGCGCTGCGGGGTGATGAACATCCCGGCCGTCACCATGTCGAACTGCCGCGACAGCGTCAGGCCCGGGATCAGCTCGCCGAACTCCACGGTGATCGCGTCGACCCGGCCGATGCCGAGCTTCCCCAGCACCGCGCGCGCGACCTCCACCGACTCGCCGGTCACCCGGCCCTGCGCGTCGGTGAAGCCGTAGGGCGCCTCGTTGGCGATGCCGACGGTGATGGTGCCCGCCTCCCGCGCCCGCTCCAGGGTGCCCGCCCCGCCCTCGGCACCCCCGCCACCGGAGGGCACCGCTGTGCACGCCGACAGCGCGGTCGGGCCGCCCAGCACCACGGCGCCGGCCAGGGCACCGCGGCGGAGCAGGTCCCGGCGGCTCCACGACCGACCGCTCATCACGCGCTCCCCCCGACGACGGGCGTCCGCTCCCGGGCCGCCACGTGCTCGGGACGCGGCCGGTCGGCGGCGAACGGCGCCTGCAGGGCGTTGTCGACGCTGTTGAACACCACGAAGATGTTCGACCGCGGGTAGGGGGTGATGTTGTCGGCCGAGCCGTGCATGCAGTTGGCGTCGAACACCGTCGCCGATCCGGCCGGGCCGGTCATCATCGCGATGCCGTAGCGGTCGGCGAGCATCCGCAGGCTGTCGCGGTCGGGGGTGCCGATCTCCTGCTCGCGCAGCGACTGCTTGTAGTGCTCGGCCGGGGTCTCCCCCACGCAGGACACGAACGTCCGGTGCGAGCCTGGCATGATCATCAGGCAGCCGTTGTGGGCGAAGTTCTCCGTCAACGCGATCGAGATGCTCACCGCCCGCGGGGCCGGCATGCCGTCCTCGGCGTGCCAGGTCTCGAAGTCGGAGTGCCAGTAGAACCCGCCCCCGCCGAAGCCGGGCTTGTAGTTGATCCGGCTCTGGTGCACGTAGACGTCACCGCCCAGGATCTGGCGCGCCCGCCCGGCGACCCGCTCGTCGCCGACCAGCTCGGCGACCGCGCGGCTCAGCCGGTGCACCTCGAAGATCGAGCGGACCTCGCTGGAGGTCTTCTCGACGACGGTGCGTTCGTCCGCCCGCACGAGGGGGTCGGTGGCCAGCCGGTGGAGCTCGGCGGAGAACGCCGTCACCTCGGCCGGGTCCAGCAGCCCGCCCACGGTGACGAACCCGTCGCGCTCGTGCGCGGCCAGCTCGTCGGCGGAGAGCGGGCCGGGCACCCTGCCGTCGTCCCAGACCGTGGGGTCGGCGCGCTCGAGGAGCGCGGGCAGGTCGGAGAGCCGCGTCGGGTACCGGTCGTCGAGCACTGTCGCACCGCGGTTCATCGCACGCTCCCTTCGTCAGTGGGCCCGGTCAGCAACGGGTAGGCGCCCTGCTCGTCGTGCACCTCTCTGCCGGTGACCGGGGGCGTGAAGACGCACACCGTCCGCATCCGCGTGCGGGGGCGCAGCTGGTGGCGCTCGTTGCCGTCGAGCGCGTACACCGACCCGGGACCGAGCTCGTGGGTCCGGTCGCCGTCCTTGTCCAGCAGCTCGCCGTCGCCCTCCACGACGAACACCGCTTCGACGTGGTGGGCGTACCAGAAGTCGTTGACCGTCCCGGGCTCGAGCACGGTCTCGTGCAGGGAGAAGCCGAGGCCGTCGGCGGCGAGCAGGATCCGCTTGCTCCGCCAGTTCGCGGTCCGCACGTCGCGCTCGGTACCGGTGATCTCCCCCAGGGTGCGCACGATCATGCGGGCACCCCCGCGGTGACGGCGCGGACGGCGTCGGCGACGACCGCCAGGCCCTCGTCGAGCTCGTCGTCGGTCACGGTGAGCGGCGGCATGATCTTCAGGACCTCGTCGGCCGGCCCGGCGGACTCCACCAGCAGCCCGCGCTCGAACGCCGCGGCGCACGCCTTGGTGGCGAGGTCGGGTTGCGCGAAGGCCAGTCCCCTGGCCAGCCCGCGCCCCCTCGGTACCAGCTCCACGGCCGGTGACGCCTCGGCCAGCGCGCCGAGCACCTGGTGGACGCGCTCCCCCTTGGCGAGCGTGGAGCGGTGCAGCGCGTCATCGCCCCAGTACTCCCGCAGCGCCGCGGTGGCCGTGACGAACGCGGCGTTGTTGCCGCGGAAGGTGCCGTTGTGCTCGCCGGGGGCCCACTGGTCGAGATCGGGCCGGATCAGCGTCAGGGCCATCGGCAGGCCGTAGCCGCTGATCGACTTGGACAGGCAGACGATGTCCGGGGTGATGCCGGCGATCTCGAAGGAGAAGAAGGGGCCGGTGCGCCCGGCACCCATCTGCACGTCGTCGACGATCAGCACGATCTCGTGCCGGTCGCAGAGGTCGGCGAGGGCCTGCAGCCACTCGACGCG
Source organism: Pseudonocardia humida (assembly GCF_023898865.1). Classification (GTDB taxonomy): domain Bacteria; phylum Actinomycetota; class Actinomycetes; order Mycobacteriales; family Pseudonocardiaceae; genus Pseudonocardia; species Pseudonocardia humida. The sequence continues at coordinate 258,952 of NZ_JAGSOV010000011.1, forward strand.
CGCGGGGTTGATGCCCCCCTCGCCCTGCACCGTCTCGACGATGACCGCCGCCGGTTCGTTCAGACCGCTGCCGGCGTCGGCCAGCAGGCGTTCCAGCCAGAGGAAGTCGGGCACGGTGCCGCGGAAGTAGTTGTCGAACGGCATCGGGGTGGCGTGCACCAGCGGGATGCCGGCTCCGCCGCGCTTCATCGAGTTGCCCGTCACGGAGAGCGCACCGAGGGTCATGCCGTGGAACGCGTTGGTGAAGTTGATCACCGACTCCCGGCCGGTGACCTTGCGGGCCAGCTTCAGCGCCGCCTCGACGGAGTTCGCCCCGGTGGGCCCCGGGAATTGCACCCGGTAGTCCAGGCCGCGCGGGCCCAGTACGAATTCCTGGAACGTGCGCAGGAATTCCGCTTTCGCCACGGTGAACATGTCCAGGGAATGCACGATCCCGTCGCCGGCGAGGTACTCCAACAGCGGTTCTTTCAACGCCGGTGGGTTGTGGCCGTAGTTGAGCGCGCCGGCGCCGGCGAAGAAGTCCAGGTACTGCCGGCCGTCGACGTCGTGCAGCCGGGATCCGGATGCGGTTCCGAAGGTGACCGGCCAGTTCCGGCAGTAGCTGCGGACCTGGGATTCGAGCTCGTCGAAGATGGTCGTCATCGCATCGTCCTCGCGGTCGCGGTTCATCGGCCGATCGGGCCGGCGGTCCGTCCACGGACGAGGTCACGCTCATCAGGTGCAGACATGGTCCGAGAAGTTAACAGCGAATTTCGGCATGTCCCGAGCTCGTCAGGCGATCGCAAGGCGAGCGGCGCATTTGTGACGCCGGACACGGGACCATCGTGACGGTTTCGGCACGCCCCGCAGATCTGTCATGAGCCCCGGAGGGTCGGCGTTGAAGCGATCCGGCGGAGGGCTCCCTACCCGCGGCCGCGCAGGCTGCGGCGACGTCGCCGGCGCGCGCGGGAATTGATCCACCGATCAGGTCGGACTCCCAGCGGAGCCCCGCCGAGGAGACGTGACGGTCTCCTGACGGTCGCGGGAAGACGGCGTCCGGTCAGCCACGCGGGGGTAGGACCGGTGCGGGAGGTGACCGCGATGGATCACACCGGGACGGGCGGCCAGGGCGCCGCGAGCGGGCGGTCGAGGACGGACGCGCCCGGGGCGCACGCGCGGGGGGACCGCGCCCTGGCCGGGGACATCCGGATGGGGGTCGGTGAAGCGCTGGCCCTGCTGGTCGGGCTCGTCGTCGTCAGCGGATGGGTCGCCGCGATGCGCGTCGCCGGGTTCGTCGTCCTGTTCGGCTGGCTGATCTGGCATCCCGACGTCGCGATCGAGGAGGGACGACGGGCATGACCGAAGAGCCGTCCAGCACGACCACCGGTGCGGGCGACAGCGCCGGCCCGCCACCAGGCCGGGCCGTGGGCGCGGTGTGGGTCGGGTCGATCCTCGCCGCGGTGGTGCTGGTCCTGCTGCTGGTCTTCATCCTGCAGAACCGCGAGTCGACCCGGATCGACTTCCTGAGCTGGTCGGGGACGCTCCCGACCGGCATCGCCCTGCTGTTCGCCGCCGTCGCGGGAGTGCTGCTCGTGGCGATCCCGGGAAGCGCGCGCATCCTCCAGCTGCGTCGGGCGGCAAGGCGGGCATCGCGATCGCGCCCCGCCTGACGAGCTCCTGACGAACCGCGCGGCGGACCGCGCGCGCCTGGCCCGCGGCCCGCTCGATGCACTACAACGGGGTCGCGGTGGCCGACGTGTCGAAGGACAACCGGTCGCCGGGGTCGCGCAGGGCCGTGACGGCTGGGAGCCCGTCCGCCCTGCTGATGAGCGCACCCGGGCGACACGTGGCGTGGCGAACCCGTCGGCCACCGCTCCCTCGCCCCCCGGCTCGGCCACGGATCACGC
>NZ_JAGSOV010000082.1 GCF_023898865.1 Pseudonocardia humida
GGGCACTGCGGTGGGCACTGCGGTGGGCACTGCGGTGGGCACTGCGGTGGGCACTGCGGTGGGCACTGCGGTGGGCACTGCGGTGGGCACTGCGGTGGGCACTGCGGTGGGCACTGCGGTGGGCACTGCGGTGGGCACTGCGGTGGGCACTGCGGTGGGCACTGCGGTGGGCACTGCGGACCCGGACACCTTCGGCGACGCACCGCCACGCCCCGGCGAGCGCGTTCGCACCCGTACCACAAGGGTGGGGCCATGGCGATGGCTTCCCGCACCGCGACCACCCCCGCACGCACCGTCCCCGGGTGGGTCTGCTGGGCGCTGGTCGCGGCGGCCGTGCTGGTGCAGATCGTCTACCCGCTCACCACCGACCCGCTGCGCACCCGGGTGACGGTGGTCTCGGTGGTCGTGTTCGCGGCGGCCTCGCTGGCCGACGTGGCCCGCAGGCACGGCGCGCGCGGCGTGCTCGTCCTGCTGGGGGTGGCCGGCGGGGGTGGGCTGGTGGCCGAGGCCGTCGGGGTGGGCACCGGCTTCCCGTTCGGCGACTACGCCTACGCCGCGACCCTGGGCGCGCAGGTCCTCGGCGTGCCGGTGGTCGTGCCGCTGGCCTGGGTGATGATGGCCTGGCCCGCGCTGGTCGTCGGGCGCGCGCTGGGGCGCGGGCCGGTGTCGGTGGTGGTGCTCGGCGGCGCCGCGCTGGCCGCCTGGGACCTGTTCCTCGACCCGCAGATGGTCGACGCCGGGCACTGGAGCTGGACGCACCCGACCCCGGCCCTGCCGCTGGTGCCCGGGGTGCCGCTGACCAACTACGCCGGCTGGCTGCTGGTGGCGCTGCTGATGGTGGCGGCCCTGCACCGGGCCCTGGGCGCCGCGGTCGACCGGACCCCGTCGGGTCCGGCCGCCGCGCTCTACCTGTGGACCTACGGCTCGTCGGTGCTGGCCCACCTGGTCTTCTTCGACCTGCCCGGCTCCGCGCTGGTCGGCGGGCTCGGGATGGGGCTGGTGGCGCTGCCGTTCGCCCGGGTCGTCGCGCGCCGGGTCAGCCGGCCCGCGAGCGCAGCCGGTCGCCCAGCTCGGTCCGGAAGAACTCGATGAAGCCGTCCGGGTCGGGCCCGGCGTTGAGCAGCGCGATCCGGTCGAAGCCCGCGTCGACGAACTGCCCGGCGACCTCGAGGTGGCGCTCGGGGTCGGGACCGCAGGCGAACTGGCCCAGCACATCGTCCAGGCCCACGGTGGTGGTCGCGGCCTCGAAGTTGACCGGGTTGGGCAGCTCGCTCATCACCTTCCACCCGGTCAGCGCCCAGCGGGTCGTCTCGAGCACCGCCTGCGCGGCGGTCTTCTCCTCGGGCGCCCAGGCCAGCGGGGCCTCGGCGTAGCGGGGGCCGGAGCCGCCCGCGCCGCGGTAGGCCTCCACCAGGTCCGCGCGCGGCTCGGTGGCGAAGATCGCGTCGCCGAGCTCGGCGGCCATCCGCGCCGCCTCCGGACCGCCCGCGGCCACCGCGATCAGCGGGAGCCGCTCGGGCAGGTCGAAGACCCGGGCGTCCTCCAGGCGCAGGTACCGCCCGTCGTAGTTCTGGTAGCCGCCCCGCCACAGCAGCGTGATGATCTCCAGCGCCTCGCGCAGCATCGCCTGGCGCTCGTGCACCCCGGGGAAGCCCTTCCCGACGACGTGCTCGTTGAGCCGCTCCCCCGACCCGATGCCCAGGGTGAAGCGGCCGTCGGAGACCAGCGCCAGCGTGGCCGCGGCCTGCGCGATGATCGCCGGGTGGTAGCGCACCGTCGGGCAGGTCACCCCGGTGGCCAGCTCGATGCGCTCGGTCTTCGCGGCGATGGCGCCCAGCACCGTCCAGGCGAAGGGCGAGTGGCCCTGGACGTCGAGCCAGGGGTGGTAGTGGTCGCTGATCTCGACGAAGTCGAAGCCCGCCCGCTCGGCCAGCACGGCCTGGCGGATGAGCTCCTGGGGCCCGAACGCCTCGGCGGCGAGCTTGTACCCGATCTGCATGCGCTGTCGGTCCTCCCAGACGGTGGATCTGCGCGTGCGGGCTTCCCGCGGGGCGGGCGGGCAAACGGTCAGCCGCGCGAGCCGATCTGGTCGTCGAGCACCAGGGCCAGCCGGTAGCCGACCAGCACGATCAGGTGCAGCAGGTAGAGCCAGAGCACGAGCGCGGTGACCGCGCCGAACACCGGCAGCCCGCCGAAGGGCAGCGACCACTCGACGGGGATGGCCAGGAACAGCAGGAAGCCCTGCAGGAACCCCGACATCACCGAGCCGGTGCCGAACCCGGCCAGCAGCAGCGCGCGCGTGCCGGTCCGGCCCGGCGCCACGAACCGGTAGACCAGCACCAGCGCCACCGAGACCAGCACGAACACCACGTGGAACGCGATCACCACCCCGAGCACGAGCGACCCGCCGCCCGCGTCGTAGAGCGGGGCCACCAGCGGGGCCCCGGCCAGCAGCGCCAGCACCAGACCGGGCCCCACCGCGATCAGCGGGAGCAGGCCCAGCCGGCCGCGCCACCCGGTGAACCGGTCGCCCTCCACCGGTGAGAGCTGGCCGAAGGCCCGGCGCAGGCCCTCGCCGTAGAGGCTGGCCGGGAACACCGCCACCAGCGCCTGCACCCACGTCATCCCGACCGCGGTGGTGGCCAGGGTGTGCAGAGCGGTCGGCGTGCCGTGCCCGGGCGGCAGTCCGGTGACCGCGATGTCGACCCTGGCGACCACCACGTCCGGGCCGACCAGCAGCGCGGCCAGCCACAGGGACACCATGGTCGCCGGGACCAGCCCGATCAGCCCGAAGAACGTCGCCCCCGCGGCCCACAGGGCGAAGTCGCTGCCGGGGAACGACCGGCCCAGGCCGGTCACGACGGTGCGCGCCACCCGGCGCGCGCCCGCCCGCGGCGGGTCCTCGGTCTGCACACCCAGCAGTGTCCGGCATCCGGTCCGGGCCGTCGCCGCCGCGGTCGCCGGGGGTGCCGTGGACCCGGCGGGCATCCGGCGGTTCACTGTCGGGCGACGAGCCCGCACCATGGGGTCCCGCCGCCCCGCCGAGGAGATCCATGCCGAGCCGCCTGCCCGTCCGCCTGCTCACCGCCGCCGTCGGCGTCACCTCCGCGGCGGCCGTGGTCGTGGCCGTGACGGCGACGGCGGGCCGGCCGGCTCCGGCGGCGGTCGCCACCGGCCCGGCGCGCAGCGTCATCTTCATCACCGGCGACGGCATGGGCGAGGCGCACCGGGCCGCGGGCCGGCTGCACCTGGTCGGGCCGGAGGGGCAGCTGCAGATGGACCAGCTCCCCCACAGCGGCTCGCTGACCACCGACCCGCGCGACCCGGGCAGCGTCATCACCGACTCCGCGGCGGGCGCGTCGGCGTGGGCGACGGGCCAGAAGACCTACAACGGCGCGATCTCGGTCGACGTCGAGGGCAACGCGCTGCCCACGATCGGCCAGCAGGCCAAGGCCGCGGGCAAGGCCACCGGCCTGGTCACGACGGCGCAGGTCACCGACGCCACCCCGGCCGCCTTCTTCGCCAGCACCACCGACCGCGCCCTGCAGGACCAGATCGCCCGCCAGTACCTGGAGGTCAGCGAGCCCGACGTGATCCTGGGCGGCGGCGAGGACTGGTGGCTGCCCGCGGGCAGCCCCGGCGCGTACCCCGACAACCCGCCGGAGGACCCGGACGAGGCCAGCCAGGGCGAGGAGGGCGACCTGGTCGCCGCGGCGCAGGCGGCCGGGTACGCCTACGTCAGCACCGCCGAGGAGCTCGACGCGGCCAGCGGTCCGAAGCTGCTGGGGCTGTTCGCCAACCAGGAGCAGTTCCAGCAAGAGCCCGAGGGGCAGGGCGACGTCTACTCCCCCGTCGTCGGCCTGGCCACGATGACCGAGAAGGCCCTCGACACCCTCGACGCCGCCCCCGACGGCTTCTTCCTGCTGGTCGAGGAGGAGGCCGTGGACGAGTTCGCGCACGCCAACAACGGCGAGAAGATGCTGCTGGCCATGCGGGAGCTGGACGCGGCCGTCGCGGTGGCCCGCGCGTACGTCGCCGAGCACCCCGACACGCTGCTCGTCGTCACCGGCGACCACGAGACCGGCGGACTCGCGGTCGAGGACGGCACCGACACCGAGGACGAGTCCGGCGACGGCGACTCCGCCGAGGACGGGCCGTTCCCGGCCGCGGGCAGCGGGCTGCCCTTCACCATGGACTGGACCACCGGCCAGCACACCGGCGGCGCGGTGCCGGTGACCGCCGACGGCCCGGGCGCCGAGCGCTTCTCCGGCCAGCACCCCAACACCCACGTGCACGAGGTTCTGAGCACCGCGTTGGGGCTCTGACCGAACGGACGGCGATCAGCCCGGGGGCACCACGGACTCCGCGAGAACCCCTCCACGACCTCCTGCTGGAGCTGAGGTCGCCCGCGGTAGCGCCCTCGTCCGGGGTGTCAGCCGGTCACCGCGCGCAGGGCGCCGGGCCGGCGGCCGTTGAGACGGTCGAGTCCGGCGGAGGTGGCGTCGTCGGCGGGCAGATGGACGACGAGCCGCTGGGCATCGGCCTCGGGTAGCTCGAGGATCTCGTAGGCCAGGCGCAGCTCCCCCACCTCGGGATGGGCCAGGCGCTCCACGCCGGTGCGCTCCGGCAGGCTCGGCGGGGCCGCCAGCCGGTCGGTGAACGCGGCGCCGACGGTGATGGTCAGCTCATCGACCAGTTCGGCAACCAGCCAGTCGGAGCGGAAGGACTCGAGCCTGAGGATGGCGACCTGCTGGTCGGCGACGCGGTCCCAGTCGGGGTAGGCGGTCCGGGCGCGGGGGTCGGTGAGCACGAACCGGGCCAGGTTGGGCGGCTGGGTGTCGAGCAGGCCGATCGGGCCGGTCAGCCGCGCGTACCCGGCGGTGAAGGCGACAACGTCGCCCAGGCGGTTGAGGACGAACGCCGGCGCGGGCTCGAGCCGGTCGAGGAGCGCCTGCACGCCGGGGCGGACCGAGCGGGTGGGTCCTGTCGCCGACGGACACAGGAGCGGGTCGTGACCGCCGTCGGCGATCTTGGCGCAGAGGCGGAGCTGAGCGCGGTCCTCGACGGTCAGGCGGAGCGCGTCGGCGAGCGCCGCGAGTATCTGGGCGGAGGGGTGGCGGTCGCGCCCCTGCTCGAGCCGGACCAGGTAGTCCACGCTGATCCCGGCGAGGGTGGCCAGCTCCGCCCGGCGCAGCCCGGGCGTACGGCGGCGGCCCCCGGCCGGGAGCCCGACGTCGGCGGGGGCGACAGCCCAACGCCGAGCGCGCAGGAACGCGCCCAGCTCGTTCATGGCTCGACTGTAGTGGCGCTGCTGGTGGTGATGGTGGCCCTGTCGGGGCCAGCCTCGAGGCGGCCTTCCTGTCCCGGGCCGGACCTCGCATCGTGGGGTCCGTCGGCGGAGAACGGCACCGGGGAGACTGATGGGCACCTTCACCCACGCCGAGAACGAGTACCTGACCATGGGGCTGCTCGGGCGCTTTGCCACCGTCGGCCCCGACGGCCGACCGCACGTCACCCCGCTGGCGGTGTTCCTCGACCGGCAGGACCAGGTGCTCGTGATCGGCGGGCACGCCGGGAGCGGCATGGCCGCGAGCAAGAAGTTCCGCGACGCGCGACGGCACCCCGACGTGGCGGTCGTCGTCGACGACGTCGCGTCCGTCGATCCCTGGACGCCGCGCTACATGGAGATCCGCGGGCACGCGGAGACCCACCTGGAGGGCGGCGAGGAGGTCGGCGAGCGCCTCGGTGCCCCGTTCCCGTTCGATCCGGCGTGGATCCGCGTCCGCCCGCGCCGGGTCCTGGCCCTCGGCATCGAGACCGCGTACGAGTTCGCCGCGCGTGACGTGCCGCGGACGAGAGGGTGATCATCGAATGACCCGGATCGCGATCATTCCCGGCAGCACCCGCCCGGACGCCGCGGGGAGACCGTCACCCGGTGGGTCGCGAGGTCGCCGGCCGGCGCCCCGCCGTTGCTGGACGAGCCCGCGCCCGTGGCCATCGGCCGGTACCACCGCGCGCACACCAAGCGGTGGGCGGCGACGATCGAGAGGTTCGACGGGTTCGTGTTCGTCACCCCGGACGGCTCCGTCCCGGCCGCGCTGAAGAACGCCATCGATCACCTGTACGCCGAACGGAACCACAAGGCAGCCGGGTTCGTCGGCTACGGCTACCCCGACCAGGAGGACCCGGGATGAAGGTGGACGTGTACGACGACATCGCGTGCCCGTGGTGCCGCCTCGGCACGCACCAGTTCCACCGCGCGGTTGCTGCGGCCGGTGCGGAACCGGACGTCGAACTCGTCCACCGTCCGTACCAGCTCGTTCCCGACGCACCCGAGGAGCCCCGGCCGCTGATGGACACGGTGGTCGAGATGTTCGGCCCGGAACAAGCTGCGGCGATGCTCGCGGAGATGACACGGATCGGTGCCGATGAAGGGATCGAGTACCGGTTCGACCGCGCGATCGCGGTCAACACCCTGACCGCGCACCGGCTGCGGTGGTTCGCGCTGCACGAGCACGGGGCCAGGGCGCAGGCCGCGCTGGCGACCGCCCTCTTCGACGCGTACTTCCGCGACGGCGTGAACGTCGCCGACCACACCCGGCTCACCGAACTGGCCGAGCGAGTCGGCCTGGACAGCGGCCGGGTGCGGGACTTCCTCGCCTCCGATGAGGGGACCGCCGAGGTGCGTGAGCAAGTGGCCGCAGCACGGCGGGAGGGCGTCGCCACCGTGCCGAGGTTCGTCTTCGGGAACGGCGAGCTGATCGTCGGCGTGACCAGCACCGAGGCGCTCGGTGACGCGCTCCGGAAGGCGTAGCAACGCTCACGCTGAGCGGCGTCGGTCGGGGCTCGGCCGCCTGGGACCGGGGCAGCGGCCCGTCCGGCTACGGCGCTACCTGGCCGGGCGGTCCCGGCCGCTGTTCCTCGGCCACGCTCACACCCCCCACAGGTCCCGCAGCGCCGCGCGCCGCTGCGCCCGGTCCCGGCCGCGCAGGTCGGCGATCCCGTCGTCGGTGACGACCACGTCGACGTCGTGGGACGCGGTCGTCACCGGGCCGGACAGCCGCTCGACCAGGGTCGCTCCGCTGCGGTGGCGGGCGGCGAGCGCCACGACGCTGAGCCCGTCGCGGCTGCGCGCGCCCGCCGCCGCGAAGTCGGGGTGCCCGCCGATCATGCCGGTGGCCCGGCCCCCGAGCCCCTCGACGTTCACCTGGCCGTCGTGGTCGATCTCCAGGGCGGTGTTCAGCGCGATGAGCGGGGGCAGGTCGGGGTGGGAGAGCCGGCCGATGTCGTGCACCACCTCGACCGGGTGCAGCAGCCGGCGCCCGTGCGCCCACGCGTAGAGGCGCGGGGTGCCCACCAGGTAGGCGGCGACCGGCTCGTCGAGCAGCAGGCCGCGCGCGTCCAGGTCGACGACGGGGTCGGGGAGCATGCCGGAGTCCATCCGCACCGGGACCTCCAGTGCCGCGACCATGGCCGCGGCCAGCCGCCCCGGCCCGACCTGCACCCGCGCGCCGTGCGGCACGAGGGTGGCCACGTGCGCCGCGATGGCCTCGTCGGCCGGGGTGGGCGGCGGGGTGTCGAGCACGGCGGGCGCCCCGGCCGGTCCGTCGACCTCGGCGACGACGGTGAGCGCCGCCTCCGGCAGCGCCGGGCCGGCGTCGGCCAGCGGTGCCGCCGCCGACACCACCGCCGCCACCGGGACCCCGGCCTCGACCAGCCCCCGCATCCACGCCACCTCGGCGCCCAGGTGCAGCCCGTCGGGGCCGCGCACCACGGTGGCCAGCAGCAGGTCGGGGCGCAGCGGACCGGCCAGCACCGCGGGCGCCGCCGAGAGCCGGCACGGGATCCGTCGCACGGTGCCCGCCTCGATCCCGGCCCGCAGCCCCGCCCCGCCGAGCACGGTGGCGACGTCGGCGAAGGCGCTCAGGTCGAGCTCCGGTTCGGGCCGGGGCAGCCAGCCCAGCAGCAGCGACACGTCGCCGCGGCGGCGGGCCGCCTCGACCAGCCCGGGGAACAGCGCCCGCGGCGCCCCGCACCCGTCGCCCACGGCGACCCGCATCCCGGGACGCACCAGGTCCCCCAGCTCACCCACCCCCCGACCCTACGATCGCGGTGCGGTCCGGCCGACCCGCACGCCCGGGATGGGGTGGACGTCCCATTCGCGGAGCAACCTAGGATCGCCGTTGACCCCGCGTGGGACGCGAAGGGAGCCGCCGACGTGTCGCACGAGGACGTGCTGCCCGCCCTGGAGGAGGAGCTGGCCGCGCTCTGGCGCCACGGGCGGGTCTCCGCGCGCGACGCGGCCCGCCAGGTGCACCCCCGCCTCGACCCGACCGCCTACCCGATGGTCGCGGTGCTGGGCCAGGCCGGGCCGATGCGGATCTCCGAGCTGGGCGCCGCGCTGTTCCTGGACAAGTCGACGATCAGCCGGCAGATCGACGCCGCGGTCCGGCTCGGCCTGGTCGAGCGGACCGTCGACCCCACCGACGCGCGGGCCCGGCTGGTCGGGCTGACCGAGAGCGGCCGCGAACGCCACCACGCCGCCAGGGAGCGTCGCCGCGGCGAGTGGCAGCGGGCCCTGCAGAGCTGGGAGCGCGCGGACATCGTCGCCCTCACGGCGCTGCTGGCCAAGCTCAACGACGCCGGTGTCGGCTGAGCCACACCGCCCTCTCGTTAGTTGCTACAAGCAACCAATCCGGCATATGGTTGAGACTCTCAACCAGCGGCGTCGTCGAGCGCCGCGCGGGCCCCGCCGTCGGCCCGCACCCCGCACGCCCCTCGGAGGAAGTCGACCGTGTCCACATCCACCGGCCGCACGCCGGACGCCGCCACCCCACCGGCCGGCGCCGACCGGACCAGCCCGGCGTCGACGCCGCCCCCGTCGGCCGAGGGCAGCGGGGCGATGACGCACCGGCAGACCCTCGAGGCACTGTCGGGGATGCTGCTGGCGATGTTCACCGCGTTCCTGTCCAGCACGATCGTCTCGAACGCGCTGCCGACGATCATCGTGGACCTGGACGGCACGCAGAACCAGTACACCTGGATCGTCACCGCCACCCTGCTGGCCTCCACCGCGACCACCCCGATCTGGGGCAAGCTCTCCGACCTGGTCAGCAAGAAGCTGCTGGTCCAGCTGGCCATCGGGATCTTCACCATCGGCTCCATCGGCGCCGGGTTCGCGCACAGCGTCGAGGTGCTGATCGCCTGGCGGGTGCTGCAGGGCCTGGGGCTGGGCGGCCTGCAGGCGCTCATCATGATCGTCGTCGCGGCGATGATCAGCCCGCGCGAGCGCGGCCGCTACACCGGGCCCATCGCCGGGGTGATGTCGGTGGCCCCGGTGGCCGGCCCGCTGATCGGCGGGCTCATCGTGGACACCGACTGGCTGGGCTGGCGCTGGTGCTTCTGGGTCGGCGCGCCGCTGGCGGTCGTCTCGCTCGTGCTCGTGCAGCGCACGCTGAACCTGCCCGTCGTCAAGCGCCCGGTGCACATCGACTACCTGGGCGCCGCGCTGATCGCCGGCGGCGTGAGCGACCTGCTCATCTGGATCACCCTGGGCGGCAACCGGTTCGCGTGGGGCTCGCCGACCTCGCTGTGGCTGGCCGCGCTCGGCGTCGCGCTGCTGGCGGCGGCCGTGGTCGTCGAGTCGCGGGTGAAGGAGCCGATCATCCCGCTGCGGCTGTTCCGCGACCGCACCACCACCCTGGCCACCATCGGCAGCATCTCCGTCGGCGTCGCCCTGTTCGGCAGCGCGGTCTTCCTCGGGCAGTACTTCCAGATCGCCCGCGGCTACACCCCCACCGCCGCCGGCCTGCTCACCCTGCCGATGATCATCGGATCGACCCTGTCGTCGATCGCGTCCGGGCAGCTGATCACCCGGTTCGGCAGGTGGAAGGGCTTCCTGGTCGCCGGCTCGGTGCTGATGGTCGTCGGGTTCGGGCTGCTGGCCACCACCGACCACGACACCGACATGGTGCTGATCGGCGCCTACCTGCTGCTCCTGGGCGTCGGGATGGGCATGACCATGCAGAACACGGTGCTGGCCGTGCAGAACTCGGTGGCCGTGCGCGACCTCGGCGCCGCGACCTCCACCGTGACGTTCTTCCGCTCGCTGGGCGGCACCGCCGGGGTCTCCGTGCTCGGCGCGGTGCTGGCCACCCACGTCGCCGACCTGATCGCCCGCGGGCTGGCCACCGCCGGGATCCCGGTGCCCGGGGACGCGGCGGCGGGCGGCGTCGGGATCGGGTCGCTCGACCGGCTCCCGGCCCCGGTGGCCGAGATCGTGCGCAGCTCCTACGGCGACGCCACCGCGCTGGTCTTCCTCATCGCCGCGGTCCTGTCGGTCGTCACGGTGGTGACCGTCGCGCTGATCCGGGAGGTGCCGCTGCGCACCGGCGTCGGGGATGAGCCCCCGGCCGGTGCGCGAACCGCGGCGCGCTGACCCTCATCCCGCGCGGGCCGAGCGGCGCACGGGCTCGTCGGAGGTCAGCCCGCGGCGCAGCGTCTCGGTCATCAGGTACGAGCAGGCGAACGAGATCAGCGCGACCCCCAGCACGAACCCGGCCACCGAGTACACGGTGCCGGTCCAGGCGACCAGCGCGGTGCAGGCCAGCGGGGCCATCCCGCCCAGCACCGCGGCCAGCTGGTAGGCCAGGGAGCTGCCGCTGTAGCGCATGCGGGTGGTGAACTGCTCGGCGAAGTACGCCGACTGCGGGCCGTAGATCGCGCTGCGGCAGACCTGCACGATGAGGCCGCCGAGCAGGTAGAGCCAGATGTTGCCGGTCGAGACCAGGAAGAAGTACGGGAAGGCGAACAGCACCAGCAGCGCCATCCCGCCGAGGAACAGCTTGCGGCGCCCGACGAAGTCCGACAGCAGCCCGAACGCCAGGATCATCGGGATGTCCGACAGGCTCAGCGCGGCGTTGGCGTTGAGCACCGCCGTGCGGTCGTAGCCCAGCTCGGTGGTGGCGTAGGAGACCAGCCACACCGAGCCGACGTAGAAGGTGGCGTGGGTGGCCACGAACGAGCCGGCCGCCAGCGCGATCTCCTTCGGGTAGGTGCGCAGCGCGTCCAGCACCGGCATCCGGGCGGCGGACTTCGAGTCGAGGGTCTCCTGGAAGATGCGGCTCTCGCTGACCGCCAGCCGGATCCACAGCCCGACCCCGATCAGCACCACGCTGACCAGGAACGGCACCCGCCAGCCCCAGGACAGGAACTGCTCGTCGGTCAGGGTGGCCGACAGCAGGGCGAACATCGCGGTGCCGAGCACCAGCCCGGCGGGCACCCCCACCTGCGGCCAGGCGCCGTAGAACCCGCGCCGGTTCGCCGGGGCGTGCTCGACGGCCATCAGCGCGGCACCGCCCCACTCGCCGCCGACGCCGAAGCCCTGCGCGAACCGCAGCAGCACCAGCAGCACCGGCGCCCACACGCCGATGGTGTCGTAGCCGGGCAGCACCCCCATGAGCAGCGTGGCCGCGCCCATCAGCAGCAGCGACCACACCAGCATCGGCTTGCGCCCGACCCGGTCGCCGAAGTGCGCGAACACCGCCCCGCCGACGGGGCGGGCGATGAACCCGACCGAGAACGAGGCGAACGCGGCCAGGGTGCCGGTCAGCGGGTCGAACTCGGGGAAGAACACCTGGTTGAACACCAGCGCGGCGGCCGTGCCGAAGATGAAGAAGTCGTACCACTCGATCGTCGTGCCGACGAGGCTGGCGAAGGCGACCTTGCGCGAGGAGCGCCGGTCGGCGGATGCGGTGGGGGCGGGATCGGTCGAGGACATCGGTGTCCTTCCTGCGCGTGGTGTGACTGCGCTCACCGAAGTACCCCGCAGCCGCCCGCGCTCAACCCGGTCCAGACTGACCGCATGCGCCAGCCGTTCCGTCCCGGCACCGAGGCCGACATCGCCCGGGCCCGCCAGCACTCGCTCGGCGACCTCCTGCACCGCACCGCCCGCCGCGACCCCGACAAGCTCGCGGTCGTCGCCGGCGACCTGCGGGTGACCTACGCCGAGTTCGACGCGGCGGTGAACCGGTGCGCGAACGCGCTGGCCGCGCGCGGGCTGGCCAAGGGCGACCGGCTCGCGCTGCTGTCGCACAACAGCTGGCAGTACGCGGTGCTGGCGTTCGCCACCGCCAAGCTCGGCGTGGTGCTGGTGCCGGTCAACTTCATGCTGGGCGCCGAGGAGATCGCCTTCATCCTCGGCCACAGCGGCGCCACGGCGATGGTCGCCGAGGACGCCCTGGCCCCGACCGCGGAGAAGGCGCTGGCCACCGCGGGCGTCACCGGTGGGGTGCGCGGCTGGATCGGGCTGTCCGGGGCCGCGCCGTCGGCGGGCTGGGAGGACGTCGACGCCTGGTGGCGCGGCGGTGACGACAGCGCGCCGGACGTCGTCGTGGCCGACGACGACCCGCTGCGGCTGATGTACACCTCCGGCACCGAGTCGCGCCCGAAGGGCGTGATGCTGTCGAGCCGATCGCTGATCAGCCAGTACGTCTCCTGCGTGATCGACGGCGGGATGGCCGCCGACGACGTCGAGGTGCACTCGCTGCCGATGTACCACTGCGCGCAGTTGGACTGCTTCTTCTCCGTCGACGTCTACCTGGGCGCCACCTCGATCATCCTGCCCGGGCCCGACCCGGCCGCGCTGCTGGCCACGATCGCCCGGGAGAAGGTCACCAAGCTGTTCTGCCCGCCCACGGTGTGGATCTCCCTGCTGCGCCACCCCGACTTCGACACGACCGACCTGTCCAGCCTGCGCAAGGGCTACTACGGCGCCTCGCCGATGCCGGTGGAGGTGCTGCGCGAGCTGGCGCGCCGGCTGCCCGACGTGGCGCTGTGGAACTTCTACGGCCAGACCGAGATGTCCCCGCTGGCCACCATCCTGCGCCCGCACGAGCAGCTGGAGCGGGCCGGTAGCGCGGGCAAGGCCTCGATCAACGTCGAGACGATGCTGGTCGACGACGACGGCGACCCGGTGCCGCCCGGCGAGATCGGCGAGATCGTGCACCGCAGCCCGCACGCCGCGCTGGGCTACTACGACGACGAGGAGAAGACCGCCGCGGCCTTCGCCGGCGGCTGGTTCCACTCCGGCGACCTGGGGATCATGACCGCCGACGGCTACCTGTCGGTGGTCGACCGGAAGAAGGACATGATCAAGACCGGCGGCGAGAACGTGGCCAGCCGGGAGGTCGAGGAGGCGATCTACGAGCTCGACGGGGTGGCCGAGGTCGCCGTGTTCGGGATCAGCCACCCGCACTGGATCGAGGCCGTGACCGCGGTCGTGGTGGCCAAGCCCGGCGCCACGCTGGCCGCCGAGCAGGTCCACGCGCACGCCAGGGCGAAGCTCGCCGGCTACAAGCGCCCCAAATACGTGGTGCTGGCCGACGCGCTGCCCAAGAACCCCAGCGGCAAGATCCTCAAGCGCGAGCTGCGCACCGAGCACGCCAACCTCGCCGAGATGGACACCTGACCCGCTCCCCACCGCAGCCGCGGATCCCCCGTCGGCCCGGGTCAGGAAAGCCACCATCAGGACATCCGGCGTCCTGATGGTGGCTTTCCTGACGTCGGGGGCGGGGGTGGGTGGGAGGGGTGGGAGGGGTGGGAGGGGCGGCGCGGATCAGGGGCGGATCTCGTAGGCCACGTTGAAGGCGCTCTGCGCGGCGCGGCGGAACCGGGTGAACCCGGCCTGCGCCACGACCCCCCGGATCGCCGCCTCGCCCGCCTGCGCCCCGAGCGCCTGCCCGCCCTCCTGGGACAGGGCGTTGGGCACGCAGAGGAACGTCGAGCCCGCGTAGTACAGCCGCCCGACGGGGTTGAAGGTGTCCTCCACGCGCTCGCCCGCGGCCGGCTCGACCAGCAGCCAGGTGCCGTCCGGGGCGAGCGACTCGCGCACCCGCCGCGCGGCGCCCACCGGGTCGCCCATGTCGTGCAGGCAGTCGAACATCGTCACCAGGTCGTAGCCGGTGCCGGTGAAGGCCTGGGCGGTGGCCACCTCGAAGCCGACCCGGTCGCCCACCCCGGCCTCGGCGGCCCGCTTGCGGGCCAGTTCGACCGAGGCGCCGTGGTAGTCCGACCCGGCCACGGTGGTGCGCGGGAAGGCCTGGGCGAGCAGCACCGAGGTCGAGCCCAGCCCGCAGCCCACGTCGGCCACCCGGGCGCCCGCGGTCAGCTTGGCCTCGACGCCCTCCAGCGCCGGGATCCAGTTCGGGACGAGCTCGGCGACGTAGCCGGGGCGGTAGAACGCGTCGCAGCCGACGAAGACCTCGTCGTCGTGCTCGTGCCAGGCGACGCCCTCGCCGGTGCGGAACGCCTCGGTCAGCTGCGGCACGGCGCGCAGGTAGCCGGTCACGGTCCGGGCCGCCGCCGGCAGGTCCGGGCCGTTCGGGTCGGCCAGGCAGAACGCCTGCTCCGGGGTCAGCGAGAACTCCGCGGTCCGCGGGTCGTACTCGACGTACCCGCCGGCGGCCTGGCCGCGCAGCCACTCGGTCAGGTAGCGGGTGTCGCACCCGGTGCGCTCGGCCAGCTGCCCCGGCGTCGCCGGGCCCTCGGCCAACGCGCGGTACAGGCCGAGCCGGCTGCCGATCGCCACCGCGCCCGCCGACCCGGCCGCGCCGAGGTCGGCGACGAACCGGCCGAGGAACTCGGTCACCTTGTCGTGGTCCATGCTCGTTCTTCCTCCTCTCGGCCCCCGGCGGGGTGCCGGCGACGAGGGGAGGTTCGGCCCGGCCGCTCTCCCGGCGCTGGCACGCGCTGTCCGCGCGCTGTCCCGCCCTGAGATCCGGCCGCGCGTGCGCGACCGGGTCTCCCGGGAGCGCCGCGCAGCGGGCATCCTGTGCCCGGAGGTGGTCGATGGGCGCGTCGCCGGTGCGGGTGGAGGTGCTCGGGCCGCTGCGCGTGCTCGTCGACGGCGCGCCGGTCGAGGTGCCCGGGCCCAAGCGCCGGGCCGTGCTCGCGCTGCTGGCGCTGGCCGAGGGGCGCACGGTCCCGGTCGACGACCTGCTCGACGCGCTGTGGCCCGACGCCGTGCCGGACTCCGGGCGCCAGGCCCTGCAGACCCACGTCTCGCGGCTGCGCGGCCACCTCGGGCCGGCGGCCGCGCGGCTGCGCACCACCGAGGCCGGCTACCGCCTCGACCTCGGCCCCGACCAGCTCGACGTGGCCCAGGCCCGCGAGCTGCTCGACGGTGCCCGCGCCGCGGCCCGGCACGACCCGGCCGACGCCGCGGCGCGCCTGTGGCGGGCGCACGCCCTCTGGCGCGGTCCGGTCCTGCCCGACCTCGCCGGGATCGGCCCGATCGCCACGGCGGTGCAGGGGTGCGCCCGGCTGCGCCAGGAGATCGTCGACGCCCTGGTGACCGCGGCGACCGACGCCGGGCAGGGAGAGCGGGTGGCCGGGTTGGCCGCCCAGGCGCACGCCGCGGACCCGCTGCGCGAACCCGCGGTGCTCGCCCACATGCGCGTGCTGGCCGCGACCGGACGGGCGCCGCAGGCGCTGGACGTGGGCCGCGAGTACCGCAGGCTGCTGGCCGAGGAGACGGGACTGGACCCGGCGCCGGCGCTGGCCGAGCTCGAGCGCGACATCGCAGGCGGTGCCGCCGGGCCCGTCCCCGACCGGGTCGCCGCGCCCGTCCTGCCCACGACCCGACTGATCGGTCGCGACGGCGAGGTCGGCGCCGTGCACCGGCTGCTCGCCACGGAGCGGTTGGTCACCGTGGTCGGGCCGGGCGGCGTGGGCAAGACCCGGGTCGCCACCGAGGTCGCGCGCGGCAGCGACGCGGTGACGGTGCTGCTGCTGGCCCCGGTGACCGACCAGGGGGCCATCCCGCACGCGCTGGCCGCGGCGCTGCGGCTGACCGTCGCCCGGGGCGACGTCCTGGCGGCCTGCGCCGCGGTGCTCGGCGACCGCCCCGCCCTGCTGGTGGTCGACAACTGCGAGCACCTGCTCGACGCGGTCCGCGACACCGTCGGGGCGCTGCTGTCCGCGTGCCCGCGGCTGTCGGTGCTGGCCACCAGCCGCGAGCCGCTCGGGCTGCCCGCGGAGTACGCCTTCCGGCTGGCCCCGCTGCCGCTGCCCGGCCCCGACGACGCCGGGGCCGATCCTGCGGCCCTGGCGCGGGTTCCGTCGGTGGCGGTCTTCCTCGAGCGGGCCGCCAGGGCCCGCCCCGGCGCCGCGCCGACCCGCGAGCAGCTGCGCACGGTCGCCGACATCGTCCGGCGCCTGGACGGGGTGCCGCTGGCCATCGAGCTGGCCGCCGGGCGGCTGTCCAGCTTCTCGCTGGCCGAGCTGCGCGCCCGGCTGGACCGCTCGCTGGACCTGCTCGGCGGCGGCCGCGCCACGGGCGACGCCCGGCACCGCACCCTGAGGGCCACCGTCGAGTGGTCCTACCTGCTGCTCACCGACGAGCAGCGGCGGCTGTTCCGGCAGCTGTCGGTCTTCGCCGACGGCGTCGACCTCGACACCGCCGAGCGGCTCGCCGCCGAGCTCGATCCGGGCTCGGACCCGGGCAGCGCGCTGGCCCGACTGGTCGACGCGTCGATGGTCGAGGCCGATTTCGGCGCCGCGGACGGGACCGGCGGCACCCGCTACCGGATGCTGGAGACGCTGCGCGCCTACGGGAACGACCGGCTGGGCGCGGAGGGCGAGCAGGACGCCGCGGCCGCCCGGCTGATCCGCTGGGCGGTCGAGCTGACCGCGTGGTTCGCCGCGGAGGTGCTCACCGAGCGCGAGCCGGAGGCGGACGCGGTGCTGCGCCGGGAGCCGGCCAACCTGCGGGAGGCCTGGCGGCTGGCCCGCGGTCGCGGTGCGCTCGACGAGGCGGCGGCCATGGTGGCGTCGTTGATGGACGCGGTCGCCTACCGGGACCTGGTCGAGTTCCGCGGCTGGGCGCGGGAGCTGGCCGTCGAGTTCGCCGACGCCCGCCTCGCCGCGCACCCGCGGGCGGCCGCCGTGCTCGGGGTCGCCGCGGAGGCGGCCTACCAGAGCGGCGACTACGCCGGGGCCGAGCGGCTGGCCCGCGCCGGGCTCGCGCTCGCCACCGACGAGACCGCCCGCTCGTACTGCCTGCTGCCGCTCTCGGTGGCCGCGCTCGCCCGCGGCGCGCACGCCGAAGCCGCCGGACACGCGCTGGAGGCCGCGGGCCTGGGTCCGCGCACGAGCGAGAGCTACGGGGTCGCCGCCCTGGCGACCGCCTACGCCGGCGACCTCGATCGCGCGCGAGCGCTGAACGAGCGCGCACTGGCCACCGCGACCTCGCCGATGCTGTGCTCCTGGACGGCCTACGTCGCCGGGGAGATCGACAACCTGGGCGGGCGCCACGAGCTCGCCGAGGCGCACTACCGGGAGGCGCTCGGGCTGGCCCGCCGGTCCGGGGCGACGTTCCTGGTCGGTGTGGCGACCGTCGGCCTGCTGAGCGTGCTGGCCGCGGCCGGGCGCACCGACGACGCCCTGCGCGGCTACCGCGACGTCGTCGAGTACTTCGCCCGCACCGGCAACTGGACCCACCTCTGGGCCACGCTGCGGGACCTGGCCGGCCTGCTCGACGGGCTCGGCGACGACGCGGCGGCGGTCCTGCTCGCCGCCGCCGCGGCCGCCCCGGACGCCCCGGCCGACGACCGCGGGGGTGGCGCCGGGCCGACCGCGCCGGCACCGGGGCGGGCCGAGGCGCTGGAGCTGGCCCGGCGGGCGATCGGGCGCAACCTCAGCCCGACGTGACCGCGGGCCGGTCGACCAGCGGGTGCAGCGCCCGCTCGACGTAGGCCTCCTGCGCCACCCACTCGGTGTAGGTCCGCACGCCCAGCTCGGCGATCAGGCCCGCGGTCTGGGTCCGCTGCTCGGCCAGCGCGCGGACCTTGCGGTCGGCGGTGCCCGGGTCCAGGACGACGTCGACGGCGAGCCGGTCGGCGGGTGTGGTGACCGGGTAGCCGGGCAGGTAGACCCCGAAGCGCTCGTCGATCGCGGCCCACCTCGTGGCGAACGCCTCCGGCACGGCCGCGTAGAGCAGCCGCGCTCCGGCCGGTGCCGCCTCGTCGAACGCGGCCGTGGTCCACGCGGACACCGCGCGGTGGTCCGGGTGGCCGGTGACGCCGTCCGGGCCGAATGTCAGCACGGTGTCCGGGCGGACCCGGTCGATCAGCTCGGCGAGGCGCCCGACCGGCTCGGCGGGGTCGACGCCGGCGCAGCCGCCGTCGGAGTAGCGCAGCCAGCGGTGCTCGGTGACCCCGAGGACCTGCAGGCAGCGGGCCAGCTCGGTGGTCCGGCGGGCGGCCAGCACGGGCGGCGGCCAGGTCCACGGGTCGGCGGTGCCCAGCTCACCGCGGGTGGCGGTCACGCACACGACGCGCGAGCCGGCGTCGCGGGCCAGGGCCATCAGCCCACCGGACAGGTAGGCCTCGTCGTCGGGGTGCGCCCACACGCCCAGCACGGTGCCCAGCGCGGTGATCCCGGAGGTGGAGGTGATCATGGTTGTTCCTTCCGTCCACCCGATGCTGCGACGGCGCGCTGCCACGTCCCTGTCAGCGCGCTGACACCGCACCGGCGCACGCGTCCGGCGGCCGCGCTCAGTCCGAGCGCACCTCCACCGGCCCGGCGTAGCGCAGCACCCGGGCGATCAGCAGCTTGACGGTGGCCGTGGCCTCGACCGGGTCGCGGTCGGGCTCGGGGTAGCCGCGCCCGAGGAAGGAGTCGGTCAGCGTCATCACCCAACGGGCCGCCTCGTCGTCGGGCAGACCGGGATCGGCCAGACCGGCTTCGCGCAGCCTGCGCACCAGGTCGGCGACCACGGCCATCTGGCGGCGGTCGGTGGCGGCCAGGCCGGCGGCGAACCCGGGGTCGCGGTGGGCCTGGGCGATGATCTCGACCAGCAGCCCGGCCATCATCGGCTCGGCGGCGTCGGCGGCGAACTTGTCGACGATGGCCATCAGCGCGGACCACGGGTCCGGGTCGGCGTCGGCGGCGGCGACCACCGCGTCCCACTCGACCTGGTCGAGCTCCCAGATCGCGTGGAAGACCGCCTGCTTGGACGGGAAGTAGTGGAACAGGCTGCCGGTGCTGACACCGGCGGCGCGGCAGATGTCGGCGGTGGTCGTGGCGGCGAAGCCCTTGGTGGCGAACAGCCACACCGCCGACTCGATGATGTGCACCCGGCGCCTGCGGTGCTGCTCGGGGTCAACCGTGCGCGCCACGATCCTCCTCGTCCTCCCTCGGGGCGGCGCGCCGCCGCCGCCGGACCTCGACGACGGCCAGGCCGACGGCCACCAGTATCGGCACCCAGAACTTGGCCGTGCCCACCAGGACCAGCAACCAGCCGGGCAGGTGCAGGTCGGGCAGGTCGACGTCGGGCCACGGGATGTCGGGCAGGTCGATGTCCGGCCACGGGATCGCCGGCAGGTCGAACCCGGGCAGCACGCTGAGGACCCAGCTGATCACGGGCTGGACCAGCAGCCGCAGGAACGCGGCCACGCCGAGCAGCGCCAGCGCGACCTTCGCCGTGGCCAGCACGACGTGCCTGCTCGCCCACAGCCGGGGGTGCTCGCGCCGGAACACGGCCAGCCGCGCCGCCGCGGAACCGGCCGGTGGCGCGAACTCGTGCTTGCCCGCCGTGGCGAAGCGGGCCAGCGGCGCGGGCAGCCCACCGACGAGATCGTCGATCGGACGCGCGGGCGCGTCGTCCGGCGCCGCCCCGGGTCCGGCGGGCGGGCGGGGCACGAGCAGCATCGCCCGGCTCACCACCCCGGGCAGCAGCGTCAGGGCCAGCACCGTCGGTCCGTCCTCGCCCGCCTCGGCGTCGAGCGGGAGGAGCACGGCCCCGAGGCGGGTCGCCCGGCCGACCTGCTCGCCGTCGCGCAGGAGGGTCACCCCCGTACGCAGCCCTTCCCGGCGGACCTCCAGGTCGAGGCGGGCTCCGTCGTGGCCGAGGTGGAACGGGGACGGCCGGTCGGTGCGCGTGGACACCCCACCATTATCAGACCGAGCGCTCGGTTTTTCAAATCCGATCAGGCCACCTCGACCGGCGGACCCGCCTCCGCGCCCAGCGCCAGTTGGCTGAAGGCCACGTCGTGCCAGGACTCGAACTTCCAACCGATCCGCCGGTAGGTGCCGACGTGCTCGAAGCCCATCGCCCGGTGCAGGCCCGTGCTCGCCTCGTTGGGCAGCGTGATGCCGGCGACCGCGGTCCGGTAGCCGCGGGCGGCCAGCCGCTCCAGCAGCTCGGCGTAGAGCGCCCGGCCGAGGCCGGTGCGCCGCCTGCCCACCTGCAGGTACACGCTGACCAGGCAGGACCACCGGTACGCCGGGCGCGCCTGGAACGGCGCGCCGTAGGCGTACCCGACGATCCGGTCGTCGTCGGGGCCCTCGGCGGCCACCAGCCAGGCGTGGCGGTCGGCGGACGCCGCGATGCGCCCGGCCATGTCCGCGGCGGAGGGCGGCTCGGTCTCGAAGGTGATGGCCGTGTCGGTGACGTACGGGGCGTAGATCGCGGCGCAGGCCTCGGCATCGCGCACGGACGCCGCGCGAATGGTCGTCATGCGACGATAGTAAGCAGGAGCGCTCCTATAATAAACAACCGTGATCGATCCCCTGTCCTCCTCCCTGGCCGCGACGCTGCAGGCCGCCCGCCGGGCGCGCGACCTGTCGACCGAGGCGCTCGCCGCCCGGTCCGGGGTGTCCCGGGCGATGATCGGCAAGATCGAGCGCGGCGCCGCGCACCCCACCGCCGCCCTGCTCGGCAGGCTCGCCGGCGCGCTCGGCATGACGCTGTCCGAGCTGGTCGCGCGGGCGGAGGAGGGGCCCGGCGCCGGGCGCAGCCGGCTGGTGCGCCGCGCCGAGCAGCCCGTCTGGACCGACCCGGGCACCGGCTACCGGCGCCGCGCGGTCTCCCCCGCGCCGGGCGGACCGCTGGAGCTGGTCGAGGTGCAGCTGCCCGGCGGGGCCGACGTCGCCTTCCCGCCCGACACCTACGCGTTCGTGCACCACCAGATCTGGGTGCTCGACGGCCGGCTGGACTTCCACGAGGGCGACGTGGTGCACGAGCTGTCCACGGGCGACTGCCTGCAGCTCGGTCCCCCGATGCCGTGTCGCTACGTCAACCCGACGGCCACCGGCTGCCGCTACCTCGTCGCGCTCACGCGGCGGCAGGCCTGACCCAGCCGTGGCGCGGCGCGGTGGGCAGCGCCCCGCCCGTGCTCAGACGCCACGGCTCGAGCCGCAGCACGACGATCGCCTCGTCGAGCGGCCCGTCCACGCCGAGGATGCGGGGGTCGTAGCCGAGGGGTTGCGGCGCCTGGGCGAAGAGGTCCCAGACCAGCCGGCGGGTGGCCGCGTCGCCCACCAGCGCCGCGTCGCACTCGGCCACCGCGGTCTCGTAGGCGCCCGGGTCCCAGTAGGTGCACGACGCGAAAGGCGCGGCCGCGAGGTGGGCGAGCTTGAGCGGCGTCGGACGGGTGAACACCCACCCGACCAGCCCGTCCGGGGTGCGCTGCCAGTAGGGGTGCAGCACGCGCGAGCGCGGCCGGCCGCGGCGGTCGACGGTGGCGACCGCGGCCCAGACGACGCGGTGCGCGACCCGGACGAAGGCGTCGAGCGCCTCGGTGTCGGAAGAGGTGACCAGCGGGACCTCGGGTCCACTTCTCACAACCATGGTTGTGAAGTTAGCCCGTCCGGCTAGGATGCACAACCATGGCTGTGGAAGTGCCCGTCGCCGACCTCGACCTCTCCGACATCAGCATGTTCGCCGGCTGGGCGATGGCCGACGAGCTCCTGCGCCGGCTGGCCGCCGACGGCTTCGGCGACCTCCGCGTGCACGACGGCGTGGTCTTCCAGCACGTGCTGGCCGGACCGCTGTCGATCACCGATCTGGCCGGTCGGATGGACGTCACCCAGCAGGCCGCCTCCAAGGCCGTCGCCGACCTGGAGCGCCGCGACCTGCTCGAGCGCCGACCCTCCGACCGCGACGGGCGGACCCGGCTGCTGCGGCTGACCGAGCGCGGGCGCGCGGCGGTGGCCGCGGGCAGGCGCCACCGCGGCGCGCTCGACGCCGAGCTCGCCGCGGCGCTCGGCCCGGCGCGGGTCGACGCGGCCCGCGCCCTGCTGGCCGAGGTGCTGGCCCACCTCGGGGCCGTCGACGCGGTGCGCACCCGCCGCATCCGCCCGCCGGCCTGAGGGCGGTCAGGGCGCGGCGACGGCCCCCGGGTCGGTGTTCGCGCCGGACACCAGCACCACGACCCGCTCGGTCGGGGCGGGCCGGTACGCGCCGCTGCGCAGCGCGGCCAGGCCCACGGCGGCGGCCGGCTCGGCGACCAGCCGGGCCGCCGCCCACAGGGCCCGCTGCGCACCGACGATGGCGGCGTCGTCGACCAGCACCACCCGCTCGACGTGCCGCGCCACGATCGGGAACACCAGCTCCCCCACCCGGCGCGGGGCCAGCGCGTCGGCGGCGATGCCCCCGGTCGGGGCGTCGGCGGGGCCGCCGGCGGCGAGCGCCGTGGTGAGCGTGGGCGCCTCGACCGGCTCGACCCCGACCACGCGCACCACGCCGGCCAGCCGGGCGGCCACGCCGCCGAGCAGCCCGCCGCCGCCCACCGGGACGAGCACCGTGTCGAATCCCGGGTCGGATCCGGGGTCGTGGCCGCCGCCGAGCTGGACGAGCAGCTCCGCGCCGAGCGTCGCGGTGCCGAGCAGGGTCTCGCGCTGGTCGAACGCGTGCACCGGCAGCGCGCCGGTGCGCCGCTCCCACTCCCGGGCGCCGGCCAGCGCGTCGGCGTACCGGTCGCCGTCGACCACCAGGTCGGCACCGCTCGCCCGGATGGCGGCGATCTTGGCGGGGGCGGAGATGGTGGGGACGTGGATCCGGGCCCGCACGCCGAGCCGCTGGGCGGCGTGCGCCACGGCCACCCCGTGGTTGCCGCCGGAGGCCGCGACCACGCCGACGTCCGGGACTGCGCGCAGCAGCAGGTTGGCGAAGGCGCCGCGGGTCTTGAACGACCCGGCCCGCTGCAGCTGCTCCAGCTTCAGCACCAGGCCGCCGGGCGCCTGCGCGACGCCCAGGTCGGCCGGATCGAGCGCGACGACCGGGGTGCGCCGGACCCAGGGCGCGATCAGCGCCCTGGTGCGCTCGACCTCTGCGGGGGTGATCGGGAGCTCGGTGGCGGGCTCGGTGCCGGTCACCACCGGCCCCCCAGCTCGGCGCGGGCCCGCTCGATGCGTTCCTCGTCGCGCCGGTAGAGCACCCACTGCTTGACCTTCTTCGAGCGCAGCAGGCCCGCCCGGCTGAGCACCTTGAGGTGCTCGCCGCAGGTGGGCTGGCTGACCCCGAGCTTCTCGGCGATGAACAGCGAGCAGACCCCGTCGGTGACGAGGTCCCCGTCGCGCTGGGGCGGGAAGTGCGCCTCCGGGTCGCGCAGCCACTCCAGCACCAGCAGGCGCTTGTCGTTGGCCAGCGCCCTGAGCAGGTCGACGTCGATCACAATGGCAGTATGCTAACTAGCTAAGTTCCTGTCCAACCGGCTGGTCGTCGCCGTCCCGGGTCCGCTCCGCTCCCCCGGCCGGAGCGGACCCGGGTCCGCCTTCACCGGTGCGGGTACGGAGCCGGCGCCGCGCCGGGGTGCGGCTGGGGGTGGGGGGCCGCGCCCCGGTGCGGGTACGGGGCCGGGCCGGGGTACGGCGCCGGGCCCGGGTACGGGGCGGGGCCGGGGGGCGGAGCGGGCACCGGAGCCGGTCGCCCGCGCCGCAGCACCGTGGCCGCCCCCGTGGCGAGCCCGATGGCCAGCAGGACGCCGCCGATGCCGACCAGCACCCAGCCCGAGCTGCGGTCGCTCTCCTTCTGCTGCTCGTAGGTGTACTCGGTGGTCGAGCCGTTGCGGATCTCCTGGCAGATGTCGCCCGGCACCATGACCTCGCCGCCGCACGTCACCTCGTCGGTGGTCGTCTGGCCGATCCCCCCGAGGACCATGAAGCCGCCCAGCGCCAGCAGGATGACGATTCCCAGAATCTTCTTCATGGCCCGAAACGCTAGGAGCGCACCGTGTGAGCGGGCAGTTGCCCGCCGGTGACAGTTCCCTTACCCGGGGCGATCACCGGGGCGGCGGCGCCCGAGCGGGCGCCGCTGCGGAAGGGGCCGGACGCGGTCGCGCACCGGGAGCGGGCGCAGCTCGCGGCCCTGCGCCCGGGCGCGCCGGTCGAGCAGGGCCGCCGCCACCAGACCGAGCACGACGACCACCGCGGCCACGATCAGGAAGGTGCCCAGCCAGGTCACCGGCCCACGGTAGCCGCCGCGCCGCTCAGCGGGCGCGCTGCACGCGGGACTCGTCCCAGACCGGGGCGTCGGACTCGTAGACCGCGCCGTCGGCGCCGTAGACCAGGAAGCGGTCGAAGCCGCGGGCGAACCAGCGGTCGTGGGTGACCGCCAGCACCGTGCCCTCGAACGCCGCGAGCCCGGCCTCCAGCGCCTCCGCCGAGGCCACGTCGAGGTTGTCGGTGGGCTCGTCGAGCAGCAGCATCGTGGCCCCGGACAGCTCCAGCAGCAGGATCTGCAGCCGCGCCTGCTGCCCGCCCGACAGCGACTCGAACCGCTGCTCGGCGGCCTGGGCCAGCTCGTAGCGGGCCAGCACGCACCCGGCCTGCTCGCGGCCCATCCCGTCGCGGTGCTCGTCGCCGCGGTGCAGGACCTCCACCAGCGTGCGCCCGACCAGCTCGGGGTGGTCGTGGGTCTGGGCGAACCAGCCCGGGCGCACCCGCGCGCCGAGCGCGGCGGTGCCGGTGTGTGCCACCGGCTCGACGACGACCGCACCGGCCGGGCGGTGCTCGACGTCGGGTTCGGTGCCGCCGGCGGCCAGCAGCCGCAGGAAGTGCGACTTGCCCGAGCCGTTGGAGCCCAGCACCGCCACCCGCTCGCCGTACCAGACCTCCAGGTCGAACGGTCGCATCAGCCCGCTGAGCTCCAGCGCCGTGCACACCAGGGCCCGCTTGCCGGTGCGCCCGCCGGTCAGCCGCATGCGCACGTGCTGCTCGCGCGGCTGCTCGGTGGGCGGGCCGGCCTCATCGAACTTGCGCAGCCGGGTCTGCGCGGCCTGGTAGCGGCTGGCCAGCCCGTCGTTGTAGGCGGCCTTCTGCTTGTACATCAGCACCAGCGCGCGCAGCTTGGCGTGCTCCTCGTCCCAGCGCCTGCGCAGCTCCTCGAAGCGGGCGAACCGGTCGCGGCGCGCCTGGTGGTAGGAGGCGAACCCGCCGGGGTGGGTCCATGCGGTGTTGCCCGCGGCCCCCAGCTCCACGGTGACGACCCGGGTGGCCGTGTTGGCCAGCAGCTCCCGGTCGTGGCTGACGAACAGCACGGTCTTGGGCGACTCCCGGACGCGCCGCTCCAGCCAGACCTTGCCGGGCACGTCGAGGTAGTTGTCGGGCTCGTCGAGCAGCAGCACCTCGTCCGGGCCGCGCAGCAGGAACTCCAGCACCAGCCGCTTCTGCTCGCCGCCCGACAGCGTGGACAGCGCGCGGAAGCGGGCGCGGTCGTAGGGAAGCCCGAGCGCGGCCTGGGTGCACACGTCCCAGACCACCTCGACGTCGTAGCCGCCGGCGTCGGCGTACTCGGCCAGCGCCCTGGCGTAGGCCATCTGGGCGCGCTCGTCGTCGGTGTCCATCAGCACGAGCTCGCACCGGTCGACCTCGGCCGCGGCCACCCGCACCCGCGGCGGGGAGACCGAGCGCAGCAGGTCGGCCACCGTCGGGTCGGTCGGCGGGTCGGGGGGTCCGCCGGTTGCGCCGACCACGCCGTGCCCGACGAACTGGCGCATCACCCCGAGCCCGCCGGAGCGGGTCACCGTGCCGCCGTGCGGGTCGAGATCGCCGCTCACGATGCGCAGCAGCGTGGTCTTGCCCGCGCCGTTCGCCCCGACCAGCGCCACCTTCGCGCCCTCACCGACCCGGAAGGACACGTCGTCGAGCAGGACCCGGCCGTCCGGCAGTTCGTATCGCACCGCGGCGACGTCCACATGGCCCACGTCGCGGGAGTATCGGGCACGGGCCCCGTCGGGGCACCCGGGTTTCCCGACGGCGGTCGGTGCGCCCTGCCATCATCGCGAGATGTTCGAGTCACGACACCTCAGCATCTCGATCGCCCGGCCATGGCGGGAGGTCTACGACTTCGCCGTCGCGCCGGCCAACCTTCCGCAGTGGGCGGCGGGCCTGGCCGGGTCGACGGTGGAGCTGATCGACGGCGACTGGGTCACCGACTCCCCGATGGGCCGGGTCAAGGTGGCCTTCGCCGAGGCCAACGAGTTCGGCGTGCTCGACCACGACGTCACGCTGCCCACCGGCGAGGTGGTGACCAACCCCGTGCGCGTCTTCGCCAACGGCGACGGCTGCGACGTCGTGTTCAGCGTGCGCCGCCGCGACGGCATGTCCGAGGCCGACCTCGACCGCGACGCCGGTGTCGTGCAGGAGGACCTGCGGACCCTGCGCGCGCTGATGGAGGCCTGAGCTCAGGCCAGCCCGACGACCAGCACCGCGACCAGCACGGCGAGCGCGACGGCGGCGGCCGCCCCGATCGCCGTGCGCGGCGCCGCGGTCGCGGGGCCGCTCGGCCCGCCCGGGCGCCCGGTCCGCCGCCGAGCGGTGCGCAGGCCCACGAGCACCAGCAGCGCCCCGGCGACGAGCAGCGCCAGCGCCGCGGACAGCACGTCGGGGAACCACCGGCCCATCACGAGCGGGACGGTCACCAGCGTCACCACCGAGCCCACGCCGAGCAGCACCAGGTCGCGGGCGAGCACCCCGGCCACCACGAGCACGGCCGCGGTGAGCACGGCCAGCGCGCTGCCCGCCGTGGTGTCCACGGTGAGCAGGGCCCCGACGCCGGCCGCGGCGCCGCCGCACACGTCGGCGCTGACCCGGTCGCCCACCACCGCGCCCCAGCCCAGCAGCAGCCAGACCACGCCCGCGCCCCACACCGCGATCCCGACGGCGTGCTCGTCGCCGTCGGGCAGGAGCGCGGCCGCGCAGCCCGCGGTGATCACCGCGGCCACCACGAACCCGGCGTGCTGGGCCGGGGTGGCGCTGCGCGCCCACAGCAGGGCGGCCAGCGCCGCCGCCCCGCCCGCGGCCACCAGCGGGGTCCACCCGTCGGGCAGGCCGATGACCTCGCCTGCGAGCAGGCCGAGCGCGCCCGCCGCGGCCACCTCGCCGAGCAGCCAGCTCACCGCCCGCAGCCGGCGCCCGCTGTCGTCGGCGCCGCCGGTGTCGCTCCCGGTGGCGCTGCCGGGGCGCCCGGCGGGGGCCGCGGCCCCGACCCCGAGCAGCAGGGCGGCGGCCACCAGCACCAGGCCGAGCCGGCCGGCCGGGCCCAGCACGTCCCAGAACGTCCCGGAGATGACCACCGCGGCGACCAGCACCAGCGCCCCGCCGACGTAGCCGAGGCCCTCGGCCACCAGCGACCCGCGCTGGGGCTGCGGCCCGGGATCCGACCGGGGCGGTGCGGTCGGCTCGCCGATGCCATCCGCACCGTGAGTGTCGTGAGTGTCGTGAGTGTCGTCGATTCCGTCGGTGTCGGTGGCGCCGTCGGTGCCGTCGAGGCCCTCGGCGGCCCGGATGCGCTCGGCCTGCTCCGCGGTGATCAGCCCGCCGTCGACCCACCGCCGCAGCAGGACGGCCACGTCGGTCGCCGCCGTGCCGTGCTCGCTCCCCATCGCAGGAGTGTGGCCCACCGACGGGGCGCGGCCTCAACCCGACACGGTGACGGGCGCGGCCAGCAGGTCGGCGCGGACGCGGGTGGCGGTGGCCGGATCGTCGCCGCGCCAGGCCACGACCTGGTCGGGGCGCACGAGCGCGCACCGCCCGGGCGGCAGACCGTCGAGCTCGACGGCGTGCACGGGCAGGTCCTCGACGGCGGTGGCGGCCGTCGGCCCCCCGGACAGCAGCGCCCAGCCGGGCCCGGCCAGGTCCACGGTGGAGCGGGTGCGCGCGGCGTCGAGCCAGCGGTGCGGCAGCGGGGTGCCGACCCGGACCGCGGGGGCGTACTCCGTCACCGGCTCGGCGTCGGCGACGTCGTCGGGGCCGAGCACGAGCGCCCCCGCCGGGTACCGGAACCGCCCGCCCGCCAGCACGTAGGGATGGGCGAGCGTTGGGTCTGCCGCGGCGGTGGGATCGGCGAAGCCCGCCGTGCGGCGGGTGGACTGGTCGGCGGCGAACCAGCCGGCCGCGCGGCGCTCGGCGTCGTAGGAGTCGAGCAGGCCCGGTCCCGCCCGCCCGGACAGCACCGCGGCCAGCTTCCAGGCCAGGTTGTGCGCGTCGAGGATGCCGGTGTTGGCCCCCGCGGCGGCGAACGGCGGCATGACGTGCGCCGCGTCGCCTGCGAGCAGCACCCGGCCCGCGCGGAAGCGGTCGGCGACGAGCATCTCGGCCCGCCAGCGCATCAGCGACAGGACCTCGAGCTCGGGGGCCGGCACGCCCAGCGCCGTGCGCAGGAGCGCGGGCCAGTCGTGGTCGAGGCCGTCGGGGCCCATGTACACCCAGCGGTGGCGGCCGTCGACCGAGGCCAGCACGCCGGGGGCCGCCGGGTGGGAGATGTGGCACAGGTTGAACTCCCGCCCGCGCACGACCTCGCCCAGGTCGGCCCGGAAGTACGCGGAGACCGTCGGCGCGCCGACGGCGCCCCGGCCGGACCCGGTGATGCCCAGGGCCTCGCGCCCCCGGGAGCGGGCGCCGTCGGCGGCCACCAGGTACTGCGCGCGCAGCGACTCGCGCTCGCCGCGGCCGTGGTCGACCAGCTCGACGACGACGCCGTCGTCGCGCTGGTCGAAGGCCGTCAGCTCGGTCTGGAACCGGACGCTCGCCCCGGCGTCGACGGCCGCCGCCCGCAGCACCGGTTCGAGCAGGTCCTGGGCGATCAGGGTGGGCGGCTCCGGGGAGATGTCGGCCTCCGCTTCGGCCGACCCCGGCGGCGACCACAGCGGCAGTCGCTCCGCCTCGGCCAGGGTGCGCCCCGCCGCCATGTGGTCGTGGCCGACGAGGTCCTTCGCGGCGTCGTGCACGGTGGCGGCCAGCCCGAGCTCGCGGAAGACCTCCATCGAGCGGGTGTGGAAGCGGCGCGCCTTGGGCTGCGCGGAGGTCGTCGCGCGCTTCTCCACGAGGGTGACCTCGACCCCGTGCTGGCGCAGCAGGAGGGCGGTGGTCAGCCCGACCAGGCCGCCGCCGGCGAGGAGCACGGGCACGGAACGTGTACGTTGTCCACTCATGATGTACGTTGTACACGAGGCCGTGAACGGCGTCCACTAGACTCCCCCGCGATGACTCCCGACCCGCCCCGCGATGGTCCGGGCCCCGCCCCGGCCGTGCGGTTCGACGCGGTGCGCCCCCCGGCCTCGCAGCCGACGCACGTGGCCCCGCACAACCGCCCCGCCGAGCCGCTCAGCCGCGCGCGGATCGTCGCCGCCGCGATGGACCTGGCCGACGCCGAGCCGCACGGCGAGATCACCATGCGCGCGTTGGCCGGGCGCCTCGGCGTCCGCAGCCCGATGGCGCTCTACCGCTACGTGGGCAGCAAGGACGGCCTGGCCGACCTGATGATGGACGAGGTCTTCGGGCTCGTCACCGTGCGCCGCGGGGAGGGCTGGCGGGTCGCGCTGCGCAGCATGGGCCGCACCGGGTGGGAGGCGGTCCAGCGGCACCCGTGGTTCGCCCGGCTCGCCTTCGCCCGCCCGCCCCTCGGCCCCAACGCCCTGGCCATGTACGACGCGGCGTTCGCCGAGCTCGAACCGCTCGGCCTCGACGCCGCGGCCACCGCGGGTTCGGTCAACACGGTGCTCGGCCACGTGTTCGGCTCCGGACTGGCACTGCTGGAGGAGAACGCGATGCGCGCCCGCCACGGCGTGCTCAGCGACGAGCAGCTCACCGAGATGGCCGCGCCGTTCCACGCCGCCATCGCCGAGAGCGGCCGCTACCCGCACTTCAGCCGCTGGGTGGCCGACCCCGCCCGGCACGACCCGCCCCCGCAGTCGTTCGAGCAGATCCTGGAGTGGCTGCTCGACGGCCTGGCCACCCTCGACGGGGCGCGGACCGGGCGGTAGTCCGCCGACCGCTCCCACCGCACCAGCAGGTACTGACCGGGCGACGCGAAGGACCAGGAGACCGTTCAGTCGCCTCGCCTGCGGCGGATCTCCTCGGCCTGCCGGTCGACGTCCTCGACCAGGAACCGGGAGTGCCCGCCGAGCGTGCGCGAGGTCGGCGTGATCAAGCCGGTCTCCGGCCACTTGCCCACCGTCCGCGGCGCAACCCCGAGGTGGCGAGCGACCTCGGCGCTGGTCAGGTAGCGCACGCCCGGCCGCGGATGATCCGCCATGCCGATCATGCTAGGTGTACTGGCTGGTCGGATCGGGAGATCTTTACTGTAGGTGCTGACCTTGCTATCTGCGCCGAGTTGGATGGGCCCATGACCCCGCTCCCCTCCTCGGCCTCGACGGCTTCGCGGCCGAGACGGCGCGCTGCGGTGGGCTGCCGCAGCGACTGCTGGAACTGCACGCCGACGACGGGACCGGCCGGTGCCGGCTCTGCTCGGCGGGCGCGCAGACCGGCCGCTACCAGCACCCGTGCACCCTGCGGATCCTGGCCACGGAGGCGCTGGTCATCCAGCGCCGCGGCCGCGCCGAAGAGGCGTAGGACGGCGGGAGACGGCGGGGGTGGTTTCCCGCAGTACTGCGCAGCGTGACTGCGTAGGGCTACGGAAGGCCTGGTCACGGGCGGCGGATAGCCTCCGATCATGCCCGTCCCCGCAGCCGCAGACCCCGCCCTGGGGGTGAGTCTCGCCCTCGGCGCCGCGGTGGTCTTCGGCCTGGGCAGCGCCGCGCAGCAGCGCGTCGTCGCCCGGGTGCGCGCCGACGCCGCGCTGGTGCGCGAGCCGCAGTGGACCGCGGGCGTGGCGGCGGTCGGGGTGGGGACGGCGCTGCAGCTCACCGCGCTCGCGTTCGCCCCGGTGGCGCTGGTGCAGCCGCTGGGGGTGACGAGCGTGCTGGTGGCCGCGTCGGCCGCGCGCCACCGGCTCGACCGGACCAGCGTGCTCGGCGCGGTGGCGTGCGCCGGCGGCCTGGCCGGCTTCCTGCTGCTGGCCCGACCGGGTCCGGCCCTGCCCGGCGCGGTGGCGACGGAGGGTGCCGGGGCGCTCGCCGTCCTGCTGGTCGTCGCCCTGGTCGTCGCGCTCGTGGCCGCCCGCCACAGCACCGGTGAGGTGCGGGCGGTGGCGCTGGGCGTTGCCGCGGGCGCCTGCTACGGGATCTCGGCGGGGCTGCTCACGGTGGTCGTGGCGCAGGTCCGGCTGGGCGGGCTCGCCGCGGCGTCCGTGCACCCCGCGCTGTACGCCGCGGCCGTGGTCGGGCCGGCCGGGTTCGTGCTCAGCCAGCACGCGTTCCGCGGGGCCCGCTCGGCCGCGCCCGTGCTGGCCGTGCTCACCACGGTCGACCCGCTGGTCGCGGTGGCGGTCGGGGTCTGGTGGCTGGGCGAGCGGATCGTCGCCACGCCGGTCGCGCTGGCCGGCGAGGCGCTGGCGGCCCTGGCCGTGCTGGGCGGGGTGGTCGCGGTGGCCCGCGGCGGCGCCCGACGGGCGGTGGTGCCGGCGTGAGGGCGCGCATCGCGGGCGTGGCGACCTTCCTGCCCGAGCGGCGGATGAGCAGCCGCGAGGTCGAGGAGCGGGTGGGTCGGGAGAGCGCCGGGTTCGCCCCGCGGCCCGGGATCGTCGAGGCGATGACCGGCATCCGGGCCCGCTCGGTCGCCGACCCCGACGTGCAGGCCTCCGACCTGGCCGTGGCCGCGGCGGCGAAGCTGCTGGCCGACACCGGCGTCGAGACCGCCGACCTCGACCTGGTGCTGTTCGCCTCGGCCTCGCAGGACATGGCCGAGCCGGCCACCGCGCACATGGTGTGCGCCAAGCTCGGCGCGAGCTGCCCGACCTTCGACGTCAAGAACGCCTGCAACAGCCTGCTCAACGGCATCCAGGTGGCCGAGGCGATGATCGTCACCGGGCAGGCGCGACGGGTGCTGGTCGCCACGGGCGAGACGCCCTCGCGCGCGATCCGCTGGCGGGTGCGCGACTTCGCCCAGTTCGTCGAGGCCTTCCCCGGCTACACGCTGGCCGACGCGGGCGCCGCGGTGCTGCTGGAGCCGGCCGCGACGGGCGGGATCCTGCACCGCTCGTTCGTCGCCGACTCGACGCAGTGGGCGGTGGGGACGCTGCCCGGCGGCGGTTCGGCGCACCCGCGCGAGGCCGACGCCACCTACTTCCGGATGGACGGGCCCGCGCTGCGCCGGGCGTTCCTGTCGCTGGGCCGAGGCCCGCTCGACGCCGCGCTGGCCGAGACCGGGCTGGTCTGGGACGACTTCGCGGCGATCTGCGTGCACCAGGTGACCGAGCCGTACCTGCGGACGTTCGTGGCGGGCAGCGGGATCCCGGCCGAGCGGCTGGTCGTCACGCTGCCCGAGCACGGCAACCTGGCCTCGGCCAGCCTGGCGTTCGGGCTGGCGACCGCGCTGGAGCAGGGCCGCGCCGGGCCCGGCGACCGGGTCGCGCTGATCGGGCTGGCCGGTGGGGTCAGCCTCGGCGTGCTGTTCGCGGAGCTGTGAGCGTGGACCTCTGGGTGGTCGTCCCGGCCTACGACGAGGAGCGCGGCATCGGCGCCACCCTGCGCGCGCTGGCCGCCCAGCGCGACCGCGACTTCCGGCTGGTCGTGGTGGACAACGCCAGCACCGACCGGACGGCCGACGTCGTCCGCGCCGCCGGCGTGGAGGTGGTCACCGAGGCGCGCAAGGGCACCGGCGCCGCCGCCGACACCGGCGTGCGGCACGCGATCGCCCGCGGCGCCACCCACATCGCCCGCACCGACGCCGACTGCCTGCCCGACCCGGACTGGACCGCGGCGATCCGGCGCGGCTTCGCGGCAGGGCTGGAGCTGATCGGCGGGCGGCTGCGCCCGCGCACCGACGAGGTCGCGCTGCGCTGGTGGGAGCGCTCCCTGCTGCCCTCGGTCGTCGAGGCGGCCGCGGTGTTCGGCCGGTTCCGCCCGGGCAACCGCGACCCGGCCTACCGCGGGCCCTACGTGATGTGCCCGGGCTGCAACCTGGCCATCACCGCCGGGCTCTACGAGGCCAGCGGCGGGTTCCCGCGCACCGCGATCGAGGAGGTGCACGAGGACCGCGCGCTGGTCAACCGCGTCCGCCGGATCACCGACGCCTACGGGCGGCGCAACGACGCGGTGGTGCGCGGGTCGGTGCGCAGGCTGCGGGCCTACGGCCTGCGCGACACGCTGGCCTGGTACGCCGACCACCGGGTCCGGCCCGACGTCGTCGACGTGCGGTGGGCGGGGCCCGATGGGTGAGACCCTGCTGCACCTGGCCGCGCACCCGCTGGCGTTCCCGTTCCTGCGCCTGGTCGGGCGCTGCGGGCCGGTCGTGCGGGTGCCCGGGATCGGGGTCGTCGTCAACGACGCGGCGGTGGCCCACCGGGTGCTGCGCGACACCACCGCGTTCGGCAAGAGCGGGCGCGGGTCGTCCGGGGCGCTGTGGACGCCGGTGCTCGGGCCGTCGGTGCTGCTCAACATGGACGGTCCCGCGCACACCGAGCTGCGCCGCAAGCTCGCCGGGCTGTTCACCCCCGCCGCCGTGGAGGCGATCTGCGCCGACGTGCTCGCCGCCCCGCTGGCCCGGGCCGAGCGGCGGCTCGCCGCCGGGGGGACCGTCGACCTGGTCGACCTGGCCCGCACCTGCGCCGGCGCGGTGATCTGCGCGATCGTCGGGCTGGACGCCGACGAGGCCGAGTGCCGGCGGATGTTCGCCCGCGGCGAGGAGATCGCCGCGACCGTGCGGCTGTCGACCAAGCAGCTCTCGGACCGGCAGGTGGCGACGGCGCGGCGGGTGCTCGGCGGGATCACCGGGCCCGCCGCGCGCGCCTACGCGGCGGGCGACCCGAGCACCGTGGTCGGGCGGATGCGGGAGCTCGGGCTGTCCGAGCGGGAGGCGCTCGGCGCCGCGGCCGCCTTCTTCCTGACCGGCACCGAGACCGTGGCGTCGTTCCTGCCCAGGCTGGTCGCGCTGCTGTGCGACCACGACCGCCAGGACGCCGAGCCGGGCGCGGCGGTGGAGGAGGCGCTGCGGCTCACCACGCCGAGCCCGGTGATGCTGCGCGCGGTCACCGCGGCGGCGCGCGTCGGGACGGTGCGCGTGCGACCGGGCCAGCGGGTCGTGATCGCCACCTACAACTGCACGCGGGTCCCCGGGCGCGGGTTCGCCCCGGAGCGCGCCCGCCCCGACCTCGGGCGGCTGTGGTTCGGCTCCGGGCCGCACTCCTGCATCGGCTACCCGCTGGCCACCGCCCAGATCCGGGCGGTCGCCGGTGCGGTGCTGCGGCACGCCCCGCTGCGGGTGGTGCGCCGCCGCTACGCCACCGGCGTGCTCATCCCGGGCTACCGGGTGCTGGAGGTGGCCCGTGCCTGAGCCGCCCCCGGCCGACCTCCCCGCGTCCGATCTGCTGCAGGACGTACTCGCGCACGCCCAGCGGGCCCCGCGCTCCCCCGCGCTGATCGACGCCCGCGGCCGGCGCACCGACTACGCCGCGCTCGCCCACCGCATCCGCGCCACGGCGGGCGGGCTGCGCGCGCACGGCCTGCGCCCGGGCGACGGCGTGCTGTTCTCGATCCGGCCGGGACCCGACGCCCTGGTGGTCGCCCTGGCCGTGGTCGCGGCCGGGGGCACGGTCGTGTTCGCCGACCCGGGGGTCGGCGCGGAGCTGTTCACCCGGCGCGCGGAGCTGGCCGGGGCCCGCTGGGCCGCGGCCGAGTCGCTGCTCTACGCCGCCGCCGGTCTGCGGCCCGCCCGGCGCTGGGCCCGCCGACGGGGGCTGCTGCTGCCCGACTACGCCGCGCTCGGCGTCCGGCACCTGCGCGCCGGGCCGTGGCTGCCCGGCGTGCCGCGCGGTGCGCTGTCCGCGCGCCGGCTCACCGGTCCCCCGCTCGACCCGGCCCCCGACCCGGACGCCCCGGCGGTCGTGATCTTCACCTCGGGCACCACCGACCGGCCCCGGGGCGTCGTGCACACGCTGCGCACGCTCTCGGCCGGGCTGGGGCTGCTGCAGCAACGCTGCGCGCTGGGGCCCGGCGACGTCGTGCACACCGACCAACTGATGCTCGGCCTGCCCGCGCTGGCCGGTGGGGCGTGCTGGTCGCTGCCGGGCACCCCGCTCGACCCGGCCCGCTACGCCCGCGGGCTGGTCGAGCGGCGGGCGACGCACGCGTTCCTCGTGCCCGCCGACGCGGCCCGCGTCCTGGACGTCGCCCCGCGCTGGCCAGGGGTGCGCGGGGTGCTGCTGGGCGCGGCGCCGGTCGTGCCCGCGCTGCTGCGCCGGGTGCGGGCCGCGGCCCCGGGCGCCGACGTGCTGTGCATCTACGGGATGACCGAGGCGCCGCCCATCGCGATCGCCACCGCCGAGGAGAAGCTCGCCCACACCGGCCCCGGCGACCTGATGGGCACCCCCGCCGCCGGGGTGCGCGTGGGCGCCGTCGACGACGAGCTGGTCGTCGAGGGGCCCCAGGTGTGCCCGCGCTACCTGGGCGGGCCGGCCCACGACCGGGTCCGCACCGGCGACCTCGGCCGCGTCGACGACGCGGGACGGGTGCTGCTGCTCGGTCGGCGCAAGGACATGATCATCCGCGGCGAGCACAACATCTACCCCGGCCTGCACGAGCCGCGGATCGCCGCGCTGCCCGGTGTGGTCGACGCCCTGCTGGTCGGCCTGCCCGACGCGCGCACCGGCGACGAGGAGGTCGTGCTGGCGGTGGTGCTGGAGCCCGGCGCGGCCCTCGACGGGGTGCGCGCCGCGCTGGGTGCCGTCGTGCCCGGCTCGGCGTTCCCCGACCGGGTCGTGGCGATCGACGAGGTGCCCCGGGCCGGGCGCACCCACAAGCCCGACCGGGAGGCGCTCAGGAAGGTGGTGCGGTGCGCCTCGCGGTGACCGGCGCGACCGGGTTCGTCGGCGGGGCGGTGTGCCGGGCCGTGGAGCGGGAAGGCTGGTCGGTGCTGGCGCTGGGCCGCCGGGGCGGCGCGGACGTCCGCTGGGACATCACCGACGGCCCGCTGCCCGACCCGCCCCGCGTGGACGCCGTGGTGCACTGCGCGGGCAGCGTGTCCGACACCGCCGACCGCCGCGCGCAGTGGCGGGCCAACGTCGAGGGCACCGCGAACGTGCTGGCGTCCTTCCCGGGCGCGCGGTTCGTGCACGTCAGCACGGCCAGCGTCTACGACCCCCGGCGCCCGACCGTGCTGGCCACCGAGGACCTCGCCCCCGTCGCGCGCTACCCCGACGCCTACGGCGCGAGCAAGGCCGCCGCGGAGCGCCTGGTCCGCGACCGGCGCCCGGACGCCGTCGTGCTGCGCCCGCACGCCGTCTACGGCCCGGGCGACACCACGCTGCTGCCGCGGGTGCTCGGGGCGGTGCGCCGGGGCGCGCTGGTCGCGGTGGGCGACGGGACCCAGCGGGTCAGCCTCACCTCGGTGGCCAACCTGGTCCGGGCCTGCCTGCTGGCCGCGCGCGGCGACGCCCGCGGCGTCTTCAACGTCACCGACGACGCACCCGTCCTGCTCGCCGACGCGCTGGCCGCGGTGCTGGCCGAGCGCGGGGTCGCGGCCCGGGTCCGGTTCGTCCCGCTGGCGCTGGCGTGGCCGCTGGCCTGCGCGGCCGAGGTCGCGCACCGGTGGCGGGGCCCCGCCGACGCCGGCCCGCCGCGGCTGACCCGCTACGCGGTCACCCACCTGGCCCGGGAGCGCACGCTGGACATCACCGCGGCCCGCACGGTGCTGGGCTACCGGCCGACGCCGACGAGCTTCGCGGGCGCGGCGAGCTGGTGACGACGCGCAGGCTCGCGTAGGAGGGGATGAGCACCCCGCGGGCCGCGCTGCGCCCGACGATCCGCACCGGGCCGGCCGCGAGCAGCCCGGTCACCAGGTGCGCCAGCTCGGCGCGGGCCAGCGCGGCACCCAGGCACAGGTGCCGCCCGGCGCCGAACCAGAGCTGGCGCGACTCGGGCGCGTAGGGCCGGTCCAGGTCGAACCCGCCCGCCCGGTTGTTCGCCGCGTAGGTCAGCACCAGGACGCGCTCGCCCGCGCGCATCCTGGCCGGGCCGACGGCGACGTCGCGGCTCACGCCGCGCCCGATGACCGGCGCCGGCGTGGTCACCCGCAGCCCCTCGCGCACCGCCGCGGGCAGCAGCTCCGGGTCGGCGACCAGCCGGTGCTGCTGGCCGGTGTCGTGCAGCAGGGCGAGCGTGCGGGTCATCGCGGTGGCGGCGGTCTCGGTGCCGGCCACCAGCAGCAGCGCCGAGAGCCCGGACGCCTCCTGCTCGCTCAGGCCCAGCTCGCGGCAGCGTCCGAGCAGCGTCCCGGCCGGGGCCTGCGCGAACGCCCGGGGCACGTTGCGGGTGAGCTCGCCGATGATCGCCTTCGCCTCGGCGACCACGTCCGGGGGCAGCGCGGTCGAGGCGGCACTGCCCAGCGCCAGCCGGGCCAGCCGCTCCCCCGTGGCGAACAGCTCGCGGAAGGCCCGGTCACCGCCGTCGGGCGGGTCGAGCCCGAGCAGCTCGGCCGTCATCCGCCCCACCAGCAGCCGGGACAGGTCGGCCACGTCGACCTCGCCGCCGGCGCGCAGCCGGTCGACCGCGGGTTCCAGCGCGGGCGCGAACACCCGCGCGACCAGCGGGCGGGCCGTCGCGTCGGTGAACAGGTCGCGCGCCCGCCGGCGCAGGTCGGCGTGCCCGGGGCCGTCGAAGATGCGGTGGACGTAGTCGCCGAGCACCTGCGCCCACAGGTGCCCGACGCCGCCCTCGCCGAGCAGCGTGAAGTGCCCCGGGTCGTTCAGCACCGCCCGGGCCAGCACCGGGTCGGTGACCACCCAGCCCAGCCGGGGCACCCGCCGCACCGGCCCGGCCAGCGGCGCGGCGCGCAGCAGCGCGAACAGGGCGGGACGGCTGGCCCACAGCACCGCCGCCTCGTGCCGGGCGGCCAGCCGGGCGGGGTCGCGGTCGATGATCGGGAGTCGCACGATCCCGATTATTTGACTTCCTCCCGGCCGTGAACGGCCGGGATTCCTCGAGGACGGCTCATGCGAGCGCCCCGAGACGGGTTCCTGCTTCGTCGCCGATTGCCAAGACGAGTCCCGGTCTGACACCAGCTCCACAGGCGTTGATGTCCGCCAGCCCGGCGGCCATTCGGCGTCCTTCGGCGAGCACGTTGCGTGCTGCGTTGAGGTCGCGGTCGTGCTCGGTGCCGCACGCGGTGCACGTCCATGCGCGCACCTGCAGCGGCTTGGGTCCGTCGCGGTGCCCACACGTCGAGCACAGCTGCGACGACGGGAACCTGCGGTCGACCTTGACGACGGTCCGGCCGTGATGGGCGGCCTTCTCCTCGATCA
Organism: Pseudonocardia humida; assembly: GCF_023898865.1. GTDB lineage: Bacteria > Actinomycetota > Actinomycetes > Mycobacteriales > Pseudonocardiaceae > Pseudonocardia > Pseudonocardia humida. The sequence goes on from NZ_JAGSOV010000082.1 coordinate 38,417, forward strand.
GCCGTACCAGCGTGAACCAGCCCGCGTCGTGGATCGACCGGGCCGGCTTCGTCCGCGCCAGACCGGCGACGGACAGGTCCTCCAGGTGGACCGCTTGGTTGTCGCGGACCAGCCGCAGGGCCAGCTTGTGATGCGCGTCGAGCCGGGTCTCCCGCACCTTGCGGTGCAGCACGGCGACCCGACGGACGGCCTTGCGGCGGTTCGCGCTACCGCGCTGCTTGCGGGCGAGGGCCCGCTGCCCGCGGGCGAGACGGCGCTGCGCCTTGCGCAGGTGGCGGGGGTTGGCGATGACCTCCCCGTCGGAGGTGACGGCGAGCCGGTCGAGACCCAGGTCGACGCCCACCTCGGTGGTGATCGGCGGGAGCGGCGCGGGGTCGCGCTCGACGACGAACGACACGTAGTACCGGCCGTCGGCCTCCCGGATCGCCGTGCACGACGACGGCACCGACGGCAGCGGACGCGACCACTCGACGCGCAGGTCCCCGACCTTCGCCACGTACACCCGCCCGTTGTCGCGCAGGGCGAAGCCGTTGCGGGTGAGCCGGATCGACTGCCGGTTGTCCTTCCGCGACCGGAACCGCGGCGCACCCAGCCGTCGGCCGCGGCGCTTGCCGGACAGCGAGTCGAACCGGTTCCGGTACGCACGCCGAGCGTCCTGGCACGCCTGCACCAGCGCGACCGAGGCAACCTCGCCCAGCCACTCCCGTTCCGGGGTTTGCTTCGCCAGAGTGACCACCCGGCGCTGCACCTCGGTGTCGGACAGCTTCTCCCCGGCCGTGTGCGCGTCCTGCCGCACCCGCAGGAAGTCGTTGTAGACCACTCGCGCGCACCCGAACGTCCGCGCCAGCATCTCGACCTGCCCCGGAGTGGGGTAGGCGCGGTACCGGTACCGGACGGTGGGCACGCGATCATCATTCCATTGGTCTATGACTGACGAATCAGCGGTTCGCCGTGGTCGCTCGTGCGTATTCGCCCTACATGCGCACTTGGTCTTCGTGACGAAGTACCGACGCGGGGTGTTCACCGACGAGCACCTGACAGCCATGCAGCCCGTCCTCGCCGACGTGTGCGCCGACTTCGGCGCCGCACTGGTCGAGTTCAACGGGGAGGACGACCACGTGCACCTGCTCGTCGAGTACCCGCCGACCGTGCAGCTGTCCAAGCTGGTGAACAGCCTCAAGGGCGTCTCATCCCGCAGGCTGCGGCAGCAGTTCCGGATACGCGCCCACCGAGACCACCTGTGGTCCCCGTCGTACTTCGCCGCTGCCTGCGGCAGGGCCCCACTCGCGATCATCCGCCAGTACGTCGAGCAACAACGGCGGCCCACCTGAGCGGTCCAGTCGCTTCTACTGCCTACGCAGGGATCGGCTATCCCGGCCGTGAACGGCCGGGATTGCGCCGATAGATCCTTGGTCAGCGCGGACCGCTCCTGCCCGCCGTGGAAATGCGCAGGCGCCACCGCCATCTCGAACCGGCTGCACCGCCACACCTCCCCGGCGTGGCGCACCTCGACGTCGTCGACGTGGCGGAACCCGGCGCGCTCGTAATAGCCGCGCAGCGGACGGTTCTCCGCCCAGCAGTCCAACCGCACCGCGGCCAGGCCGTCGGCGGCCGCGGTGCGCACCGCCCAGCGCAGCATCGCCCCGCCGCTGCCCCGCGCCGCCGGCTCGCGCCGGCCGGCCAGGGAGTGCACGTACAGCGCGGGCAGCGGGTCGACGCCCCACACGTCGGGGTCCTCGCGGACGACCCGCATCGTGGCCAGGACCCGCCCACCGCGGCCGCCGACCCACACCGACCCCTTCGCGCAGCCGCGCTCGACCGGTTCCCGCGGGTAGGGGTGCGGCCACTGGTGGATGCCCCGCCCGACCAGCCAGCCGGCCGCCCCGTCCAGGATCTCCCACACCGGCGTGACGTCGTCCGGGGTGGCCCTGCGCACGTCGAGCTGCTCGGTCATCCGGACCCACCCTGCCCGACCGGGGCCGGATCCGGAACCGGGTCAGCCGCCCGTCCCCAGCGCCGCCGTCGCCAGCCGGTGCACCTGTTCGAAGGCGGTCATCTCGACCGGGTTGAGGTGGTTCTTGGTCACCGCGACCGCGATGCCGGTGGCCGTGTCGGCGTAGGCCGCGCTACCACCGATGCCGGGCATGCCGAAGACGGTCGGCGCGGCGGGCGCCTGGCCCAGGGTGCCCACCGACCAGCCCAGGCCGTAGGTCGCCGGAGCGCCGGTGACCCGGTCGGTGCGGGCCCCGGGGCCGGTGGGGGCCACGGTGGTGATCTCGGCCAGCCGCGCCGGGGAGACCAGCCGCACGCCGTCGACCTCGTCCCGCAGCGCCGCGTACATCCGGGCCAGTGCCCGCGCGGACGCCGTGCCCATGCCCGGGACGTCGTGGCGGAGCAGGTCGGGCCGGTTCGCCAGGGCGGCGTCGGGCACCAGCTCCCGCCCGCCGAAGCGGAACAGCGGCAGGTCGGCGGGCAGCGCGGCGAAGACCGCCGCGCCCCCCGGGTCGTCGACGAAGCGGGCCAGCCGGGCGTGCGCGGCCTCCGGGACGCCGAGGAACAGCTCGTCGGCAACACCCAGCGGGGCGGCCACCTCCTCGGCCAGGACCTGCGAGATCGGCTTGCCGGTCGCCCGCCGCACGACCTCGCCGAGCAGGAAGCCGAAGGTGACGGCGTGGTAGCCGGTGCCCTCGCCGGGCGCCCACACCGGCGCGGTGTCGGCCAGGACCGCGCACACGGCGTCCCAGTCGGTGAGGTCCTCGCGGGTCGTGCCGGGCGGCAGCGACGGCACGCCTGCGGAATGGGTGAGCAGGTGGCGCACGGTGGTCGCCTGCTTGCCGCGCGCGCCGTACTCCGGCCACAGCTCGACGACCGGCGTGTCGTAGCCGAAGGCCCCGCGCTCCACCAGGACGTGCACGACCGTGGCGGTGATCGCCTTGGCCGCGGAGGCCACGAAGAAGAGCGTGTCGGGGGTGACCGGGTGGTCGGCGCCGGGCACCGCGGTCCCGGCGACGGCGTCGACGACGAGCTCGCCGCGCCGGTACACCGCGGCCTGCAGGCCGTCCTCGGCGTCGGTGGCGACCAGGCCGTCGAGGAGGTCCTGCACCTGCTGCTGGAGATCGGACATGTCGTGCCCTCCGGGGTCGGGGCGCCCCGCCGGGCGCCGTCACCGCCTGGTCGGAGCCGACCGCCGCTCCTCGACATCGCCCCGGCCAGTAGTCCGGTGCGAGCGTCCGGCGGACCGGCCCTCAGCCGCCCCCGCCCAGCTCCCGGCCGATCTCGGCGAACGCCGCGGCCAGCCGCGGCTCGGCGCCGGCGGCCGCGCCCCCGCCCAGCAGCACCCCGGCCACGCCCTCGACGTCGAGGAGCTCCCGGGCGTGGGACACGGCGACCCGGACGCCGGCCGCGTACGGGTCGGCGGCGGTCAGCACCTCCTCGACGAAGCCGGCGGGCAGGGCCGCGCCGGCGAAGGAGGCCAGCAGCTCGGCCCCCGGCCGGTCGACGACCACCGGGACGCCCGGGACCAGCGGCAGGTCCGCGCCCGCGGCGCGCACGGCCGCGGCGAACGCGGCCACGTCGGCGGCCTCCCCGCAGTACTGCAGCATCGCCAGCCGGGCGCCCGCGCGGGCCTTCTCGGCCAACCGCGCCGCGCGGTGCGCGACCGGGGGCGCGTTCGGCGACTCGGCCACCGAGACCAGCAACCCGACCGCCCCGGCCAGCGGGACGAGCTCGGTGCCCTCCAGGTCGAACACGGGCGTCGCGTCGGGGCGCAGCCCGCTGAGGGTGTGGTCGCCGGTGACGCAGTGCACCGCGGCCACGCCGGCGTGCGCGAGCGCGGCGATCTCGGCCTCCAGGGCCACCCGGTTGCGGTCGCGGCAGTTCAGCCCGGCCCACACCCGCAGGCCCTCGGCCTGGATCAGCAGCGCCCGGTAGGCCGGCGGGAACTGCACGCGGGAGGTCGCCGCGTCGCCGGCCAGCACCGCGTCGACCGCGCCGCGCAGGATCTGCCCGCACTCCACGATCGAGGCCGCCGACAGCGGTGCGGCGGGCATCCCGGCGAGCACCAGCGGGCGCCGCGCGGCGATCGCGAGCAGTTCCCGCCCCGCGGGGGCGACCCCACCGGAGCCGGGCGGGCCGCGCCACGGCACGACCGGGTCGTCGACGAACACGCAGCGAGCGGTGCCGATCTCGCAGCCGCCGTCGGCCCCGACGCCGCCGCACGGCCCGTAGGTCATGTGCTTGGGGCAGGCCGCGGTGTCGGACGCGGCGCCCGCCGCGGCACTCACAGGGCGGGGTCCAGGCCGGCCGCCCGGGCGGCGCGGGTGATCCGGGCGTGCAGCTCGCCGTCGGCGTCGGCGGCCAGCGGGCTGGTGCACCGGCCCTCCACGCTGGCCGGTCGCCCGCCCACGTAGACCCGCTTGAGGTTGCGCAGCCCGCAGGCCAGCACGTAGGTGGCCGGCACGTCCCACACCGGCCCGGTGCTCGGGGCGCGGTGGTCGACCAGCACGAAGTCGGCGAACTTGCCGACCTCCAGGCTGCCGACCCGGTCGGCAACGCCGAGCACCTCGGCCGAGCCGAGGGTGTGCATGCGCAGCACGTCGCGCGGCATGAGGATCCCGGCGTCGGTGTGCAGCGCGCGGGTCGTGTACAGGCCCATCCGCATGTTGGCGAACGGGTCGGAGATGTCGGTGCAGGACTGGTCGTCCAGCCCGATCCCGACCCGCATCCCGGCCTCGCGCAGCCGCACGACGTCGGCGAACCCGGAGCCGAGCCGGCCGTTGGAGGTGGGCTGCCAGACCATCCCGGCGCCCGCGGCGGCCGCGGTGGCGACCATCTCGTCGGTGGGGTGCACGAAGTGCCCGAACAGGAACCGCGGACCGAGCGCCCCGGCGTCGGCGTACCAGGCGAACTTGGCCCGCTGCACGTCGACGCCCTGCGCGGTCTCCACGAAGTGGGCCTGGTCGATGAGCCCGTGCCGGTCCATCACCACGGCCTCGAGCTGCGCCGTGCGCGGCCCGGCCGCCCACTGCACGGCGCCGAACACCGAGGCCCCGAGGTGCTGGTCGGTCGGCACGAGCTCGGCGGAGGCCGCGACCATGTCGGCGAACACGCCCAGCGTCTCGTCCTCGGGCATCGCCTCGTCGTCGAGCCGGATCGCGTTCATCACCCGGATCCCGGCGTCGGCGGCGGCGGCGAACTGGCGGGTGAGGTAGTCGGTCGGGTGCACCGCGCCGAGCGTGTTCGAGGCCGTGGCCGGGTCGTAGAGCCAGGTCACCCGGGACTGGGTGAAGTTGTAGGCGCTGGTCACGCCGTTGGCCAGGAAGTCGAGCGCGCCGTGCAGGGTGCACCAGTAGAGGTCCTCGGCGTCGGCGTGCGCGAAGACCTCCATCATCGCCCGAACCCACGGGTAGAGCGTCGAGCCCGCCGCGATGCCGCGCAGCCCCGAGGTGAACAGGTGCGAGTGCGCGGAGACGAACCCGGGGGCGACCATCGCCCCACCCGCGTCGAGGACCTCTCCGGCCACCGCCGGCGGGTCGCCCGGTCCGATCCCGGTGATCCGGCCGTCGGCGCCGACGGTCAGCCAGCCGTGGAACCAGTCGGGTCCGGTGTCGGAGACCGGGATGAGCAGGGCGTTGACGACCGTGAGACGGGCGACCGGCAGCGTCACGGGGCGAACCGGTGCGCCTCGGCGATCACCGCGGCCAACCGGCCCACCGCGGCGTCGAACACGGCCTTGCCGTGCTCGGCGGTGGCGCCGGTCGGGTCGCCGATGTGGCCGTCGGGGCCGAAGTCGTCGCTGGTCCAGCCGAAGGACACCGGTTTGCCGAACCCGATCAGCTCGTAGTCGGCCAGGTGCTCGGGCACCCGGCGCACGGCCAGGTCCATGTGCACCAGCTCCGGGCGCAGGTGCAGCATGAGCGAGGTCTCGCCGTGCCCGCCGTGCACGCCCATGCCCAGCTCGCCCGCCGCCGACGAGGTGCCGCCCTGGTCGACCGGGACGCCCAGGTGCGCGAAGAACGTGCGCAGCCCGAACCGGCGCCGGATCTCCCGGCAGGCCACCTGGCCCAGCGCCGAGTTGCCGCCGTGGCCGTTGACGAACAGCAGCCGGCTGATGCCGCTGGTCTGCAGCGAGCGGCCGATGTCGACCAGCGTGCGCATCAGCGTGTCCCAGGACAGCCAGATGGTGCCCGGGAAGGTGTGGTGCTCGTCGGACTTGGTGTAGGCCAGCCCGGGCAGCAGCACGACCGGCACCGACTCCCCCGCGGCGAGCTCCACGGCGGCCTGCGCGGCCTCGGTGGCGGTGACGTGGTCGGTGGAGACGGGCAGGTGCGGGCCGTGCTGCTCGATCGCGCCCAGCGGCAGCACCGCCACCGTGTCCGCCGGCAGCGCGGCGATCTGCGGGGCGGTGAGGTCGGTGAAGCGGGGGACCCCCATCTAGCGCACCCCCATGTTGAGCCGGGTGTCCACGGGCGGCGCGGCGGACAGCTTGCCCGGGTTGAGCAGGCCCTTCGGGTCGGTGCGCTTGGCCGTCTCGATGGCCAGCTCGACGTTGCGGTCGACGTACCACTGGTGCGGCGAGTGCACCCCGACACCCAACGCGTCGAACCGCGGGATCCCGTCCAGCAGCGCCTGCTCGCCGCGGTACTCCGCGACCACCATCGCCCCCGGGCCGTGCTGGAACAGCTCGAGGTGCAGGTGCACCGGGCCCTCGTAGACCTCGCGGACGTCGTCGGGCCGGTCCCACAGCGGCACGCCGCTGGTCTCCATGTGGAACAGGTTGCGCTCCGGGTGCGCGCGCTGCAGGAACCACACCGGGTGGTTGTAGGACATGCCCGACAGGCGGTCGGTCTCCCCGTAGTCGTCCAGGACGGCCACGACGTCGCCGCCGCCCTCGGTGACCAGCGTGCGCAGCTCCTCGACGGTGGACGACTCGGCGATCACGCGCAGGCTGAACCGGGCCGGGTCGAGCTCCACCGAGGCGGTGAGCGTGGGCACCAGTGCGGGCTCGTCGGCCGAGGCGAGCCGGGGCAGCACCGACAGCCCGGTCAGCCGCCGGTGCACCGAGACCAGCTCGCCGTAGGTGTCGAAGGCGGTGTAGACGGCGGTCCAGTCGCGGACGGGGTCGGTGCGCACCTCGACCTCGACGAGGATCCCGGTGACCCCGTAGGTGTGCACGTAGGGGGTGAGGTCGTCGCCGGAGACGGTGAACGTCTCGCCCGAGCCGTCCATCGGCGCGACCGTCGCGGAGACGACGTAGCCGTCGGAGGTCGTGCGGTGCTCGATGGTGCCCGTCCCGGCGCTGCCGCCGCCGATGAACCCGCCCAGCGTCGAGCTCTTGGTCGACGGGTACATCCAGATGTCGCGGCCCTGCGCCCGGATCGCCTTGTCGACCGTGGTCATCCGGGCGCCCGCGCCGGCGCGCAGGGTGCCGTCCGCGGTGAGCCCGAAGGAGTCCAGGCCGCGCAGGTCGAGCAGGATGCCGCCGTCGAACGGGGTGGCCTGGCCGTAGTTGCCGGTGCCCGCTCCGCGGGGGGTGACCGGCACGTCGTGCCGGTAGGCCACGGCCAGGATCTGGGCCACCTGCTCCGGGCGTGTCGGGCGGACCACGGCGTCGGCGACGTAGCGCCCCGCGGGCACCTTCTCCTGCAGCACCGGGGACATGCGCGACCAGTCCGAGGAGACCTTGACCAGCTGGGCGCGGTCGGTGGACACGCCGCCCGCGTCGAGACGGCTGATCTCGGCGCAGGCGGCGGCGGTCCGCTCGGCGGTGCTCGCGGCGGTGCTGTCGGCTGCGGTCATGAGCCCATCTTGATGTTCGGGTCGATGAAGTCGTTGGTGTAGAGCTCGGTCGGGTCCGGGTTGGCCTGGATGGCGCCCTGCTGCTGCAGGATCGGGCCGAACGTGTCCACGATCGTCTGCATCCGGGCCGGGTCGAACTGCCCGAACACCCCCGAGGCCGGGTCGTTCTTCACGAACCCGCCCTCGACCTGCGTCCTGGCCGAGAACTCCGCGACGCCCTCGGAGTAGGTCCAGCCGGTCTGGTACGCGTCGACCAGCTCGACGATCAGCGTGTTGGTCGGGCCGGGCGCGGCCAGGTAGTCGATCTGGGACTGCTGCATGATCGGCACCAGCTTCTCCAGGCAGGGGCGCAGCTCCTCGAGCTTGTCCGCGCGCACGGCCAGCGGCTCGGGGTAGATCGAGTAGCCGTAGTCGGCCAGGTTCTGCTGGCCGATCGGCCTGCCCCACTGGCTGATCTCGTTCTCGTAGATGTAGGACTCGGCCGTGGCGAAGCCCTGCTGCAGGATCGTCGGGTCGGAGACGAACCGGGCGGGCGTGCCCTCGTAGCTGGTGTCGATCTGCTCGGGCCGGATGATCCCCTGGCTCTGCAGCAGCGCCGGGATGATGTCGCCGGAGGTCACCACGGGCACGCCCTTCGCCGCGATGTCCTTGATGGTGCTCAGCCCCGGGTGGCTGGCCGGGTCCCACATCAGGATCTGCGGGCTGACCGTCATCTGCGAGACCACGGCCACCGTGGGCTGCTCGGCCGCCCCGGCGATGGCGTCCTCGGTGTTGACCGCGCCGAGGGTGATCGCCTCGTCGATGTACATCAGCGCCGGGACGGGCTGGAACCCGACGTTCGGCCCGCCCGGGCGGACCTCGATGTCGACGCCGGTGTCCACGCCCTGGGCGACCAGCGAGCCCTTCACCGCCTTGGCGTCGGCGTCGACGGTGTAGTCCGAGCCGACCAGGGCGTACATGGCGCCGTGCTCGGCCTCGGGCTGCCAGTCCTGCTGCATGACGACGGTGGCCGGGCAGCCGGCCCCGGCCAGGTCGAGCGGGCCGCCCGCCTCGGCGGCCGGGGCGGCGGGCGCGGCGCCGGCGTCGCCGCCGCCCGCGTCGCCGCCGCCGCCGCATGCGGACAGCACCAGCGCGGCGGACAGGACGGCCGCCACGGCGACCGGTGGCCTGCGGTTCATGGGGAGCTCCAGGGTGGTGGGAGGGGTTGCCGAACCGGGGTCAGCGCCCGGTGTGGCCGTACCAGCGGCCGACGACGGCCCGGTCCAGCACGGCGAAGACGCTGAACACGAGCACGCCGAACAGCGCGGTCAGGGTGACCGCGACGAGGAGGGCGTCGATCTGCAGGCGCTCGGTGTAGACGCGCAGCAGGCCGCCGATGCCCACCGCGCCCTGCTGGAAGAAGTAGTCGCCGACGATGGCGCCGATGACGGCCAGGCCCGCGGCGTTGCGCAGCCCCGTGAAGATCGACGGGACGGCCGCGGGGAACTGCAGCTTGCGCAGCCGCTGCCAGCGCGAGGCCTTCTTCAGGGTGAACAGGTCGTGCGCGGCCGGGCTGGCCGACTGCAGCCCGAACAGCGTGTTGGCGATCATCGGGAACACCGCGATGATCACGCAGACGACCACCCTGGCCGGGAAGCCGTAGCCCAGCCAGATGCCGATCAGCGGCACCAGCGCCAGGATCGGGATGGTCTGCAGGATCACCGCGTAGGGGTAGAGCACCCGCTCCGCGATCCGCCACTGCGACATCACCACCGCGTAGGCGATGCCCAGCACCACGGCGATGACCAGGCCGACCACCGTCACGCCGAAGGTGCGCCCGAGCGCGGCGGCCATCGGGCCCATCACGCGCGCGTTGGTCAGCGTCTCGCCGAAGACCTCGTGCGGTGGCGGCAGCAGGAACCGCTGGTTCGCCGGCAGCGCCAGGTAGGTGACCGCGTACCAGACGATCGCGATGCCCAGCAGCGCGCCGAGGATCGGCACGGACCGGACCAGCGCGGTGCGCCACCACGGCCCGGGTGCATCCGGTCCGGCGGCGGCCCGCGGCTCGCCCGGCTCGGACAGCAGCGGCGCATCGGCCTGCGCGACCCGCGGCGCGGTCACGAGTGCTCCCCCAGGGTGTGCGACACACGCCCGGTCAGGGCGGCGAACTCGGCGGTGTGGCGCAGGTCGGGGGCGCGCGGGTAGTCCCACGGCACCGGGATCTCGGCCACGATCCGGCCCGGGCGCCCGCTCATCACCAGCACCTTCGTCGACAGGTAGACCGCCTCGGAGACCGAGTGGGTGATGAACAGCCCGGCGAAGCGCTTGAGCCGGAACAGCTTCTGCAGCTCGGTCTGCATGTCCAGCCGGGTGATCTCGTCCAGGGCGCCGAACGGCTCGTCGAACAGGGCCAGCTCCGGCTCGGCGACCAGCGCGCGGGCCAGCGACACCCGCATCCGCATGCCGCCGGAGAGCTGGCGCGGGTGCTGGGACTCGAAGCCGGTCAGCCCGACCAGGTCGAGCGCCTCCTGCGCGCGCTTGCGGCGCTCGGCCTTCGACTCCCCGCGCAGCTCCCCGACCAGCTCGACGTTGCGCGCCGCGCTGCGCCACTCCAGCAGGGTGGCGTCCTGGAAGACGTAGCTGGTCGAGGCGGCGCGGACGTCGATGCTCCCGGCGGTGGCCCGCTCCAGCCCCGAGGCCAGCCGCAGCAGCGTCGACTTCCCGCAGCCCGACGGCCCGACGACCGTCACGAAGTCGCCGGGGCCGAGCCCGAGCGAGACGTCGGTGAGCGCGACCGTGCCCGTGGGGAACCGCTTCGACACCCCCTCCAGCACGAGGGTCCGGGCGCCCCCGGGCTCGGTCACGCTGTGTTGGTCGGTGCTGACGCCGGTCAGGGTGATCACCTCGCGAGGGCGGGTCGGGAGCGGTCGGGGACGAGGTCGAGTGCGCGGGCGGTGCGCGTGTCGGCCACCACCCGGCCGCCGTGCAGCACGATGCGGGCGTCGGTGGCCCCGGCGAGCACGTCGCCCGGGTCGACGTCGGGCACGAGCATCAGGTCCGCGCGCTCGCCGGGCGCGGTGCCCGCCGGGGGCAGGCCCATGACGGCCCGGGCCCCGGAGGTCACCGCGGCCAGCGCCTCGGCGCCGCGCAGGTGGCCCGCGGTCATCAGCAGCGACGTCGTCTCGAACGGGTCGGCCCGGCCGACCGGGTTGAACGGGTCGCGCAGGTTGTCGCCGCCCGCGGCCAGCGGCACCCCGGCGTCGAGCAGGGCCCGCACGGCGGTCAGCGCCCGGGGCGCGGCGTGGGTGAGCCCGCGGCCCTGCAGGTACAGGTTGGTGATCGGGAGCGTGACCACGCCCATCCGGGCCGCCGCGACCAGCTCCACCACCCGGTCCAGGCGCTCGGGCGGCAGGACGCCCAGCCGCACGCAGTGGCTGGCGGTGACCCGGCCCGGCGCGTCCATCCCGCGGGCGATGCTCTTCCGGGCCAGGTCGACGACGTCGAGGCCGTCGTCGGGCAGCGTGATGTCGGTCTGCTCGTCGGCGTGCAGGTCGATCGGCAGGCCGTGGCGCTCGGCGACGTCGAGCATGCGGGTGACCTCGTGGTGCGGGTCGGGCGCGAGGTGGGGGCAGCCACCGACGACGTCGATCCCGCGGGCGACGGCCTCGGCGACCACCCCGTCGTCGGCCTCGGACCCGGCCAGCAGGCAGACCTGCAGGTCGACCCGCCCGCGCAGCTGCTCGCGCACGGCGACCAGCGCGTCGACGCCGCGGAAGCGGTCGCCCTCCAGCGGCACGTCGACGTGACTGCGGATGGCGGTGATGCCGCGGGCGACGTACTGCTCGATGGCGGCCATCGCCCGCGCGGCGATGTCGGCGGTGTCGATGCCGGGCAGCATCGAGCGCCACGCCGAGATCGCGGTGAGCAGGTCGTTGCCCGCCGCCGGGTCCATCCGCGAGCCGGTGAGCGCCTTGTCCAGGTGGGCGTGCGGCTCGCACGCCGAGGGCAGCACCCGCCAGCCCCCGGCGTCGAGCGCGGTGCCCTCGCCGGGGGCCGCGGCGGCGACGCTCCCGGCGTCGATCAGCACGTCGCCGACCGCGCCGTCGGGCAGCCGCACGCCGTGCAGCCCGGCCACGACGACGCCGGCGAGGTGCGGGGTGTCCCCCGGCTCGCCGATTCCCAGGCGACTCCCGCTCACATATGCTCCGACCTGCGAAGTATTGACGGCATCAACGTCCGCCCGAAAGCTAGGGAGCACATGTTTCGACCGTGTGACCGTGCACTCGCGGGCGTGTGAAGAATGCCCGACGCCGACCTCGGCCGGGCGATCCGCGCATTGCGCCGCGAACGCGGCATGACGCTGGTGCAGATGGCCGCGGCCGCCGGGCTCTCGCAACCGTTCCTGTCGCAGCTGGAGCTGGGCCGCAGTCGACCGTCGATGCGGTCGCTCTTCCGGATCGCCAGCGCACTCGGCACCACGCAGCAGACGCTACTTGGTCTGGCCGCCGGTGACCCCCCGGAAGAACCGGTGCGCGGGGCCGAGGTCCCGCTGCTGGAGGTCGAGAGCGGGGGCGCGCGGCTGCTGCTGCACGACCCGGACGGCGCGGACGTGACCGAGTTCGTCGGGGTGCCGCCCGAGTACGGCGAGTTCTTCGCCCACGGCCGAAGGGAGCTGCTCTACGTGGCGCACGGACGGATCGAGGTCGAGCTGCGCGAGGACGGCGTGAGCCGGCTCGCGGAGCTGGGACCCCGCGACAGCCTCGGCTACGCCGGCTCGGTGGAGCACCGGTTCCGCCGGCTCGGGGCGGCGACCTGCGTGGTGCTGGTGGTGCACACCGGTGCCTGAGCCGCTCGAACCCGACGCCATGGCCGTGCTGAGCCGGTGGGTGGCCGAGGCGGGCGCGGCCGGCCTGCCGCTGCCCAGCACGATGACCCTGGCCACCACCGGCCCCGACGGCCCGCACGCGCGCACCGTGCTCGTCACCGCCGTCGACGCCGAGTCGGTGCGGTTCCACTCGTCGACCCCGACCGGCAAGACCGTCGACCTCGACGCCGACCCGCGCGCCTCGGGGGTGTTCCACTGGCCAGCGCTCGGGCGGCAGGCGACCCTGACCGGCCGGGCGGCGCAGCTGGACGCGGCGGTCAGCCGGGCGGCCTTCCCGACCCGGCCGCGGCAGCTGCAGCTGGTGGCCTGGGCCTACGAGGAGCTGCTGCCCGGGCTGTCCGGGCCGGTGTACGGGGTGGCGCCGGACGCGGTGCGGGCCGCGTTCGACGCCGCCGCGACCAGGGAGTCCTCCGCCGCCGCCCCGCCGAGCTGGACGACCATCGCCCTCGTGCCGCACCGGCTGGACTTCTGGCAGGCCGGCACCGAGACCACCCCGCCCACGAAGACCCGCTACGACCGCACCCCCACCGGCTGGACCAGCACGCCCGTCCTGCCCTGACCGGCCGGTGGGCCCGGCGGGGTCGAACCGGGGCGCGGCGTCAGGCCCGCGGGACGACGCCGAAGAGGGCGTGGTCGACGAGGGTCGCGGCGTAGGAGGCGTCGAACTCGTTGTCGGGGACGAGCAGCCGCTTGTAGCAAGCGCCCCACAGCAGGTCGATGAACACGTCGAGATCGACGTCGGCGCGCAGCTGCCCCTGCTCCTGCGCCGTGCGCAGCCGCACCCTGGCGAGCTCGCGGCGGGGCTTGGTGTAGTGCTGCGACCAGGCCGCGGCCAGCACCGGGTCGGTCTGGGCGGCGCCGATGAGCTCGGCGACGGGGCGCCCGGCGCCACCCTGCACGAGCAGCCCGACGAACGCCGATACCTGCGCCGTGAGGTCGGCGCGCAGGTCGCCGGTGTCCGGGAAGTCCAGGACCTGCTCGCTGCGCGCGAAGTACGCCTCGGCGGCCAGCGCTCCCGGTGAGGGCCACCACTTGTACAGCGTCATCTTGCTGGAGCCCGCCTCGGCGGCGACCCGCTCGAAGGTCACCGCCCCGAGCCCGTCGCTCATCAGGATCCGGCCGGCGGCGCTGAGCACGCCCGCCCGCACCTCGGCGGCCGGGCGCCGGCCCCGTCCGCGGCGCACCACGGGTGCCTCCGCCATCACCGCCTCCTCGAAATGGACAGAGCGTCCATAAGCTTGCTAGCCTCACAAATGGCCGAACAGTCCATATCTGCGCTGGAGGACCATCATGCCACGCCACCCACACCGGGCTTCGGCGCTGGGCGCCATCGTCGTCGCGGTCCTGGCCCTGACGGCCTGCGCACCGGCCGGACCTGCGGCCGTCGCGCCGGCCGCGGCCTCCGGCGGATCCGCCGCGGGGCCGGTCGCGACGCTCGGCGAACCCACCGAGCTCGTCACCGGCCTCGAGGCTCCCTGGGGGCTGACGTTCCTGCCGGACCGGTCCGCGCTGGTGTCCGAGCGCCTCAGCGGTCAGATCAAGCACGTGCCCGCGGCCGGCGGCGAGGCCCGGCCGGTCGGCGTCGTGCCCGGCGTCGTGCCCAGCAGCGAGGGCGGGCTGCTCGGCATCGTCGCCTCACCCGGCTTCGCCACCGACCGCACCGTCTACGCGTCGGTCTCCGGCGCCACCGAGAACTCGATCGTCGCGCTGCGCATCGCCGAGGACCTCGGCTCGCTCACGCAGCAGCGGGTCCTGCTGAGCGGCATCCAGACCGCCGACCGGCACCACGGCGGGCGCATCGCGCTCGGGCCCGACGGCAACCTCTGGATCGGCACCGGCGACGCCTTCGAGCCGGCGAACGCCGCGGACGGCGCCAGCCTCAACGGCAAGGTCCTGCGCATCCTCCCGGACGGCACGGTGCCCGACGACAACCCGGGCGACAGCCCGATCTACTCGTCCGGGCACCGCAACGTCCAGGGCATCGCCTTCGGGCCGGACGGCACCGCGTACGCGTCCGAGCTGGGCCACCGCACCTGGGACGAGGTCAACGCGCTGCGCGCCGGGCAGGACTACGGCTGGCCGGAGACCGAGGGCGTCGAAGGCGACACGGGGGTGGCCCCGATCCTCACCGTGCATCCCGACGACGCCTCGCCGTCCGGGGTCGCCCACGCCGGCGGCTCGCTCTGGATCGGCGCCCTCGGCGGGCAGCGCCTGTGGCAGCTCCCCGTCGAGGCCGGCGCGGCCGTGGGCGAGGCGGTCGAGCACTACGCGGGCGAGTACGGCCGCATCCGCACGGTGGAGGTCGCACCCGACGGCGCGCTCTGGCTGATGACCTCCAACACCGACCGCGCCACCTGGGGCGGCACCGACGCGCGCCCGGGCGACGACCGGATCCTGCGGGTCGAGGTCCGGCCCGCAGCACCGGCCGACCGGTGAGGACGGGCACCGCGGCCGGCGCCGTGGTGCTCACCCACGGCCGGTGAGCAGGGCCGTCAGGGTCGCGGCGACGTCGCGCTCGTCGCGGTCGACGAGGTGGCCGTCGCGGACGACGACGCGCCCGCCCACGACGACGTGGCGCGGGCGGCGGCCGGGGGCGGCCCAGAGCAGGCCGGCCAGCGGGTCGCCCACCCCGGCGTCGGCGACGCCGGTGACGTCCCAGCAGGCGAGGTCGCCCGCCGAGCCCGGCTCCAGCGAACCCAGCTCCGGGCGGCCCAGCCCGGCCGCTCCCCCGGCGGTCGCCCAGCCCAGCACCTCCCGGGCCGGGACCGGGCGCCCGACCAGCGGGGCCACCTGCATCGCGAGGCGGGCGTCGGCGAGCAGGTGGCCGGCGTCGTTGCTGCCCCCGCCGCTGGTGCCCAGCCCCACGGCCACCCCGGCGTCGGCCAGCGCGGCCATCGGCGCGACGCCCCAGCCCATCGGCAGGTCGCAGCCCGGCGCGTGGGTGGCGCTCACCCCCGCCGCGGCCACCCGGTCGCGCTCGGCGTCGGTGATCGCGCACAGGTGGGCGAGGGTGACGTCGGGGGCCAACCAGCCCCACTCGTCGAGCAGCTCCAGCGGTCGCCGCCCGTAGCGCCGCGCGGCGACCTCGACGTCGACCTGCTCGTTGGCCTGGGTGCGCCGGCGCAGGCCGTGCCGCGCGGCCACCTCGCCCAGCAGCGCGAACGTCTCCGGGGCGTCGCTGTGCACGCCGGCCGGCCCGACCGCCACCTGCACCATCGGGTCGCCGGCCAGCGCGGTGGCGACGGCGTCGGCCGAGGCCGCGGCGGACTGGGGATCGTCGCGGGCACTGCCGCGCACGAACACCAGCCGCGCCCCCAGCCCACCCGCCGCCGCGGCCACGGCACGGACGATCCCGACCCCGTCGCCGGTCGACTCCGGCCAGGTCAGGTGGTGGTCGGCGACGGTGGTGACCCCGCACAGCAGCGCCTCGGCCAGCCCCGCCTCCGCCGCGGCGTTGGCGAGCTCGTCGTCCACGCCGACCGCCGCGTAGGCCGCGGCCATCCGCGGCAGCCACTCGCGCATCGGCACCCCGCGGGTGCCCGGCAGCGTCCGGAAGGCCGTCTGCAGCAGGTGGTGGTGGGCGTTGACCAGGCCGGGGGTGACCACGCACCCGGAGGCGTCGAGCACCCCACCGGCCACCGGACCGTCGACGACGAGCCCGTCGGCCCCCACCGCGACCTCGGCGCCGGGCCGCTCCGCCGTCCCGGTCCACACCAGCTCGGCCCCGCGCACCGTCAGCACCGGCGAGTTCTAGCACGCGCCCCGGGAGGGCTCAGCCGATGAACCCGGTGACGGTGCGCACGAACCGGGCGGGGTCGTCGAGCCACGGGAAGTGCCCGGCGCCCGGCTGCACGACGAGCTCGGCGCGCGGGAGCAGGGCCGCGACCTCGGCGGCGACGGCGGGCGGCAGCGCCACGTCGTACTCGCCGGCCAGCAGCAGGACCGGCGCGTCGAGGGCGCGCAGGGCGTCGCGGGTGGCGGCGGGGTCGGGCGCGCCGGGCGCGTAGTACGCCGCGGCCGCCTCGGCGTTCTTCTGGGCGTCGCCCGCGGCGGCGTGGGCGCGCGCCGCGGCGTCCCACCGCCCGTAGGTGAACGGGGCGATGGCGGCCCAGTCGCCCTGCTCCGCTCCGCCGCGCTGGATCCGGCGCAGCGCCGCCGCCGCCGCGGGGTACCAGGGCTCGTCCCGGCGCAGCCCGGCCACGTCGCGGCGCGCGGCGTCGGGCACCGCCACGCCGACGGCCAGCGGGCTCGGCGCGACCAGCACCAGCCGCTCGACCCGCCGCGGGTGACGCGCCGCGTAGCCCAGCGCCAGGCTCGCCCCGGCGGAGTGGGCCAGCAGGTCGAGCCCCTCCAGGCCCAGGTGCGCGCGCAGCGCGTCCACGTCGTCGACCTGACGGTCGTAGCGGTAGGAGGCGGCGTCCGCCGGGCGCGCCGAGGCACCGGTGCCGCGCAGGTCGAGCAGGACGAGCTCGCGGTGAGCCGGTAGCCCGCCCAGCTCGCCGAGGTAGACCGCGGCCTGCATGGGTCCACCGGGCACGCAGACGAGCGGGCGGCCGGCGCCGATGCGGCCGCAGGCCAAGGCGGTGCCGTCCGCGGCGGTGAAGGTCGTCACCGGCCGGAGGTTAACGCTCCGCATTCGCCACCATCGCCATTCCGCCGTTCGTCGTAATCATTGATCGGGGTCCGCGCGCGCGTTTGTGGCCGGGACACCGGGGCACGTCCCGTGCGTCAACGCCCCCAACCGACGACGAGGAGCACCGTGTTCTTCCACCGCCAGGAACTCCAGTTCAAGTCCACACCGGACAAGCCCGACGCCGTCTACGCCCGCAAGCTCCAGGAGGTGCTCGGGGGCCAGTACGGCGAGATCAGCGTCGCGATGCAGTACATGTTCCAGGGCTGGAACATGCACACCCCCGGCAAGTACCGCGACCTCGTCTTCGGCATCGCCTCTGAGGAGATCGGCCACGTCGAGATGCTGGCCACGATGATCGCCCAGCTGCTGGAGAAGTCGCCGCTGGGCATCACCGAGGACGCCGTGCAGGACGACCCGACGGTCGCCGCGATCGTCGGCGGCACCGACGTCCAGCACGCCATCGTCGCCGGCGCGGGCGCCCGCCCGGTGGACAGCAACGGCAACCCGTGGCAGGGCAGCTACATCACCGCCAGCGGCAACCTGCTGGCCGACTTCACCGCCAACGCCAACGCCGAGATGCAGGGCCGCGTCCAGGTGGCCCGGCTCTACCACATGACCGACGACCACGGCGTGCGCGACCTGCTGTCGTTCCTGCTCGCCCGCGACACCATGCACCAGAACATGTGGCTGGCCGCGGCCGCGGAACTGCAGGAGGAGGGCGCCGAGAAGCTGCCGACGCCCAGCAACTTCCCGCAGAACAAGGAGTTCACCGAGGTCAGCTACCAGTACCTCAACTTCAGCGACGGCGCGCACGCCGGCGACGGCCGCTGGGCCAAGGGACCGAGCCCGGACGGCAAGGGCGAGTTCACCTACCACGACGGCCCGACCACGTCGGCGCCGATGCCCCCGCCCACGCACCCGGACAGCCGCCTCTACGGCACCACCGAGCTGCCCAACACCGTGGAGAAGGTGGCCGGGCTGGCCCAGGACAAGCTCAACCGCGAGTAGTCCGCACGGATGATCGGCCGGGGCTCGGCCCGCCCGCTGGACGGGTGGGCCGGGCCCCGGCCGTTCGACCGAACGCGTGGTGGCGGCATGACAGCGCGTGCACCGGGTAATCCCGCGCCATGAGCTCACCGCACCCCGTCGAGAGCCCACCCGAGGAGCTCTCGACCTCCGACCTCGTCCGCCGACTCACCGAGCAGACCCGCACCCTCGTGACCGACGAGGTCGCGTTGGCCAAGGCGGAGATGACCGCCAAGGCCAAGACGATGGGCGTGGGCGCCGGGCTCGCCGGCGCCGGCACGGTACTCGCCCTCGGCGGCGGCCTCACGCTGATCGCCGCGGCCGTGGCCGCGCTCGCCCTGGTGCTGCCGGTCTGGGCCGCCGCGCTGATCGTCGGCGTGGTGCTGGTCGCCGTGGGCGGCGTGCTGGCGCTGGTGGCCAAGAACCGCTTCCAGGCCGCCACCCCGCCGGTGCCCGAGCAGGCGATCGCCAGCACCAAGCGCGACGTCGAGACCGTCAAGGCCGCCGCGCACGGCGGCCCGAACAACGGGGTGACCGCATGACCGACACGAACTCCGCGGCCACCCCGGAGGCCGCCGAGCTGCGGGCCCGGATCGCCGAGGAGCGCGCCGAGCTGGGCGACACCGCCGCCGAGCTCGCCGCCCGGCTGGACGTGCCGGCCAGGGCCAAGGCCAGCCGGGAGCAGGCCGTCGAGCAGGCCAAGGCCACCGTCGAGCAGGCCAAGGCGAAGGTCGCCGGTGTCATCGGCGACGCCAAGGTCAAGGCGGCGCCCGTCGTCGAGCAGGTCCGCACGAAGACCGCACCCGCGGTGGCGCAGGTCCGCACGCGGACCGCACCCGCCGTGGCGCAGGTCCGCACCAAGGCCGCCCCCGCCGTCGAGCAGGCCAAGCTCAAGGCCGGTCCGGCCGTCGAGCAGGCCAGGGCGAAGGCCGGCACCGCGCTGGAGGAGGTGCGCGCCGCCGCCCAGGACGAGGAGCGCCGCTCCAAGCTGCTGGCCGCGGCGATCGGTGGCGTCGTGCTCGGCTTCCTGGTCATGCGCAGGCGGCGCCGCAACCGCTGATCCGACCGGGTCGACCGGGCGGTGCGGCCCGGTCGACCGACGGTTGGCGCGATCCCGCCCGGGTACCGGCAGGACATGGCGAGCATCGGCTACTTCCTGTCCTGCGAGCAGTACGGCCCCAAGGAGCTGGTCGCCCAGGCCCGCGCGGCGGAGCGCGCGGGCTTCGAGCGGCTGTGGATCTCCGACCACTTCCACCCGTGGAACGACGAGCAGGGGCAGAGCCCGTTCGTCTGGTCGGTGATCGGCGCGCTGTCCGAGGCCGTCTCGATCCCCGTCACCACCGCGGTCACCTGCCCCACCATGCGCATCCACCCGGCCGTCATCGCCCAGGCCGCCGCGACGGCGGCCGTGCAGCTCGACGGCCGGTTCGTGCTGGGCGTCGGGTCCGGCGAGGCGCTCAACGAGCACATCCTCGCCGACCCCTGGCCCTCGGTCGGGCAGCGCCTGGCCATGCTGGAGGAGGCCGTGGAGGTCATCCGGCTCCTGCACCGCGGCGAGGTTGTCAGCCACCACGGCGAGTTCTACGAGGTGCAGGAGGCCCGGATCTACACCCGGCCGGAGCAGCCGGTGCCGATCTACGTCTCCGGCTTCGGGCCGCAGGCCACCGAGCTGGCCGGGCGCATCGGCGACGGCTACTGCACCGTCAGCCCGGACGCCGAGCTGGTCCGCACGTTCCGCGACTCCGGCGGCGGCTCCAAGCCGGTCCAGGCCGGCATGAAGGTCAGCTGGGACCCCGACCGCGAGCGCGCCATCGACGCCGCCCACCGGCTGTGGGCCAACGACCTGCTGCCCGGCCAGCTCGCCCAGACCCTGCCCCGGCCGCAGGACTTCGCCGACGCCATGACGCTGGTCCCCCGCGACGCCGTCACCGAGGCGATCGTCTGCGGCGACGACCCGAAGGCCCACGTCGAGCAGGTCCGCGCCTACCTGGAGGCGGGCGTCGACGAGGTGTACGTCCAGCAGGTCGGCCCCGACCACGAGGGCTTCTTCCGCGGCTGGGCCGAGCAGGTGCTGCCCGAGCTGCGCTGAGCTGTTCCGCCCGTCACGTCGGCGCGCCCCGCGGATGACCGTGCATCCGCGGGGCGTTGATCAGGGGGAAGAGACGAGACGACGGAAAGAGGAGAGCACCGTGGCACAGCCCATCACCAGCCCGCTCGGCGACCAGGAGCGCGACATCACCGCGGCCGCCCTGCAGGCGACCCTGGTCGACCTCGTCGACCTCTCGCTGGTGGCCAAGCAGGCGCACTGGAACCTCGTCGGACGCCAGTTCCACGACATCCACCTGCACCTCGACGAGCTGGTCGAGACCGCCCGCACGTACTCCGACAAGGTCGCCGAGCGGCTGGCCGCGATCGGCGTCTCCCCGGACGGGCGCGCCCGCACCGTGTCCGCGGCCTCGGGGGTGCCGGAGTTCGCCGGCGGCTGGGTGAGCGACCGCGACGCCGTCCGGCAGGTCTTCGAGTCCGTCGACGTGGTGGCGCGCCGCGTGCGCCCGCGCATCGAGGACACCGAGAAGGCCGACCTGGTCAGCCAGGACCTGCTCATCGCGCTGACCGCCGACCTGGAGGAGGCCCGCTGGATGTGGCAGGCGCAGAACGCCGGTTACCAGCAGGCCGACCCGGCCGACCCGAAGTCGGCCTGAGCCGGTAGTTACCGCCCCCGAAACGGGGTATACGCCCGGGTGCCCGAGCGTTCCCGCACCCGTGCCCTGATCACCAACGACGACGGGATCGGCTCCCCCGGACTGGTGGCGCTGGCCGCCGCCGCCCGGGAGGCCGGTCTCGACGTCGTCGTCGCCGCGCCCGACCGCGAGTACTCCGGCGCGGCCGCGTCCATCACCGCCGTCCAGGAGGACGGGCGCACCCTCGTCGAGCGGGTGACGCTCGACGAGCTGCCCGACGTCGAGGCCTACGCCGTGCGCGCCGCGCCGGCCCACATCGTGGTGCTGGCCCTGCACGGCTGGCTCGACCCCGTTCCCGACCTGGTGCTCTCGGGCATCAACCGGGGCGCCAACGTCGGGCGCGCGGTGCTGCACTCGGGCACCGTCGGGGCCGCGCTCACCGCGGGCCTGCTCGAGCACCGCGGACTGGCCGTGTCGTTGAACGTGCCGCTGAACCCCTCGCGCGACCCGCACTGGGACACCGCGGCCGCCCACGTGCCCGGGGTGCTCGGCCTGCTCATGGACAGCCCGGAGAGCACCACCCTCTCGCTGAACGTGCCCGATCTGCCCGCCGACGAGGTGCTCGGGCTGCGCGAGGCGTCGCTGGCCCAGCGCGGCATCGTGCAGAGCCTCGTCGACGAGATCGGCGACGCCGGGGTCAAGCTCCGCGAGGTGGAGACCGGCGACGACGAGGACGACGCCGACTGCGACCGCGCCCTGCTGGCCCGCGGCCACGCCACGCTGACCGCCCTGCAGAGCCTGCGCGAGGACCGCGCGCTGGGGCTGGCCGAGCGGCTCCGGTCGGCCACCCCCGTCGCGCGCTGAGCCACCGGATCGGTGCGGCGTTCCGCGCGTGGCGGCCCATCCCACGGGTACGCGGCGCCCATGGCATTCCAGGTGACCGAAGTGCAGAAGGCCCTCAAGGGCGCGGACTACCCGATGGACGGCGACGAGCTCGCCGCGCTGGCGAAGGACAACGGCGCACCCGACGACCTCGTGGGGGCCCTGCGCGGGCTGCCCGAGGTGGAGGGCCCGAACGGTGTCATGAAGCACCTGTCCGGGCAGCTGGGGGGATCGACCGGCGACTGACGGGCGCGCGACCCGGCGGCGGTCCGCGGCGTACCGTGTCGCGGGCCGCCGGCCGGGGTAGGCAGTGGTGCAAGATCGACCGGCCCGACCCGAGGAGCACCCATGAGCAGCGCCGAACGCCCCGAGGCCGACGTCGCCGAGCAGTCGCGCGACGTCGTCGAGGACGAGCAGACGATCGACCGGGGCGTGGAGGTCGATCCGGACGCGCCGCTCGCGGACGTCCTGGAGCAGCGGCAGGACGCCGGCTTCCCCGACGAGGACGAGGCGCCGCACGCGGGCTGATGCGCCCGCGCCGGACCCACCGGCCCGATCCGACCGCGCCGCCGCCCGCCGATCGCGCGGTTGGATCCGGCCGCCCCCGGCAACTCTGCGCTGTCGGGGCTCGGGGACGGAGAGTGACGTGCGGCGATACCTGCGGGATCCCATCGTGCTGGTCAGCGGGGCGGTCGTGGCGATCGGCCTGCTCATCGCGCTGCTCTGGGGAGCGAGCACCCCCGATTCGGCGCGGGAGTCGGCCGAGGACCGCGAGACGGTGGTCGTGACCGCGCCCCCCGAGCCCGCCGACCGCGACGCCGCCGACGACCCGGCGGGCCCGCTGGACCTGCAGGAGGTCAGCGACCTCAGCGACGTCGTCGGGCGCTCGGTCGTCGCCGAGGCGACCGACGTGCAGGGCGTGCCCGGCGACGAGGGCTTCTGGGTCGACGCCGGCGGCGAGTCGGCGTGGGTCCAGCTCTCGACCGCTGGCGAGAGCCCCTACGAGATCCGCGGCGGCCAGCGCGTCCGCTTCGTGGGCGAGGTCGTGGCGCACGGCCCCGACTTCGCCCAACGACCCGAGTTCTCCGAGGTCGACGCGGAGGCGCTGGTCGAGGCCGGGGCGCACATCGAGGTCGACATCGCCGACCTGACCATCGTCGACTGAGCGGGCACGGGGGGCTATGTGGTGCTGGGGCCGCCGGCCGGGCGCGCCGCAGGCCGGTCGTTCCACGACCCCGTCCGGGATCGGGTGCTCGAGCCCGCGGGCACGGCGGCACGGCGTACCTCCGCCAGCGCGGCCTGCCGCGCGACCCGGCCGGCCGTCTCCTCGGGCAGCCCGGTGATCGCCGTGGGCACCGAGGCCAGCGCCGCGTGGATCGCGTCGACCAGGGCGAGCGCCGACTCCGCGGTCAGCTCCAGCGCGACCCGGTCGCCCGGGCCGCGCGCCGGGTCGACGAGGTCGATGTTGAGCGCGTGATCGGCGCGGGCGTGCACGGGGTGGTCGTAGTAGACCGTCGCCCGGGTCACCGGGACCCAGCCCGACCGGCCCTTCGCGCTGCCCTCGACGGCGGTCTGCTCGGTGTTGTAGGTGCACATGGCGAGCCCTTCGGGATCGGGTCGGGTCAGGACAGGTGCCGGCCGAAGAAGGCGCGCACCTTCTCCCAGCCGTCCACCGCGGCGGCCTGGCGGTAGGCGGGCCGGTCGGTGGAGAAGAACCCGTGCCCGGCGTCGGGGTAGCTGTGGAACTCGTGCTCCTTGCCGTGGCGGGTGAGCAGCTCGTCGAGCTCGGCGACCTCCTCGGGGGTGGGGTTGCGGTCCTCGTCGCCGAACAGGCCCAGCACCGGGCAGCGCAGGTCGACCAGCGCGTCACCGATCGGGTCCCAGTCGATGCCGATCGCCGACGGCGGCGAGCTGAGCACGAACGCGCCGTAGCAGTCGACCGCGGCGTCGATCGGCAGCCGGCAGCCGGCCAGCAGCGACTGCCGCCCACCGGAGCAGTAGCCGATGGTGGCGACCCTGCCGTTGGCCGAGCCCAGGCCGCGCAGGTGCTCGACCGCGGCCCCGACGTCGCCGAGCATGCGCTCGTCGGGCACCCCGCCCGCGGCCCGGGAGGCGGCCGCCGCGTCGTCCGGGTCGGCGCCGGGCGCGTCGCGGTGGTGCAGGTTGGGGCAGATGGCCGCGTAGCCCCACGCCGCGAACCGGCGGGTGATCTCCTTGGTGCCGGCGTCCCAGCCGGGCATGTGGTGGATCACCACGACCCCTCCCGTCGGAGGGCCGTCGATCGGGTGAGCCAGGTACGCGTCGATCGCGTCGCCGCCCGCCCCGGTGATCGTGATCAGTCCCGCCCGCAGCGCGTCGCGCACCCCGGCACCTCCCGCATCCCGACCGCAGCACCGGCCCCACGGCCGGTGTGGATCGCCATACTGGCACCGTGGCGGGCAACGGGGCGGGCGGCGCGGCGGCGGGCGGGGCGGACGGGGCGGGCGAGACCGCGGGCGAGGTCGAGGTGGTCCCGGTCGACCTGCTGACCGCGACGGTCCGCGACGTCTTCGCCGCGGCCGGCTGCGACGCGACCGAGGCGCGACGCGTCGCCGCCGACCTGGTCGGGGCCAACCTCACCGGGCACGACAGCCACGGCGTGGTGCGCGTGCCGCTCTACGTGCAGTGGCTGCGCGCCGGCCACGTGCACGCCGGGCGCTCGGCCCGGGTGGTCACCGACGGCGGCGCCTTCGTGGTGCTCGACGGCGACGCCGGCCTCGGCCAGACGGTCGCCGCGGAGGCCGTGGCGATGGGCGTCGAGCGGGCGAGGGCGCAGGGCTCGTGCATCGTCGCGCTGCGCAACGCCGGGCACATCGGTCGGGTCGGGGGCTACGTCGAGACCGCGTTGTCCGCCGGGCTGATCTCGCTGCACTTCGTCAACGTGGCCCGCTCGGCGCTGGTGGCCCCGTTCGGCGCGGTCGAGCGCCGCTTCTCCACGGCGCCGGTGGCGATCGGCGTACCGCTGCCCGGGCGCCCCCTCGTGCTCGACTTCGCCACGTCGCTGGTGGCCGAGGGCAAGGTCCAGGTGGCCTCGCACGGCGGCAAGCCCCTCCCGCCCGACGCGCTCATCAGCGCCGACGGCGAGCGCTCCGGCGACCCCCGCGTGCTCTACGGCGACTACGCCGAGACCGACCTGCGCTCGGCGGCCAACGGCACCGGCGCGATCCGGGCCTTCGGCGAGCACAAGGGCTCCGGGCTCGCGCTGGTGGTCGAGCTGCTGGCCGGGGCGTTCACCGGGGGCGGGTGCGCCGGGCCGCCCGGGGGGCCGCCCGGCATCGCGAACGGGATGCTCTCGGTCTACCTGTCGCCCGAGCACTTCGGAACGCGCGAGGAGTTCGAGCGGATCGGCCGCGAGTACCTGGACTGGGTGCTGTCGGCGCGGCCCGCGGACGCCGCCGAGCCGGTGCTCGCCCCCGGCGACCCGGAGGCCCGCACCCGGGCCGCCCGCACCGCGGGCGGCGTGCCGCTCTCGGCGGGCACCTGGGCCGCCCTCCGGCGCACCGCGGCCGAGCTCGGGGTCGCGGTGGCCGCGGCCGGGTAGTTCGCACGTCCCCCGGCACGGTTTCGGACGCCGCGCCGGGGTCATCCCGCCAGTGCGGCGGAGCCGGAGGAGAGGCGGAGCGGATGAGCACCCAGGGATCGGACCGCGGGACCGGGCGCGGGCGGGGCGACGTCGTCCCGCTCGACCCGCAGCGGCCCTACGTCGACGGCAGCGCGGCCACCCCCGAGCAGCTGCGCGCCGAGGTCGGCCGGCTGACCGAGGAGCACGTCGAACGCGTCGAGGAGGCCCGCGACGACCTCGCCGCCACCCTGGCCGAGCTGTCGACCCGCCTCGACCCGCGCCCCCGCGTGCAGGAGCTCGGGCAGCGGGCGGTGGCCGCGGTCACCCGGCCCGCGGTGCTCGGCTCGGCCGGGGCGCTCGCGGCGCTCGTCGTGCTGCGGCGCCGCCGGCGCGCACGCGCCACCGATCAGCTCGGCTGAGTCGGCGAGGAGCGGGTACTTCGGGCGCACCCCGGCGCCCCCACGGCGCCGGTCCGCCGTGGAAGGGACTCCGAGCCGATGACCGCCGACGCCGAGCAGGACAGTCCCGACGATCGGTCCGGGCCGCGCCGGGAGCGCGAACGCGGTGTCCTGCGCCGCATGACGCTGGCCACCGCGTGGGGCGAGGGCCTCGACGGCTACGACCTGGGCGTGCTCAGCGTGGTGCTGCCGCTGATCACCGTCGAGCTGGGCCTGTCCCCGCTGTGGGCCGGGCTCATCGGGGCCTCCGCGCTGCTCGGGATCTTCATCGGCGGCCCGGTGGTCGGCTGGCTGACCGACCGGTTCGGCCGGCGCAACCTGTTCCTGATCGACATCGGCGCGTTCGTGGTGCTCGGCCTGCTGCAGGGGGTGGTGGACGAGCCGTGGCAGCTGTTCGTCGTGCGCCTCCTGCTGGGCGTGGCGATCGGCGCCGAGTACGCGATCGGCGCGGCGATGCTGGCCGAGCTGGCGCCCTCGCGGGGGCGCGGTCGACGGCTGTCGAAGCTGCTGGTCTCCTGGTACGTCGGGTTCCTGGTGTCGGTGGTGCTGGCCTACCTGCTGGTCGACCTGGCCGGGCTGAGCTGGCGCTGGGTGCTGGTCACCGGGGCGGTGCCGGCGCTGGTGGTGCTGCTGCTGCGGATCGGGCTGCCGGAGTCGCCGCGCTGGCTGATCCAGCGCGGCCGGGTCGAGGAGGCCCGCGAGATCGTGCACCGGTTCCTCGGTGCCGACCACTTCCGCACCGAGGAGTACGAGCACGAGGAGCGGGGCGCGGGCTGGCGCCGGCTGTTCTCCCCCGAGCTGCGCTCGCGCACGCTGTTCGTCTGCGTGTTCTGGTCGTGCAACGTCGCGCCGTACTTCGCCATCTTCACCTTCGCCCCGCAGGTGTTCACCTCGCTGCAGCTCTCCGACGAGCGGGCCAGCACCATCGCGGTCAACGCGCTGGCCGCGCTGGGCGCGCTGGTCGGCATGCTGACCATCGAGCACGTCGGGCGCCGCCGGCAGCTGATCATCCCGTTCTGGGTCATGGCGGTGACGCTGGCCCTCGTGGGCGTGTGGGGCGAGGCACCGGCCGCGGTGCTGGTCGTCAGCCTGGCCGTGTTCGCCTTCTTCAACGCCCTGCAGGGCAACCTGACCGCGGTCTACCCGATCGAGGTCTTCCCCACCGACGTGCGCTCCAGCGGCGTCGGGATCGGCACCGCGGCCAGCCGGATCGGCGCGGCCCTCGGCACGTTCCTGCTGCCCGTGGGCCTGGACACGATCGGCGTCGGCGCGTGCATGCTGATCGGGGCGGCGCTGTGCGTGGTCGGCGGGGTCGTCTCGCAGCGGCTGGCCCCGGAGACCACGGGCCGCACGCTCACCCGCACCGGCGCGGTGTCGGTGACCGCGGCCTGAGCCCGTGGGCACCGAGCGGTTCCGCTGGGGCCTCGACCGCGTCCTGGCGGTGCACGGCGACGGCGGCCGACCGCCCGCATGCGGGGGCGCGGCATGGGTACCTCCGCCGCGCCCACCAGGACCCGACGCGGAGGTGCCCCCGTGCCGCTGACCGAACGCCGTACCCTCGCCGAGATCACCGGCGGGGACGGGCGGCCCGACGCCGCGAGCGATCTCGGCTACGCCCGCTTCGACCACGACTACCCGACCGACCTGCTCGACGCCGTCCTCGCCAGGGGCCGGGAGCTGCGCGCGGCGGCCGGGACGGACCGGCCGCGCTTCCTCGGGCTCGACCACCTGCGCCGGGTGCAGGACTCCATCGCCGAGGTCGCCGAGCTCGTGCACGACGAGAAGCGCCTGCACCACCTCAGCGAGCTGGCCGGCGTGGAGCTGGAGCCCTACCCGATCCGCACCTCCTGCTCGGGGATCAACTTCTACCGGCCCGGGCAGCGGCCGATCGAGTTCCACCGCGACGGGCCCGCGTTCGTCGAGCTGGTCCCGCTGCACGTCGACGGCGCCCAGCAGGGCGGCAGCACCGTGGTCTTCCGCGGCCCGCCCGACGTCGGGCGCCGGCGCCTGCGGGCCGGTGAGGAGTTCGGGCCCGACGAGCTGCTGCGGATCCCGCAGCGGGCGGGCGCCAGCGTGCTGCTGCAGGGCCGGATGCTGTTCCACAGCGCCGAGACGCTCACCGACGGGCACCGGGTGACGCTGGTGCTGTCGCTGCGCTCGGCCGCCGAGCCCTGGAAGGACTCCAACACCCTGGGCCGGCTGCTCAACGACGACGCCCCCGAGGACGTCGAGGACGACTGGCGCCGCGACGTCGAGACCCGCCGGCTGCCCGCGCTGCGCGAGCACCTGCTGTCCTGACCCCCGCCCTGCTCAGCGGTCGTGAGCGGGGATCACGGTCAGGGCCGTGATCCCCGTTCACGACCGCCGGAGGCGAGGCGCCACACGCGGTCGGCGGTCAGCGGCAGGGAGTGCGGGCGCACGCCGATCGCGTCCCGCACGGCGTTGGCGACGGCGGGGGCGACCGGGTTGTAGGGCGCCTCGCTCATCGACTTGGCGCCGAACGGGCCGAGCGCGTCGCTGGTCGCGGCCAGCAGCACGGCGGTGCGCGGCACGTCGGCGAACTGCGGCAGGTGGTAGTTGCGCAGCACGTCGGTGGTGACGGCGCCGTGCTCGTCGACCAGCAGCTCCTCGAACAGCGCGGTGCCCATGGCCTGGGCCACGCCGCCCTCGATCTGGCCGCGCAGCTGCTCGGGGTTGAGCACGACGCCGGCGTCGGCGGCGTGCACCGAGCGCAGGAACCGGATCTCCCCCGTCCCGACGTGCACCGCGACCCGGACGGCGTGCACGTTGAAGGCGACCGAGCGCGGGGTGCCGTCGTGCGTGGCCTGCGCGGTGAGCCCGTCCGGCCCGGCCAGGTCGGTCAGCGGGACGAACCCGTCGCCCACCTGGACGCCCAGCGGCCCGAGCACCCCGGGCGCGCGCTCGAGGATCCGCTCGCGCAGGGCCAGCGCCGCGGCGTGCACGGCCTTGCCGGCGACCACGCTGCCGGCCGAGCCGAAGGCCCCGGTGTCGTAGCCGACGGCGTCGGTGTCGGACTGCCACAGCCGCACCCGGTCGGGTTCGGTGGCCAGCACCGTGGCCGCCAGCTGGACGTGCACGGTGCTGGTGCCGTTGCCGAACTCCGCGGTGCCGACCCGCACGGTGTAGCGGCCGTCGGGCTCCAGCGTCACCGCGGCCTCGGCCAGGTGACCGCGCGGCGGCACGGTGGCGATCATGGCCGCGGCCATGCCCTCCCCCACCCGCCACTCCGCGCCCTGCGGCACGGGCACGTCGTCGCCGGCCCGGACGGCGTCGCGGGCCAGGTCGAGGCACTGGTCCAGGCCGTAGGAACCGTAGGTGAGGTCGTCGTCGGGGTCGGGCTCGTGCGCGGCGACGATCGGGTCGCCCGGGACGACGACGTTGCGGGCGCGCAGCTCGAACGGGTCGACGCCGAGCCGGCGGGCCAGCTCGTCCAGTGCGCACTCGATGCCGAAGATGACCTGGCCCAGGCCGTAGCCGCGGAACGCGCCGGAGGGCACGTTGTTGGTGTAGGCGGCGCGGGCGTCGACCCGCTTGTTCGGGCACCGGTAGAGCCCGACCGACTCGTGGCAGCCGTGGAAGAGCACCCCCACCGAGTGGTTGCCGTAGGCGCCGGCGTCGGCGAGGACGTCGACGGCCAGCGCGGTGAGCACGCCGTCGGCGGTGGCGCCGACCCGCACGCCCACCCGCATGGGGTGGCGGCAGGGCAGCGCGGCCAGCGACTCGGTGCGGGTGATCTCCCACTGCACCGGCCGGCGCAGGCGCAGCACGGCCAGCGCCACCAGGTCCTCGGTGAGCATCTCCTGCTTGCCGCCGAACCCGCCGCCGACCCGGGCGGTGAGCACCCGCAGCCGGCTCGCCGGCAGCTCCAGCAGCCGGCACAGCTCCCGCCGGACCAGGAACGGCACCTGGGTGCTGGTGCGCACGACGAGCCGGTCGGTCCCGTCGAGCCAGGCCACGGTGCCGTGGGTCTCCAGCTGGCCGTGCGAGACCCGCTGGGTGGTCCAGGTGCCCTCGACCACGGCGGCGGCCCCGGCCAGGCCGCGCTCGACGTCGCCGACCTCGCCGTGCAGCTCGGCGACCAGGTTGGTGGCCGGGTCGGCGATCCCGGCGGCGCGGTCCTTGTCGCCGTGCAGCACCGGGGCGCCGGGGGCCAGCGCCGCGGCCGGGTCGAGCACCGCGGCCAGCACCTCCCAGTCCACGACGATCGCCCGGCAGGCCGCCTCGGCCTCGCCGACGGAGTCGGCGACCACCGCGGCGACCCGCTGCCCGACGTGGCGCACGACGGGGTCGAGCATGAGCGTGTCGTCCGGGTCGTCCCGCCGGTTCTCGTGGCGCCCGGTCGAGTAGTGCGTCGACGGCACGTCGTGGTGGGTGAGCACCAGCCGCACACCGGGCATCGCCCGCGCCGCCGCGGTGTCGATGGCCCGGACGCGGGCGTGCGCGTGCGGGCTGCGCAGCACCGCGAGGTGCAGCACGCCGGGTGGCGGCTCGTCGAGGGTGTAGGGCTCGCGGCCGGTGACCACCCGGACGCCGGCGGGCGCCGGCAGCGACCGGCCCGGGGCGACCCCGTCCTTCTCGGTGTTGACCTCCCCGCCGAGCGCGTCGGCGATGGCCCGGTAGCCGGTGCACCGGCAGAGGTTGCCCTTGAGCAGGTGGGCGAGGTCGGCGCCGTCGGGACCCGCGGTGTCGAGGGCGGTGTCGAGGGCGGCCGCCGTGACCACGAACCCGGCCGTGCAGAACCCGCACTGGAACCCGCCGGCGTCGGCGAACCGGCGCTGCACCGGGTGCAGGTCGTCGGGCGTGCCCAGGCCGGCGGCCGTGGTCACCGCGCGCCCCTCGGCGCGCACCGCCGGGTAGACGCACGAGTGCACGGGCGTGCCGTCGACCAGGACGCTGCACGCCCCGCAGTCGCCGGAGTCGCATCCCTTCTTCACCGCGGTGTGCCCCTGCTCCCGCACGAACGTGCGCAGGCACTGGCCGGGGCGGGGGTCGCGGTCCGCGGGCCGCCCGTCGATCTCGATCATGCCAGCTCGTCCACGACCTCGGCGGCCAGCCGGCCGGTGACGTGCGCGCGCCAATCCGGGGCGCCGTGCGGGTCGGCGTACCAGCGGTCGACGCCGGCCAGCGCGGCGCGCAGCGCGGCCCCGGTGGGCGGGGCGGGGAAGGTGAACCGGAACGGGCGCTCGGTGGCCGCGGTGACGGTCAGCACCAGCCCGCCGTCGGGGTCGCGCCGCCCGATCACCACCGACCCGGACCGGCCCTGCGCGGTGAGCGCGGCCCGACCGAACGCGGTGCGCGCGGACGACGCCGCGGCCGGCAGCCGCACCGAGCGCAGCACCTCGCCGGGGCGCAGGTCGGTCGTGCGCACGCCGGTGACGAACCGGGCCACCGGGACCCGGCGCTGCGCGCCGCCCGGCCCCCACAGCAGCGCCTCCCCGTCCAGGGCGGCGCACAGCGAGGTCATCGGCCCGGCCGGCAGCGCGAGGCAGATGTTGCCGCCCACGGTGGCGGTGTGCCAGATCTTGAACGAGCCGGCCAGCGCCCGGCAGCAGCGGCCGAACAGCGCGGGCCCGGCCGCGGCCAGCTCGGCCAGCGTGCAGGTGGCCGAGATCGTGAGCGCGCCGTCGGGCTCGCGCGTCAGCGCCGGCCAGCCCAGGCCGGTCAGGTCGACCAGGGCCGCCAGCCCCGGCTGGGGCTCGGAGAACAGCCAGGTGCCGCCGCCGAGCGCGGCGGCACCGGGGCCGAGCAGGGCGTCCAGCTCGCCGCGGCGGACCGGGCGGTGCAGGACGCGCACGGTGTGCAGGTCCATGCGGTCAGTACGCCACCTTGTCGGCCTTGCCCAGCCAGGCGTCGAACGGGGCGACGGCACCGTCGAGCGCGACGGCGTCGACCCTGGTGTCCCAGGTGGCCCGGTCGCGCCCGAACAGCTCGTAGAAGGCCAGGTCG
Organism: Pseudonocardia humida; assembly: GCF_023898865.1. GTDB lineage: Bacteria > Actinomycetota > Actinomycetes > Mycobacteriales > Pseudonocardiaceae > Pseudonocardia > Pseudonocardia humida. The sequence continues at coordinate 70,326 of NZ_JAGSOV010000082.1, forward strand.
TCGAACCCGCCGCGGGCCGCGTCGTACCGGTCGGCGGCGTAGACCACGCGGTCGAGCCGGGCCCACAGCGCCGAGGCCATGCACAGCGGGCAGGGCTCACACGAGGCGTAGAGCGTGGCGCCGCCGAGGGAGAACTCGCCCAGGCTCGCGCAGGCGGCGCGGATCGCCACCACCTCGGCGTGCGCGGTGGGGTCGTTGTCGCGGGTGACCCGGTTCTGCCCCTCGGCGAGCAGCGCGCCGTCGACCACCACGACGGCCCCGAAGGGACCACCGCCCTCGGCGACGTTGCGGACGGCCAGGTCGACCGCGGCGGCGAGCCAGGCTCGGTCGGCGCGCGGATCGGTGTCGGGCACGGGGACTCCTCGGCGGTGCGGTTTCCCGGCCAGGATGCCCGACCGAGCGTGATCCGGGCGCGACGACGCGGCCGAACCGGGTTCCGACGATGCAATCCCCCCGAACGGGCATGGGCAACGGCTCAACGCAGTCGTTGCACGCTGTTCACCTCAGGCGGGCGCGAAGACCGGCAGGGTCTCCCCGGGCCCGTCCGGCGGGCCGGACGGCACGAACCGGACCCGTAGGGGCTGCCCCGCGGCCAGCGCCCCCGGGTCGGCGTCCACGAGCCGCACGGTCAGCCACGGCCCCTCGGCCAGCTCGACCACGGCGCAGACGTAGGGCACCGCACCGGCCAGCCAGGGCAGCGGCGCCTGGTGCACGACCGCCCAGCTGACCAGGGTGGCCCGCCCGGACGCGACGACCGGGGCGAGGTCGGCCGACCCGGTGCGCGCCTCGGCGTCGTCCTGGGGCCCGAGCAGCCGCCCGTCGCCTGCCCGGCGCAGGAGGAGCTCGCCGCGGGCGGCGGCGTCGAAGAACCCGGCGCCGGCCGCGTCGCGCTCGACCCGCGGGAACGCGCCCACCGCTGCGGGCGACGAGCCCGCGTCCCCGCTCACGACGCCGCCTTCGCGTGCGGGCTGAGCACCAGCGTCGAGTGGTGCTCGAGGAGCCCGCCGTTGCCGCTGACCAGCACCACGTCGTTGCGCGGGGCCTGGCGGGCGCCGCCGTCGCCGCGGGCCTGGATCACCGCCTCGGACAGCGGCGTGAACCCCCACATGTAGTACGACGACAGCTGGCCGCCCCCGGTGTTGCAGGCCAGCTCCCCGCCCGGGGCCAACCGGCCGTCGCGCACGAACTCCCCGCCCTCGCCCTTGGCGCAGAACCCGTAATCCTCCAGGGTGACCAGGACCGTGTAGGTGTAGCAGTCGTACAGCTCGCAGACGTCCACGTCGTCGACCCCCACGCCGGCCATCCGCAGCGCCGCCGGGCCCGATCGCGCCGCCGGCGTCACCACGCCCCACTCCGAGCCCGCGTGCATCCGCCGCGGCGCGTGCGCCTGCCCGTGGCCCCACACGTGCACGGCCGGGCGGGCCAGGTCCGCGGCCCGCTCCGCCGCCGTGACCACCACCGCCACCGCCCCGTTGCTGACCACGCAGCAGTCCAGCAGGTGCAGAGGGTCGGCGATCCAGCGCGACGCCTGGTGGTCGGCCACCGTGATCGGCTCCCGGAACTGCGCGAGCGGGTTGCCCGCCGCCCACGCCCGCTGCGCCACCGCCACCTCGGCCAGCTGCTCCGACGTCGTGCCGAACCGCTCCATGTGCCGGCGCGCGCACATCGCGTAGAAGATGTTGGGGTTGGTCGCCCCGGAGGCCAGCGACCACCCCGCGGTGCCGCGCAGGGTCTGCGCCACGCTGCGCGACGTGCCGTAGGCGGCGCCCGCGCTGCTGCGCGGCGTGAGCGGGTTGTCGGCGAACACGCAGGCCACCGCGCTCGCGGTGCCGGCCGCGATCGCCTGAGCGGCCTGGGCGACCAGCACCCCCGCGGTGGCGCCGAACGAGTTGACCTGGGCCAGCAGGCCCAGCTCGGTGAGCCCGAGCGAACCGGCCAGGGTGATCCCCACGCTCTGCGTCACCCCGGAGCTGGCCAGCAGCCCGTCGAGGTCGGACAGCTCCAACCCGGCGTCGCCGACCGCCGCGCGCACCGCCTCGGCGGCCAGCGAGGTGCCCGAGCGGTCGTAGACCTTGCCCATGGCTGTCAGCCCGAGCCCGACGATCGCCGCGCCGGTCATCGACCGGCCTCCCGCGGCTCGACCGCGGGCGGGTCGTGGGCGGTCACCGGGGGCAGCGCGGCGTCCCAGCGCTCCAACTGGACGGCGGTGTGCTGGCCGGTGCACCCCTGGGCCAGCGCCGAGCTGCCGACGTCGCGGGTGAGCACGTTCGGGTTGCCGTGCACGCAGAACGGGACCTGCGCGGCGGGGTCCGCGCCGGGGTCCGCCGGGTCGAACCAGGCCCCGGTCGGGAGCTGGACGACGCCGGGCATCACGTCGTCGGTGACCCGGGCGCCGGCCAGGCAGGCGCCCCGGTCGTTGAACAGCCGCACGACCTCGCCGTCGGCGACGCCGCGGGCCGCGGCGTCGTCCGGGTGGATCCGCACGACCTCCCGGCCGGCGACCTTCGCCGCCGCGCTGTGCGCGCCGTAGTCGAGCTGCGAGTGCAGCCGGGTGGCGGGCTGGTTGGCCACCAGCCACAGGGGGTGGCGCTCGTCGGGGGCGTCGGTGGGGGCGAAGTACGCGGGGTGGCCCGGGCAGTCGGGGTAGCCGAAGCCGGCCACGGTGGCGGAGCCGATCTCGATCCGGCCGCTGGGCGTGGGCAGCCGCGTGCGGTCCGGGTCGGCGCGGAACGCGGCCAGCAGGCCGCCGTCGTCCGCGCGCAGCGGCAGCTCCACCTCACCCGCCGCCCAGAACTCGTCGAACGACGGCGCGGGCAGGCCCTGCCTGTCCAGCCCGGCGCGGGTGCGCTCGTAGAGGTGCGCCAGCCAGGCCCGCACGTCGCGGCCCTCGGTGAACTCCCGACCCGCGCCGAGCCGCTCGGCCAGCCCGGTGAAGATGGCGAAGTCGTCGCGCGCCGCGCCCGGCGGGTCGACCAGCCGGTGCATCGCCGACATGATCGGGTCCAGCGAGGTGGCGCCGATGTCGTCGCGCTCGATGGTCATCGTGGAGGGCAGCACGACGTCGGCGTGCTTGGCCGTGGCCGTCCACGCCGGCTCGTGCACCACGAACGTGTCCAGTCTGCCGAGCGCCCGGCGCAGCCGGCCGAGGTCCTGGTGGTGGTGGAACGGGTTGCCCCCGATCCAGTACGCCAGCCGGACGTGCGGGTAGCGCAGGCGCCGCCCGTCGTGGTCGAACTCCTCGCCGGGGTGCAGCAGCATGTCGGCGATCCGGGCCACCGGGATGAACTCACGCACGCCGTTGCGGCCCTGGGGCAGCGGCGACACCGGCACCGCGACCTTGCGGCGCCCGTAGTAGGCGATCGAGCCCAGCCCGTAGCAGAACCCGCCGCCGGGCAGGCCGACCTGCCCGAGCGCCGCGGCCAGCGCCAGCCCGGCCCAGACCGGCTGCTCCCCGAACTCGGCGCGCTGCAGCGACTGGGCCACCGTGACCAGCGTGCGCCCGGTCGCGGCGCGGCGGGCCAGCGCGACGACCTCCCCCGCGGGCACCCCGGTGATCCCGCTCGCCCACTCCGCGTCGCGGACGGTGCCGTCGGCCTTGCCGAGCAGGTACTCCTCCAGCGCCTCCCAGCCCACGCAGTAGCGCTCCAGGAACGCCGTGTCGTGCAGGCCCTCGACGACCAGGGTGTGCAGCAGCCCGAGCATGAGCGCCGTGTCGCTGCCCGGGGGCACGACCGCCCACTGCGCGTCGGCCTCCGGCGGCAGGTCCGAGCGCAGCGGCCCGACCAGCACGAACCGGGTGCCGCGGCGGGCCGCCGCGGCCATCGCGGCCCGCTCGACGTGGGTGCTCACCCCGCCGGCCGCCACCGCCGAGTTCTTGATCGCCATGCCGCCGAAGGCCAGCACGGTGTCGGTGTGCGCGCCGATCTGCTCCCAGGTGACCGTGGCCTTGGAGACCGGGCCGGAGGGCCCCAGCACGTGCGGCAGGATCGTCTCCGCGGCGGCCCCGCTGTAGGTGCCGACCGATCCGACGTAGCCGCCCACGGCGGTGTTGAGGAACCGGTGCAGCTGGCTCTGCGCGTGGTGGAACCGCCCGGCGCTGGCCCAACCGTAGGAGCCGCCGTAGATCCCCTGCGGGCCGTGGGCGTCGCGCACCCGGCGCAGCTCGCCGGCGAGCCGGTCGAGCACTTCATCCCAGCCGACCTCGATGAACGCGTCGCGGCCGCGGCGGTCGGTCGGCCCCGGACCGTCCTGCCACCAGCCGCGGCGCACGGTCGGGCGCAGCACCCGGGCGCGGTGGCCGACCGCGGAGGGGATGTTGCGCAGCAGCGCCGACGGGTCGGGGTCGCCCGGGCGCGGGCGCACCCGCAGGGCGCCGCTGCCGTCGACCTCCCCGCGGAACATCCCCCAGTGCGAGCTGTGCGTCCGCTCCGGCGAGGCGCTCACTCCGCGGACCGCGCGCGCTGCAGCATCCGGTCAGCCTGACTCGCGCGAACCCGCCCTGTCCAGGGCACCGTGACGGGCCCGACGCACCGGCCGCGGGGGCACCACCAGGTCGAGCGGGGGCACCGGGAAATCAGAGGCCAGCTCGATCGTCTGCTCCCTGGCCCGGCGCTCCGGCACCAGGAACGCGATCACCAACACCGCCACCAGCACGATCCCCACCGTCACCAGCAGCG
>NZ_JAGSOV010000083.1 GCF_023898865.1 Pseudonocardia humida
GGCGGCGCCGGCGCGGCGGGCGACCTCGGATCGAGCAGGGGTTCGGCCCCTGCCGTCACGTCGACCCGCCCAGGGTTGCACGCCCGGAAAACCCCCGCACGGTTGGCATCGAGCACGCTGCGGCCGGCAGGGCAGGGTGCGGGGGCCTTCCGGACGTGCACGCTGAGCACGCCGACGTGACGGCAGGGGCCTCGGGAGAGGAGTGGCGCTTCGCGCCCCGGGGTTCACGCCTTCGGCGCTCACCCGCCCCCATCCCGGCTCGCGGTGCTGGCGCGCCCGGCGGGACGGGAGTGACTTTCGTCTCGCCGGGCGGGGCGAGTGCGGCTTTCGTCCCGCCGGGCGGGGCGAGTGCGGCTTCGTCTCGCCGGGCGGGGCGAGTGCGGCTTCGTCTCGCCGGGCCGGGCGAGAGCCGCTCTCGCTCGCGGCGGGCTCGGCGGAGTAGCCCGGGGAGCGGCGCGAGAGTGGTCCTCGTCCAGCCCTGCTGGACCACAGTCACTGTCGTCCCGCCCGGAGCGAGCGGGCTTCTCGCCACACGTGCCTGCCCGAGAGCGCCACTCGCCCAACTCCGGACGAGCCCGGCGGGCGCCGCCGCGAGACCTGGTCGCCCAGGGCGCGCCCTTCGACGATCACGACGACCGATCGAGGCCGGGTCAGCCCGCTTCGGCGCGCAGCCGGTCGACGTCGGCGGCCAGGCGGGTGCGGATGTGGGTGATCAGGCGGTAGAGGTCGGGGCAGTAGACGCTGGGGTTGGTGAAGCCGGCACCGGCCGCCCAGCGCTGGGTGTGCGCGCCGCCGCCGCAGACCTCGACGATCGCGCAGGTCCGGCAGGTGTCGGCGAGGGCGGACGGGCCGGCCTGCCGCTCGCGGACCAGGGGGTGCGCCAGCGCGGCGTCGAAGGGGTCGTCGGCCACGCTCAGGCCGGTGGCGCCGGCGCCGGGCAGGGTCGCGGTGAGGGCGTCGCACACGTCGATGGCGCCGTCGGTCTGCACCACGATCGACGCCGTGGGCAGCAGGCCGGTGCCGGTCACCGTGGCTCGGCCGCCCAGCAGCAGGTTGAGCACGTCGTCGAACAGCCGCACGGACGTCTCCCGGACGGGGTGGTCGTACCAGCGGTCGAAGACGCGGCAGAGCCAGTCGCCGTAGGGCGCGTCGGGGGCGCCGGGCACGCGCCCGGGCGGTGGGGCCGTCCAGTTGCCCTCCGGCAGCAGGAAGTCGATCTGCGGCGGGTCGTGCGCGACCAGGGCCTCGTAGGTGGTGACGGGGTCGTTGGCCAGGTCGACGGTGCACAGCAGGCCCGCGTAGGCGGGGGTGTTGTCCGGGCGGCGCAGCTCGTCGAGGGCGGCGGCGACGGCGCCGTGCGTGCCGGTCCCGGAGCGGCGCCTGCGGTGGCGGTCGTGGGCCGCGGCGTCGCCGTCGAGGCTGACGCCGATCCGCACGCCGAGCCGGCGCAGCCGGGCGACGCCCGCGGCGTCGAGCCGCACGGCGTTGGTCTGCACGGCGAAGCGCAGGTCGGTCAGGTGCCCGGCGGCCCGGCGGATCGTGCGCACGCAGTGCTCGATCTCGTCGAGGCCGGCCAGCAGCGGCTCGCCGCCGTGCAGGGCGACGCCGACGGCGGGCAGGGCGTGCGCGCGGACGTGCTCGGCGATGCGGCCGGCGGCCTGCTCGACCGTGCGCCGCGACATCACGGTGGGGCGCTCGGCCCAGCCGCGGTCGCCCAGGGTGTAGACGTAGCAGTAGTCGCAGGCCAGGTCGCAGCGGCTGTGCACCTTGAGCAGGAACTGGTGGAACGGGTGCGGCGCCGGTCGCGACTGCTCGTGCACGGCGCTCCGACTCCGGCGGCGACCCCGACGGGCTACGGGCCCGCGGGGTGCGTTCACCGCCTGTGACGTGGAACCCCACTCTAGGACAGCGCGTGCTCCCCGGGGAACCGGATACGGTGCGGCGGCTCTCACCGTGGGTGCGGTTATCCTCACGGCGTGAGGCCGAAGCCGTCCGCCGCGCCACCGGTGCCCCCGCCCGGCCCGTCGGACGCGGTCGGCGGGTCGCCGTCCGGTGTCCGCGTCGACGCCTCCGACCTCGACGACCTGCTCGCCGGGCTGCCGGCCACGGCCCTCGGCGAGGCGCTGCGCCGGGCCCGCCGCGAGCGCGACCGCCCGCCCCCCACCGGCGCGAAGTACCAGCGGGCCATGGAATGACCGGGCCGAGCGGGGCACCGGCCCGGTTCACCACCTTCCTGCCGGTGTCCTCGGCGGTCCCGTCCTCGTCGCTGGTCGCCGACGTCGCCCTGCTGCTGGCCGGGGCCGGGCGCGCCGTGCTGGTGGTCGACTGGTCGCTGGGCGAGGCGGGCGTGCGCTCGTGCCTGCGCCGGGTGCCCGCCCGGCGGCTGCCGGTCGGGGAGCTCGCCGCGCCCGTGCGGGACGCGCTGCGGCGCACGTTCGGCACGCCGCCGGGCGTCGACCCGTTCGACGGCGCGGACCGCTTCGACAGCCTCGACCCGTTCGACGGCCTCGTGGACGACCCGGACGACACCGAGCGCTACGGGGCGTGGTGGCGCCACCGGATGCACGCCGTGCCGGGCCTGCTCGACGTGGCCGCGCTGGCCGACCCGGCGGGCCCGGTCGTCGGGCGGTCGTCCGACGTGCAGATCGACCGCCAGATCCAGCAGCTGGCCGGTGCGCTGCGGGTGGGCTGCCCGTACGACCACGTCCTGCTGCACGGCCTGCGCCCCGGCGCGGCGGGCGGCGTCGGGCTGGTCGCCGGGGTCGCCGACACGGTGGTGGTCACCGTGGCCGCGGTGCCCGACGCCCTCGACCTCGCCCAGCGGGCCGCGACCGACTTGCTCACCCGCCGCCCGTACGACCTGGAGATGGTGGTCGCCGCGATCGACCTCGGCGGCGGCAGCGTGCGGCGGGGCAGCGGGCGGGAGCTGACCGCGCGCGTCCTGGCCGACTTGACCCGCCCGCGGGTGATCGGTCCGGACGTCACGGCGGTGACGATGACCTACGGCGTGGAGTCGGCCTCCGGAGACGCGCTCTCCGTGCTGGTCGACGCGGACGGCCCCGCCGGGCGCGACCGGCGCCGCATCGCCGAGCTGGTGTCGGGCGCCGACGACGTCCCGGCGCTGCCCGAGCGGCTGCGCGCCCACTTCGGCAACGTCCTGGGCGACACCTCCGGGGCGGGCACCTACTGGCTGGCCTACACCCCGCCCGACCGCTCATGGGCCGACCGGATCGCCGGGCTGCTGCGCGACGCCGGTGTGCCCACCCGCCGCTACCCCGCCGACGGGGACGTCGTGCCCGGCCCGCGCGACACCGTGGTCGCCGTGGCCTCCCCCCGCCTGGGCGCCGCCGACCCGCTCCTCGACGCCCTGACCGAGCACGGTGTCGATCGGGGTGGCGATCAGGGGGCCGGGCCGGGCCCGGAGGTGGTGGCGGTCGTCGTCGAGCCGGTGCCCGCCGAGCTGCTGCGCGGGCGCAGGCGCATCGACCTGGCCCGGCTCGCGCCGGAGGACCGCCGCGCGGAGCTGCTGGGCGGCCTGGACCTGTTCATCGGCCACGCCGTCGACCGCGACGGCGCCGTGCCCTACGCCGGCCGGCCGCTGCGCGTCCCGGGCCGCGACCGGCGCTTCGTCGGGCGCGACGACCTGCTCGAGCGCATCCGCGACGCGTTCGCGCCGATCGAGGGCCACACCGCGGAGTCGCCCGGTGGCCCGCTCGTCCTCGTCGGGGAGCCGGGCGTGGGCAAGAGCGGGGTCGCCGCCGAGTACGCCCGCCGCTTCGCCCGCGACTACTCCGGCGTGCTCTGGGCGCCCGCCCAGGACGCCCGGGCGGCCCGGGCCGCGCTGGCCGACCTGGCCCGCGAGCAGGGCTGGCCCACCCCGCGCGGCGGTTCCGACGCCGCGCTGGACCACCTGCGCTCCGGGCACGGCGGCGAGCGCTGGCTGGTGGTCTTCGACAACGTGCTCGGCGGCGCGCTCACCGACATCCCGCTCAACGGCGTGGCCGACGTGCTGATCACCACCACCAGCGGGTACCGGCCCACCACCGGCCGCACGCTGGAGGTCGACCGGCTGCCGCCCGCGGCGGGCGCGGCGATCCTGCGCGACGAAGCGCTGGGCGTCCCCGGCTTGACCGACGCCGACGCGGCGCGGGTGGTGGAGATGGTCGGCGGCCTGCCGATCCCGCTGATGCTGGCCGCGGCCTGCCTGCGCGACGCGGTCGCCCGGATGCAGCAGCTTCAGGTCGACGCGGTGGTGGCGCGCCGGGACGCGGTCGACAACCTGCGCGACGCGCTCACCGCAGGCGGCGCCCCGCCCGACCCGCCTCCCGCCGAGCTGGGCCGCGCGCCCGCCTCCGGGGTGACCGCCCGCATCCTCGGCGTCGCCTGCGCCGCGCTGGCCCGCGACGACGTCGGGCAGCTCGCCGTGCGGCTGGCCCAGATGTGCACGTACCTGTCCGCCGACGGCGTCGACATGGGCGTGATCGGGCACCGCGCGTTCGTCGCCCGGCTCGCCGAGAGCGCCGGCCCGGCCGGTCGCGTGCTGTTCGAGGACGAGTGGGTGCTCGACCGCGTCCTGGCCGCGGGGGCCCGGTTCGGGCTGTTCGCGGTGGAGTGGGCGGCGCCGTCGTCGGTGCGGATGCACCGGGTGCTGCAGCGTGCGCTGCAGGAGCTCACCGACCCGGAGGTCATGCTGAGCCGCCAGGCCGACGTGCTGTGGGCGCTGGCCGACCACGCGCCGCTGCGCCCGGAGACCGAGCCCGCGGTGATGGCCGAGCTGGAGCGCCACCTGGTGGCCAGCGGCGCGCCCGACGCCGTCGACCGGTCCGGCCTGGTGCGCCACCTGGGCGCCCCCGACGAGCCCGGCAGCCCGGCCTGGAACGTCCGGCGCTGGGTCGTGGAGCAGATCGGGCACGTCTACGCGACCGGGGAGCCGGTCTCCTGGGAGTCGGCGCTGAACATGGCCACCGCCGTCGAGCGCCGCTGGGTGGAGCGCTTCGGCCCGGGCGACCCGCTGCGCTGCCGGCTCGCCGACCGCCGCGGCGGGCTGCTGTTCTCGCTCAACCGCACCGAGGAGGCCCGCCAGGTCGACATGGGCGTGCTCGCCGAGATCCGCCGCACGCTGGGTCCGGCGCACCCGCGCGCGGTGCACGCGGCCGGTGCGCTCGCCGGCGACGTGCTGCGCCTCGGCCGCTTCGACGAGGCCCTGCCCGAGGCCGAGACGGTGTGGGCCGAGCTGCGCGACACCTTCGGCGAGGACCACCCGCTGGCCCTGGCCAAGGGCTACAACCTCGCCCACACCCGGTTCCTCAACGGTCGCCAGGTCGAGGCGCTGGCGCTGCACCGGCGCTGCCACGCCCACCGCGAGCGCGTCCTGGGCCCAACCCACCCCTGGTACCGCGAGTCGCTGCGCAGCCTGGGCTTCTACCTGCGCGAGACCGGCGACTCCGACCAGGCCCTGCTGCGCCTCGAGCACGCGCTCGACCTGGCCGGGGAGTCCGGCGCGCCGGCCGAGCAGCTCGAACGCATCCGGGTCAAGCGGGCGCTGGCGGTCACGCTGCGCCGCGCCCACCGGCGCTCCCCGCGCGACGTCATCGAGGAGGCGGAGAAGCAGCTCACCGCGCTGCACGCGCTGCTCGGGCCCGACCACCAGGAGATGCTGGGCGCGCTGATGGGCCAGGCCGTCGACCTGGCCTCGGCCGGGCGGGCCAAGGAGGCCACCGCGCTGGCCGCGCGCGCGGTGCGCGGGTTCGCCGCGCTCGCCGTCGGCGACGCCCACCCGTTCGTCGGCGTCGCGCTGACCAACCAGGCCCTCGTCCAGCTGGCCGCCGGGGAGGTCGACCAGGCGGTGGCCACCGGCAGGCGCGCCGTCGAGGAGCTGGCCGCGGCGGTCGACGACGTGCACCCGTGGCGGTTGGCCGCGCAGTCCGGACTGGTCAGGGCGCTGGCCCTGCAGGGGAGGACGGCCGAGGCCGACGAGCTGCTCGGGTCGACGGACGGGCTGTGCCGGCACTACCTTCCTCCGCGCCACCCCGTCGCCGGCGCCGTGGCCGACAACCGGGCGGCCGCCGACCTGGTCGGGGTGGCTGCGGCGGCGGCCGCGGAGAGCTGGCGGGAGCTGGACATCGACCTACCGCCCACATGACCCGGCGCGGGGCGGGCGCGGTGACGAGCAGGGTCGGCTGTGGGGCAACGGGGGAGGCGCCGTGACCGTCGAGGGGGGTCCGCACGAGGTCAGGGTGCGCCGGACCGGGGGCGAGCCGGCCGGGCTGGACGAGGTCGAGGACCGGTTGCGCGCCGCGCTGGCCGGGCCCGGCGCGCCGCGCTGGCTGGGCCAGCTGGTCGGCGGGGTGCCCGACCTGGAGTGCGACACCCTCGGCGCCGGTTCGCCGGGACGGCTGCGCGAGGCGTTCCACAACTCGGGGCGGCTGCTGAGCATCCTGTTCGCCGAGCAGGACCGGCGCCTGGAGCCCGCCCGCTCCGGCCGGCTGGTCCGGATGGTCGTGCGGACGGGGCGTGGCGGCGCGTTCTGCCTGTCGGTGGTGCCCGGCCAGCACGTCGTCGGGTTCGCGCACGACGTCGGCCCGGACGGGGTCGCGGCGGCGGGCGCGGCGATGATCGGGCTGGTCGACCGGTTGCGCGCCGACCTCGGGCTGCGCAGCCAGAACCCGGGCGGCCTGGCCGCCCGCCGCGACGCCGCGCACCCGGCCGCGGCCGGCGACGGGCCCGAGGGACCGGCAGGCGCCGACCCACCGACCACCGCGGGGGTCACCGCGGGCCCCCTGTTCGACCGGGCCGCGGCCCTGCTGGACGGTGCGGCGCTGCAGTGGGTGGGCCACGTCCGCGACGAGGCGGTGGTCTTCACCGCCGACCGGTTCGCCGACCGCCGGCTGGCCCGGCACTTCCGGCTGATGAGCGCCCCGGCCCGGCGCCGGTTCTACGAGTCGTTCGCCGCCGAGGTCGTCCCGCTGACCGGGCGCCTGGACCGCCTGGTCCGGTCGCCGCTCGGCGGCCCGCTCGACGGCCTCGTCCTCGACCTGGAGCAGGGCGCGCTGCTGGTGCAGCGGCTCGGCCCGCGCGAGCACCTGGTCGGCGTCACGGTCGACCAGGAGCGGGTGGCGGCGGCCGAGGAGGCGCTGGCCGCGCTGACCCGCTCGCTGCGGACCGGTGAGGGCGGCTGAGACCCCGCGTCAGGTGATCGGGGAGCGTTCCGCGGCCGCGCGCACCTCGCGGCCGAGCTCGCGGATCTGCCGGTTCGCCGCGTCGATCTCCACGCGGGCCGGGCGGATCCGGCCCGAGCCGCCCCGGCGCGACGGGCGCGGCAGGTTGTGCAGTTCGAGCAGGGGCAGCACGTCGACCGCCTCCTCGTAGCGCGCGCAGAGCCGGTCGAGCTCGCGGCGCCCCGGTGAGGCCGGCACCAGCATCCACTCCCGGTCGACGGTGCGGGCCCACTCGCGCACGGCGGACCGGAACTCCTGCACCACCGCCAGGACCATCGAGACGGTGCCCAGGGCGCGCATGGCGAGGTGGTCGACCCGGCCGATGCGGCGCAGCCCCGCCAGCACCTCCTCGCCGCGGTCGTCGGACCGGAACAGCCCGCGACCGGTGCCCTCCGGCGTGCCCAGCGCGACGATCTCGTCGATGGCCCGGGTGAACACCGTGCGGACCGGCTGGGGCAGCGGGTCGTCGGTGCGCCCGGGGCGGCGCGGCTCGCCCGTCCACCCTGGCGGGACCAGGGCGGCCTGCTGGCCGCGCAGCGAGTCCACGCCGGCGGCGACCCGGTCGATCAGGTCGAGGGTGCGGGTCTGCTGGCGGTCGACGCGGTCGATCCAGTCGCGCAGGCCGGCGATCGGGTCGGCGTCGTCGGCGTCGTCGAAGGCGTGCAGCATCGCCTTGACCGCGGCCGCGAGGTCGTCGTCGAAGGTCTCCGCGGCGAACGACAGCGGCGCGCGCCCGAACTCCTGCCGGATGCGCGCCACGTGCACGGCGCTGGCCGCCCCGGTGACCACGACCTGGACCTGGGCGCGCACGCTGTGCCGGTCCAGCGTCTCGGCCGTGGCCACCAGGCGCTGCACGTCGGCCGGGGAGACCACGGCGTCGGCGATCAGGATGCCGACCCCGGCGTGGTCCGGGCTGGGCACCGGGATCCAGAAGTCGAGCCGGCCGCCGTCGTCCAGGCTGGCGGCGTAGTCGACCCGGAAGTCCCACAGGTGGTTCTCCAGGACCCGCCGGATGGTCGCGACCACGCGGGAGCGGTCGGCCACGGCGAACCAGCTGCGGGCGTCGTCGAGGACGCGGTCCTCGGTGACCTCGCCGCCGGTCTGGGCGGCCTCGCGGCGCAGCCGGTCGGTGAAGTCGCCGAGCATGCGGGGGTTGCCGTCGGTGAGGTCGACGATGCGCTCGACGGCGTCGATGGAGAACGGGGAGAGGGTGTCCGAGCCCGAGCGGGCCCGCAGGAAGCGGGCGGCGGCCTCGCCGTCGAAACCGGTCAGCTCGATGCGGGTGCCGGTGCGCCGGTAGGGGCCGATCTCCAGCTCGTCGAGCGCCTCGGCGCTGCCGGTCAGGTAGACCAGCGTGCCGGCCACGCGCAACTGCTCCAGCGCGCGGCGCAGGGCGCGGACCTGGCGGTCGTGGCCCTGGTCGAAGTCGAGCTGGTCGACGTCGTCGAGCACGAGCACCAGCCGGGCGCCCTGGCGGCCGTAGAGCCGGGCGAAGACGCCGAGCGCGTCGAGCCCGCCGGGGGCGGGGGCGGTGAGGCCGCGCTCGCGCAGCACCCCGGCCGGCGGCTCGCCGCGCAGCCAGGCCCAGGCCGCGGTGTCCAGCCCGTCGCGCAGCAGCAGCACGAGCGCGGCCGCGTAGTCGCTGTCGCCGACGACCTCCACGAGCACCGTGGACAACCGCTCCAGCAGCACGGCGGGGGAGAGGCCGAGCTCGGTGAGGTGCGCGTCGCGGTCGGCGGCGGTCTGGTCGGGGGTGCGCAGGAGCTCGTTGGTGCGGGCGGCGACCCGCTCGTCGGTGATGGCCCCGGAGACGAGGTCGGCGTGGTAGCCGCGCACGCAGGCCAGCACCTCGGAGCGGGGCAGCGCCCCGACGAACGCCGCGTGCAGCTGGTCGGCGTCCATCCCGGCGACGTTCAGGTGCACCGCGCGCGCCGGGATGCCGGAGCCGCCCGGGCCGAAGTCGTGCGTCTGCCGGACGAGCAGCCGGGCCAGGTGCGACTTGCCCGATCCCGGGGGGCCGGAGATCCCGATCACCGAGCCCGGGACCAGCGCGCCCGCGCTCACCGGGCGGGCCCGGAGGTGGTCGTCGAGGAGCTGGCGGGCGGTGCGCACCGCCGGCGTGTCGATCGTCAGCGGTCCCACCGGAGCCGCTGACTCGGACTGGTCGTCCACTAGGGCGCCTCGGGTTCACGTCGCGCGAGCAGGTCGGTTATCTCCGGGAACTCTATGAAGGGTAGTCCGTCGAACTCGGAGCGACCACCGATCCGCCGCCCGTACAGCCGGCGGAACAGCGCCACCACCCACCCGATGGTGTGCTGGTCGTCGCGGTTGAGGCCCTCCACCTTGCGCAGGGTCTCCTCGGTGACGCCGGGCAGGCCGCTGCCGGCGGCCAGCGCGCCGAGCCTGCGCTCGACCACCGTCCAGGCCTCCCCGGGCTCCAGGTGCCGCAGCGGCAGGCTGAGCAGCGGGAGGCTGTCGGGGCGCGGCGGGCGGCGGGCCAGCGGCAGCGAGCCGGGCGTGGTGGTCCGCTCGGCGAAGAAGAGCATCCCCGGGCCCATCCAGCCGTCGTAGGTCTCCAGGTTGGCGGCGTCGATGTCGGGTGGGCCGGTCGGCAGCAGGACGACCGCGATCCGGTCCTGGACGAGGTTGCGGCGCATGAACCGGTAGACCAGGCCGGGGTCGCACTCCTCGACCGAGGGCCGCTCCAGCATGTCCGCACCGCGGGTGCGCTGCTCGTCGGTGAGCCAGGACGCCTCCTCCAGGGCGTGCCGGCACACCGTCCAGCGCATCTCGTGCCCGGAGCGCATGGTGCCGTCGGGCTTGGTGGGCGACACGCCGCGCAGGTCGAGGGTGCTGAGCACGGTGCCCCGCGGGACGCGCTCGCGGACCAGCTGCACGCACCGGTTGACCAGGGTGGTCTTCCCGCTGCGCTCCGGGCCCTCGACGACCGCCAGCCGGCCCCGCCGGGCGATGGCGGGCACGTGCAGCTGCTGGGCGAACTCGGCCAGCCGTTCGCCGTGCCCGCCCACGTCGTCGATGAACCAGCCGGCGTGCAGGTCGGGGTCGAGCGGGCCGTCGGAGTAGGGGTCGTCGCCGGGCGGGACGAACGGGTTGGCCGCCGTCACGCCCCACCCCCGGGGCGCCACGTCCGGTCCAGGCCGGCGGCGAGCGCGGTCGCGGTGGTGCGGACGCGGTCGGCCGCCGCCGCGATCTCCCGGCTGTGCGCGGTGACATCGTCGCGGTCGTCGGGCCACGGGCCGGCGATCGCGGCCGAGACGGCGTCCAGGGCGAGCAGCGTGTCGGCCGCGGCCCCCGGCCGGCGCAGCGCCTCGGCGTGCCAGGCCGCCGCGTCCAGCTCGCCCACCTGGTCGAGCAGCGAGGCCACCGTCGGCCCGTCCGCGGTGCCCTTCGTGCGGACCAGGACGAACGCCTCGACCGAGCGCACGAACCGCCCGGCCGCGGCGCGCAGCGCGTCGCCCGCCTGGCGGCGCCGGGTCGAGCGCGCGGTCAGCCAGCTGGTCCCCAGCGCGAGCACCGCGCCGACCAGCACGTTCACCGTGGCGATCAGGCCCGTCGTCCACTCCGACGCCGGCCCGTCGGGCCTGATCGCCGCGCAGGCCCGCTCGAACCGCTCGGGCTCGTCGGTGCGCCACGTCGCGGCGGGCACCTCGGCGCCCTCGACCAGGAACGTGCCCGGGGTCGCGCCGGCGCGGGCGATCCCGAGGGCCTCAGCGGCGTCGACGAGCTTCTGGCGCTGCGGGCGGGACAGGCAGAACGCGACGTCCTCGTCGGTGCCCGGGTCGGGCGAGCCGGCGCAGCCGGACAGCACCAGTACGGCGACGGCCACCACCGCCGACCCCCGCGCGCCCACTCCCACGTGCTCGTTCACCCCGACCACCGTCGCCGACCGCGCCGGACCGATCGCGGTCGCGGTCAGTCTGGCCGACGGTGATCGCGGCGGCGCCGCCGGGCCCTACGATCGCCCCGGTGCGGGTGAGCATCCTCGACGACTACGTCGACACGCTGCGATCGCTGGACTGCTTCCGGTTGCTCGACGGCCACGACGTCACGGTCCTCACCGACCACGTGCCCGACGTCGACGCCCTCGCCGGGCGGCTGGCCGGCACCGAGGCGCTGGTCCTGATCCGGGAGCGCACCGCGATCACCGCCGAGCTGCTCGCCCGGCTGCCCGGGCTGCGGCTGATCAGCCAGAGCGGCGCGTACCCGCACGTGGACGTCGAGGCGTGCACCCGCCACGGAGTGCTGCTCTGCTCGCGTACCGGCGCGGCCGGGCCGTCGTACGCCACGGCCGAGCTCACCTGGGGCCTGGTCCTGGCCGCCGCCCGGCAGATCCCCGTCCAGCAGGCCTCGCTGCGGGCCGGCACGTGGCAGGCCGGCGTGGGTCGCACGCTGCGCGGGCGGACGCTGGGCGTCTACGGCTACGGGAAGATCGGGCGGGTCGTGGCGGGCTACGGCGACGCGTTCGGCATGGACGTGCTGGTGTGGGGCAGCGGGGCCGCCCGCGAGCGGGCCGCCGCCGACCGGCGCCGGGTGCCGGCGGACCGCGCGGCCTTCTTCGCCGGCTCCGACGTGCTCAGCGTGCACCTGCGCCTGGTCGAGGCCACCCGCGGCGTCGTCACCGCAGCGGACCTGGCCGCGATGCGCCCCGACGCGCTGTTCGTCAACACCAGCCGGGCCGGGCTGGTGCAGCCGGGAGCGCTGGTCGCGGCGCTCGACGCCGGACGGCCGGGGACGGCCGCGGTCGACGTCTTCGACGAGGAGCCGACAACCACCGACCCCCTGCTCGCGCGCCCGAATGTGATCGCCACACCGCACATCGGCTACGTGACGCGCGAGGACCTCGAGGCGCAGTTCCGCACCGTGTTCGGGCAGGTCGCCGCGTTCGCCGCGGGGGAGCCGACGAACGTGGTCAACCCCGACGCGCTCCGCTGACCCGCCTGGAGCCCCTGTCCTGCGCCGGGCCCGAACCGCCGGTCCGCGCTACGACGACGGGCCGGGGCGGTCCGGCTCGTCGCCCCACCCCCGGGCGGTGAGCGCCTCGCCGAGCCGGTCGGCGTGGCGCAGGGTCCGCACCAGGAACGGCGCGGCGAACGCGACGACCGAGCGCTCGGCCCCCCGGGCCTTCGCCGCGGCCCGCACCTCGGCGGCGATCCCGGCCAGCGTGCCCACCGCGGCCACCGTCAGCCCGACCAGCAGCCCGACCCGGTCGGGGCGGACGCCGAAGCGGCGCAGCGGGCCGAGCCCGCGCTCGACCGCGCCCACCACCGCGTCGACGCGGGTGGTGAGCGTGAACAGGGTGGCCACCCCGATCGCGACGGCCAGCCGCAGCGCCGCCGTCGCGGCGGCGGGCAGGCCCAGCAGCAGTGCCTGCACGGCGAAGACCAGGGCGACCAGCGGGAGGGCGGTGCGCAGCAGCCGCCACACCCGCCGCCCGGGCACCCGGGCCACCGCGTAGCCGAGCGCGACGGCGGCGAGCAGCCCCGCCAGCGCCACCGGCTCGCCCGTCACGACGGCCAGCGTGACCACGACCATGACCCCGGCCAGCTTCGGTCCCGCCGGCAACCGGTGCAGGGGCCCGGTGCCCGGTTCGTAGAGGCCGAGCGGGTTCATCCGGCGAGCGCGCGGTAGTGCCGCAGGGCCGGGGCGGGCTCGTCGTCGGCGACGACCCGGCCGCCGTCGACCACGACGACCCGCTCGAAGCCGTCGAGCAGGTCGAGGTCGTGGGTGACCAGCACGACCTGCTGGCGCAGGCCGGAGAGCAGGTCGACGAAGCGGCGCTTGTTGCGCAGGTCGAGCAGCGTCGTCGGCTCGTCGCAGACCAGCACGTCCGGGTCGAGCGCGAGCATCCCGCACAGCGCGAGCAGCTGCTTCTGGCCGCCGGAGAGCTGGTGGGCGGGGTGGTCGGCGTAGCCGGCCAGGCCGTGCTCGGCCAGCACCTCGGCCGCGCGGCGCGCCCGCTCCGCGCGCCCCAGCCCGGCTCGGCGCAGCGAGAAGGCGACGTCCTCACCGGCGGTCGGCATGACGATCTGGCTGTCCGGGTCGGTGAAGACGAACCCGACCCGGCGGCGGACCTCGGCCCCGCGCCGCGCGGTGTCCAGCCCGTCCACCAGCACCCGCCCGGACGTCGGCAGCACCAGCCCGTTGACCGTGCGGGCCAGGGTCGACTTGCCCGAGCCGTTGGCCCCGACGAACGCCACCCGCTTCTCGGGCAGCGCGAGCGTCACGTCGGCCAGGACCTCCCGGTCGCCGTAGCGGTGGCCCACCCCCTCGAACTCGATCACGCGACGACCTCCCAGGCCGCCGCCACGCCGACCCCGCCGCCCGCGGAGAGCGCGGCGAGCCCGGTCCGCTCGCCGCCGCCGCCGCGCACCAGGCGCGCGAACAGCCGCACGACCAGCACCGCGCCCGAGGCCCCCCAGGGGTGCCCCAGCGCGATCGCGCCGCCGTCCGGGCTGACCCGCTCCTCGTCGATGCCGACGGCGTCGAGGCAGGCCAGCGCCTGCCCGGCGAAGGCCTCGTTGAACTCGACGACGTCCGGCGGCCCGGCCGCCGCGAGCACCCGCCGCATCGCCGGCACCGCGCCCAGCCCCAGCAGGTTGGGGTCGACGGCACCCGTGGCCGCGACCACCAGCCGCAGCCCCGACAGGCCGCGCTCGCGGCGCACCCGCTCGCTGACCACCAGCACGGCCGCCGCCCCGTCGTTGACCCCGCACGAGTTCGCCGCGGTCGCCGTGCCGTCGGGGGTGAACGCCGGGCGGAATCGGGCCAGGCGCTCCAGCGTGAACTCCCGGGGCCGCTCGTCGGCGTCGACCCCGCCGACGGCCACCAGCTCCCCGGCGAACCGCCCCGCCCGCCGCGCCGCCAGCGCCCGGGCGTGGCTGCGCAGGGCGAAGCGGTCCTGCCGCGCGCGGGAGATCCCGGCCCGCGCCGCGACCAGGTCGGCGGCCGCGCCCATCTCCGGGTCGCCCGCCTCGGCCGGGGCGAACGGCGCGCGGGTGTAGGGCCGGGGCGGATCGGTGCGCCAGGCCCGGTGCGGCGCGGTCGACGCGCTCTCCACCCCACCGGCCAGGAACACCTCGCCCTCGCCGGCGCGCACGGCCGTCGCCGCCATCGCGATCGCCGCCAGCCCGGAGGCGCACTGCCGGTCCACGGTGACCCCCGGGACGCCCCGCCCGAGCCCGGCCCGCAGCGCGGCGACCCGCGCGGGGTTCCCGCCCGGCCCGAACACGTTGCCCAGCAGCACGTCGTCCACATCGGACAGGCCGGCGTCGTCGAGGGTCGCGCGCAGCACGGGGGCCGCGAGCTCGTCGACGGCGCACCCCTTCAACGCCCCTCCGGCGCTGCCGATGGGGGTGCGGCGCGCCGCGACGACGACGGGGGTGCGGTCGTCGGGGATCACGGCGCGGGGGAGGCCGGCGGGGCGTGCACGGCTCCGAGCGTAGGTGGGCGGGGATGGGTCTCCCGCGACCGCCTGGCCGGCCGGTTGAGGCGCGAGCCGACAGTTGATAAACCGAGTACTCAGTCTAATAATGGTGGGGTGAAGCGCCGCGCCCCGGTCATCGCCCTGCTGCTGCTCGCCCCGTTCGTCGGCGAGTTCCTGCTGGGCAACATCTCCCTGCGGGAGATCTTCGCGCTGCCGTTCCTCGTCCCGCTCTACGGCGCGGGCGCCCTCCTGATCCGCGAGGTCGCCCGCCGCACCGGCCGCGGCTGGCCGACGATCCTGCTGCTCGGCGCGGCCTACGGCGTGATCGAGGCGGGGCTGGTCGACCAGTCCCTGTTCAACCCGTCCCTGGATGGCTGGGACTTCCTCGCCGTCACCCCGGTCCCGGCGCTCGGGATCAGCGCGTGGCACGCGATGTCGTTCGTGATGGGGCACGCGGTGTGGAGCATCGCGGTGCCGATCGCGCTGGCCGAGCTGCTCGTGCCCGACCGGGCGCGCGAGCCGTGGTTGGGGCGGACCGGTCTGGTGCTGACCGCCGTGGTGTACGTGCTCGGCTGCCTGGAGGTGTTCGCCTTCATGTTCGCGGCCGAGGAGTTCCTGGCCACCCCGGGGCAGATGATCGGAGCCGCCGCGGTGGCGGCCGTGCTGGTGGTCGCGGCGTGGCGGGTTCCGCGGCGGCGCGAGCCGGCCGGCCGGGGGTGGGTGCCGCGGCCGCGGGTGCTCGGGGCGGCGGTGTTCGCCGGCCTGGTCGTCTACCAGCTGCGCCCGGAGACGTGGGGCGGGTTCGCGTTCGGGATCGCCTGGCTGGTCCTGCTCGGGACCGCGCTGGTCCCGCTCGCCCGGCGGCGCCGGTTCGGCGCGCGGCACGAGCTGGCCGTCGTGGCGGCCGCGCTGGCCGTCTACGCGCTGCTCGGGCCGGTGCTCACGCTGATGACGACGCCGGACGACCCGTTGCGGTGGGTCGGCAACGCCGTCTTCGCCGGGATCGCCGTCGTGCTGGTGCTGATCGCCCGGGCGCGCACCCGGCCGCGGGTGGACGCCGCGACGCCGCCGGGCTGACGGTCAGCGCAGCGGGTCGGCCCGCAGGGTGCCGGCGGCCAGCTGCTCGCCGACCAGCGCCCTGGCCGGTTTCCCGGACGGCGTGCGCGGTAGCCGGGGCACCACGAGCCAGCGGCGCGGGCGCTTGGCGGGCTCCAGGCCGTCCCGGGCCGCGGCGCGCAGGGCGCGCAGGGTGGGCCCGGCCTCGACGACCGCGGTCACCACCGATCCGAGCCGGGGGTGCGGCGTGGCGGCGACCAGCACGTCCCGCGCGCCGGGGGCGTCGCGCAGCACCGCCTCCACCTCCTCGGCCGACACCAGCCGCCCGCCGCAGGAGATCGTGGCCGTCCCGCGGCCGTGCACCCGCAGCCCGCCGGTGGGGGTGAGCTCGGCGCGATCGCCGACGGTCGTCCACGGCCCGGCCGGCTCGACCGCGCCGCCGCGCAGGTGGCCGCGGAACGCCAGGGGTGATCGCACCCACAGCACGCCCTCCCGGACCCGCAGGTCCACGCCGTCGACCGGGCGCAGCTCGGCCTCGCCCCGGCGGCGCACGGCGATCAGGGAGTGCTCGGCCGAGCCGTAGTACTCGACGAGTTCGGCGTCGGGCAGCAGCCGGGCGAACCGCTCGCGCACGGGCGCGGGCAGGTGGGCGCCGCCGCAGACGACCACCCGCGGCGCCCCGCGCCCGGGTGCGCGCTCGACGCGGTCGAGGAGGTCGACCAGCGCGGCCGGCACCAGGTGCACGGTTCCGGCGCGGCGGGCGTCGGCGAGCTCCAGCCGGGGGCGCAGCGCGGGCGCCGTGCCGCACCACAGGGCGTGCAGCGCCCCGAACAGGAACAGCGACGAGCTGGGCGGGCCGGGGACCAGCACCGGCCCGGGCAGCTCGCCGAGCGCGGCGAAGCTGCGCAGCCAGGAGTCGCGCGAGCGGACCAGCACCTTCGGGCGTCCGCTGCTGCCCGAGGTGGTGGGCAGGTAGAACGCGGTGCCGGCGCCGCCGACCGGCCCGACGCGCCCGTCGGGAGGCGGGGGGCCGCCGGTGACGACGAGGTCGGGGGCGGCGTCGGCGAGCACGGCCGCGCGCTCGCGGGCCGTCCACCGCGGCTCGACCACGAGCGTGGCCGCGCCGAGCAGGTCGGCGCCGAGCAGCCAGGCGAGCGCGTCATCGGGGGCGGCCTCGACGGCGACGCGGTCGCCCTCGCGCACGCCCCGGGAGCGCAGCGCCGCGGCCGCACCGTGCGCCCGGGCCGGCGTCGCGGCCGGCCCGAGGACGGTCATCGGCCGCCGACCGCGGTCCGGTCGAGCCGGTCGGGCAGGGCCCGGTGCACGACGGCGGCGACCAGCGCGGCGACCACGACCTTGGCCGCGTCGCCGGGCACGAACACCAGGGAGCCGACCAGGGCGGTGCCGGCGTCGCCGGTGTAGACGGCCAGGAACGGCACGCCGACGGCGTAGTCGGCGAGCAGGCCACAGGTGGTGGCCAGCAGCAGCACCGGCAGCCCCGGGCGCGCCGCGCGCTGCACGATCAGACCGGTGACCAGGGCTGAGAGCATCCAGCCCAGCAGGAACCCGCCGCTGGGCCCGACGAACGGCGCCAGCCCGCCGCGCCCGCCGGACAGCAGGGGCAGGCCGATCGCGACGAGCGCCAGCAGCAGCACCACCGCCCCGGTGCCGCGCCGCGCTCCCAGCAGCGCGCCGGCCAGCAGCGGACCGATGTTCTGCAGCACGATCGGCACGCCGGTGGCCCCGAGGTGGATCCCGGGGAAGATCCCCAGCACGGCGATGAACGCGGCGAACACGACCACGGCGGCGATGGCGGCCGCGGGGGAACGATCGCGCGGAGCGGTCATGATCGGAGGCTAGTGCGCCGCCCGACCGCTCCGGCGGCCGCGTGTCCACCGTCGCACTCCGTCGAGAACGAACTCGTCGCCGTTGTGGACCGGTCCACACGGCGACAACCGCGTTCTCGACGGGGGCAGGTGGGGCGGGGGCGCAGGCCGTCGAGGTGCAGGGCCAGGAAGCGGCGCCACGCGAGCGGGTCGGCGTCCGCGGTGAGCTGGATGATCCGCGAGACCGCCCAGACGAGGGCGGCGAGGTCGTCGGCGGTGAAGTCGGCGCGCAACCCGCCCGCGCCCTTGGCCCGGTCGAGGATCCGGTCGACGTGGCCGAAGCCCGCGCAGGAGGTGCCGGGGTCGGCGGTGCCGGGCGCGTTGCGGGCCACGGCGTCGTTGATGCCGCGGTCGCGGGCCTGCAGCGAGAACATGCCCTCCAGGAACGCCACGAAGCCGTGCCACGGGTCGGGGTCGGCCAGCGCCTGCTCGGCGATCGGGTCGAGCGGGGACAGCTGCGCCGGCAGGATCGCCGCGACGAGCGCGGCCCGGTCGGCGAAGTGGTTGTAGAGCGTCCCGATGCTGACACCCGCGCGGCGCGCCACCTCGTCGAGGGGGGCGTCGAGGCCCTGCTCGCCCAGCACGGCCTCCGCGGCGCGCAGCAGCTTGTCGCGGTTGCGCACGGCGTCGGCGCGCAGGGGGCGCTCCCGGACCGTCACGGTCGCCGATCCTAGTCGCGGACCACGTCGAGGGCGGCCTCAAGCTCCTGCCGCCATCGACACCGACCACCGCCCGACGGACGTGCGCGCCGTCGGGCACAGTGTGCGGGTGCCGGACCTCGCCGCCGCCCTCACACCCGTGCTGACCGCCGCGCTCGGAGCCGGGAGCCGGGTCGTCGAGGCGACGTCGATGACGGCGGGCGCCTCCCGGCACACCACCGCGGTCGTCGTCGACGACGGGACCGGCGGTCGCCGCCGGCTGGTGCTCCAGCAGGCCCGACCCGGCACCGCCGGGGCCATGCTGGTCGAAGCGGAGCTCATGCGGCGGGCCCGCGCCGGCGGGGTGCCGGTGCCCGAGGTGGTGGCGGCCTCCGACGACCCGGACGCACCCGGCGCGCCGTACACGCTGACCGGCCACGTCGCGGGGGAGACGCTGCCGCAGCGGATCCTGGGCGACTGCCCGCCGGGACTGGCGCGCCGCTGCGGCGAGGTGCTGGCCGCGATCCACCGCATCGACCCGGCCGGCGTCGACCTGCCCGCCCCGGACGACCCGGTGCGCGCCCTGCGCGACCTGTACGACGGGACGGGGTCCGCGGTCCCCACCTTCGAGCTGGGCTTCCGGGAGCTGACCCGCGACCGGCCCCCGGCCTGTCCGCGCGGGCTGGTGCACGGCGACTTCCGGATGGGCAACCTGGTGGTCTCCGCGGACGCGCGCGGCGGCCTGGCCGCGGTGCTCGACTGGGAGCTCGCCCACGTCGGCGACCCGGTGGAGGACATGGGCTGGCTGTGCACCAAGGCCTGGCGGTTCCGCCGGCCCGCGGTGGTGGGCGGCTTCGGCGACGTCGACGACCTGCTCGCCGGCTACGCCGCGGGCGGCGGTCGGCCGGTCGACCGCGCGGAGCTGCACTGGTGGACCGTCTACGGCACGCTGCGCTGGGGCGTGCTGTGCCTGTCCATGCTGCGGGCCCACCTCGACGGCCACGTCCGCTCGGTCGATCGGGTCGCCATCGGGCGCCGGGTCGCCGAGCAGGAGTGGGACCTGCTCGACCTGCTCGACTCCGCCGCTACCGCCCGCTGAGCGCCTCCACGACCGGCGCGAATGCGTCCGGGTCGCGGACGACGTAGTGGCTGATGCCGAGCAGCTCGCGCAGCCGCTGCAGCTTGTCCACGACCTGCTCGACGCTCCCGAACAGCGCGAACGGGCTGTCGCGGACGGCGTCGGCGGTCAGCTCGAAGGCCCGGGCCACCTCCTCGGCGCTCGGCGCGTCCGCTCCGATGCGGAGGAACTGCACCAGGGCGGACCGCTCGATCCCGCCGTCGCGCTCCCCGGCGGCCTCGCTCAGCCAGCGGGCCCGCTCGACCAGCGCCGGCACGGCGAACCCGCCACCGCTCGGTGCCCCGCCCTCGCCGTGCACGATTCCGGTGAACTGGAAGATGTCGGCGTAGCGGGCGGCCAGCCGGACGACGCGGGGGCCGTGCCCGCCGATCAGGAACGGCACCCGCTCCTGCACCGGGCGCACCCCCAGGTCGTCGACGTGGACGCGGTGGTGCTCGCCGTCGTGGTCGGCGCGGCCCTCGTCGAGCAGCGCCCGCAGCACGGCGAGCGACTCGGCGAACCGGGAGACCCGCGCGCCCGGCGGCCGGATCGGCGCGCCGATGGCCTCGTGCTCGGACTCGTCGTAGCCGGTGCCCAGACCCAGGACCAGCCGACCGCCGGTCATGCGGTCGACGGTGGCCGCGGTGCGGGCCAGCAGCACCGGGTGGTGCAGCTCGTTGTTGAGCACCAGCGGGCCCACCCGCAGCCGCTCGGTCGCGGAGGCCGCGACGACCAGCGGCGCGAACGGGTCGACGTGGCCGATGTGGTCGTAGGAGTACAGCTCCTGGTAACCGAGCGACTCCACCTTCCTGGCGTACGGGGGCAGCGCGGCACCGTCGGCGAGCAGCGATCGGCCCGCGTCGAGGTGGGTGCCGCCCTGGACGGTGAACCGGAACGGGCGCGGCATGGCGGTGTCGGTGTCCCTTCGCGATCTCGACGGGTGGTCGTCGACAGCATCGCGTGCCCGGCCGGTCACCGGGACCCGGTTCGCTGCGCGCGGAACCGGGGCGACCGCGTGGCGCGTCCCGGTCAGCCCCGGGGGCCCGGGGGCCTACCGGCGGGGTCGAGCGGCACCGGGGCCGTGGCGGTCGAGGTGAAGTCGACGGCGGTGGTGGTGGCCACGGCGGTCGTCGGGTTCGGACCCGTCGCCGGCCCGTTCTCGACGCCCGTGTCCAACCCCGCCCTGGCCAGCAGGCCCTTCTCGTTGAGCGCCCACTCGCCGCGCTCGGCGAGGCGGGCGTGCGCCTCCTCGAAGTCGGCCCGGGTGCGCACGGCCGCGGCGGCGCGCTGGTCGCCGCGGTCGGCGTGGTGCTCGGCGTAGGTGCGGTGGAACTGCGCCCGCCACCGCCACGACGGCGGCGCCGACTCGCGCAGCACGGGCGGGAACTGCGGGCGGGGCAGCGGCGGCCCGGTCAGCTGGCGGCCCAGCGCCAGCTCGCCGGCCAGCGCGTAGGTGGGCCAGCCCGCGAGGTGGCCGAGCAGCGGGTCGATCTCGAAGCGGCCCTGCTCGGCGAGCGCCGCCCAGCTCTCCACGACGTCGAGGTCGCGGTAGAGCACGTCGACCTTGATCCCGTCGAGGGTCCACCAGGCGCCGCCGTTCATCAGCCGCCCCCATTCGCCGGGGTCGACGACCGTGCCGGGGTGCCCGAAGGCCCGCAGGTGACCGGCGTCGAGGTGGCCCCGGTAGTAGAGGCCGAAGTCCCAGTCGCTGTCGGGGAGCTCGGCGCCGCGGGCCCGGGACCCGCCGAGGGTGACCGCGACGACCCCGGGGATGGCCTGGAGCCGCTCAGCGAGCCAGTGCATCGTCGAAGTATGACGGCTCGGCCTGACGCCCGGCGGGGGGTCCCGGGGGTCCGCCCGCCGGTCGGGCAGCCGGTGCGGGCTCAGCCCAGTCCGCCCCGCTTGACCAGCTGCGCGGCGATGACGTTGCGCTGGATCTCGTTGGTGCCCTCGCCGACGATCATCAGCGGGGCGTCGCGGAAGTAGCGCTCGACGTCGTACTCGGTGGAGTAGCCGTAGCCGCCGTGGATGCGCACGGCGTCGAGGGCGACCTCCATCGCGGTCTCCGAGGCGAACAGCTTGGCCATGCCGGCCTCCATGTCGCAGCGCTGGCCGGCGTCGTACTTCTCGGCGGCGTAGAGGATGAGCTGGCGGGCCGCGGTCAGCTTCGTCGCCATGTCGGCCAGGTAGTTGCCGATCGACTGGTGCTGCCAGATCGGCTTGCCGAAGCTCTCCCGCTCCTGGGCGTAGCGCAGGGCGTCGTCGAACGCGGCGCGACCGACGCCGAGCGCCCGCGAGGCGACCTGGATGCGCCCGGTCTCCAGGCCCTTCATCATCTGCGCGAAGCCGCGGCCCTCGGCCCCGCCGAGCACGGCGTCGCCGGGCACCCGCATGTCGGTGAAGCTGAGCTCGCAGCTCTCCACGCCCTTGTAGCCGAGCTTGGGCAGGTCGCGGCTGACGGTGAGGCCCGGCCCGTGCTCGACGAGCAGCACGGAGATGCCGCGGTGCGCGGGCTGGGCGGCGGGGTCGGTCTTGCAGAGCAGGGCGATCAGCTGGGAGCGGCGCGAGTTGGTGATCCACGTCTTGGACCCGTTGACCACGTAGGAGTCGCCGTCGCGGCGGGCCACCGTGGTCATCGCCTGCAGGTCCGAACCGCCGCCCGGCTCGGTCAGCGCCATCGTGGCGCGGACCTCGCCGGTCGCCATCCGGGGCAGGTAGCGCCGCTTCTGCTCCTCGGTGCCGAACTCCGAGAGCAGCTTGGCCACGACGGTGTGCCCGCCCATCGCCCCGGCCAGGCTCATCCAGCCGCGCGCCAGCTCCGCGGTGACCAGCGCGTAGCAGGGCATGGACACCGGGGCCTCGCCGTAGGGCTCGCCGATGGCCAGCCCGAAGATGCCCAGCTGCTTCATCTGCTCGATGAGCTTCTCGGGGTAGGTGTCGTCGTGCTCGAGCTCGCGGACGACGGGGCGGACCTCCCGGTCGACCCACTCGCGCACGGTGTCGACGACGGCCTGTTCCTCGGTGCTCAACCCCATCGGAACACGATAGGCCCGCTCCGGGCGACTAGCGTGATCGTCGTGACGACCACCGCAGAGAAGGCCGCGGAGCTGCTCCGCCTGCACACCGACCCCGAGCTGCTCCTCGTGGTCAACGTCTGGGACGCGATCACGGCCGAGGTCGTGGCCGACACCCCGGGTACGAAGGCGCTGGCCACGGCCAGCCACAGCATCGCCGCCGCGCACGGCTACCCCGACGGGGAGGTCATCCCGCGCGACGAGATGATCGCCGCGGTCGGGCTGATCGCGCGCACGGTGGAGCTGCCCGTCACCGCCGACCTGGAGGCCGGATACGGCGACGCGGGCGGCACGATCGCCCGCGCCATCGACGTCGGGATCGTCGGGGCGAACCTCGAGGACCAGATGAAGCCGCTGCCCGAGGCGGTGGCCGCGGTCGAGGCGGCCGTCGCGGCGGGGGAGCGGGCGGGCGTGCCGTTCGTGCTGAACGCCCGCACCGACGCCTTCCTCCGGGGCGCCGACCGCGACCCGGAGGACGTGCTGGCCGACGCCGTCGAACGCGGCCGGGCCTACCTCGACGCCGGGGCGTCGAACTTCTTCGCCCCCGGCAGGCTCGACGAGCAGACCGTCGGGCGGCTGGTGGAGGCGCTCGGCGAGCGCAAGGTGAACCTCATCGGCATCCCCGGCTCCATCGACCTGGCCACCGCGCGGCGCCTCGGCGTGGCCCGGGTGTCCTACGGGCCGTGGAGCCAGAACGTGGCCCTCACCGCGCTCTCGAACCTCGCCGCGGACGTCTACAACGGCGGCGGGCTGCCCGCCGACACCCGCAAGCTCAACTGATCCGCGCCGCACCCGAACGGGAAACCGTCGAGAACGACGCTGTGGGATCAACCCGAGCGGAGTCGATCCCACGACGTCGTCCTCGACGGGCCGGGGTGGAGTCGGTCAGCTCGGGCAGGGCACCGCGACGGGCTCCTGGTCGTCCTCGACGGGGGCCGGCTGCGGCGTGCGCAGCGCGACCGCGGCCAGCACCGCCAGCCCGGCCGCGATCACCGCGGCGACCAGCGAGGTCAGGTGCAGCCCGCTGACGAACGCGCTGTTCGCGGCCTGGACCAGGGCCGTGGCGTCGGCGGCGGGCAGCTGCGCGGCCACCGCGCCGACCCCGCCCAGCGTGTCGGCTGCGGCGTCGGCCAGCTCAGCCGGAACGCCCGCGGGCAGCCCGTCGGCGACGCCGCCGCGGTAGATCGCCAGTCCGATGGTGCCCAGCACCGCGATGCCCAGCGCCCCGCCCAGCTCGGAGGCCGTCTCGGAGATCCCGGACGCCGCGCCCGCGGCCTCCTCCGGGGCCGAGCCGACGATCATCTCGGTGGTCAGCCCGAACACCGGGCCCATCCCCAGCGAGACGACCAGCGAGGCCACGATCACCGCGACCATCCCCGACGACACGCTGACGGTGGTCAGCAGCAGCAGTCCCGCGGCGGCCAGCGCCAGGCCGGCCGAGACGACCGTCGCCGGCCGGAACCGGCGGACCAGCCGCGGCGACAGCTGCGAGCTCAGCACGAACCCGCCCGCCCCCGGCACCGCGGCCAGCCCGGCGGCCAGCGGCGAGAGCCCGAGCACCAGCTGCATGTACTGGCCCAGGTAGAGCACGTACCCGACCATCACGAAGATCGACAGGAAGTTGACCGCGAGGGCCACGGTGAACGCCCGGATCCGGAACAGCCGCACGTCGATCATCGGCTCGGGCAGCCGGCGCTGGCGGCGGAACCACGCGACCCCCAGCGCCACCCCGCCGGCCACCGCCAGCACCGGGACGACGTGCACGCCGTCCTGCACGGCCTGCTTGATCCCGTAGACCACCGCCAGCAGCGCCACCACCGACATCCCCGCGCTGACCAGGTCGAGCCGCCCGGCCCCCGGGTCGCGGTACTCCGGCAGCAGCTTGGGGCCCAGCACCAGCAGCGCGCCCATCACCGGCAGCGCCAGCAGGAACACCGACCCCCACCAGAACCACTCCAGCAGCACCCCGCCCAGCACCGGTCCGACCGCGCTGCCCGCCGAGAACGCCCCGATCCAGATGCCGACCGCGCGGGTGCGCTCGGCCGGGTCGCGGAACATGTGGAAGATCAGCGACAGCGTCGACGGCGCGATCGTGGCCCCGGCCAGCCCCAGCAGCGCCCGGCTGGCGATCAGCATCTCCGGCGTCGTCGAGAACGCCGCCACGATCGACATCACCCCGAACGCCGCGGCCCCGCCCATCAGCAGCCTGCGCCGCCCGATCCGGTCGCCCAGGGTGCCCATCGTGACCAGCGCACCCGCGACCATGAAGCCGTAGACGTCGATGATCCACAGCAGCTGGCTGCTGGTCGGGCGGAGGTCCTCGCTCAGCGCCGGGACCGCGAGGTCCAGCACGGTGAGGTCCATGACGTAGAGCAGGCAGGCCAGGGCGAGCACGGCCAGGCCGGTCCACTCTCGGCGGGTCGCCTTCGGCGGCGGCATGGTGTCCACGATCTCGTCCTCCCGGTCGGGGTCCCTGCGGGTGCGTCGGGGGTAGGACCCCGGTGCGCTCCCGGATTCATCGCAAGGTCGAACCGGGGGGCGGGAAATCGACACGGGCCGATCACCCTGCGGGTGGCGTCGGCCCTCTCGCAGCCTGCGGACCGGTGGCGGCCGGTTCGGGCCGGTGTCGCAGGCCCAGGGTGGTCGTCGCAGACTGCCTGCACCCTGCGAGGACCACCCCCGTGCTGCGAGGGACGCCACACCCCCTGTGCGGACTCGCCCCGCGAACCGCGACGTCAGAACTCGATCCGTCCTGTTGCGACGGTCCCGCGAGCGGTGGAACCTGCAGTGGTCCCGAGCCGAAGGAGGTCGCGTGGCGACCATCTTGCAGCGTTCGTTCCGGCGCAAGCCCGTGTCCTCGATGGCCGCCGAGACCGGCGCCGACAGCGGGGGAGGGGAGCTCGCGCGGTCGATCGGGCTGTTCCAGCTGGCCATGATCGGGGTCGGGGCCACCATCGGCACGGGCATCTTCTTCGTGCTCACCGAGGCCGTGCCGGCGGCGGGCCCTGCGGTGGTGTGGTCGTTCGTGATCGCCGGCGTGGTCGCCGGCCTCACCGCGGTCTGCTACGCCGAGCTGGCCAGCGCGGTGCCGGTGTCGGGGTCGTCGTACTCCTACGCCTACGCCACGCTCGGCGAGGTGGTGGCCATGGGGGTGGCCGCCTGCCTGCTGCTGGAGTACGGGGTGTCGTCGGCCGCGGTGGCCGTGGGCTGGAGCGAGTACCTCAACCAGCTGCTGGGCAACCTGTTCGGCGTCGCCATCCCGGACGTCCTGTCGAACTCGCCCGAGGAGGGCGGGATCATCAACCTGCCCGCGATCGTGCTGGTGGCATTGTGCGCGCTGCTGCTGATCCGCGGGGCCAGCGAGTCGGCGGCGGTCAACGCGACCATGGTGCTGATCAAGCTCGCGGTGCTGGTGCTGTTCATCGTGGTCGGGATCAGCGGCTGGAACACCGACAACTTCGCCGACTTCGCGCCGTTCGGGGTCACCGGCATCACCGGCGCGGCGGGCATCATCTTCTTCTCCTACATCGGCCTGGACGCCGTCTCGACGGCCGGTGAGGAGGTGCGCAACCCGCGCCGGACGATGCCGCTGGCCATCCTGATCGCGCTGGCCACGGTCACGGTGGTGTACGTGCTGGTGGCGCTGGTCGCGGTGGCGGCGCAGCCGGCCGCGGAGTTCGAGGGCCAGGAGGCCGGGCTCTCGGCGATCCTGGAGTCGGTCACCGGCCAGGCCTGGCCGGGCACGCTGATCGCCGCCGGGGCGGTCATCTCGATCTTCAGCGTGACCCTGGTGACGATCTACGGCCAGACCCGCATCCTGTTCGCCATCGGCCGCGACGGCATGCTGCCGCGCTTCTTCAGCACGGTGAACCCGCGCACCCGCACGCCGGTCAACAACACGATCGTCGTGGCGATCGCGGTCGCGCTGCTGGCCGGGCTGCTGCCGATCAACTTCCTGGCCGAGATGACCAGCATCGGCACCCTCGTGGCGTTCACGGTGGTGTCCGTCGGCGTGATCATCCTGCGGCGCACGGCCCCCGACCTGCCGCGCGGGTTCAAGGTGCCCGGCTACCCGGTGGTGCCGATCCTGTCGATCCTGGGCTGCATCTGGATCATCGTCGGGCTGCGCACGATCACGATCCTGGTGTTCCTGATCTGGGTGGCGGTGGTGCTGGTCTGGTACTACGCCTACGGGATCCGGCACTCCCGCCTCGGCGAACCCGGCACCCAGGTCGAGGACCGGGCATGACCCTCGTCGTCGGCCTGCCGCGCGACGAGCGCGCGGCCACCGCGCTGCACCTGGGCGGGCAGCTGGCCCGGGCGCTGGGCGACGACCTCGTCGTCTGCACCGTCGTCCCGCCGCCGTGGCCGCCCGGGCTGGGCCGGGTGGACGCGGAGTACCAGGAGTACCTCGACCGCGACGCCGAGGAGGCCCTCGCCCGGGCCCGCGACCTGCTCGCGCCCGGGCTCAGCGCCGACTTCGTCGTCGCCAGGGCCCGGTCGACCTCGCGCGGACTGGTGGAGACCGCCGAGGAGCGCGGGGCCACGGCCATCGTGCTGGGCTCCTCGGACGCCGGCATGCTCGGTCGGGTCGCGTTCGGCAGCGTGGCCGAGCGGCTGCTGCACACCTCGCCCGTCCCGGTGGTGCTGGCGCCGCGGGGGTTCCGCTGCCAGCCCGATGCCGGCGTCAGCCGGGTCACCGCCGCGTTCGGCGCGGCCGAGGGCGACGAGGACCTGGTCGTCGCGGCGGCCGGCGTCGCGGTCCGGATGGGGGCGGCGCTGCGGGTGGCCTCGTTCGCCGTCCGCCCCCGCACCCCGCTGACCGCCGGCATCGGGTCGCGGGCCGAGGACGCCGTGCTCGCCGAGTGGTCGAGCGAGGTGAGCCAGGCGCAGCAGGCCGTGCTGGAGCACGTGGCCGCGCTGCCGACGGCGCCGACGAGCACCGGGGCGGTGATCGGGCGCGGCACCGAGTGGGACGCCGCGCTGCAGGACGTGGACTGGACCGACGGCGACCTGCTGGCCGTGGGGTCGAGCGCGGAGGGCCCGCTGGCCAGGGTGTTCATCGGCTCGCGCTCGTCGAAGATCGTGCGGCACTCGCCGGTGCCGGTCGTCGTGGTGCCCCGCGGTGCCGCGGTCGCGCTGGCCGAGCGGGCCGAGCAGGCCTGAACGCGCCGAGGGGGCGGTCCCGGGGCGCCGGGACCGCCCCCTCGGGCGGCCCGCCGCGGCACTGCGCTGTGCCGCGACGGGGACTGCGGTCGTGCCGTCAGCCGGTGGCGACCGGCTTGACGTCCGGGATCCCGTTCGCGGTCGGCTCCGACGGCGGCGTCCCGACCGGGGTGATCGGGGCCGTGCCGTTGTCGGTCACCAGCACGTCGGTCAGCAGCTGGACCGTGCCCCCGGTGATCTTGTTGACGGCCACGCCCGCGATGCCGCCGTGCTTGTCGGCGGAGAACCGGAACGGGGCCAGCCACGGGCCCTGGAACGTCTTACCGCCGCTCTCGACGGCCTTGACGATGCCCTCGCGCGTCGGGTTCGGCCCGGCCGCCTGCAGCGCGGAGACGAACGTGTAGGCCTGCGACATGCCGTAGATGCGGAAGTTGTTCAGGTCGCCCTCGCCGCCGTGCTCGTCCCACACCTTCCCGAACAGCTGCACCCACTTGTCGTCCGTCTGCGTGACGTTGGGCAGGTAGCTGGTGCTGATCACGCCCTCCAGCAGCCCGGCGTCGGTGATCGCGCCCTCGGAGAAGCGGGCCAGCAGCGAGCCGACCAGGGTCAGGTCCGCGCCCACGTTGGAGTAGGCCCACTGCGGCTTGTAGTTCAACCGCAGCGCGTTGAGCTGCGAGAGCGCCGTGTACGACGGCACCGCGAAGCCCACCACGAGGTCGGCGCCCGCGGCCTGCAGGGCGGCGATCTGCGGGGCGATGTCGGTGTTGCCGGGGGTGTAGCGCTGGACGGTGACGATCTGGGAGTCCAGGTACTGCCGGGCGCCCTTCTCGCCGTCCCGGCCGAAGTCGTCGTCCTGGACGAACAGCCCGACCTTGGCCTGCGGGAAGTTCTGCGCGAGGTACTGGGCCAGGATCTTGCCCTCGACCTCGTAGTCGGGCTGCCAGCCGAAGGTCTGGGGGTTCTCCTGCGGCTGGTCCCACAGCAGCGAGCCGGAGGAGACGAACAGGTCCGGCACGCCCTCGGAGTTGAGGAAGTCGATGACGGCGGAGTGCGTCGGGGTGCCCAGGCCGCCGAGCATCGCGAAGATCTGGTCCTGCAGCACCAGCTCGTTGGTGACCTGGCTGGTCTGCGTCGGGTTGTAGGCGTCGTCCTTGTAGACGTACTCGATCTGCCGGCCGTTGACCCCGCCGTTGGCGTTGACGTAGTCGAAGTAGGCCTTGGTCCCGGTGGGGATGTCGGCGTAGCCGGGCGCCGCCACGCCCGTCAACGGGAAGTGCGCGCCGACCTTGACGGTGGTCTCGGTGATGCCGACGTCGGAGGCGGTGGCCGCCTCGCCGGTCGCGCCGGTGCCACCGCCGTCCTCGGCCGGTCTGCCGCCCGCGCCACAGGCGGCCAGCGCCAGGGACGCGGCGACGGCCGCGGCCGCCAGCCGTGCGGTTCTGCTGATCATGCACTCCTCCTCGTCGAGGAACCCGAGCGGTCGCTCCGAGTCCGATGCCAGACCTTGCGAAGCACGCCGACCGCGCCCGCGGGCGCGAGCAGCATCACGAGCACGAGCACGACCCCGTAGACGAACGGGGCCACCTCGGCGGCGGCGGTGGCGTCCAGCCCGAGCGACGTGCCCAGGTTCGTCACCGTCGGCGTCAGGAAGACCAGGAGCGCGCTGCCCAGCAGCGCCCCGGTGAAGGTGCCCAGCCCGCCGAGCACGACGGCGGTCAGCAGGCTCAGCGACAGCACGATGGTGAACCCGCTCGGGGCGGCCAGGCGCACCACGACGGCCAGCACCGCGCCGGCCAGGCCCGCGCAGGCGGCGCTGACCACGAAGGCGACCACGCGGGTGCGGCCCAGCCGGATGCCGGCCAGCTCGGCGGCGACCTCGTCGTCGCGCACGGCCTGCCAGACGCGCCCGACCCGGCCCCGCTTGAGGTTGGCCATCAGCAGCAGGACCACCAGCAGGGTGATCCAGCCGACGTAGGCCAGGTACTTCACGCCCGGGGTCTCGTTGGCCGAGAGGAAGTAGATGGCGTCGGAGAACCAGTCCGGCGCGCGCGGCGCGGCGATCCGCAGCCCCTGCTCGCCCCCCAGCACCTCGTCGAAGTAGATGGCCAGCCCGGGCAGCGCCACGGCCAGCGCCAGGGTGGCGCCGGCGAGGTACGGGCCGTGCAGCCGGGCGGCCGCGGCGCCGACCACGACGCCGACGACGGCCGTCACGGCCATCGCCACCAGCATCACGATCGGCA
Organism: Pseudonocardia humida; assembly: GCF_023898865.1. Lineage (GTDB taxonomy): Bacteria > Actinomycetota > Actinomycetes > Mycobacteriales > Pseudonocardiaceae > Pseudonocardia > Pseudonocardia humida. The sequence goes on from NZ_JAGSOV010000083.1 coordinate 29,839, forward strand.
GCGGCAGCGCGGCGCCGTCGGCGTCGGGCCCGAGCAGCAGGCCGGTCGTGTAGGCCCCGACCGCCATGAGCGCGCCGTGCCCGAGCGAGATCTGGCCGTTGAGCCCGGTCAGCGTGGTGAGCCCGACGGCGGCGATCGCGTAGTAGGACATCGTCGCGAACTGGGAGTTGCGGAACGGGTTGGTCAGCTCCAGCACGAGGAAGACCACGACCAGCCCGCCCAGCGCGGCCAGCGCGTGCCGGGCGAACGTCGACTTCGGCAGCCTGCGCCGCACGGCGTCGAACCGGCCCGGCGGCGGGGCGGGCGCGGCGGCGCTGGCGGGCGCGGCGGCCTGCCCGGTGTCCTTCTCGGTGTCCTGCGGGGTGTCGGCCTGCTGCGTCATCAGACCCTCCTGGCCGCGGCGTGGGAGAACAGGCCCTGCGGGCGGACCAGCAGCACGGCCACCAGGATCACCAGCGAGGCCAGCGCGACCAGCTCGCTGCCGAGGTAGCCGCTCACGTAGGACAGCAGCAACCCGATCGTCAGCCCGCCGACGACCGCACCGCCCGGCGACTCCAGGCCGCCGAGCACCGCGGCCACGAAGCCGTAGACGACGACGGCGTCCATGTAGTTGGGGGAGACGAGGTTGCCGCCGGCGATCAGCACCCCGGCCAGCGACCCGACCACCGCGGCCAGCGCCCAGCCCAGGGTGAGCAGCGCGCCCACCCGCACCCCGAGCAGCCGCGACATCTCCTGGCTGAACGCCGAGGCCCGCATCTGCAGGCCCAGGTTGGTGAACCGGAACAGCGCCACCAGCGCCAGCATCACCACGATCACCGCGACGATCACGAAGATGCTGTTCGGGGTGAACGCGATGTTGACGCCGCCGACGGTGAACCCGCGCAGGTCGAACGGCGCCGGGAACGACACGAACGTCGAGCCGAACAGGATCGCGGCCAGCGCCTGGAACCCGACGAACAACCCCAGGGTCACGATCACCGCGTTCAGCTCGGGACCGCCCTCGACCCGGCGCACGACCACCCGCTCGACCAGGGCGCCGAGCACCAGCCCGGACACCAGCGCGACCAGCAGCCCCACCCAGTACGACTGCCCGGCCTCGATCAGCGCGAGCGCGATGTAGGTGGTGAACATGGCCATCGCGCCCTGCGCGAAGTTGACGATCCGGGTGGACCGCCAGATCAGCACCAGTGCCAGCGCGATCGCGGCGTACACCGCGCCCTGCGCCAACCCGGTCAGCGTGACGTTCAGGAACTGCTGCATACCGTCCCCTGCTCGGAAGCCCTGCTAGAAACCCAGGTAGGCGTGGCGGAGGCCGTCGTCGGCGGCCAGCGCGGCGGCGCTGTCGACCGCCACCACCCGGCCGAGGTTGAGCACGACGCCGACGTCGGCGATGGACAGCGCGCTGCGCGCGTTCTGCTCGACCAGCAGCACGCTCAGCCGCTCGCCCGCGGTGTCGTCCACCAGCTCGCGGAGCAGGCCGAAGATCTGCGCCACGATCCGCGGGGCGAGCCCGAGCGAGGGCTCGTCGAGCAGCAGCACGTCTGGGCCGGACAGCAGCGCCCGCCCGATCACCAGCATCTGCCGCTCGCCGCCGGAGAGCGTGTGCGCGTGGCGGCCGCGGCGCTCGGCCAGCGGCGGGAACATCGTGTAGATGTCGTCGAGCTGCTGGCGGGTGCGCTTGCGCGAGCTGCCCAGCAGCGCGCCGAGGCGCAGGTTCTCCTCGACGGTCAGCTCGGTGATGACGCCGCGGCCCTCCGGCACGTGCGCCACCCCGGCCCGGGCGATCATCTCGGCCGGGGCGCGGGTCACGTCGCGGCCGCCGAGCAGCACCTTGCCCGCCGTGGGGCGGACGAGCCCGGAGATCGTGCGCAGCAGCGTCGTCTTGCCTGCGCCGTTCGCGCCGAGCACCGCGGTGATCCGGCCGGGCTCGGCGCTGACGTCGACCCCGTCGAGCGCGGTGACCGGCCCGTAGCTGGCGCTCAGTCCGACGACCTCGAGCCCGGTCGTCCGGGCGTCCGCGGGGCGGGTGTCCGAACTGGTGCTCATCGCTCTCCCTCGCTGCGCTCGGTCGGCGCTTCGCGCAGGCACTGCGCCGATGATTCGCTCGCGAGCTCGCTCATCGGTGCGTCGCCTCCTCGCCCAGGTAGGCGTCGATCACGGCGGGGTCGTCGCGGACCTCGTCGGGCGTGCCGTCGGCGACGACCTTGCCGAAGTCGAGCACCGTGATCCGGTCGCAGACGCTCATCACCAGGTCCATGTGGTGCTCGACGAGCACCACCGACATGCGCGCGGTCAGCGACCGGATCAGCTCGCCGAGCTCGGTCATCTCGTCGGCGCCCAGCCCGCTGGCCGGCTCGTCGAGCAGCAGCAGGTCGGGCGCCCCGGCCAGGGCCCTGGCCAACGACACCCGCTTCTGCACGGGGTAGGGCAGGCTGCCGGGCAGGCGCGCGGCGTAGGACTCGACGCCCAACTCGACCAGCGCCTCGACGGCCCGCTCGCGCAGCGCGCGCTCGTCGCGGTCGGAGCGCGGGAGCGCGAACAGCGTCGAGGCGAACCCGGCGCGGGCGTGCCGTTCCGCGCCGACCATCACGTTCTCCAGCACGGTGAGCCCGGCGAACAGCCCCACGCCCTGCAGGGTGCGGGCGATGCCCATCCCGGCCAGCCGGTGCGGGCGGAGCCCGCGCACCGGTCGTCCGTGGCGGAGTACAGTGCCGGTGTCGGGGCGGACGAAGCCGCAGCAGACGTTGAACAGCGTCGTCTTGCCGGCTCCGTTGGGCCCGATGACCCCGCGCACCTCCCCGGGGCCGACCGAGAACGACACATCGTCGAGGGCGACGAGACCACCGAACCGCACGCTGACGCCGGCGACACCGAACACGGCCGCCTGGTCGTCGGTGGTGGCGTCGGCATCGGTCGCCTTGCCGAGGGGCACGGTCACGGGTCGCAACTCCATCGTCGGTCCGAGCACCGCGTCCGGCGCGGGTGCGGCACTACTTTGGGCGGAACGCCCAGCCGCCGCCATGGGCGCGGCGCCCAAGATGCCCCACCCCGACCTGGGCGCAGCGCCCCAGCTTGTGGACGGCGCTGTGCGTCGTGCTGCACAGTGCTGCCCGTGGCTACGCCTACGCGCAGTGGCGGACGAGTCGGCGCAGACCGCCCGCCCCTCCCTCGAGCACTGCCGCCGCAGGCCCACGAGGCACTGCTCGTGCTGGGGGCGGCGCTGCTCGAGGACGTCGACGCGCTCGCCGACCGGCTCACCGTGATGGCGCTGCAGCGCGAGTCCGTCTACTCCGACATGGACCTGGTCGAGGACCTCCGCGCGGCGTGCCGCATCAACCTCGAACGCGGCGTGCAGGTGCTGGCCCACCGGGTGCCGGAGGGCGTCGAGCCGGAGGACACCTCGCGCCAGACCGGTCGCCGCCGGGCCCGCCAGGGCGTGCCGCTGGAGTCGGTGCTGCGCGCCTACCGGCTCGGCGGGCGGGTGATGTGGGAGGCCCTGCTGGAGACCTCGCGGGGGCGCTTCAACGGCGCCTACGACGAGCCGCTCCTCGACGCCGCCGCCTACGTCTGGCGGGTGAGCGACAACAGCGCCTCGGCGCTGGTCGAGGCGTACCGGATGGAGGAGCTGCGGCTGCACAGCCACGACCTGAGCCGCCGGCACGCGATGCTCGACGCGCTGATCGAGGGCCGCGGCAGCGACCCGACGTTCCTGCGCAACGCGGCCACCGTGCTGGGGCTGCCCGAGGACGGGCCGCTGCTGTGCGTCGTGGCCCCGATGGAGACCGCGGGGGAGTACCCGCTGCGCTCGCCCCAGGAGGCCATGGCCCTGCAGGACATGCTGTCGGTGTGGTTCGTGCGCCCCCGCGACGAGGTGGGGGTGATCGTGCTGGGCTCGCGGCCGGCGAAGGTCGCGCTGGACGCCCTGCGCCCGTGCGTGATCGGGCGGGCCGGGGTCTCGCCGGTGATCGACGGCCTCGGCTCGGTCGACGCCGGCTACCGGATGGCCCAGACCGCGGCCCGCACGCTGAGCGGCCCCGGCCTGGCCGTGCTCGACGACCGCCTCCCCGAGGCGCTGCTGGTCGACAGCCCCGAGCTGCTGCCGCGCCTGGTCGGCACCGCCCTCGGCGGCCTGATGAGCCTGCCCCCGGCCGACCGCGACACCCTGCTGGGGACCCTGGAGGAGCTGCTGGCCTGCGGCGGGTCACCCACGCACGCGGCCACCGCGCTGTTCTGCCACCGCAACACGGTGATCTACCGGATGCGCCGGATCGAGTCCGCGACCGGCCGCTCGATCAGCAACCCGCGCGACCGGCTCCTGCTCACCCTGGGCCTGATGGCGGCCCGGGCGAAGCGGACCTGACGCGCGGCCGCCCCCCAATGCCGTCGAGAACGAACTCGTCGTCGTTCTGGACCGGTCCACACGACAACAGGTTCGTTCTCGACGGGTCAGTGCCAGGCGCGGGCTGAGCGGGCCGCCCAGTAGTCCCGCGGGGCCTCGGCGAGGTCCTCGAGCTCGCCGAGGACGTCGACGGGGACGGCCAGGGCGGTCGCGGAGGCGTTGCTGAGCACCTGGGCCGGGTCGACCCCGCCCGACAGCACGCACCAGGCCCAGGGCTGGGCGAGCGCGGCGGCGATGGCCAGCTGGTCCACCGGCACGCCGAGGCCGGCGGCCAGCGCCGCGACCCGGGCGGCGCGGTGGTCGTCGGGGGCGGCGCCGCCGGGGGCGAGCCGACCGTTCGCCACCGGCTCCTTGACGATCACCTCGGCGCCCGCCGCGGCCGCCGCGGCCAGCGCGGGCCCCGCGGAGGTCTCCAGCACGTTCCACGTCGACTGGACCGAGGTGAACAGCGGGAGGCCGTCGACGTCGATGCCGATCGCCTGCCGCACGGTCGCCGCCTGCGCCGGTCCGGAGGTGGACAGGCCCACGCGGACGCCGCGTTCGCGCAGTCCCGCCAGCGCCCGCAGCACGGCGGGGTCGTCGAGCACCCCGGTCTCGGGCGTGGCCGAGTGGATGTGGTAGCGCTCCAGGCGCTCGCCCAGCAGCGCCAGGCTCTGCGCGACCTGCTCGGTGAACGCCTCGACCGAGTGGTCCTTGACCTCGTGCACATCGGCGTCGACGTGCCACTCGCCGACGTAGCGGTAGCCCCACTTCGAGCCGATCCGCACGTCCGTCGCGTCCGGGCGCGCGGACAGCCACCCGGCCAGGAACTCCTCGGCCCGCCCGTAGGACCGCGCGACGTCGACGTAGCGCACACCGGCGGCGTACGCCGCGTCGAGCACGCGCCACGTCCGCCCGCGCAGGTCGTCGACCGAGCGCTGGTCCCCGAGATCGGCGCCCCGGCCCGAGGTGATGTAGGCGGGTCGGGCCACCGCGGCCAGGCCGATTCCGATCCGGGTGGGCAGGGGGTTCATCGAAGGTCCTTCCGGGCAGGTCGTCGTGCCTTACGGTTCGCAAACGATCGCGATAGTCCGACGAGGGGCCGCCGTGAAGAAGCTGATCAACGATCCCGCCGACGTGGTGTCCGAGGCGCTGCTGGGGATCGCCGCCGCCCACCCCGATCTCGGTGTCGACCACCAGAACAAGATCGTCTACCGGGCCGACGCGCCGGTCCGCGGCAAGGTCGGGCTGATCTCCGGCGGCGGGTCCGGTCACGAGCCGCTGCACGGCGGGTTCGTCGGCCCGGGGATGCTCGACGCGGCCTGCGCGGGCGAGGTCTTCACCTCCCCGGTGCCCGACCAGGTCGTCGCGGCCACGCGGCTGGCCGACGGCGGGGCGGGCGTGCTGCACATCGTCAAGAACTACACCGGCGACGTCATGAACTTCGAGATGGCCGCCGAACTGGTGACCGCCGACACGGGTGTCGAGGTGGCCTCGGTCGTCGTCGACGACGACGTCGCCGTGCAGGACAGCCTCTACACCGCGGGTCGGCGCGGCGTCGGCACGACGGTGCTGCTGGAGAAGATCACCGGCGCGGCCGCCGACGAGGGCCGCGACCTGGCCGCCGTGGCCGACGTCGCCCGCCGCGTCAACGCCGCCGGGCGCAGCATGGGCATGGCGCTGACCTCGTGCACCGTGCCCGCGGCCGGGCAGCCCACGTTCGACCTGCCCGAGGGCGAGATGGAGATCGGCATCGGCATCCACGGCGAGCCGGGCCGCAGGCGGGTACCGCTGGCCCCGGCCCGCGAGGTCGCCGAGATGCTGGTCGAGCCGGTGCTGTCCGACCTGGACTTCACCGGCGGCGACGGTGCCCTGGTGTTCCTCAACGGCATGGGCGGCACGCCCATGCTCGAGCTGTACCTGATGTACAACGAGGTCGCGAAGATCCTGCAGAAGGCCGGGGTGACGGTGGTCCGCTCGCTGGTCGGGCCCTACATCACCAGCCTGGAGATGGCCGGCTGCTCGGTCACCGTGCTCAAGCTCGACGACGAGCTGCTGCGGCTGTGGGACGCCCCGGTGAGCACCCCGGGCCTGCGCTGGGGGCGGTGAGCGCGGTGCCGACCGAAGGGGCGGTCGACGTGGCCGCGCTGCGCCGGTGGATCGACGCGTTCGCCGGCGACGTCGCCGAGCACCAGGAGGAGCTCACCCGGCTCGACTCGGCCATCGGCGACGCCGACCACGGCTCCAACCTCGCCCGCGGCATGAAGGCGGTGCTGGCCGCGCTCGACTCCGAGCGGCCGGCCACGGCGGGCGCGCTGCTCAAGCGCACCGGGATGACGCTGGTCAGCACGGTCGGCGGGGCGAGCGGTCCGCTCTACGGCACGTTCTTCCTGCGCATGGGCACGGCCGCGGGCGAGGTCGAGTCGCTGGACACCGCCGCGCTCGGCGCGGCGCTGCGGGCGGGCGTCGGCGGGATCGTGGCCCGCGGCAAGTCCGAGCTGGGCGACAAGACCATGTACGACGCGCTCGCCCCCGCCGTCGACGCCTACGACGCCGCGGGCGACGAGGTCGGCGCCGCGCTGCGGGCGGCGTCCGATGCCGCCGACCGGGGGCGCGACGCGACGATCCCGCTGCAGGCGCGCAAGGGCCGCGCGAGCTACCTGGGCGAGCGCAGCGTCGGCCACCAGGACCCGGGCGCCACCTCCGCGGCACTGCTGCTGGGCGCGGCGGCGCGCACCCTGGGATGATCACCGGGTGGTGAGCTCGCCGGTCGGTCTGGTCGTCGTCTCGCACAGCAGGCCGCTGGCCGCCGCCGCGGTGGCGCTGGCCCGCGAGATGGCCCCGGCCGGGCTGCTCATCGAGGTCGCCGCGGGGATCGACGGCCCGGACGGCCCCGCCTTCGGCACCGACGCGGTGGCGATCGCGGCCGCGATCGCCGCCGCCGACCGCGGGTCCGGGGTCGTGGTGCTGATGGACCTGGGCAGCGCGGTGCTGTCCGCGGAGCTGGCGCTGGACCTGCTGGAGGACCCCGACCAGCGCGACCGGGTGCTGCTGTGCCCCGCGCCCCTGGTCGAAGGGCTGGTGGTGGCGGCCGTGGCGGCCGCGGGTGGGGTGGGCCGGGCCGAGGTGGCCGCGGAAGCGACCGGGGCGCTCGCGGCGAAGGTCTCGCAACTGGCGGTCGAGCCGGACGGGGTCGAACCGGGTGGGGTCGAGGCCCCGCCGGTGCCCCCGCCGCGCCACCCCGGCGGGGGCGCCGGCGCCGAGCCGGGCGCCGACCTGGAGGCCGGTGCCGCCTCCGACGCGGCCGCGGCCGGGCAGCGCCGTGCCGGTGAGCGACGGGCGCAGGAGCGCGCGGCGGCCGTCTTCGTCGTCACCAACCCGCACGGCCTGCACGCCCGGCCCGCCGCCCGGCTGGTGGCCCTGGTCCGCAGGCTGTCCGCCGCCACCCACTGCGAGCTGCGGCTGCGCAACCGGAGCACCGGCTCGCAGTGGGTGCCGGCGGGGAGCATGGCCCGGGTCGCCGTCGTGGGCGCGGAGGCCGGGCACGAGGTCGAGATCGAGGCCACCGGCGACGGCGCGCGAGCCGCGGTCGACGCGGTGCTGGAGCTGGCCGGGCGGCACTTCGACGAGCCGGTCGAGGCCCCCGCGCCCACCCCGGCCCCACCCGCCCCGGCCCCGGTCGACGCGCCGCCGAGGGTCCTGCCCGGGGCGCCCGGGATCGGCGTCGGTCCGGCGCGGGGGCTGGGGCCACCACCGGTCACGGTGCCCGACGACCCGCCCGACGACCCCGGCACCGAGCGCGCGCGCCTCGACCGCGCGCTGGCCGACGTCGCCGTCGCGATCACCGCGTCCCGCGACGCCGCCGCCCGCGACCTCGGCCCCACCGAGGCCGCGATCTTCGACGCCCACCTGCTGCTGCTGGAGGACCCCGAGCTCGCCGGGCGCACCCGCACCGCCGTCGACGCCGGTGCCTCCGCCGCCCGGGCCTGGGCCGACGCCGTCGAGGGCGGCGCCACGGCGCTGGAGGCGCTCCCCGACCCCTACCTCGCCGCGCGCGGCGCCGACGTCCGCGCGGTCGGGGAGCAGGTCCTGCGCGCCCTGTTGGCCGCCCCGGGAGGTCAGGAAGGTGGCCTTCCTGAACCGGGAGGCGGCGGGGACGGCGGCGAGCGGGTGGTGCTGGTCGCGGCCGACCTGACCCCGGCGCAGGCCGCCGGGCTCGACCCGGCCCGGGTCGCCGGGGTGGTGCTGGCCGGTGGCAGCCCGACCGCGCACGCCGCGCTGCTGCTGCGCGCCCGCGGCGTCCCGGCCGTCATGGGCGCGGGGCCCGGCGTGCTCGACGTCCCCGACGGCACCGCCCTCGCCCTCGACGGCACCACCGGCGAGCTCGTCGTCGACCCGTCGCCCGAGCGGCTGACGGCCCTGCGCGAGCGCGCCGCGGCCGGCGCCCGGCGCGAGCGGGCCGCCGGGGAGCGGGCCGGTGAGCCCGCCCGCACCCGCGACGACGTGCACGTCCTGGTCGGGGTGAACGTCGGCTCGCGGGCCGACGCCGAGGCCGCCGCCGGCGCCGACCTCGTCGGCCTGGTGCGCACCGAGTTCCTGTTCCTCGACCGCGACCGCGCCCCCGACGTCGACGAGCAGGTCGCCGCCTACCGCGGCGTGGCCGAGGCCCTCGACGGCCGCCGGATCACCCTGCGCACCCTCGACGTCGGCGGCGACAAGCCCCTGCCCTACCTGCCGCTGCCGCGCGAGGCGAACCCGTTCCTCGGGGTGCGCGGCATCCGGCTCGCCGGCCCGCACCCCGCGCTGCTGCGCGAGCAGCTGCTGGCCGCGGTCCGGGTGGCCCACGAGACGCCGGTCAGCCTGATGTTCCCGATGGTCGCGGCGCTCGAGGAGCTGCTGGCCGCCCGCCGCGAGCTGGACGCGGTCATCGCCGCGGAGGGTCGCGGCGCGCCGGCCGGCCTGCAGGTCGGGATCATGGTCGAGGTACCGGCGGCGGCGCTCAAGGCGGCGGCGTTCGTGCCGCACGTCGACTTCCTCAGCATCGGCACCAACGACCTCACCCAGTACGCGCTGGCCGCCGAGCGCGGCAACCCGGCCGTGGCCGCGCTGGCCGACCCGCTCGACCCGGGCGTCCTGCGGCTGGTCGACGCGGTCTGCCGGGCCGCGGAGGGCCGCGCGCTGGTGGCGGTGTGCGGGGAGGCCGCGGGCGAGGAGGTGGCGGCGCGGCTGCTGGTGGGCCTGGGCGTGCGGGAGCTGAGCGTCGTGCCGCCCCTGGTCGCGGCGACCAAGCAGGTGGTGCGCGAGCTGGACGCCGGGGCGGCCGCGCTCGCCGCCGCCGGCGCCCTCACCGCGGACAGCGCCGCGGCCGTCCGCGCGGCCGCGGCCGATCGACCCCGGAGTTCAGGAAAGCCACGATGCTGAACTCAGAGGGCAGCAGCGTGGCTCTCCTGAACCGGGGTGCGGGGCAGGCTCAGCCGAGCGGGGGACCGGTGACGCCGTAGTTGCCGCGGTAGTAGAGCAGCGGCGGGCGGTCGGGGGCGGCCCCGAGGTCGTGCACCCGGCCGACGACGATCGTGTGGTCGCCGCCGTCGTACTCGTTCCACAGGGTGCAGTCGACCCAGGCGCTGACGCCCTCCAGGATCGGCGAGCCCGACGGCGCCGCCCGCCAGGGCACACCGGCGAACTTGTCGGCCCCCGAGCGGGCGAACCCGACGCTGAGCTCCTGGTGGTCGGCGGCCAGCACGTTGACGCAGAACGCGGCGGCCTGCCGGATCCGGGGCCACGTGGTGGACGTGCGCGCGGGGGCGAAGGTGATCAGCGGCGGGTCGAGGGAGAGCGAGGCGAAGGACTGACAGGTGAAGCCGGCCGGTCCGCCGTCGCTCATCGCGGTGACGACCACGATCCCCGACACGAAGTGCCCCAGGACCTCCCGCATCACGGCGGGGGAAACCGGTCCGGGCGGCGCGCTACCCGTCATGTCGGCCACAGTAGTGTCCAGGACGGCGGCGGGGACCGCCGCCGAAGCGACGATCCCCACAGATCGTTCGTGCCGTCGTGCCGGTCAGCTGGCGTAGGCCCGCAGCCGGTCGGCCCGCTCGCCCAGGCGCAGCTTGGCCATGACCTCGCGCTCGATCTGGCGCACGCGCTCGCGGGAGAGCCCGAAGCGGCGCCCGATCTGGTCGAGCGTGCGGGGCTGGCCGTCGTCGAGGCCGTAGCGCATGCGGATGACGTTCTGCTCGCGGTCCTCCAGGGTGGCGAGCACGCGGCGCAGGTCGTCGTGCAGCAGGTGCGAGATGACCGTGGTCTCGGCGTCGGCCGACTCGCCGTCCTCGATGAAGTCGCCCAGCGGCGCCTCCTCGTCGGAGCCGACCGGCATGTCCAGGCTCACCGGGTCGCGCGCGTGGTCGAGGAGGTCGGCGATCTTCTCCTCGGGGATGCCCGACTCGGTGGCCATCTCCGCGTGGGTCGCGTCGCGGCCGAGGCGCTGGTGCAGGTCGCGGCGGATGCGGGCGAGCTTGTTGACCTGCTCGACCAGGTGCACGGGCAGCCGGATCGTGCGGGCCTGGTCGGCCATGCCGCGGGTGATGGCCTGGCGGATCCACCACGTGGCGTAGGTGGAGAACTTGAAGCCCTTGGCGTAGTCGAACTTCTCCACCGCGCGGATGAGACCCAGGTTGCCCTCCTGGATCAGGTCGAGCAGCGGCATGCCGCGGCCGGTGTAGCGCTTGGCCAGCGACACGACCAGCCGGAGGTTGGCCTCCAGCAGGTGGTTGCGGGCGCGGCTGCCGTCGCGGACGACGTGGCGCAGGTCCGACGCGTACTGCTTGTCGAGCTGGCGACCCTCGGCGGCCGCGGTGTCGAGCACGTGCTGGGCGAACACACCGGCCTCGATGCGGCGGGCCAGGTCGACCTCCTGGGCCGCGGTGAGCAGGGCGGTCTTGCCGATGCCGTTCAGGTAGACGCGGACCAGGTCGGCCGCGGGGCTCTGGGCGTCGAGGTCCTCTGCGGACAGCTCGGGGCGCCCGGACTCCGGCATGATCTCCTCGATCGACTCCTCGGTGGCGTCGACGGTGTCGCGATCGGTACGCTGTGCCGGGACCGTCGACACCGTCGAACGGCCGCCCCGCGCTGCGGTGAGTGACGTCGTCATGTGGTTGAGTTCCTCCCCTGCGCGACCCCGGGCGGGCGTGGTGTGCCTCCTGCCGGGGTTCTCAGTGCGTCCAACGCGCCGTCACGCCGTAACGTTCCCAACACGGCGATGTGCCCTCGACCACTCTCAGCGGCCTTTCAGGCTCGTCCTGGTGTAGGTACCCGGCTTCACCGCCGTCACACGGGCACCCCTGTCCGGGCCCTCTTCACGGGGCTCCCGCTCGTAGCACCCGGGCCGGGGCAGCATGATGGAGCCATGAGCGCGGACGGTGACGGGACCCGGTCGAAGTCGGCGTGGACGAACCCGCTGGGCGAGTTCATCCGCGGCCAGCGCCAGCTCGCCCGGCTGTCGCTGCGCGAGATGGCCGCGATGACCAGCGTCTCCAACGCCTACCTGTCGCAGGTGGAGCGCGGGCTGCACCAGCCGTCGCTGAAGGTGCTGCAGTCCATCGCCGAGGCGCTGCAGCTCTCGACCGAGCAGCTGCTCAGCCAGGCCGGGTGGGCGACCGGGGCGTCCGAGGCGGGGAAGGGCGCCGCCGAGCCGCCCGCCCCGACCGGCACCGAGGACGCCATCCGCGCCGACCCCCGGCTGACCCCGGAGCAGCGCACCGCGCTGATCGGCGTCTACCGCAGCTTCGTCGGCGACGACTGAGCCGGGCGGTCAGGTCTCCACGAGCACGGTGAACGGGCCGTCGTTGACCGATTCGACGGCCATGCTCGCCCCGAACACCCCGGTCGCGACCGCGGCCCCCCGCTCGCGCAGGTGCGCCACGACCGCCTCGACGAGCGGCTGCGCGTGCTCCGGTCGGGCCGCGGCCGACCACGACGGCCTGCGGCCCTTGCGGGTGTCGCCGTAGAGCGTGAACTGGCTGACCACCAGCAGCGGGGCCCCGGTCTCGGCGCAGGAGCGCTCGTCGGCCAGCACCCGCAGCTCGTGCAGCTTGCGGGCCATCGCGGCGGCCGCGGTGCCGTCGTCGTCGCGGTGCACCCCGAGCAGCACCAGCAGCCCGGGGTCGGTGATCTCGCCGACGACCTCGTCGGACACCCGGACCGCGGCCCGCAGCACCCGGGCCGCGACCGCCCTCACGGCCCGGCCGGGCGCAGCAGCCCGTGGCGGACGAACTCGCGCACGGCGGGCAGGGTCGCGGCGACCAGCTCGTCGGCCGGGCGGTCGTGGGCGAACGACAGCAGCTCGACGAGCTCGTCGAGGGCGAGCGCGCCCTGGCAGCCGGCCAGCAGGGCGGCGGCGGGCTCGTCGACCTCGTGGCGCCAGCGCGGCCCGTCCATGCGGACCACGGCGGCGCCGACCTCGTTCCAGCCGTCGGTGCCCGACTCGGCGTAGCGCTCCAGCACGACCGACGGCGCCAGGACGAGCCGGGCGCCGAGCAGCGCGTCGTCGGTGGCGTGGGCGCGCAGCCAGTCGACCCGATCGAGCCAGCCGTCGACCTCGGGGCCCAGCGGGTCCTCGAACTCGCCGTGCAGGTCCTCGAACACGACGGTGGGCGGCCCGTCGGTGCGCCGCAGCACCAGGTGGCCGAAGCCGACCGCCTCCACCCGCTCCTCGGCCATCCAGTCCAGCCAGACCCCCGCCTGCTCCCTGGCCAGCGGCGAGGCGGTGTCCAGCCCGCCGTCGCGCTGCCAGGTGCCCACGTGCAGGGCCGGGTCGGCGACCTCGCGCTGCACGACCCACGCGTCGACGCCGTCGGGCAGCCATGAGCGCAGCCGGTCGGGCCAGTCCTCGCCGCGCACGTGCAGCCAGGAGCCCAGCAGCTGGGCGACGCCGCCCGGGGCGAGGTGGTCGGGCAGGGTGCGGACCAGCATGGCCAGCGCGTCGTCGCCGCCCATGCCGGAGTCGCGGTAGACGAAGTCGACGCGCGGCGGCCCGGGCACGAACGGCGGGTTGGACACGATCCGGTCGAACCGCCGCCCGGCCACCGGCTCCAGCCACGGTCCCCCGAGCAGTTCGACGTCCAGCTCGTTGAGCGCGAACGTGGCCCGGGCCATGGCCAGCGCCCGCGGCGCGACGTCCGTGGCGGTGACGGCCGCCGCGTGCCGGGTGGCGTGCAGCGCCTGCACCCCGCAGCCGGTGCCGAGGTCGAGCAGGGTGCCTGCGGGGCGCCGGGCCGTGGCCGCGGCCAGGGTCAGCGACGCGGCCCCGACGCCGGTCACGTGGTCGCGCTCCTGGCGGCGGCGGTCGAGGTCGGACAGCACCCACCAGTCGCCGTCCTCGTCGCCGTAGGGGCGCAGGTCGAGCACGGCCTCCCAGCCGTCCCCGTCGCCGCGGTCCGCCGGGCGCAGCAGCCCCGCGGCCGCGGCGTCGGCCGGGTCGAGCGGGGCGAGGGCCGCGCGCACCGCGGCATCGGGCTCGACCGAGCCCAGCAGCAGCATCCGGACCAGCACGCCCAGCTCGCCCGCGTCGCGGGTGGCGCGGTGCGCGGGCTCGACCTCCCCGCGGCCGAGCGCGGCGTGCGCGGAGCCGCCGAGCAGCGCGCGCACCCCGTCGGTGGAGTAGGAGGCCTTGGCCAGCGCGGTGCGCAGGGCGTCGGCGACGGCGGGGGAGAGCTGCGGATCCACCCCCCGATCCTCCCGGAGCCCGCGTCGCGGGGCGCCGCGGGGCGCTAACCTGCTCGGCGTGCCGCTCCGCCTGAGCCAGAACGCCGACGCCGACGCGCTGCTCGACCGCGACCCGCTGGCCCTGCTGATCGGGATGCTGCTCGACCAGCAGGTGCCGATGGAGCACGCCTTCTGGGCGCCGGCCGAGCTGGCCGCCCGGCTGGGCCGCGACCGGCTCGACGCCGCCGAGATCGCCGCGCACGACCCGGAGGCCCTGGTCGCGATCTTCGCCACGCCGCGGGCCCTGCACCGCTACCCCAAGGCCATGGCCGCGCGGGTGCAGGCCCTGTGCGCGGCGGTCGTCGAGCACTACGACGGCGACATCACCCGGCTGTGGGCCGACGTCCCCGACGGCGCCACCCTGCGCTCGCGGCTGGTCGCGCTGCCCGGCTACGGCATGCAGAAGGCGCAGATCTTCACCGCGCTGCTGGGCAAGCAGCGCGGGGTGACGCCGCCCGGGTGGCGCGAGGCCGCGGGCGCGTACGGCGAGGAGGGCGGCTTCCGGTCGGTCGCCGACGTCGTCGACCCGGAGTCACTGGCCAAGGTCCGCGAGACGAAGCAGGCGGCGAAGGCGGCGGCCAAGGCGGCCAAGGGCTGACCCGTCCGGGGCCGGGCTAGGGTCGACGGGGTGCACCAGGTCCCCCCGGCGCTGCGCGGAGCGCGCGTCATCGACCCCGACCAGGTGTGCGACGCCACGGCCGTGCTGGCCGACGCGACCGGCATCGACCGCACCGCGGGCCTGCTCGACGCGCTGGGCGACACCAAGCGCCTGAGCATCGTGCTCGCCCTGCGCCACGCGGGTGATCTCTGCGTCTCCGACCTGGCCCTGTCCGTCGGGATGAGCGACAGCGCGGTCTCGCACGCGCTGCGGCTGCTGCGCGCCCACGGGATGGTCAGCGCGCACCGGCAGGGCAGGCTGGTGCGCTACCGCGTGACCGGCGAGCTGACCCAGCGCCTGCTCGACGTGGTCTCCGAGGTCGTCGTCGGCGAGGTCTCGCTGCACGCGCACGCCTCCGGGAACGACGAACCGGACTGATCGGACCGCGCCCGACGGGGAGTGACGCAGGGCACGTCCCGTGCGACGGGGTGGGCAGGCGCCGGGTCGACGCCGGTGGCACGATTGGACGTGGCGGTCGGGTGGCCCGACACAGGTCGCGGACCATCGCGGTGCATGCCGCCGACGACAGCGCCCCACCGGGCGCCAGCGAGGAGCACCATGTCAGACCCTCAGCAGCGTGCGGCGCAACCGGTGCTGATCACCGACGCGGAGCTGTCCTACGAGGAGTCCCTCAAGGTCCGCAAGCAGCGCTACAAGGTCATGATGGGGATGCGGATCCCGCTGATGGTGCTGGCCGCGGTCTTCTACCAGATCCCGTGGCTGGCGGTCAGCCTGCTGGTGCTGTCCATCCCGCTGCCGTGGATGGCCGTCCTGATCGCCAACGACCGGCTGCCCCGCAAGGTCGAGAAGGTCAACCGCTACCAGGCCGACCGGCGCGCCATCGAGCCCAAGGAGCACCCCGTCATCGACGGCTGACCGTCGAGGACGACCGTCGTGACCAACAGGCCCTGTTGATCACGGCAACCCCGTGCTGGACGGGGGCGGGCGGGCTCCGAAGGTGGCGACGGCGGCCGCGCCCGCGCCGCAGCCGGCCCGCAGCGCCTCCATCGGCCCGGCGCCGGTGAGCCAGGCCACCAGCAGCCCCGCGTCGAACGCGTCCCCGGCGCCGGTCGGGTCGACCACCTCGGCGGAGGGGGCGGGCACCGCCCACACGCCGTCCGCGTCCTCCCAGGTCGCCCCGGCCGCGCCGCGGGTGGCGGCCACCGCGCCAACGCCGGGCACCAGCGGGTCGGGGCCCAGCGCGGCCAGCTCGTCGGCGTTGGGCAGCAGCAGGTCGACCCCGCGCACCCAGTGCCGGAACTCCCCGGTCAGCCCGGGCGCGGCCTGCGGGTCGACCGAGCGGCTCAGCCCGCGCTCCGCGGCGGCGGCCAGCGCCACCCGTCCGGCCGCCCGCGACGACTCGTCGAGCAGCACGTAGCCCGACAGGTGCAGGTGGTCGACGCCGTCGAGGTCGGGCAGGTCGTCGGGGGAGAGCCGGGCGGCGGCGCCGCGGTCGGAGAGCATCGTGCGCTCCCCGTCGCCGAGGAGCACGACGACGGTGCAGGTCGGCGCGCCGGCGTCGACGGCGAGCACCGGGCGGACCCCGGCGTCGGCCAGGTCGCGGGCCGCCGCGCGCCCGGCCGGGTCGTCGCCCACCCGGCCGACCATGGTCACCTCCGCGCCCAGGCGGGCCAGCCAGACCGCCGTGTTGGCCCCGGCCCCGCCCGCGCCGGTGCGGATCGCCGCCGGCACGTCGGCCCCGGGCACCACCGGGCGCCCGGGGGAGACCAGCACGTCGAGCGCCACGTCGCCGACCACGACGACCCGGGGTGCGCGGGACATGCTCAGCGGGCCCCCGCGACGGCGACCCGCGCCGCCAGCTCGGCGTTGGCCCGCACCAGGGCCAGGTTGGCGCGCAGGCTCGCCCCGCCGCTGCCGGCGTGGAAGTGCGCCAGCAGGGCCGGGGTGACGTCCTTGCCGGTGATCCCGCGCTCGGCCAGCAGGGCGAGGCCCTCCACGAGGAGCCGGTCGTGCAGGTCGGCGTCGAGCTCGTCGGCGGCGGGCACCGGCTGGGCCAGCACGGCACCGGCCGGCGCGCCCAGCTCGCGGTGCGCGCGCCAGGCCGCGGCGGCCTGCGCGGGCTCGTCGACCCGCCAGGGCACGGGGTGGCCGGAATCGCGCCGGTAGAAGCCGGGGAAGGCGTCGGTGCGGTAGCCCAGCACCGGCACCGACCCGGTCTCCAGCACCTCCAGGGTGGCCGCGACGTCGAGGATCGACTTCACCCCGGAGCAGACCACCAGCACCGGCGTGCGGGCCAGCGCGCCCAGGTCGGCGGAGACGTCCCAGCTGTCCCGGGCGCCGCGGTGCACCCCGCCGAGCCCGCCCGTGGCGAACACCTCGACGCCGGCCAGCCGGGCCAGCGCGGCCGTGGCGGCCACGGTGGTGGCGCCGTCCCGGCGCAGCCCGACGGCCGGTCCGAGGTCGCGGACGGAGAGCTTGCGCAGCTCGCCGGAGCAGACCCGGTCGAGCTCGTCGGCCGACAGCCCGACCCGCGGCACGCCGTCCAGCACGGCGACGGTGGCGGGCACCGCGCCCTGCGCGCGGACCGCCTCCTCCAGGTCGTCGGCCGCGTAGCGGTTGCCCGGCGCGGGCAGGCCGTGCGCGAGCAGCGTGCTCTCCAGCGCGACGACGCCGACCCCGCCGGACAGTGCCTGTGCCACCTCCGCGGACACGCGGACGGGACCCTCCCCCGGGGAACCGCTCACCACTCGCCTCCCGTTCGGGCCGTCCGCTCCGCCCGGACCCTACCTGCGGCGGTCCGAGCGGTGGCTGACCCGCTCCGTCGGATGCGGCATCATGGGCTCATGGCCACCCAGGTGCTGCCCGATGTCGAGACCCGCCCCGAGGGCACCGACACCACCGGCGACGACACGCCCAAGATGTTCCACTACGTCCGCAAGAACAAGATCGCGGAGAGCGCCGTGCTGGGCAACCTGGTCACGGCCCTGTGCGGCGAGACCTTCCCCGTCACCCGTTCGCCCAAGCCCGGCTCCCCGGTCTGCCCGGACTGCAAGAAGATCTACGAGTCGTTGCGACCCGGCGGCGACAGCTGACGGATCGCTGGTTGAGCGAGTCGAATCGGGGAACTCGTCACTGTGCGGAATGACACGGCCAGCCCGGATGGTCGCTGGACTGCAACGATGCGTGGCTGGATCTACGACCGGCTGGTGGCGGGGATGACCACCGGCTGGTACCGCGAGGTCCTCGACAGGCTGCCCAACGGCGCCCGCGTCCTGGACGTCGGCATCGGCACCGGCGCGGCCCTCGCCGGCTGCGCGGAGCTCGTGCGGTCCAAGGACCTGCAGGTGGTCGGTCTCGACATCGACCCCGACTACCTCGAGCGGTGCCGGGGCGAGATGGCGCGGGCGGGCCTGGCCGGCCACGTCCGGCCCGTCCTGGCCTCGGTCTACGACCACGACGACGGCCCCTACGACGCGGTCTACTTCAGCGCGAGCCTGATGCTGCTGCCCGACCCGGTGGCCGCCATCTCGCACACGGCCAAGCTGCTGACGCCGCAGGGGCGGCTGTTCAGCACCCAGACGTTCCACCACCGGCGCTCCGCGGTGCTCGAGCGGATCAAGCCGATGCTGCACCGGGTGACGACCATCCACTTCGGGCGCGTCACCTACGAGCACGAGCTGCGCAACGCGTTCATCGCCGCCGGCGTCGAGCTGGTCGAGCTGACGACGATGAGCGACAAGGGCAGGTCGTCCTACCGCCTCGCGGTGGGCCGCGTCCGCGGCGCGGAGGGCGACCTGGGCGACGGCCGGGCCAGCGCCGCCTGAGTCCCGGCCCGCTCGAACCCGTCGAGCAGGGCGGTCAGCCCGAAGCGGAACCGCTCGTCGTCGTCGGCGCCGCTGCCGGCCGCGCCGACGACCTCGGCGACCACCAGCCCGACGGTGAGGCTGCGCACGCACTCGACCATCCACGATCCGGTGCGCGCGGCGAACCCGGCGGCCGCGAGCCGGTCGGCGAGCCGCGCGTTGCCGGTGTCGACCGACCCCGCCCGGGTGACGAACACGCCCACCGCCCGCGGGTGGCGGTGCAGCACCTCGCGCACCCGCCCGGCGTAGGTGGCCAGCTCCTGCCGCCACGACGCGGCCCCCGCCGGGCTGTCGAGGTCCATCTCGGCGTGCAGCGCGTCGACGATGCCGTCGAGCAGGGCGGCCTTGTCGGGCAGGTGGCGGTAGACGGCCATCGGGTCGACGCCCAGCTCCCGGCCGAGCCTGCGCATCGAGAGCCCGGCCAGGCCGTGCCGGTCGACGAGCCCGAGGGCCGCGTCGACGATGCCCTCGCGGGAGAGGGCCGCGGTCACGGCGTGGCCGCGGGTGATCGACACTCGAACATGTGTTCGAGTGTAGTGGCTGGCCCTCAGCCGCGCACCGCTGCGGCCACCCCCGCCCCGGGCCCGTCCGCCGCGACCACTCCGTCGCGGTAGGGCGCCAGGAACGCCTCCAGCGCCGCGAGCACCTCGTCGGGGGCCTCCTCCGCGACGAAGTGGCCGGCGCCCGCGACGACCAGGCTCTGCACGTCGTCGGCGACGAGCCGCAGCGCGTCCGCGACGTGCTCCCCGAAGCTCGCCGCGCCACCGATCGCCAGTACCGGCATCCGCAGCCGCCGGGTCGCGCGCTGCGCGTCCTGGGCGATGGTCGCGTCGAGTGCCCGGTAGAAGCCGAAGCTGGCGCGCAGCGCGTCCGGCTCGGACAGCGGGCCCACGTAGTAGCTGATCACGTCGGCCGGGAGCTTGCGGGCGGCCGCGTCGAACTCCCAGCCGAAGAAGACGTCCTCGCGGCCCCGGACCAGCTGTTCGTTGATCTTCTCGAGCCGGTTGAAGGACAGGGTGCCAGAGCCGGTCGTTGACCGGTCCGGGGACCAGCACCGGCGGTGAGGGTGCCGCCCCCGGCGATCCCGGGATCTCGGCGAGGACCGCGCGGTCGATCCGGTCCGGGTGGTCCGCGGCGAGCGCGTAGCCGATCGCGAACCCGGTGTCGTGCCCGACCACGGCGAACCGCTCGTGGCCGAGCGCACCCATCAGCGCGACCATGTCGCCGGCGAGGGTGGCGGTGTCGTACCCGTCGGCGGGCATGTCCGACAGCCCCCGGCCGCGCTGGTCGACGGCGACGACCTCGAAGTGCCCGGCCAGGGCGGGCATCAGCAGGCGCCAGGCGTACCAGGTCTCCGGCCAGCCGTGGACCAGCAGCAGCGGCGGACCCTCACCCCCGACGACGGCGTGCAGGCGCACGCCACCGGCGTCGATGTAGCGGCTCGTGAACGTGTCGGCGAACCCCGCGTCGAGGCCGGGCGCGCCGGAGGCGGAGCCGGGGCCCTCGGGGGCGGGCAGTGGACGGGACGACGAGCTCATGGGGAGCTCCTCTCAGACCGGCGGAACGCTGCTCGATGACGCCACCGAGCCTGCTCGTCCCGTCCGGCGCGTCGCGCCGGTGCGGTCACTGGCCTGCTCACTGGTCCGCCCCGGCGTCCGGTGATCGGGCGGACGGCCCTGGTCACCCGGGGCCGATGCTGGGAGGCTCTTCGGTGCCCGGCCGGGAAGGCCGGTCTCGGGAATCGGGGGTCGCGGATGGGCCTCCTCGGGCGCGCGGAGGAGTGCGCCCTCCTCGACGCCCTGGTCGACGACGTCCGCCGCGGCGCGAGCCGGGCGCTGGTCCTGCGGGGTGAGGCCGGGATCGGGAAGACGGCGCTGCTGGGGCACCTCGCCGAGTCGGCGGCCGACCTGACCGTCGTGCGCGCGGTGGGCGTCGAGTCCGAGATGGAGCTGGCGTTCGCCGGCCTGCACCAGCTGTGCGCGCCGTTGCTCGGCCGGCTCGAGCAGCTGCCGGGTCCGCAGCGCGACGCGCTCGGGATCGTCTTCGGCCTGCGGACGGGCCCGGCGCCCGAGCGCTTCCTGGTCGCCCTGGCCGTGCTCAGCCTGCTGTCGGAGGTGGCCGAGCACCGTCCGCTGCTGTGCGTCGTGGACGACGCGCAGTGGCTGGACCGGACCTCGGCGCTGACGCTCGCGTTCGTCGCCCGCCGGCTGTTGGCCGAGCCGGTGGGGCTGGTGTTCGCCGCGCGGGAGCCCGGTGCGGAGCTGGGGCACCTGCCGGACCTCGACGTGCGCGGCCTGCGCGACGACGACGCCCGCGCGTTGCTGAGCTCGGCGGTGCGGTTCGCGCTGGACCGCCCGGTGCGCGACCGGATACTGGCCGAGACCCGCGGGAACCCGCTCGCGCTGCTCGAGCTGCCCCGGGGCCTGACGCCGACCCAGCTGGCCGGCGGGTTCGGCCTGCCGACGACCCGTGATCTGCCCCGGCGGATCGAGACGAGCTACATCCGGCGGCTCGAGGCGCTCCCCGACGACGCGCGACGGCTGATGCTGGTCGCGGCGGCCGAGCCGGTCGGTGACCCGCTGCTCCTGCAGCGCGCCTGCGATCGCCTGGGGATCGCGCTCTCCGCCGTCGACGCGACCGACGGGCTGCTCGAACTGGGGGTGCGCGTGACCTTCCGCCATCCCCTGGCGCGCTCGGCCGCGTACCGGTCGGCGGGCGGGTCGGAGCGCCGCGCGGCCCACCTGGCGCTGGCCGCGGTGACGAGCCGCGATGTCGACCCGGACCGTCGCGCGTGGCACCTCGCTGCCGCGGCTCCCGGGCCGGACGAGGAGGTCGCGCGCGAGCTGGAGCGCTCGGCGAGCCGGGCGCAGGCGCGCGGCGGACTCGCGTCCGCGGCCGCGCTGCTGCAGCGTTCGGTGGTCCTGACCGCCGATCCCGCGCTGCGGGCCGGCCGGGCGCTCGCCGCCGCCCGGGCCGGCCTCGGGGCGGGGGCGTTCGACGTGTCGCGCGAGCTGCTGGCGGCCGCGGAGGCGGGCCCGCTCGACGAGTCCGGGCGGGCCCGGGTGGACCTGCTGCGGGCCGGGATCGCGTTCGCCCGCAACCGCGGCGGCGACGCCCCGGTGCTGCTGCTGGAGGCGGCGAGGAAGCTGGCGGCGCTCGACGTGCGGCTGTCCCGCGACGCGTACCTCGACGCCTGGGCCGCCGGCCTGTTCGCCGGCCGGCTGGCGGCTGCGGGCGGCAACCTGCTCGACATCTCCCGGGCCGTGGCGACCGCACCCCGTCCGGTGGGTCCGCCACTGCCGTGCGACCTGCTGCTGGACGGCCTAGCGCTGGTCTTCACCGCCGGGCACTCGGTCGCGGCGCCCGTGCTGGGCCGCGCGGTCGCCGCGTTCGCCGGTGCCGAGGTCTCCGCGGCGGAGCTGCTGCGGTGGGGTTGGCTGGCGACGCGGGCGGCGAACCTCGTGTGGGACTACGACCGGGGTCTGCAGATCGGCACGCGCGCGGCGCGGCTGGCCCGCGACTCCGGGGCGCTGGACGTCCTCGCCGCCGCGGACAACGCGTTGGGCCAGGCCGCCGTCTTCGGTGGTGACTTCGCCGGTGCCGCGCTGCTGGCGTCGGAGGTCGATGCGGTCAAGGCGGCGACCGGGTCCCGGATCGGCCCGTACGCGGCGATCGCGCTGGCCGGCTTCCGCGGCCGGCAGGCCGGCGCCGCCGCGTTGATCAGCGGCGTCATCGCCGAGGCCACGGCGGGCGGCCAGGGGACGGCCGTCCAGTACGCGCAGTGGGCGAACTCCGTGCTCATGAACGGCCTGGGCCGCTACGACGAGGCGCTGGCGTCGGCGGTGGAGGCGAGCGAGCAGGTCCCGGAGCTCTTCGTGACCTCGTGGGCGCTGAGCGAGCTGGTCGAGGCGGCCAGCCGGACCGGGCACGCCGAGGTCGCGCGCGACGCCCTGGCCCGGCTCGGCGAGCAGCGGGCGGCGTCCGACACCGGGTGGGCCGCGGGCGTCCACGTCCGGTCGCGCGCACTGCTGAGCGAGGGTGCGGCGGCCGAACACCTGTACCGCCAGGCCATCGACCTGCTGGGGCGCACCCGACTGCGCCCCGAGCTCGCCCGCGCGCACCTGCTCTACGGGGAGTGGCTGCGCCGGGCGAGCCGCCGCGTCGACGCGCGCGCTCCACTGCACGCGGCGCACGCGTCGTTCGTGCGGATCGGCATGGAGGCGTTCGCCGAACGCGCCCGGGGTGAGCTGCGGGCGACGGGGGCGAAGGTCCGCAAGCGGGTGGTCGAGACCCGCGAGGACCTGACGGCGCAGGAGATGCAGGTCGCGCGGCTCGCCCGCGACGGGCTGTCGAACCCGGAGATCGGCGCCCGGCTGTTCCTCAGCCCGCGCACCGTGGAGTGGCACCTGCGCAAGGTGTTCGCCAAGCTCGGCATCCACTCCCGCCAGGAGCTGGCCCGGGCGTTGCCCGGCTCCGACTCCGAGCTGGTCCCCGCCTAACAGTGAAGGACCGGGTCGGGTCAGCGCGACGACACGTAGTCCCCGGGGGTCGGCGCCACCGCGTGCAACCCGCGCCCACCCAGCTCCGGCGGCGCGTCCACCCGCGCTCCGCTGCGCGCGTCGAGCCAGCGGAGGTGGTCGGTCCACCACGAGCCGGGTGCGGGCGGCGCCGTCGGGTACCAGGCGTCGGGGTCGGCGGCGCTCGTCTGAGCCGCGCGGAACGACCGGTCGCTCCCGGGCGGGGCGACCAGCGCCTCGACCGGGCCGCCGGAGGCGAGCACGAAGCGGGTGTCGCCGGCCAGCAGGCGGGAGCTGCGGTACGCGGCCGACCACGGCCCGCCGTCGCCGGCGACCACGTAGGCGTCGGTGTCGACCTTGGACAGGTCGATCGGCGTGCCCAGCACACGGACCGCGCCCGGGTGGGCCAGCGCGTCGCGGGCGGCGATGCCGGTCAGGTCGTCGTGCAGGGCGGCGGGCAGGCGGATGGTGTCGTTCGCCCAGGCGCGCAGCTCCGGTGACGGGCCGGCGGCCGGCAGCGGGGCAGGCGGATCGGGTCGGCCGAACGCGGGCAGCAGCAGGGTGAGCGTGGCCGCCCGGCCGGTGGAGCCCGCGGCGACGAGGTGGGCCAGCAGCACCGCGGTGATCGTGCCGCCCGAACCCGTGGCCACCAGCGACACCGACGGCGCGCGGGTGATCCGCTCGACGGCGTCGACGGCGTCGAGGAGCGCCCGGGCGTAGGCGTCCAGGCCGCGGTCGGCGTGCTCGGCGCGCGGGTTCCACCAGGACAGCGCGAGCACCTGCTGCCCACCGGCCACGAGGTGCTCGGCCAGGCTGCGGCCGGGGGCGAGGTCGGTCAGGTAGTGCCGGTTGGTCAGGGAGGGGACCAGCAGCACGGGGACCGCCCGCACGGTCTCGGTGCGCGGCAGGTACTGGATCAGCTCGAACGAGGGCGTGCGCAGCACGACCGCCCCCGGCGTGGCGGCGACCTCCTCGCCGACCACCGGCGTCCGGCGGGCGGTGCGCGGTCGGGCCGGGGCGGGGGAGGGCGCCAGCGTGCCCGGGAGCACCGCCTCCACCAGGTCGTCGACGGCGGTGAGCACGGCGTCGAGGCGGTCGCGGTCGGCCCGGTCCAGCCCGGCGTCAGCGATCAGCTCGCCCGCGGTGGCCCGCCCGGCCCGGTGCGCCTGCACCAGCCGGCGCAGGGCGGGGTTGGGCGGCAGCCCGGGCTCGGCCTCGGCCGTGCCCAGCCCCACGTGCAGCAGCCGCCCGGCCAGCGCGGCCCCGCGCCGCCCCACGACCAGCGGCCGACCGGCCAGCCCGGCGGCGAGGCGCAGCAGCGGCCCGGCGGGCACGGTTGCCTGCGGCGGCGGTGGTCCGCCGGCCAGCGGCGGGTCGACGGCCAGCGCGTCGAGCCCGGCCAGGGCGGCCCGTTCCGTCATCCGCGTCCTCCCGTCAGGCCTCCGGCGCGTCCGGTCGGCTCCCGACCGACCGGTCCGCGGCCACACCCGCGGGCTCGTCCGCCGCGCGGTGGGGGGCCGCGCCGTCGACGTCGGGCGAGGAGGTCGGCGTGCCCCGCGGTGCGCCGGGCGCGCCCGTGGGCCCAGCATGGTCCGTCGCGTCGATCGGCGGCAAGGGCGCGCCCTCGGACCGCTCGGTGACCATACCGCTCACCACGGCCGCCCTGGCCGCCGCGATCCGGCGCATCGAGCGCATCCGCTCGGACCGGCGCCTGCGCCGCGTCGGGCGGGACGGCCACTCCTCGTCCACGGCGTTGTTCAGGTGCGCGCCGAACACGATCGACAGCCCGAGCAGGAACCCGAAGAGCAGGAACGCGATCGGGGTGGCCAGCGCGCCGTAGGTGTAGCCGGTGCTCAGCAGCACCGCGATGTAGATCCGCAGGCCGGTCGTGGAGGCGATGAACACCACCATCGCCACCAGCGCCCCGGGCAGCAGCCGGCGCCAGGGCAGCGTGTGCGGCAGCGCCAGCCGGTAGAGCGTGGTGAGCACGATCACCAGCAGCAGCCCCGAGGCCGGGTAGTAGAGGTTGTTCAGCAGCGTGACGGCCGTCGGGCGCCGGGCCTCGGGCAGCACACCGGGCAGCAGCTCCGGGCCCAGCGCGATCACCGGCAGCGTGAACACCGCCACCACCAGCGCCACCAGGTAGAGCAGCAGCGAGAAGATCCGCTGCCAGACCGGGTGGCGCACGAGCTTCTGGCCGTGCGCGTCGGTGACCGAGTCGACGATCGAGGCCACCGCCGACGACCCGGCCCACAGCGCCACGACGAACCCGACCGAGACCACGTCGGCGCGGCCGATGGTCAGGATGCTGTCCGCCGTCGGGGCGATGATCTCGTCGACGACCTCCGGGGTGAACACGCTGGCGGAGAAGCCGACGATCGCCCCGCGCACGGCCTCGAGCGTCTGCGGGCCGAACCAGTCGTCGACGAAGCCCAGCGAGCCCAGCAGGGCCAGCAGCAGCGGGGGCAGCGACAGCGCCTGCCAGAACGCGGCCTGCGCCGAGTGCGAGAAGATGTCCTTGTCCCAGGCCCGGCCCAGCGCCCGCGCGGCGACCCGGCGCAGGGCGCTCGGCCGGTGGACGGGCCGCGGGGGAGGGTCGTCGGAGGTCATCGCCCGCCCAGCATGGACCAACCGGTCGCCCCCGCCGTGCCGCGGTGGGTATGCGGTCGTGGTCGATGCGGTCCCGTTACCCTGGACCGGCCACCCGGGGTGGTGCTCGCCACCAGGCCCGCCCCGACGGGCCCGGCCGCGCGACGCGCTCCCGAGCAGTCGAGACGTCAGGGAGTCGTGTGTCCCAGGCCCCGCAGATCGCCACGTCCGCGCGCCCGCTGCGCGCCTGGCAGCGCAGCGCGCTGGCCCGCTACCTGGCCGCCGCGCCGAAGGACTTCCTGGCGGTGGCCACGCCCGGCGCCGGGAAGACGACCTTCGCGCTGCGCGTCGCCGCCGAGCTGCTGGCCGACCGGGTCATCGAGGCGATCACCGTGGTCACCCCGACCGAGCACCTCAAGCACCAGTGGGCGCAGGCCGCGGCCCAGGTCGGCCTGGCGATCGACCCCGAGTTCCGCAACACCGCGGGCGGCACCTCGTCGGACTACACCGGCATCGCGATCACCTACGCCGGCGTGGCCGCCCATCCGCTGCTGCACCGCGCGCGCACCGAGAACCGGCGCACGCTGGTCGTCCTCGACGAGATCCACCACGCGGGCGACGCGCGGTCCTGGGGCGACGGGGTCAAGGAGGCGTTCGACGGGGCGACCCGGCGGCTCACCCTGACCGGGACGCCGTTCCGCAGCGACGACAACCCCATCCCGTTCGTCGACTACCTGCCCGGCGCCGACGGCGCCCTGCGCAGCCGGGCCGACCACTCCTACGGCTACTCCGAGGCGCTGGCCGACGGCGTGGTCCGGCCGGTGGTGTTCCTGGCCTACTCCGGCACGTCGAGCTGGCGCACGAGCGCGGGCGAGGAGATCACCGCCCGGCTGGGCGAGCCGCTGACGGCGGAGCAGACGGCGCGGGCCTGGCGCACGGCGCTCGACCCGGGCGGGGAGTGGATCCCGGCGGTGCTGAAGGCGGCCGACCGCAGGCTGACCAGCCACCGCAACGGCATGCCCGACGCGGGCGGCCTGGTGATCGCCTCGGACCAGACGACGGCCCGCGCGTACGCGGCCATCCTGGCCGACATCACCGGCACCTCCCCGGCGATCGTGCTGTCCGACGAGAAGGGCGCCTCCGCCCGCATCGCCCGGTTCGCCGAGTCCGACGAGCGCTGGATGGTCGCCGTCCGGATGGTGTCCGAGGGCGTCGACGTGCCGCGCCTGGCCGTCGGCGTGTACGCGACCAGCGCCTCGACCCCGCTGTTCTTCGCCCAGGCCGTCGGCCGGTTCGTCCGCTCGCGGCGCCCGGGGGAGACCGCCTCGGTGTTCCTGCCCAGCGTGCCGGTCCTGCTCGGGCTGGCCAGCGAGCTGGAGGCGCAGCGCGACCACGTCCTGGGCGAGCCGCACCGCGGCGAGGAGAAGTGGGACGACGAGCTGCTGGCCGCCGCCCAGCGCCAGCAGGACGAGCCGGGCGAGGACGAGAAGTCGTTCACCGCGCTGGGCGCCCAGGCCGAGCTCGACCAGCTGATCTACGAGGGCACGTCCTTCTCCGCCGACGAGGAGGACTACCTGGGCCTGCCCGGGCTGCTCGAGCCCGAGCAGGTGCGCACGCTGCTCGACCAGCGCCAGAAGGAGTGGATGAGCCGGCCCAAGGCGCCCGCCCCGGCGCCCGCGCCCGCGCCGCCGCCGCGCCCCGACCGGGGCACGCTCTCGGTGCGCGAGCAGCTGACCCAGCTGCGCAAGGAGCTCAACACGCTCGTCGCGCTCCACAACCACCGCACCAAGAAGCCGCACGGAATGATCCACAACGAGCTGCGCAAGCTGTGCGGCGGCCCGCCGACGGCGATGGCCAGCATCGAGCAGCTCGAGGAGCGGATCGCGACGCTGCGCAGCTGGCGGTGATCCGGCGGGATCCGGGCACGACGAAGGGCGGGGGCCGGTGGCCCCCGCCCTTCGCGTTCCTCACGTCACACGGCACCGGATCGAGGTCCGGCGCCCTGGTCAACCGCCGGACTGCATCTCCACACGGAGCTCGCGGAGCTTGTCCCCGTGAGCCTTCGCGTGGTGACCGCAGAACAGCAGCTCCCCGCCGGACGGCAGCACCGCCCGGACCTTCGCGGCCGCGCCGCACCGGTCACAGCGGTCAGCGGCGGTCAACTCAGGCCGAGTCAGGGTTCCAGGCTGCATAGCGGTCTCCCTCCGTCTCGGCTCCGGGCTGGGCCCGGAGCCGCTCACTGTGACGACCGCTCACGCGGTACGTCCCACTCTCCCAGACGTTCAGAACCCCTGCACGTGTTCCCGCCGGGGTGGCGAGAACGGTCACGTCGACCGAGTTGGCCGTTCACAGCACGGGTGCTGCCGGTTGCCTCGGGGCTGGCTGATTCAGTTGACGACATGTGAATCATGCGGTGCACGACCGAGTGGCCGCAAGCCGACCTGTGTAAACAACGTCCGATCGATGGCTACCGTGTGGAGTCGTGGCGACAGCATTGGTGGGGCGGGCCCCGGCTCCGGCCCTGTTCGTCGTCGGTGCGGTCTCGATGTACGTGGGGGCGGCGCTCGCGGTGGGGCTGTTCGACCGGCTGCCGCCGGCGACGGTCGCGGTGCTGCGGGTGCTGGGCGCGGCGGCGGTGCTGCTGGCCTGGCGGCGGCCGTCGCGGGCGTCCTGGCGCGGCAGGCGGCTGCTGCGGGCCTCGGCGTTCGGGCTGGCCACGGCGCTGATGAACGTGGCGTTCTACGAGGCGATCGCCCGGCTGCCACTGGGCACCGCGGTCGCGATCGAGTTCTGCGGACCGGTGGCGGTGGCCGCGGTGGCCTCGCGGCGGTTCCGCGACATCGGGGCGGTCGTGCTGGCGGCGGGCGGCGTGCTGCTCATCGCCGACGTGCGCTGGTCGGGGCAGCCTTCCGGGGTCGTCTGGGCGCTTGCGGCCGCCGCCATGTGGGCGGCCTACATCCTGCTGGGCAAACGGGTGGCCACCGCGGGCAGCGGGCTCGACGACATGGCGGTGGGGTTCGCCGTCGCCGCGGTGCTGCTCTCCCCGCTGGTGTTCCTGGGCGGGGCGGCGCCGCTGGCCGACCCGATGGTGCTCGTGCTGGGGGTCGGTGTGGGCGTGCTGTCCAGCGTGGTGCCCTACGTCCTCGACCAGCTCGTGCTGCGCCGGGTGGGGCAGGCGCGGTTCGCCGTGCTGCTGGCGCTGCTGCCGGCCACCGCGACGGTCGTCGGGCTGGTCGCGCTGGCCCAGGTGCCGAGCCCGCTGGAGGCGGTCGGGATCGCCGCGGTGGTGGTGGCCGTGGCCGTCCGATCGAAGGACGGGGACAGTCCGCCGCCGGTCGATTGACCACCGGTCCGTGTACCCAGGGTGACGACCGCGGCCCTGACACGACGTGACGGGACGTCGCCCATCCGGGTGAGGGATGGTCGGCCGGGGTGAACCTCGGTCGGCGGAGCCGCCCGGGCGGGACGTGGGCCCCCGCGAAGCGGCTACGTACGGTGCCTCCCGCAACAAACCAGGGCTGCGTGACGCAAATGTGACGCTCTTGCTGCGACTTGAACGATCCAGTGTGCTTGGCGCCACGCCTGTCGGCGGCATACGTTGTCGCCCACAACATTTACCCCTGATCCCCGACGCTGTGGAAGGACAACCATGCGCATCAGGAGAACAGCGATCGCCGCCGCCGGGCTGGGGCTCGCTCTGACCCTCGCCGCCTGCGGTCAGAACGCCGCCGCCCCGGCCGCCCCGGCCGAGACCGGTGGCGCGGCCGCGCCCGCGGAGGGCGCGACCAAGGTCGGCGTCATCCTGCCCGAGACCGACAGCTCGGCCCGCTGGGAGGGCTTCGACAAGCCCCTGCTCACCGAGGCCATGGCCGCGGAGGGCCTGGACGCGGACATCCAGAACGCCCAGGGCGACGAGCAGAAGTTCGCCACCCTCGCCGACGGCATGCTCTCCAGCGGGGTCAAGGTGCTGGTCATCGCCTCGATCAGCAGCGAGTCGGGCGCTGCGGTCGCGGAGAAGGCCAAGGCGCAGGGCGTCCCGGTCATCGACTACGACCGCCTCAACCTGGGCGGGTCGAGCGACTACTACGTCTCCTTCGACAACACCAAGGTCGGCAACCTGCAGGGCCAGGGCCTGGCCGAGGCGCTGAAGGACAAGCCGGGCGCGCAGGTCATCGAGATCGAGGGCGCGCCGACCGACAACAACGCGACCCTGTTCTACAACGGCCAGCAGGAGATCCTGAAGCCGCTCTACGACTCCGGCGCGCTCAAGCTGGTGCGCAGCCAGCCGATCGAGAAGTGGGACAACCAGGTCGGCGGCACCACCTTCGAGCAGATCCTCACCAGCAACGGCGGTCAGGTCGACGGCGTCGTCGCGGCCAACGACGGCCTGGCCGGCGCGATCATCACCGTGCTGCAGAAGTACGGCCTCAACGGCAAGGTGCCGGTGACCGGCCAGGACGCCACCCCGGACGGCCTGCAGGCCATCCTGCGCGGCGACCAGTACATGACGGTGTACAAGCCGATCAACGAGGAGGCCGAGGCCACCGCCAAGCTGGCCGCGGCGCTGGCCAAGGGTGACACCGCCGCCGCGGACGCCCTGGCCACCGACACCGAGAACGACCCGACCGGTGGCCGCGAGGTCAAGTCGGTGCTGCTGGAGCCGCAGCTGATCACCAAGGACAACGTCAAGACCGTCATCGACGGCGGCGCGGTCAAGGCCTCCGAGGTCTGCGTGGCCGACCTGCAGGCCGTCTGCACCGAGCTCGGCATCAGCTGACCATCGGTCGACGACACCGGGTGGGGGGCGCCGTGATCCGGCGCTCCCCATCCGGCGTACCACCAGAGCCGAGGAGGGCTCGATGAGCGAGCTTGCGAGCGAGTCAATGTCACAGCGCCTGCGCGCAGCACCGGCCGAGCTCCGCGAGGCCGTGCGATGAGCGATCCGATCCTGCAGCTGAAGGCGGTGTCGAAGAGCTTCGGCGCCGTCCAGGTCCTGCACGACGTCGACTTCACCGTGCGCGCGGGCGAGGTCACCGCCCTGGTCGGCGACAACGGCGCCGGCAAGTCCACGCTGGTCAAGTGCGTGGCCGGGATCCACCCCATCGACAGCGGGGAGATCCTGTTCAACGGCGAGCCGGTGGCGATCCACGGTCCGACCGACGCCTCCGCGCTCGGGCTCGAGGTCGTCTACCAGGACCTCGCGCTGGCCGACAACCTCGACATCGTGCAGAACATGTTCCTGGGCCGGGAGCGCGGCAAGCCGTGGCTGCTCGACGAGGCCGACATGGAGCAGGCCGCCCGCCGCACGCTGGCGTCGCTGTCGGTGCGCACCGTGACGTCGGTGCGGATGCCGGTGGCGTCGCTGTCCGGCGGTCAGCGCCAGACCGTGGCCATCGCCAAGGCGGTGCTGTGGGACTCCAAGGTCGTGCTGCTCGACGAGCCCACCGCGGCGCTGGGCGTCGCCCAGACCCGCCAGGTGCTCGACCTGGTCCGCAGGCTCGCCGAGCAGGGCCTGGGCGTGGTGCTGATCAGCCACAACATGGCCGACGTCTTCGAGGTGTCGGACCGCATCGCCTGCCTGTTCCTCGGTCGCATGGTCGCCGAGGTGCCCACCAAGGAGGTCAGCCACGGCCAGGTCGTCGAGCTGATCACCGCGGGCCGCTCCGGTGAGCTCGGCCTGCAACGACCGGAAAGCGTGACCGCCTGATGGCTGCTCCCACCGAGGGTCCCGAGAAGGCGGACCTGACCAAGAAGGGCTCCGGCGCGACCGAGCCGGGCAGCGCCGCCGAGCGGGCGGCCCCGGCCTCGACGCGTTCGGCCGACTTCGGCATCGACACCACCGCGAAGACGACCAGCGAGGCCGTCCGCGCCTACCTGACGAACCTGCGCAACGGCGACCTGGGCGCCCTTCCCGCCCTGCTCGGCCTGCTCGCGCTGTTCATCCTGTTCACCGGCCTCGACAGCGGCGGCACCTTCCCCAGCCTGCTCAACCTGGCCAACCTGCTCCAGCAGGGCGCTGGTTCCACGATCATCGCCATGGGCCTGGTGTTCGTGCTGCTCACCGGTGAGATCGACCTGGCGGCCGGCACGGCCTCCGGCCTGGCGGCGTCGGTCATGGCGCTGCACCTGGTGGCCGGCGGCAACCTGCTGGGCGCCATGGGCACCACGGTGTTCATCCTGTTCGCGCTGGTGGTCGTGCTCGCCATCGCGCTGGCGCTGATCCTGCGCATCTGGGCGGGCGCGGCGTTCTCCGCGGTGGCGCTGATCCTGCTGGCGATCGGCTTCCCGCCGAACCCGTGGCTGCAGATGCTGATGGCGGTCTGCGTCGGCGTCGTGATCGGCTGCCTGACCGGCTTCCTGGTGGCCAAGGTCGGCA
This sequence comes from Pseudonocardia humida, assembly GCF_023898865.1. Taxonomy (GTDB): domain Bacteria; phylum Actinomycetota; class Actinomycetes; order Mycobacteriales; family Pseudonocardiaceae; genus Pseudonocardia; species Pseudonocardia humida. The sequence continues at coordinate 61,943 of NZ_JAGSOV010000083.1, forward strand.
TGCCCTCGTTCGTGGTGACGCTGGCGCTGTTCATCGCGTGGCAGGGCGTGATCCTGCAGCTCATCGGCGACGGCGGCACCCTGGGCCTGCGCGACCCGGTGCTGTTCGCGGTGGCCAACGGCAACCTGTCGACGCTGTGGAGCTGGGTGCTGTTCGCGGTCGCCGCGGGCGGCTACGCGGCCGTGCTGCTCAACCGGCAGGCCTCCCGGCGCCGGCTGGGCCTGGTCGCCCAGCCCACCGGGCTGGTGCTGCTCAAGATCGCCGCGGTGGTGGTGCTGGCCGCGATCGCGACGCTGCTGCTCACCCAGAACCGCGGGCCGGGCTCGGTGGTGATCTCCGGCGTGCCCTACGTCGTGCCGATCGTGCTGGTGCTGATGGTCATCGGCACGTTCGTGCTCGACCGCACCCGCTTCGGCCGCCACGTCTACGCCGTCGGCGGCAACCGGGAGGCCGCCCGCCGGGCCGGCATCAACGTGGTGCGCATCCGGGCCACCGTCTTCGTGATCTCCTCCGCGTTCGCCGCGATCGGCGCGATCGTCTACTCCTCGAAGGTCGGCTCGGTGTCGCCGACCTCCGGTGGCGGCAACACGCTGCTGTTCGCCGTGGGCGCAGCGGTCATCGGCGGGACGTCGCTGTTCGGCGGCCGGGGCCGGATCAGCAACGCGGTGATCGGCGGCGCGGTGCTGGCCACGGTCAACAACGGCCTCGGGCTGCTCGGCATGCCGGCGTCGGTGGTGTTCCTCGTCAACGGCGTCGTGCTGCTGCTGGCCGCCGGTGTGGACGTGCTCTCCCGGCGTCGATCGGCCGTCTCGACACGGTGAGCCGGGCCTGGGTCGGCAGCGGTGCGGGCGACGGACCCGCTGCCGGCGATGTCGACGGTGCCGCTCCCCGCGGCACCGTCGCCACCCCGGGGGCCCGGCCCGACGAGGCCCGCCGGCACAATCGGGCGGCGCTGCTGCGCCGCCTGCACGTGCACGGACCGCGCACCCGCGCGACCCTGGCCACCGAGCTGGGGCTCAACCGCAGCACGATCAAGGCGGTCGTCGACGGCCTCGCCGAGGCCGGCGTGGTCACCGAGGCCGTCCCGGCGCAGCGCAACGGCGCCGGGCGGCCGTCGCTGATGGTCATCCCGAAGGCGGAGGCCGCCGTCGTGCTGGCCATCGACGTGCGGGTCGAGCAGGTCGCCATGTCGATGGTCGGTATCGGCGGCCAGGTGCTCGGCAGGCACAGCTGGAACCTGCACAGCCGCACCCGCACCCCGGGCGAGGTCATCACCCACATCGCCGAGTCGGCCCAGCTGCTCGGCGAGGAACTGGCGGTCACCGCCCAGGGGGCGGGGGTGTCGGTGCCCGGCGTGGTCCGCCGCGACGACGGGTGGGTGCACGAGGCCCCGAACCTCGGCTGGCGCGACGTCGCCCTGGGCACCCGGCTCGCCTCCGTGCTGCGCGTGCCCGTGCAGGTGGCCAACGACGCCGAGCTGGGCGCGCTGGCCGAGCACGTGCGCGGCGCCGCGCACGGCGTCACCGACCTGGTCTACATCTCCGCGGACAAGGGAGTCGGCGGCGGGGTGATCTCCGAGGGCCGTCCGCTGCGGGGCACCCGCGGCTACGTCGGCGAGCTCGGGCACCTGGTGGTGCGCCCGGGCGGGCGCGACTGCTACTGCGGGTCGCGCGGCTGCTGGGAGACCGAGGTCGGGGAGGCGGCGATGTGCCGCGCCCTCGGCCTGTCCGAGGACACCCCGCGCGGGGTGGTGGTGGCCGAGCTGCGCTCCCTGGCGACCGCCCCGCTGCCGGGCCCGCTCGACGAGCTGGCCGAGTGGCTCACCACGGGCCTGGTGACGGTGGTCAACATGATGGCCCCGGAGCTGGTGGTGCTGGGCGACCTGTTCACCGCCCTGCCGCCGGCGCTGGTCGACCGGGTGCGCGCCGGGGTGCACGAGCGGAGCCTGGTCAGCCGGGCGGTCGGCGGGATCGCGATCACCACCAGCCCGCTGGGCCGCGACGCGAAGCTGGTCGGCGCGGCAGAGCTGGCGTTCGAGCCGGTGCTCGGGGCGGTGTAGGCGGTCTGCGGTCCGCCTCGCTCCATAGCCGGTCCCCGCCGCCGCGCACACCGAATGGCCACCGCGCACATGCCGGGACGTGCGCGCGGTGGCCACCGGGTGTGCGCGGTGCCTCAGGGACCCCCGCGTGATCGATCGAATGCGGGGGAGGGGCCCACCGGCCCGCCTCGGGGGGCCACGACGGGCCGGTGGGGGTTCTCGCGGTCGGGCTCAGCCCTCGGCCGGCACGACCTCGCAGGTGTCGGCGACGGAGAGGTCGGCCAGCCCCGCCCGCTGCAGGATGGCGCTGCGCCGGTCCTCCAGGGTGTTCGCCAGGTTCTCGGCCAGGTTCGCGAACTCGGCCGCGGCGGCCGTCGGGTCGGCTTCGCGGGCCACGCGCGCGGCGAAGCGCGGGAAGTCGGCGAGCAGGCGGCCGTCGAGCTGGGCCTCGTTGTTCGCCAGTTCGGTCTCCGCGCGGGCGGCCGCAGCCGGGTCGACGCCGCTCAGGTCGGGCTCCTCGCAGCTGATGTCGAGGTTGGCCAGCTCCCGCGAGACCGGGTCGGCGGGGTCGGCCGGGTCCGCGGGTGCCTCGGGCGCCTCGGCGTCGTCCGGGGCCTCGGCGTCGTCCGAGGGGACGACGACCACCGGCGCCGCGGGCTCGGCCGGCTGCGCGGGCGCGGCGTCATCGGCGTCGGCGTCGCAGCGGGCGTCGAGCTGGGCGATCCGGCCGAGCACGATGTCGGCGCGGTCGCGGATGGCGCCCAGCTTGTCGGCCAGGCTGCCGTCGGTGACCGTGGCGATCACCCGGGCCTCGGCCTCCTTCTCGTTGTCCAGCAGACCGATCTGCGTGGTCCGCTCGGCGAGCTGGGCCTGCGAGCAGCCGGCCGGTGCCGCCGGGGCCTGGACGTCGGCGAGCTCGGCCTCGGTGGTCGAGCCGCTGGCCGCGCTGGACAGCGCGATGGATTCCTTGGCGTCCACCACCGCGTCCGTGGCTCCGTTGGCCAGTGCCGTCGTCGCGATCAGGGCGGCCGTGGCGAGCACGGCCAGTCCTAACCCGGCGTAGGCGGTCGTGCGGGCCTGGCGGGACTTCGGGAGCATCGCTCCTCCTGGTCGATCGTCGGTCCGGCCGCCGCCGCGTGCGTGTCGTGGGGAGCGACGGCGGGCGGCGGCCGGACCGTGCGGCACTGTGCCGCTCGGGGGGTGACCCGAACGTTATGAAGCCGGAGCGCGGCGATCAACGCATCGGCCGCCCGCCGTCGCCGACCGCGACGGTGGCGGCGCCGACCGTTGACATGCGAACTACACCCGGCCGCCGGGCGATCCGCCCCGCTCCTCGGCGCCGGGCGTGAGAAATTCCGCCCCGCGTACGTGCACCCGGGCACCGGGCGGCCCCACGGCGTAGTGTCGTCGTCGACCCGCGGGAGCCCACGATCCGAGGCTGAGAGGGCGGCAGGCCGGCCGTCGACCGTTCGAACCTGACCCGGTTAGCACCGGCGTAGGGAGGACCGTCGTGGCGCGTACCCACACATCCCGAACCCTGGTGGTCCTGCTCGGCGCGCTCGCGCTGCTCGTCGCGGCCTGTGCCGCACCCGGTGGCGGCTCCGCCGCGGCCTCGCCGAGCACCGTGCGGATCGCCCTGGACTGGACCCCCAACACCAACCACACCGGTCTGTACGTGGCCCAGCAGGAGGGCTGGTTCGCCGAGGCCGGGCTGGACGTGCAGATCCTGCCCTACAACCAGACCTCGCCCGACACCCTCGTCTCCTCCGGGGCGGCCGAGTTCGGGGTGAGCTTCCAGAACTCGTTCACCTTCTCCAAGGCCGCGGGCGCCGACATCACCTCGGTGATGGCGGTGCTGCAGCACTGGGGCTCGGCGATCGCCGTGCGCGCCGACCGCGCCGACATCACCTCGCCCGCCGACCTGGACGGCAAGGTCTACGGCGGGTTCGGCGACCCGGGCGAGGAGCCCAAGATGCGCGCCGTGATCCGCAACGCCGGGGGGCGCGGCGAGTTCTCCACGGTGAGCCTGGGCACCAGCGCGTACGAGGCCCTCTACGCGGGCGAGGTCGACTTCACCGAGCCGTTCGTGGCCTGGGAGGGCATCGAGGCCGAGCTGCGCGGCGAGCCGCTGCGCACCTTCGCCTACGCCGACTACGGCTTCCCGGACGCCTACGGCGTCGTGCTGATCGGCAACTCGCCCTGGCTGGCCGCCCACCCCGAGCAGGCCGCGGCGTTCGTCCGGGCCGCCCAGCGCGGCTACCAGCTGGCCGCCGACGACCCGGCGCGGGCCGCGCAGCTGCTCGAGGAGGCCAACCCGGGCGCGTTCAGCGAACCCGAGCTCGTCGAGCGCAGCCAGGCGATGCTGAGCGAGCGCTACCTGCGCGACGCGTCGGGCCGGGTCGGCACCCAGACGCTGGAGCAGTGGTCGGGCTACTCCGGCTTCCTGGTCGACGCCGGGGTGCTGACCGGCCCGGACGGCGCGCCGGTCACCACCAGGCCGGACTTCTCGACCTGGTTCACCACGCAGTACCTCGCGCAACCGTGACGGGCGCGCTCGGGCGACTGCGCCGCCTCACCCCGGCGCTGGTGCTGGTGCTGGTCGGGCTGGCCGTCTGGCAGTGGTACGTGACGGCGTCCGCCGTGCGCCCGCAGGTGCTGCCCTCGCCGCTGCGGGTGCTCACCGAGGGGTGGGCGTTCCGCGCCCAGATCTGGGCCAACGCGCTGCCGACGCTGCAGGTCACCGCGGTCGGGTTCGCCGTGTCGCTGGCGGTGGGCTGGGCGATCGCGGTGGCGGTGGACTTCTCGCCGTGGCTGCGCCGGGCGCTGACCCCGTTGCTGGTGGCCTCGCAGACGCTGCCGATCATCGCGATCGCCCCGCTGCTGATCATCTGGTTCGGCTTCGGGCTGGCGCCCAAGGTGGTGGTGATCGCGCTGGTGACCTTCTTCCCGATCGCCGTCGGGCTGATCGAGGGCTTCGGGCGCACCGACCGGCAGGCCACCAACCTGCTGCGCAGCATGGGCGCCTCGCGCTGGGCGCAGTTCCGGTACGTGCGCCTGCCCGGGGCGATGCCCTCGTTCTTCACCGCGCTGCGCATCGGCATCACCTACGCGGTCACCGGGGCGATCTTCGCCGAGTACGTCGGGGCGAGCGCCGGGCTGGGCATCTTCATGAACCTGCAGAAGAACTCGTTCCGCACCGACCTCGTGCTGGCCGCCGTCCTGGTCACCGCGCTGATCTCGGTCTCGTTGTACGGGCTGACGTTCCTGGTGCAGCGGCTCGTCGCCCCCTGGAGCCGACGTGGCTGAGCTGAAGGGGGCCGAGCACAAGCTGGTGATCGAGGGCCTGCGCAAGGCGTTCGGGCCGCTGCCGGTGCTCGACGGCGTCGACTTCGACGTCGCCCCCGGCGAGTTCGTGGCCCTGGTCGGGCCCAGCGGCTGCGGCAAGTCGACGCTGTTCGACGTGGTCGCGGGGCTGGAGCCGCCCGACGCCGGCCGGGTGCTCGTCGACGGCGCCGACGCAACCGGTCGGGTCGACCCGTTCGCCTACATGCCCCAGCGGGACCTGCTGTTCCCCTGGCGCACCGTCCTGGACAACACGACCCTGGGTCTGGAGGTGGCCGGCGTGCCGCGCAAGGCCGCCCGCGCGCGGGCCGGCGAGCTGTTCGAGCCGTTCGGGCTGGCCGGGTTCGAGAAGGCGCGGCCGGGGGAGCTGTCCGGGGGGATGCGCCAGCGGGCCGCGCTGCTGCGCACGGTCGTCCAGGACCGCGCCGTGCTGCTGCTCGACGAGCCGTTCGGCGCCCTGGACGCGCTCACCCGCATCGACATGCAGCTGTGGCTGGAGGGCGTGCGCGCCGGCTTCGGCTGGACGGTCCTGCTCATCACCCACGACATCCGCGAGGCCGTGTTCCTGGCCGACCGGGTGCTCGTGCTGGGCCCGCGACCGACGTCGGTGCGCCACGAGACCGTCGTCGACCTGCCCAGACCGCGCGACGTGTCGATGATCACGCAGCCGCGGTTCGCCGAGCTGGAGGCCGAGGTACTGGGCCAGGTCGGCCGGGGTCGCGCGGCCGGTGCCGATTCCGAACACTGATTCCCGGCCGTCGAGCCCTGATCTGGTGCGTTCGGACCAGTGACCTGCGGGCCCGTCGTCGGTTACGGTCCGGACGACCGTCACGGAGGTGTCATGGACGACAGCGCACGGGTCGAGAAGGCCGCGCGGCAGGTCGTGGAAGAGCACGACCCGAAGAAGGTGCCACTGCGGGAGTTCCTCGGCGCGTGCTACGACGCCGGCGTCGCCTGGGTGCACTTCCCGGAAGGGCTGGGCGGGCTCGGGGTCTCCCGGGGCCTGCAGGCCGTCGCGGACGAGATCCTGCAGGGCGCGGGCGGGATCAACCCGTTCGCCATCAACCCGATCGGCCACGGGATGGCCGCGCCCACCGTGCTCGAGCACGGTCAGGGCGACCTGGCCGCGCAGCTGCTGCGCCCGCTGGCCAGCACCGAGCACATCTGGTGCCAGCTGTTCAGCGAGCCGGGCGCGGGCTCCGACCTGGCCGGGCTGGCCACCTCGGCCGTCCGCGACGGCGACGACTGGGTCGTCAACGGGCAGAAGGTGTGGACGAGCCTGGCCCACCGGGCCCGCTACGCGCTGCTGCTCGCCCGCAGCGACCCCGACGCGTTCAAGCACAAGGGCCTGACGTACTTCGTCATGGACATGCAGGCCGAGGGTGTGGAAACGCGGCCGCTGCGGCAGATGACCGGGCAGGCCGAGTTCAACGAGGTCTACATGTCCGACGTGCGCATCCCCGACTCGCACCGCCTCGGTGCCGTCGGCGACGGCTGGCGCGTCGCGATGACCACGCTGATGAACGAGCGCTCCTCGATCGGCGGCACCTCCTCGGTGCGCGGTGTCGGCGCGATCGGCGACGCGGTGGACCTCTGGGCCGCCCGGCCCGAGCTGCGCACGCCCGTCCTGCGCGACAAGCTAGCCGCGCTGTGGACCAGGGCCGAGGCCCAGCGCCTCACCGACCAGCGCGCCCGCCGCTCGGCCAGCACCGGCTCGCCCGGCCCGGAGGGCTCGATCGCCAAGGTCGTCTCCGCCGAGCTCAACCAGGCCGTCTACGAGTTCTGCATGGAGTTCCTCGGCCCGGAGGCCACGCTCTACGGCGACTACACGCTGCGCGACATCGGCCGCATGGAGGACTACCGCGGCGGCATCCAGCAGCGGTTCCTGCGGGCGCGGGCCAACACCATCGAGGGCGGCACCTCCGAGGTGCTGCGCAACGTCATCGGCGAGCGCGTGCTGGGCCTGCCCGGCGACCTGCGCGCCGACAGCGGCAAGCCGTGGAAGGAGATCCCCCGTGGCTGACACGGCAGTCGAGGAGGCGCCCTCGATCGAGTTCGTCTTCACCTCCGAGCAGAAGGACCTGCGCAAGGCGGTCCGCGAGCTGCTGGCCGCGCGGTCCGACGAGGCGACCGTCCGCACGCTGATGGAGTCCGACCCCGGCCACGACCCGCAGCTGTGGGCGCGCCTGGGCGGCGAGCTCGGGGTGCTCGGCCTGGCCGTGCCCGAGGAGCTGGGCGGGGTCGGCGGCACGCTGGTCGACCAGGCCGTCGTGGCCGAGGAGTTCGGCGCCGCGCTGCTGCCCGGGCCGGTGCTGGGCACCGTCGGGCTGGCGATCCCGGCGCTGGTCGCGCTGGGTTCCGGCGCCGGCCCGGAGACCGCTGCGCTGCTGGAGGCCCTGGTCGCCGGCACCCGCACGGCCGCGCTGGCCGTGCCGGACTTCGGGGCGGCCCCGTCGGTCACCTCGACGGGCGACACCCTCAACGGCACCCTGTCGCAGGTCGTCGACGGCGGGGCGGACGTGCTGATCGTCGCGGCGACCGGCCCCGACGGCCTCGGCCTCTACGCCACCGAGGGCGGCGAGCGCAGCCCGCTCTCGACGCTGGACCAGACCCGCCGCCAGGCCAGGGTCGTCCTCGACGGCGCCCCGGCCCGGCTGCTCGCCGCCGGTGACACAGCGGCGTCGGCCATCGCGCACGCGCTGCGCGTCGGCGGGGTGCTGCTGGCCGCCGAGCAGGTCGGCGGGGCGCAGAAGCTGCTGGACATGACGCTGGCCTACGCCAACACGCGGCTCCAGTTCGGCCGCAAGATCGGCTCGTTCCAGGCCGTCAAGCACAGGCTCGCCGACATGCTGGTGCTCGTCGAGCACGCCCGCTCGACCGCGTACCACGCGGCGTGGGCGCTGCAGGACGGCACGGACGACCCCGACCTCGCGGTCAGCGTCGCCCAGGCCACCTGCTCGGAGAACTACCAGCGCGTCGCCGCCGACACCATCCAACTGCACGGCGGCATCGGCTTCACCTGGGAGCACGCGACGCACCTGTACTTCAAGCGGGCGGTCACCGACGCCGCCCTGCTCGGCAGCGCCGCCGCGCACCGCGAGCGCATCGCCGCACTGGTGCTCGACCCCGCCGAACCCACCGGCCGCGCCACCGTCGCCAACGGCGTGCACATGACCGACCAGGGCTGACCTTCCCCTCCCTCCCCGTCGAGAACGAACTCGTCGTCATTGTGGACCGGTCCAACCGACGACGAGTTCGTTCTCGACGGGTCAGGAGGCGGGGGCGGGGGCGTCCCAGTCGATGGTGAAGCGCTGCTGGGGGCCCAGGGTGCGCTCCGGGTCCACCAGGTAGCGGGTGGCCAGCGGCATGACCGCCCGCATCATCAGCCGGCCGACGGGGCCGGGGGCCTTCGCGTGGTTGATGCGGGCCGCGGCGGCGGCGATCCGCTCGACGCGCGGGCGCCGGGCCGCCTCGTAGGCGGCGAACGCCGACGACACGTCGGGCAGGTCGCGCAGGCAGCGGGCCAGCTCGATCGCGCTCTCGACCGCCAGCGACGCGCCCTGCCCGGAGCTGTTCGACGGCGCGTGCACCGCGTCGCCGACCAGCACCATCCGGCCCCGGTGCCAGTGCGGCACCTTCGGCATGATGTGCAGCGCCCCGGCGACCTGCACCGTCTCGACGAGCGCGGTGTCCATCAGCGCCGCACCGGGGTCGTCATCGGCGTAGGTCTCGCGCAGCGTGCGCAGCCACTGCTCGGCGGGCACTGCGCGGGCCTCGGCGAACGGCATCGGCACCGGACGGGGCAGGTTCGCCCCCCACCCCGTGCGGCCGTCCGCGAGCGACCAGTACAGGTAGTAGGCCCGCCGGCCGAAGGCGAACGTCATGGTGCCGGGCTCGCCCACCCGGTGGTCGGAGACCCCCTCCAGCCCGAGCAGACCGGTGTACCCGGCGTCGGGGGCATCGGGGTCGATCAGCTTGCGGACGGTCGAGTGGACGCCGTCCGCGCCGACGAGGACGTCCGCGGTCTCGGCACGGCCGTCGGCGAAGCGCGCGGTGACGCCCGACCTCGTCTCCTCGACGCCGACGAGGCGACTGCCGTGCACGATCGGCACACCCTGCTCGGCGGCGATGCGGTGCAGCGTGCGGTGCAGGTCGCCGCGGGGCGTCTGGCGCTGCGGGGGCAGGTCGGCGAGCCGGGGCAGCTCGACCCGGCTGTCGGCGCCGAGCGACATGGCGGTGCTGGTGATCGGCTGGCCGGTGTCGACGGCGCTCGCGGCGCCGACGATCCCGAGCGCGGCCTGCCCGTTCGGGGCGATGGCCAGGCTGCCGCCGATGCCGTCGGCCGGGCCGGGGTAGGCCTCGTGCACGGTGGCCGCGATGCCCGCCCTGCGCAGGGCCATCGCGGCCACCGGGCCGGCGATGCCCCCGCCGATGACGATCGCGGTTCTCACGTCGGACATGGGTGCTCCCAGAGGTGTGCGCGCCGGGACGGCGCGGATCGGTGCGGTGCGTGCGACCGCCCGTGGGGGAGCGCCCGGTTATCCTCTCGAGTGCCATCTCGTGGCCGGGTCGCCCCGCGCGGCGCGGTTCGAGGGTGCGGGCCCCGGTGTTGCAGCACCGGGGCCCGTTTCTGTTCAGTCGGTGGGATCCGCCGTGGTGAACGTCCCTTCCGCGAGCTCGGTGACCGCTTCGGGCAGCTCGCCCGTCTCGTGCCAGGCCCGCCACTCGGCGATGCCGGGGTAGCGCCCCGAGTCGAGCTGGTCGAGCAGCGCGCGCACCCAGGAGACCTCGGCCTCCCGCATGGCCAGCGCGAACTCGTCCTCGACCAGGAACAGCGCCGGGACGGTGCCCGCGTGCCCGGCCAGCGCCTCCCGCTGGCTCGCGATGTCCGCGTCGAGCCGGTCGATCCGGCTGCGCAGCAGCTCGGCCGCCTCGGCGGGCGGCAGCACCACCAGCACCGACAACCCCGCCTTGAACCGCCCCGGCTCCGCCTCCGGGGTCGAGACCAGCTCCCGGGCCCAGTCGACCAGCTCGGTGCGGCCCTCGTCGGTGATCCGGTACACGGTGCGCTCGGGACGGGCCCCCTGCCGGGTGCTCTCGGCGGCCTCCAGCAACCCGTGCTTCTCCAGGTTGCGCACGACCGTGTAGAGCGACCCCCACTTGATCGGCATGTCCTGGTCCTTGCCCCACCCGCGCAGGGCCTGGCCCATCTCGTAGGGGTGCATGGGGCGGTAGGCGACGGTGGACAGCACGGCGAGGGCGAGGAGGTTGCCCACCCGACGCTGCTTGGCCATGCCTGACTCCGTCCGCGATTGTTCGCGGGCGAGTATACGCATGCGGGGTCTGGTCGGGGGAAGCCGTTCAGTGGATCGCGCCTCTCGCTCGGGGTGGGGGAGGGGGACGAGAGTGGTTCTGGTCGCATCAGGCGGGACGAAGGCCGCTTTCGTGCCGTTGGGCGGGACGAAATCCGCTCTCGTCCCGCCGATGGGGCGTGCCGGCGCCGCGTGCCGGACGGCGGGGGCGAGGGCCGCAGGCGTGAAACCCCGGCGGCGCGTAGCGCCACTCCTCTCCCGAGGCCCCTGCCGTCACGTCGGCGTGCAACCCTGGGCGGGTCGACGTGACGGC
>NZ_JAGSOV010000084.1 GCF_023898865.1 Pseudonocardia humida
CTGCAGAACGCCGCGTCGATCGCCGCGCTGTTCCTGACCACCGAGGCGGTCATCGCCGACAAGCCGGAGAAGAACGCCGCTCCGGCCGGCGACCCGACCGGCGGCATGGGCGGCATGGACTTCTGAGCCCGCTACGCGTCGCCCCGGGCGAACGGCCGCAACCAGCGGGTCGTCGCCCGCATCGCGCGTCGCACCCGGTGCGGCCACGAGACGTGCGTGGGCGACGCGTGGTCCGCGGGGCCCGCGCCGGCGCGCTCGGGGCGCCCGGCCGCTCCCCACAGCCGCCAGGCGCGGGGTTCGTCGGGGTCGGCGTGCTCGGCGCCGACCTCGCCGAACCGCAGCCGGACGCGGGCCCCGCCGAGGGCGGCCCGCTCGACGTGGATGGTGCCGCCGGTGGCCTCGACGGCGTCGCGGGCGATGTCCAGGCCCAGGCCGGTGGAGCCGGAGCCGCTGACGCCGCGCCCCAGCGCCGAGGCGGGGTCGGCGACGCCGGAGCCGGCGTCGTCGACGACGAGGGTGACCCAGCCGGCGTGCCGCACCACCGACACGGCCACTGCGGTGCCCCCCGGCGTGTAGCGGAAGACGTTGCTCATCAGGGCGTCGACCACCGCGCCCAGGTCGTCCTCGGTCAGCGCGGTCACCGCGGGCTGGTCGACGGTGCGGACCTCGCAGTCGCGGCCGGTGTGCTGGGCCAGCGGCTGCCAGAAGGCCATCCGCTTGCGCACGACGGCCACCACGTCGCAGCGGGCGGGACCGGGCTGCTGCGTCCGCGCCTGCTCGGGCGCCCGGATCAGCGAGTCGACGGCCGCGTTGAGCGCGTCGAGCGAGGCCCGGATCCGGTCTGCGGCGGGGCTGTCGCCGATGGCCGAGACGTCCAGGCGCAGCGCGGTCAGGGGGGTGCGCAGCCGGTGCGAGAGGTCGGCGGCCAGGCGCCGCTCACCGGCGTGGGCGTCGGCGAACCGGTCGGCGAGCCCGTCGATCGCCGCGGCCGCGTCCAGGGTCTGCGGGGTGTGCATGGTGCGGCCGCGCAGCGGGCGCCGGTCGCCGCCGACGCCGCGCGCGGCGTCGGCCAGCGCGACGAGGTCGGCGGTGACCGGCCGGACCCGGCGCCGCGCCAGCAGCACCCCGACCCCGGTGCCGAGCGCGCCCGCGCCGACCAGCGGCACCGCCCACAGCCAGCCGTCCGCGGCGGGGGCGGCGGCCGGCAGGAACACCTCGACGACCACGGGCCCGGCCACGCCGTCGGCCCGGCGCACCAGCACCGTGCCGCCGTCGACGCCGACCTCCGCCGTCCGCGGGGCGCGCTCCGGGACCTCGCGCGCCGAGGCGCTCAGCCGCGAGCTCCCGATCGTGGCCCCGCCCAGGTGCACCGCCAGCCGGCCCTCGCGCCCGGCCGGGGTGCGCGCGATCCCGCGCAGCAGCGACTCCTCGTCGGCGGTGGCCTCGGCCAGGCTGGTCAGCGCGGACAGGTCGGCCTCGGCGCGGCCGCGCTCCTGCGCGCGGTCCTGCAGCAGGTGCACGACCAGCGCGGCGGCCACGACGGCGGCGACCGCGACGACCGCCGCGGTCAGGGTCAGGCGGGTGACGAGCTGTCGCACGGGTCCACCAGCTTGACCCCCACCCCGCGCACGGTGTGCAGGAAGCGCGGGGCGGACGCGGTCTCGCCGAGCTTGCGGCGCAGCCACGACAGGTGCACGTCGATGGTCTGGTCGAGGTGCAGGTGCGGCTGGCGCCACACCTCGCGGCACAGCTCGGCCTTGGAGATGACCCGGCCGTTGCGCGCGGCGAGGTAGCTGAGCAGGTCGAACTCGCGGCGGGTCAGGGTGAGCGCGGCGCCGGCCAGGCTGGCCTCCCGGCGGGACACGTCGACCATCAGCTCGCCGACGGTGATCGGGCCGTCGGTCGGCTTCTCCTGCGGTTTCGTGCGCCGCAGCACGGCGCCGACCCGGGCGGTGAGGTGCTCGCTGGAGAACGGCTTGGTCAGGTAGTCGTCGGCGCCGGCGTTGAGCAGCCGCACGATCGACGCCTCGTCGTTGCGGGCGGTGGCGATGATCACGGGCGCGTCGCTGACGCCGCGGAGCAGCCGCAGCGCCTCGAAGCCGTCGAGGTCGGGCAGACCCAGGTCGAGCACGACCAGGTCGACGTGCTCGTCGGTGACCGTGCGCAGCGCGTCCAGGGCGCTGGCCACCGGCTGCACCACGTAGCCGGCCTCCCGCAGGGTGCCGGTCATCGCGGTGCGAACGGCGTGGTCGTCTTCGACCAGTAACACCAGCGGCATAGCCGCACCGTAAACGGTGGGGCAGGGGGAAGGAACAGCCGGCCGACCCGCCTTCAGCGCGATCTGTCAGCTCCTTAAGGTGCCGTTCGGATTGCTGTCCTTAGCATTCTGCATCTGGGGGCGTGAGTCGCATCACGCCCGAGCGCTTCGACGGGGAGCATGGTGGCTGGGATCGAGATCGACCGGGTCGGCAAGGTCTACGCCGACGGGACGAGGGCCGTCTGCGACCTCACCATCGACGTCATGGACGGGGAGTTCCTCGTGCTCGTCGGCCCGTCGGGGTGCGGGAAGACCACAGCGCTGCGGATGGTCGCCGGGCTGGAGGAGATCAGCGAGGGCGAGGTGCGCATCGGCGGCGAGGTCGTCAACCGGGTGCCCGCCCGCGACCGCGACGTCGCGATGGTGTTCCAGTCCTACGCGCTCTACCCGCACCTGACGGTCTTCGACAACATCGCGTTCGGGCTGTCGCTGCGCAAGGTCCCGAAGGCGACCATCCAGCGCAGCGTGGCCGAGGTGGCCGAGGTGCTGGAGCTGACCGAGCACCTGCACCGCAAGCCGCGCAACCTCTCCGGCGGGCAGCGCCAGCGGGTGGCGATGGGGCGGGCGATCGTGCGCCAGCCGCGGGCGTTCCTGATGGACGAGCCGCTGTCCAACCTGGACGCGAAGCTGCGGGTGCAGATGCGCGCCCAGATCGCGCGCATCCAGCGCGACCTGGGGGTGACCACCGTCTACGTCACCCACGACCAGACCGAGGCGATGACCCTCGGCGACCGGGTGGCCGTCATGCGCGGCGGGGTCCTGCTGCAGATCGCCTCGCCGCAGGAGCTCTACGACCGGCCGAGGAACATGCTGGTGGCGGGGTTCATCGGATCGCCGGCGATGAACATGGTCGGCGCCGAGCTGGCGCTGGACGGCGAGGACGCGAGCGTCACCTTCGGCGGGCACCGGCTGGCGGTGCCGGCCTCGGTGCTGCACCGGCGCCCCGCGCTGCGCGGCTACGACGGGCGCAGGCTGGCGGTGGGCATCCGCCCGGAGGACATGGAGGACGCCGAGGTGGCCGGGCCGGTGGTGCCCGGCGGCGACACCCTGTCCTCGGTCGCCGACCTGGTGGAGGCGATGGGCGCGGACGTGATGGTGCACTTCCCGATCGACGCCGAGGCGGTGCGCACGGAGGACATCGAGTCGCTCGAGCGCGACGCCGGGGGCGTCGGGCACCCGGGCCGGGGCACGGTGCTGGTCGGTCGGTTCAGCCCGCGCACCCGCATCTTCGAGGGCCAGCCGACCACGGTCCGGGTGGACGTGGAGAACCTGCACTTCTTCGACCTGGAGACCGGCACCTCCATCTGGCACTGACCGATCCGGCACCGACCGACCCGTTCCTGGGTGAGGAGGCGTGGATGCGCGCGTTCAGGATCGTCCCGGTCGCGACGGCGGCCGTGGTGCTGGCCGGCTGCGCCGCCGGGACGGCCCCGCACAGCGCTCCGCCCGGTGCCGACGTCGACCTGTCCGGGCAGACCGTCGAGGTCGCGGCGGTGTGGGCCGACGACGAGCAGGCCTCCTTCGAGCGCGTGCTCGACGAGTTCGAGCGGCAGACCGGCGCCGAGGTCACCTACGTCTCCGGCGGCGACGAGCTGCCCACCGTGCTCTCGACGCGGCTGGTCGGGGGCGCCCCGCCGGACGTGGCGATCGTGTCGCAGCCCGCGCTCGTGCACTCCATGGCCGCCGACGGCGCGCTGGTCCCCCTCGACGCGGCCACCGACGCGCTGATCACCGAGCAGTTCGGGCCGGTCTGGAAGGAGTGGGGCACCGTGGAGGGCACCCTCTACGGCTTCGTGTTCAAGGCGACCAACAAGTCGACGGTCTGGTACGACACCGAGCAGCTGGGGGAGGACTTCGTGCCCCCGGCCGACTGGGACGCCTTCGTCGACCTGCTGCGCACCCGCTCCGACCTCGGCGGCACCCCCCTCTCGGTCGGCGGCGCCGACGGCTGGACGCTCACCGACTGGTTCGAGAACGTCTACCTGCAGACGGCGGGCGCCCAGATGTACGACAAGCTCGCCGAGCACGAGATCCCGTGGACCGACGACTCGGTGCGGGTGGCGATGGAGACGCTCGGGCGGGCGTTCCAGCCGCAGTTCATGCCGGGCGGGCGGGCCAGCGCGCTGCAGACGGAGTTCGCCGACTCCGTGGTCGACGTCTTCGGCGACGACCCGAAGGCCGAGATCGTCTTCGAGGCCGACTTCGTGGCCGGTGTGATCGCCGAGAGCACGTCGGCGACGGTCGGGCGCGACGCGCTGTTCTTCCCGTTCCCGAGCATCGGCGACACGTCCTCGGTGATCACCGGCGGGGACACGGTCGTCGCGTTGACCGACCGTCCGGCGACCGCCGCGCTGGTGCGGTTCCTGGCCTCGTCGCAGGCCGCGGCGATCTGGGTCGAGCGGGGAGGGTTCATCTCGCCCAACCGCGAGGTCGCGCTCGAGGGCTACCCCGACGAGACCACCCGCCGGATCGCCGAGGACCTGGTGAACGCCCAGAACCCGCGCTTCGACATGTCCGACCTGATGCCCACCTCGCTCGGGGCGACCCGTGGCGACGGGTTCTGGCGGGCGATGCAGGACTACCTGGCCGACCCGGCCCGCCTGCCGCAGATCCTCAGCGACCTCGAGGCCGAGGCCACCGCGGCCTACGCCAGGCGCTGACCCCCGAGCACCCCGCCGAGTACGAGAGGACACCGTGCCCACACCCCCCGCGCCGCCGCCGTCGGCGTCGTCAGCCCTGGAGACCGGTCGCCGGACCGGGGCGCTGGCCGGCGGGAGCCCGCGGATCGCGCTGCTGTTCCTCACCCCCGCGTTGCTGCTGATGCTCGTCTTCCTGGTCTACCCGACGGCGTACTCGCTGGTGCGCAGCCTGTTCGACGCCCGCGGCGACGAGTTCGTCGGGCTGGGCAACTACGCCACCGCGTTCAGCGACGACCGCACCCTCGTGGCGCTGCGCAACAACGTCATCTGGGTGGTCGTGGCGCCGACCCTGGTCACCTCGATCGGGCTGGTGCTGGCCGTGCTGATCGAGAAGGTCCGCTGGGCCACGGCGTTCCGGCTGGTGATGTTCATGCCGCTGGCGATCTCGCTGGTCGCCTCGGGGATCGTCTTCCGGCTCGTCTACGACGAGGACCCCGACCGCGGGCTGGTCAACGCCGTCGCGGTGTCGGTGCACGACTCCTTCGCCCACGCCTCGCCGTTCCCCGGGGTGCGTCCCCGCGAGGGCGGCGGGCTGGTCGCGGCGCCCGACGGGTCGATGGTGACCACCGCGCAGATCGGTCGCGACGCCGTGCTCGCGCTGCCGCTGACCGGCTACGACCCGGCCGACCTGCCGCCGCGGACCTCCGCGGCCGTCCCGGCCGAGCCCGGCGCGGGCGTGCGGGGGTTGATCTGGCTGGACGTCGGCGGCGCCGACGACCGGCCGGGGCGGCTCGACGCGGGGGAGCGGGGGATGCCGGGGGTGGCGGTGGAGGTGCTGGCCGACGACCGGGTCGTGGCCACCGTGACCACCGGCGACGACGGCCGGTTCACCGCCCCCGACCTGGCGCCGGGTTCCTACGCGCTGCGGCTGCCCGCGTCGAACTTCGCCGAGCCGTTCCGGGGGCTGACCTGGCTGGGTCCGGCGCTGATCACCCCGGTGATCATCTCGGCCTGGCTGTGGGTCATGGCCGGGTTCGCGATGACGCTGATCGCGGCCGGGCTGGCCGCCATCCCGCGCGACGCGCAGGAGGCCGCCCGGGTCGACGGGGCGACCGAGTGGCAGGTGTTCCGCCGGGTGACCGTCCCGCTGCTCTCCCCGGTGCTGGTGGTCGTGCTGGTGACCCTGGTGATCAACGTGCTGAAGGTGTTCGACCTGGTGTTCGTCATCGCGCCGGGGTCGGCGCAGGAGGAGGCCAACGTGCTGGCGCTGCAGATGTGGCAGGTGTCGTTCGGGTCCGGCGGCGGCGACCAGGGGCTGGGCAGCGCCCTGGCAGTGCTGCTGTTCCTGCTGGTGGGGCCGGCGATGCTGTTCAACGTCCGGCGGTTCAAGGCGGAGCGGTCGTGACGTCGGTGGTCGGTACCCCGCCCGCGGTCGCGGCCCGGCCCCCCGCGCCCACCCCGCCGAGGCGTTCGGTCGCCGCGCGGGTGGTCGAGCGGCTCGCCGGTCCGGCGGTGCGGGTGCTGCTCGTGGTCATCGCGGTGTTCTGGCTGATGCCGGTGCTGGGCCTGCTGGTGGCCTCGCTGCGCCCGGAGAGCGCCAACGCCGGCAGCGGCTGGTGGACGGTCTTCACCGAGGTCTTCACCAGGCCCGCGGAGCTCACCCTGGCCAACTACGGCGAGCTGCTCTCCGACCGGGCCATGCTGGGGTCGCTGTGGAACACGGTGCTCATCGCGGTGCCGTCGACGGTGCTGGTGGTGGTGATCGGCTCGCTGGCCGCCTACGCGCTGGCCTGGATCTCCTTCCCCGGCCGCGACTGGGTGATGACCGGCGTGGTCGCGCTGCTGGTGGTGCCGGTGCAGGTGGCCCTGATCCCGGTGGCGCGCCTGCTCGGCGCCGTCGGCCTCTACGGCTCGATCGCCGGGGTGGTGCTCTTCCACGTGGGCTTCGGGCTGCCCTTCGCGGTGTTCCTGCTACGCAACTTCTTCGTCGGGATCCCGCGCGACCTGCTGGAGGCGGCCCGGATGGACGGCGGTCGGGAACTGATGATCTTCTGGCGGCTGGTGCTGCCGATCGCGGTGCCCGCCCTCGCCTCGCTGGCGATCTTCCAGTTCCTCTGGGTCTGGAACGACCTGCTGGTCGCGCTGGTGTTCGCGGACGAGGGCTCGGCGCCGATCACCGTGGCGCTGCGCGGGCAGCTGCGCCAGTTCGGGGCCAACGTCGACGTGCTGGCCACCGGGGCGTTCGTGTCGATGTTCGTGCCGCTGGTGGTGTTCTTCTCCTTCCAGCGCCACTTCGTGCAGGGCGTGCTCGCGGGGTCGACCAAGTGAGCGCCAGGGCGCGGCGGGTCGCCACCCGCGCGACCGGCTCGGCGACCGGGCCCCGGGTGCCGTCCGCGGCCGAGCTCGCGGCCGCGGTGCTGCAGCGGACCTGGCCCGGCGGTGCCGGGCGGGGGAGCGCCGACCGGGCGTGGCGCGGGCGGGCCGCGGACGAGGCGGTGCTGCTCATGGAGCTGTGCCGGTGGCTGGAGGGGCGCGGGCGCCGGCGCCTCCCGCTGGCCCCGGTGCCGGCGGCGCTGGCCGAGGCATTCGCCGCGCTGGCCCGGCGGGGCGCACCGGTCGGCCCGGCGCGGGCGTTCGTGGAGCTGGTGGTGACCCAGGTGCACGCGGTGCTCGCCGAGCTGGAACCGGACGCCGAGGCGCCGGAGCGCGCGTCCCGGGACGCCCGGCTGGCCGTGGGCCTGCTGGAGCAGTGCTTCCGCGAGCTCGCGCCGACCGAGCGCGTGCGGGCCCGCCGCCTGCTCGCCCTGGCGGGCGAGCCCCGCTGACCCCCGGCTCCCGCCGGCCCCGCGAGGTCGACCCGGGGTCAGCTCACAGGGCTCCCGCCAGGCGGTAGTAGGCCTGGTTCCAGCGCAGCTCGCGGGTGAAGCGGCGGGAGTCGGTGTCCTCGTCGATCACCAGGAGTTCCGTGCTCGCCAGCTCGGCGAGGTCGGCGACCTCCTCGGTGCCCAGCGCCGTCGACAGCACCGTGTGGTGCGGCCCGCCGGCCAGGATCCACGTCTCGGACGCCGTGCGGAGGTTCGGTCGCGGCTCCCAGACCGCACGGGCGACGGGGAGGCGGGGCAGCGGCTCGTCGGCGGGGACGACGTCGATCTCGTTGAGCACCAGCCGGAACCGGTCGCCCATGTCGGACATGCCGACGACGAAGCCGGGGCCGGTGGCGGCGTCGAAGACCATCCGGACCGGGTCCTCGCGGTCGCCGATGCCCAGCGGGTGGATCTCCACCTTCGGGGTGCCCGCGGCGATCGACGGGCAGACCTCCAGCATGTGCGCGCCGAGCACCTTCGGCGCGCCCGGGCCCAGGTGGTAGGTGTAGTCCTCCATGAACGACGTGCCGCCCGGCAGGCCCTGGCCGGCGACCTTGAGGGTGCGCAGCAGGGTCGCGGTCTTCCAGTCGCCCTCGCCCGCGAAGCCGTAGCCCTCGGCCATCAGCCGCTGCACGGCCATCCCGGGCAGCTGGCGCAGGGCGCCGAGGTCCTCGAAGTTGGTGGTGAACGCGCGGGCGCCGGCGGCCTCCAGCAGGGCGCGCAGGCCCAGCTCGATGCGGGCGGAGTAGCGCAGCGAGTCGTGGCGGTCGCCGCCCTTGCGCAGCTCGGGGGCCACGTCGTACCGGTCGTCGTACTCGACGACGAGCCGGTCGACCTCGGCGTCGGTGGCGGCGTGCACGGCGTCGGCGAGGTCGGTGACGGCGTAGCCGTTGACCGTGACGCCCCAGCGCCACTGCGCCTCGGTGCGGTCGCCCTCGGTCACCGCGACGTCGCGCATGGTGTCGCCGAAGCGGGCCAGCCGCAGCGAGCGCACCTCCGACCAGCCCAGCGCGGCGCGGACCCACGCCGACGTGCGCGCGGCCACCGCCGGGTCGCTGACGTGCCCGGCGACGATCTTGCGCACCACGCCCATGCGGGCCTGGATGTAGCCGAACTCCCGGTCGCCGTGGGCGGCCTGGTTCAGGTTCATGAAGTCCATGTCGATCGTGGACCACGGCAGTTCCAGGTTGGCCTGGGTGTGCAGGTGCAGCAGCGGCTTGCGCAGCGCGTCCAGCCCGTGGATCCACATCCGGGCGGGGGAGAAGGTGTGCATCCAGGCCGTGACGCCGACGCAGTCGGGGTCGGAGTTGGCGGCGAGCATCATCCGGTGGATGCCATCGGCGTCGGTCAGCACCGGCTGCCAGACCACCTCGACCGGCAGCCCGTCGCCGAGCGCGTCGGCCAGCGCGGTGGCGATCTCCTTGGACTGGCCGGCGACCTGCTCCAGCGTCTCCGGCCCGTAGAGCCCCTGGCTTCCGGTGAGGAACCAGATCTGCTTCACCGCTGCTGACCTCCCTGTCCGTACACGTTCTGGTAGCGGTCGTGCAGCGCGTCCACATCGTCCTCGGCGATCGGGACCAGCGGCCCGAGCTGGCGGGCGATGTGGGTGGAGCGCGCCACGTCCTCGCACATCACCGCGGACTTCACCGCGGCCTTGGCGTCGCGGCCGATGGTGAACACCCCGTGGTTCTTCATGATCACCGCGGTGGACCGGTGGCCGGCCAGCGTCTCGACGATGCCGCGGCCGATCGAGTCGTCGCCGATGCGGGCGAACGGCCCGAGCGGGATCTCGCCGCCGAACTCGTCGGCCATCGCCGTCAGCGCGCACGGGATCGACTCGCCGACGGCGGCCCACGCGCTGGCGTAGGTGGAGTGGGTGTGCACCACCCCGCCGACGTCGGGGCGGTGGCGGTAGACGTAGGCGTGCGCGGCGGTGTCGCTCGACGGCGAGAGCTCGCCCTCGACCAGTTCGCCGTGCAGGTCGCAGACGACGATGGACGCCGGGGTCAGGTCGTCGTAGGACACCCCGCTCGGCTTGATGACCATCAGGTCGTGGCCGGGCACCCGGGCCGAGACGTTGCCCGCCGTCCAGACCACCAGGCCGTAGCGGACCAGCTCGCCGTGCAGCGCGGCGACGCGCTCGCGCAGGTCCTCGATGGGACCGCGGGCCGACTCGGGGATCGTTGCACTCATCGGGCCACCGCCTCGCGGCGGATCCGGCGCAACCGGTGCAGCACGTCGTTGCCGCCCGGTCCTTCGCCGCGGCCGAAGTGGTCGTGCAGGCGGCGGTACTCCTCGTAGAGCGCGTCGTAGGCGGCGGCGCGTTCCGGGTCGGGCCGGTAGGCGGCGCGGTGCACCGAGCCCATGGCCGCGGCCGCGGCCACGACGTCGGGGTAGGCGCCCGCGGCCACGGCGGCGTGGATCGCCGAGCCGAGCGCCGGGCCCTGCTCCGATCCGATGATCGACAGCGGCAGGTTGCAGACGTCGGAGTAGATCTGCATGAGCAGCGCGTTCTTCAGTAGCCCCCCGGCGACGATCAGCTCGGTGACCGGCACGCCGGCCGCCTCGAACGACTCGATGATCACCCGGGTGCCGAAGGCGGTGGCCTCCAGCAGCGCCCGGTAGGTGTGCTCGGGGCGGGTGGCCAGGGTCTGCCCGACGACGACGGCGGAGAGCTCGTGGTCGACCAGGACGGAGCGGTTGCCCGAGTGCCAGTCCAGCGCGACCAGCCCGTGCTCGCCGACGGCCTGCTCGGCGGCCAGCTCGGTGAGAAGGGCGTGCACGTCGATGCCGCGCTCCTCGGCGCGGCGGTGGTACTCCGGGGGCACCGAGGTGTCGACGAACCAGCCGAAGATGTCGCCGACACCGCTCTGGCCCGCCTCGTAGCCCCACAGCCCGGGCAGGATTCCCCCGTCGACGACCCCGCACATGCCGGGGACCTCGCCGAGCTGGTCGGAGACCATGACGTGGCAGGTGGAGGTGCCCATGATCGCGACCATCCGGCCCGGCTCGACGGCCTGCGCCGCCGGGACGGTGACGTGCGCGTCGACGTTGCCGACGGCCACGGCGACGCCCTCGGGCAGCCCCGTCCACGCGGCGGCCTCGGCGGTGAGCCCGCCGGCCCGGGCGCCCAGCTCGCCGATGGGGTGCTCCAGCTTGTCGGTGACGAAGTCGGCGAAGCGGGGGTCGAGCGCGGCCAGGTACTCGGCGTCGGGGTAGCGCCCGTCCTGGCGGATGCCCTTGTAGCCTGCGGTGCAGGCGTTGCGGACGTAGGTGCCGCACAGCTTCCAGACGATCCAGTCGGCGGCCTCGACCCAGCGCTCGGTGCGCGCGTAGGTGTCGGGGTCCTCCTCCAGCAGCTGCAGCGCCTTGGCGAACTCCCACTCGCTGGAGATCCGGCCGCCGTAGCGGGCCAGCCACGCCTCGCCGCGCTGCTCGGCGACCGCGGTGATCCGGTCGGCCTGGCCCTGCGCGGAGTGGTGCTTCCACAGCTTGGGGTAGGCGTGCGGGCGGTCGGCCAGCTCGGGCAGCTCGCAGAGCGGGGTGCCGTCGGCCAGCGTGGGCAGCACGGTGCAGGCGGTGAAGTCGGTGGCCACGCCGATCACCGCGGACGGGTCGACGCCGGCCGCGGCGACGGCCTTGGGCACGGCGGTGGTGAGCACCTCGACCCAGTCGGCGGGCACCTGCAGGGCCCAGTCCGGGGGCAGGGTGGGACCGCCGCCGGGCAGCTGCCGCTCGACCACGGCGTGCCGGTAGGGGTGCACCGCCGAGGCGAGCTCCGCGCCGTCGGCGACCCGGACGACCACCGCGCGCCCGGACAACGTCCCGAAGTCGATCCCGACCGCCACCGCGCCGCGCGGATCCACCTCCTGCACGTCCACAGGGCCTGGCGCCGGTGCCGAGCTGCTCACGGTTGTCCCCCTCGACGAGTTGTGTGCGCTCACACGATGTGAGCGCTAACAAAGATTGTCAAGGGTCGGCCACTCAACGGTGTGGCGAGGGGCCCGTGCTCCGTCGCACGACCAGCTCCGTCGGCACGACCGCGGGCGGCCCGGGCCTGATCGCCGGCCCGTCCCCGGGCCGGATCATGTCCAGCAGCATCCCGACCGCGCGCCGACCCGCCTCGGTGAAGTGCTGGCGGACCGTGGTCAGCGGGGGCCGGAAGAACTCGGCCTCCGGCACGTCGTCGAACCCGACCATGCTGACGTCCTCGGGCACCCGGCGCCCGGCCTCGTCCAGGGCGCGCAGCGCCCCCAGCGCCATCGGGTCGTTGGCGGCGAAGACGGCGCTCAGGTCGGGATCGACGGCGAGCAGCTCGCGCATCGCCGCGTAGCCCGACCCGGCGCTCCAGTCGCCCGCCACCGGCTCGGGCACTCGGCGCCCGGCCTCCTCGAGGGTGGCCCGCCACCCCTCGGTGCGCCATTCCGCGTCGAGCCAGCCGCGCGGCCCGGCCAGGTGGTGCACGGTGCGGTGGCCGAGGTCGAGCAGGTGGCGGGTGGCCGCGGCGGCCCCGCCGCGCTGGTCGATGCCGACGGCGGGTTGGCCGGGGCGGGCCTGCTCGTCGCCGGCGGCGATCGGGCCCGACCCGCCGCCGTGCACGCCCCCGACCAGGACGGCGGGCAGCCCGCGCAGCTCGGTGCTCAGCGCCTCCACCGCGTCGTGCCGGGGCGCGATCGCCACGATCCCCTCCACGGACTGGTCCTGCAGCCGGGCCAGCGCCCGCACGACCTCGTCGGAGGTGGCCTGCTCGGCCACCGCGATGCTGACGCCGAGCCCGACGGAGCCCGCGGCCTGCTCGATGCTGTAGAGCGTCGAGACCGGGCCGTAGCGCACGGTGTCGAACGTGATCACCCCGAGGGTGCCGGAGCGGCGCATCGCCAGCGCCCTGGCCACCCCGTTGCGCCGGTAGCCCAGCTGCTCCATGGCGGCCATCACCTTGGCCCTGGTCGGCTCGCTGACGTGCGGCGAGCCGTTGACCACCCGGGAGACGGTCTGATGGGAGACCCCGGCCAGCCGGGCGACGTCGGTCATCACCGGGGCGGGGTCGGACGAGCGCATGGGCACCATGCTGCCCCATCCGGAGGACCACCAGACACGCCTGGTCGCCAGTGGACGGTGCCGGCGGGGCGCGACGCACTCGAACGACCCTGATCCACCGGTCGGAACGGCCCCGGGCGCGCCGGTGGATAGCCTGCGGCGGTGAGCGCCCACCCCGACCGGTCCGCCAGGTCGCCCGGGGCCGACGAGCAGGGCGCCGGCCTGGCCGCCAGCCCCTACCGCGCCGACCGCGACCGCATCGCCGCCTCGCCGTTCTTCGCCCGCCTGGCCGGCGTCACCCAGGTCGTCAGCCCCAACGGGGCCGGCCTGCTGCTGCACAACCGGCTCACCCACTCGCTGCAGGTGGCCCAGGTGGCCAGGGCGATCGCCGAGCACCTCGGCGCCGACCCCGCCGCGGCCGCCGAGGTGGAGCGGTTGGGCGGCTGCGACCCCGACGTCGTGGAGGCCGCCGCGCTCGCGCACGACCTCGGTCACCCGCCGTTCGGGCACCTCGGCGAGCAGGTGCTCGACCGGCTCGCGCGCGAGCGGCTGGGGCTGGCCGACGGGTTCGAGGGCAACGCCCAGAGCTTCCGCATCGTCACCACCATCGACCTGCACGGGCCCGGCTCGTCCGGGCTCGGGCTGACCGCGGCCGTCCGCGCGGCGATCCTGAAGTACCCGTGGGCGCGCCTGGCCCACCCCGACCCGCACCCCAGCACCGCGGCGCTGCCCCCGCGCGGCGGCGGCCCGGCGCCGGGCGCCGAGCAGGCCGGGTCGGCCAAGTTCTCGGCCTACCTGACCGAGCTGGACGAGCTGGCCGCGAGCCGGGCGCCGTTCCCCGTCGGGCCCTGGCAGCAGACGGTCGAGGCGGCGGTCATGGACACCGCCGACGACGTCGCCTACGCCATCCACGACCTGGAGGACTTCCACCGGGTCGGGGTGCTGCAGCAGGCCGGGGTGGCCACCGAGCTGCGGTGCTGGCAGGAGAACCGCGACGCGCAGGGCGTGGGCCCGTCGGGCGGTCCGGGCAGCGCGCTGGAGCGGCTGCGGCGGCGGATGGCCGAGCGCGACGGCTGGGCCTTCGACGCCGATGCCTTCGCGGCCGCCGTCGCCCGGGTGCGCGCCGAGCTGGCCGACAGCCTGCTGATCACCCCGTTCGACGGCTCGATGGCCGCCGAGCGCGCCGTCGCCGAGTTCTCGGCCCGCTGGACGTCGCGGCTGGTCGGCGGGGTGCGCGTGCTGCGCGACCCGCCGGTGCGCGCCTCGCACGTCGCGCTCGGCGTCGAGCAGTGGCACGAGGTGTCGGTGCTGAAGTTCGTCCACCAGCACTTCGTGCTGCGCCGCGCCGACCTCGCCTCCTACCAGCGCGGGCAGGCCACGGTGGTCACCGGCCTGGTCGGCGCGCTGCAGGAGTGGCTCGCCGACAGCCCGGCCGCCGACTCGCCGGGCCTGCCACCGCGGCTGCACGACCTCGTCGAGCTGGCCCGCGGCGAGTACGCGGGCCTGGGCGAGCGCGGTGTGGTCCCGGCGACCGAGGTGGACCGGCTGGCCCGCGGTCGGGCGGTAGTGGACTACGTCGCCTCGCTCACCGACGCCCAGGCCGGGGCCCTGCTCGACGTGCTCACCGGGCGCTCGGCCCGGCTGTGGACCGACGCGATGGCCCTCTGAGGCTCACCCCGCCGCGGTCTCCGCGGCGTCGTCCGCGGCGGACCGGGCGCCGGGGGGCGCGTCGGGCGTCCAGATCGTGCCGCGCAGGTCGGAGCCGCGGATCACCTGGATCCGGTAGGGCCGCATGCGCAGCACCCGCAGCCGCGGGTCGTCGGGCGAGCTCCAGAACCGCCCCAGGTCGTAGCCTGCGCCGGGCGGCGAGGTGCGCGCGTAGAGGTCCCAGACGTGCCGGCGGGTGGCCGGGTCGTCGACCCAGTGGGCGACGGTGTCGACCGCCACCTGGTTCTGCCGCGGCGACCAGTAGGAGAACGTGGTGTGCGGGTTGGCGGCCAGGTGGGCGTCCTTGACCGGTGTCGGGAAGGTGGCCAGCCAGCCCACCGGGCTGCCCTCGACCTCCTCCCAGACCGGTATCAGCACCCGCGCGCGGGGGCGTCCCCGCCGGTCGACGGTGGTCATGGTGGCGTAGACGACGTCGCCGACGTAGGCCTCGAACTGCGCGCGGATCCGGTCGAACGGCACGGGGGCCATGGGTGCTCCTCTGGTCGGTCCCTCCTGGTGGTCGACCGACTGTGCGACGCCGCGCGGACCGGCGGAAGACGGCACCGCGCAGTCACCCGGTCACCGCGGGGATACCGTCACCGCCGCGGGTCGACGTGCACCTTCGGGCCGGGCCCGGCGCCGGGCGGGCGTTCGCCGGCCAGCACCGCGGCCGCCTCGTCCAGCCCGACCGTGGCCGCCACCAGCGGGCGCGCGTCGACGGCGCCGCCAGCGTAGGCCTCGATGGTGCCGGCCAGCCCGGCCGAGGCGCTGAGGACGCCGACCGCGGTGACGTCCTTGAGCACGAGCGCGCGGGTGTCGAGCGTGCTCGGGGCGCTGGAGAGTCCGATGTAGACGACCCGCTTGCCCGGCTCGACCACGCGCGCCGCGAGCGCGGGCAGCTGCGGCGCGGTCGACGCGTCGACGACGGCGTCGAACGGGAGGTCGGGCAGGGTGTCGGCGGTCCAGGTCGAGGTGAAGCCCAGGGAGCGGGCCAGCGCGAGGTCGCGGTCGTCGCGGCCCATCAGGTGCACCTCGGCCCCGCGCGCCCGGCCGAACAGCGCGACCAGCAGCCCGATGGTGCCCGGACCGAGCACGAGCAGCCGGTCGCCCTCGCCCACCTGGGCGGCCCGTACGGCGCGCAGCGCGTTGCCGCCCGGCTCGACGAGCGCGCCCAGGGTGTCGTCGACGGAGTCGGGCAGGGCGTGCAGGGCCGTGGCGGGCACGGCCACCCTTTCGGCCAGGGCACCGGGGAAGCCGCCGCGCACGCCGATCTCGAAGCGGTCGGCGCAGACGTGCTGGCGCCCGTCGCGGCAGCGCGCGCACCGCCGGCAGCCCAGCATGGTGTCGCCGGTGACCCGCCGGCCCAGCCACGACCCGTCGACCCCGGCGCCGACCGCGCCGACCGTCCCGCACCACTCGTGGCCGATCCGGATCGGGTAGGCGGCCTCGCCGGAGTGCAGGTAGCTCATGTGCCCGGTGAAGAACTCGACGTCGGTGCCGCACAGCCCGACCCGCTCCACGTCGACGACCACCTGGCCGGGCGCCGCGGGGGGCGGCTCGACCTCCTGGACCTCCGCGCGTCCCGGACCGATGATGACCAGTGCCCTCACCGGCACAGGTCTACCGGACGGAGTCATCGCAGTGACCCAGCGACCGACCGAACAGCGCAGTTCGCAGTGGTACGGCGGCCAGGACCGCAACGGCTACATCCACCGCGCCTGGATGCGGCGGGGCGTGCCCTCGCACGCCTTCGACGGGCGCCCCCAGATCGCGATCGCCAACACCGCCTCGGACCTCACGCCGTGCAACGCGCACCTGAACGAGGTCGGGCGCAGCGTCGAGCAGGGCGTCTACGAGGCCGGCGGCATCCCGCTGAACCTTCCGGTCGTGTCGCTGGGGGAGACCAACGTCCGCCCCACGGCGATGCTCTGGCGCAACATGGCCGCGATGGCCACCGAGGAGATGCTGCGGGCCAACCCGATCGACGGCGTGGTGCTGCTGGGCGGCTGCGACAAGACCATCCCCGCGCTGCTCATGGCCGCGGCCTCGGTCGACCTGCCCGCCGTGGTCGTGCCGGGCGGGCCGATGCTCAACGGGACCTTCCGCGGCGTGCCGCTGGGCTGCGGCACCGACGTCTGGCGGCTCAGCGAGGAGGTCCGCGCGGGCACCCTGTCCGAGGCCGACTTCCTGCGCTCGGAGTCGTCGATGATCCGCAGCCGCGGCCACTGCAACACCATGGGCACCGCCTCGACGATGGGCCTGCTCGCCGAGGCGCTGGGCGCGTCGCTGCCCGGCATCGCCGGCACCCCCGCCGCCGACAGCCGGCTGCTGGAGGGCGCGCACGCCACCGGCAGGCTCGCCGTCGAGATGGTCGCCGAGCAGCGCACCCCGAGCACCCTGTTCAGCCGGGGGTCGTTCCGCAACGCGATCGTCGCGCTGGCCGCGATCGGCGGCTCCACCAACGCCGTGGTGCACCTGCTGGCCATCGCCGGGCGGCTGGGCATCGAGCTCACCCTCGACGACTTCGACCGGATCGGCTCGGGGGTGCCGCTGCTGGTCGACCTGCAGCCCGCGGGCCGGTTCCTGATGGAGGACCTGCACCGCGCGGGCGGCCTGCACGCCGTGCTGCACCAGGTGCGCGACCTGCTCGACCCGGAAGCGCTCACCGTCACCGGCAAGCCGCTGGTCAGCCACCTGGGCGAGGACATCGACGACGTGCCCATCTGGGACGGCGAGGTGATCCGCACCCGCGCCGCGCCCGTGCTCGACGACGCCGGCATCGCCGTCCTGCGCGGCAACCTCGCCCCCGACGGCGCGGTCATCAAGCCCGCCGCCGCCTCGCCTCACCTGCTGCGCCACCGCGGCCGGGCGCTGGTGTTCGACTCGGTCGAGGACCTGCACGCCCGCCTCGACGACCCGGACCTCGACGTCGACGCCGACACGGTGCTGGTGCTGCGCGGCTGCGGCCCCCGCGGCTACCCGGGCATGCCCGAGGTCGCCAACCTGCCGCTGCCGGAGAAGCTGCTGGCCCAGGGCGTGCGCGACATGGTCCGCATCTGCGACGGCCGGATGAGCGGCACCGCCTACGGCACCGTCGTGCTGCACGTGGCCCCGGAGGCCGCCGCGGGCGGTCCGCTCGCCCTGGTCCGCACCGGCGACGTGATCGTCCTCGACGTCGAGGCGCGCCGCCTGGACGTCGAGCTGACCGACGAGGAACTGGCCGCCCGCCAGCCGTCGGAGGCGACGGTGGCGGGGTTCGCGGCGCCGTCGCGGGGGTGGGAGCGGCTCTACGTCGAGACGGTCGGGCAGGCGAACACCGGCGCCGACCTGGACTTCCTGGTCGGGTCGAGCGGGAGCCAGGTGGCCCGCGAGTCGCACTGACCCCGGCTCGGCCCGCCGACCGGTGCGCCGGTCCACGTCGCAGAGTCCGGGTGCTCCTCGCAGACGCCTCAGCAGCTGCGAGGAGCACCCGGACCCTGTGAGGACGCCGGCAGGCCGGACGGGCCGGGGCCGGGGTCGATCAGCGGTGCCCGGTGGGAGCGCCCCGCGGTGCGAGCGCGTCGAGCACCGCCCGCACCGCCGGGCGCGGTGCGGAGCTCGTCCGCCACAGCGCGAAGACCCGGCGGGTGGGCGCCGGGTCGATCGGGACGAACCGGACGCCTTCCGGGACGGGGTCGCGACCGAGCCGGGGGATCAGCGCCGCGCCGAGGCCGGCCGTGACCAGGGCCAGTTGGGTGGCGTGCTCGGAGGCGGTGTGCGCGACGCGGGGGCCGCGCACGTCGGTGCTCAGCGAGCGGACCAGCCAGTCGTGGCAGATCTGCCCGCTGCTCCAGCTGATCCACTCCAGGTCGACCAGGTCGTCGACGCCGACGCGGTCGCGGCCGGCCGAGGGGTGGTCGGGGGAGACCGCGAGGTCGAACGGGTCGTCGAGGAGGTGGCGGCGCGACAGGTCGGACGGGACGGCGAGCGGGTCGTCGGGCCAGTCCTGGGCGACGACCAGGTCGAGGTGCCCGCGGCGCAGTGCGGGCACCGCCTCGTGCGGCTCGCGCTCGGACAGCGACACCCGCAGGGCGGGGTGGCGGGAGCGCAGCTCGCCCAGGGCGCCCGTGAGCAGGCCGCGCACCGCGGTGGCGAACCCGGCCACCGCGACCGCACCGTCGACCGTGCCGCGGTGGCCGGCCAGGTCGGACTCCACCCGCTCGACGTGGGCGAGCAGCTCGCCCGCCCGGTCGGCCAGCAGCGCGCCGGCCTCGGTGAGCCGCACGCCGCGGCCCCGCCGCTCCAGCAGGCGCTGCCCGACCTCGCGCTCCAGCCGGGCCAGCTGCTGCGACACCGCCGACGTCGTGACGTGCAGCGCGGCGGCGGCCCCGACGACCGACCCCGCGGCCGTCACCGCGTGCAGCACGCGCAGCCGCTCCAGGCTCAACATCGTAGAGATGCTACGCGGTAGGCATCAGAACCTCTTACTTGTCCTTCACGGTCGAGGGTCGCACGCTCGTCGCATGACGACCACGAACGGCTCCCCGATCGAGCTGACCCTGACCATCGGCGGCGACCTCCCGGTGCACCGCATCGGCTTCGGCGCCATGCGGCTCACCGGCGGCCCGGACCGGGCCACCGGGATCGCCGTCGCCCGCCGCGCCGTCGAGCTCGGCGTCACCTTCATCGACACCGCCGACTCCTACGACCTCGGGCAGAACGAGGAGCTGCTCGCCGAGGCGCTGCACCCCTACCCGCCCGGCGTCGTCGTCGCGACGAAGGGCGGGCAGGTCAACCTCGGCCGGCAGTGGATCCCGCTGGGCCGCCCCGAGTACCTGCGCCAGCAGGCCGAGCTGAGCCTGCGCCGGCTGCGCGTCGAGCGCATCGACCTGCTCCAGCTGCACCGCGTCGACCCCGCCGTCCCGCTGGCCGACCAGGTCGGCGCGCTGGCTCTGCTGCGCGAGCAGGGCAAGGTGCGCCACATCGGGCTGTCCGAGGTGAGCGTCGAGCAGCTGGTGCAGGCCGAGCGGATCGCTCCGATCGCCAGCGTGCAGAACCGGTACAACCTGCTCGACCGCGCCTCCGAGGACGTGCTGGAGCACTGCGCGAGCCGGGGGATCGCGTTCGTCCCGTGGCTCCCGGTGGCGCCGCTGGCCCGGGCCGGCCACAGCCCCGCGGTCGCCGTGGCCGAGCGGCTCGGCGCCACGCCCACCCAGGTGGCGCTGGCCTGGCTGCTGCACCGCTCCCCGGTGGTCCTGCCGATCCCCGGCACGTCCTCGGCCGCCCACCTGGAGCAGAACGTCGCCGCCGCCACCCTCGCCCTCGACGAGCGCGCGATGGTCGAGCTCGCTGGGGCGTGAGGACGCGGGTGGTGCACCGCGTTCCGGCTCAGGCCAGGACGACGGGGCCGCGCGGGGTGCCGAGCAGCGCGGCGAGCCCGGGTGGGCCGGCGGCCACGTCGAGGCGCAGCCCGAGCGCGCCCAGCACGGCGCCGACGGCCTCGGGATCGGGGTGGGTGGCGCGCAGCCCGCGCAGCGCCGCGGCGGGCAGCCCCGATGCGGCCGGGTGCGCGGTCGCGCCCCAGTCGATGAGGAACGGGGTGACGCCGTCGAACGGCGGCGGGTGGGGCGCGGCGAGCCGCCACTCCAGCAGGTCGCCGTCGGCGGTGCGGCGCGACATCGGGGCCACCGGGCCGAGGTCGGCACCGGCCGCGGCCGACGCGGCGGCGGCCGCCGCGATGTCGTCGGGGCGCGCCGCCCAGGTCACCAGGCGGGGCGCGGTGAGCGCGTCGACGCCGAACGGCACCGCAGCGCCCGGGTCGGCGGGGTGCTCGTCGTCCGGTCCGATGATCTCCAGGTAGGCGGTCGGGCCCAATCCGACCAGCAGGTTGCGGGTGCCCCGGCCGAGGTGGCGGCCGCCGGGGGCCGGGGTGAGGCCGGTGGCCGCGGCGAAGGCCGCCTGCGCGGCGGCGAGATCGGGAGCGGCGTAGACGAGGTGGTCGAGCAGCGGGTCGGCGGGGCCGAACGGGGCGGTGGGCGTCCCGGGACGGATGGTCACGACGGCTTCCTCCCTGGCGCCCGGCCTCAGCGCAGGGGGTGGGTCGGCCAGAGCGGCTCGGTGGCCACCCGCTCGGCGTCGCGCAGCACCCGCAGCGCGTTGCGGCCGGTGAGCGCGGCCAGGTCGGAGCGCGACCAGCCGCGCCGGGCGAGCTCGCCCAGCAGCCGCGGGTAGCCCGACACGTCGGCCAGGTCGGCGGGCTGGCGGTCGACGCCGTCGTAGTCGCCGCCGAGGCCGACGTGCTCGACGCCGGCGACCTCGCGGGCGTGCTCCACGTGGTCGGCGACCTGGCCGAGCGAGACCTCCGGGCGGGGGTTCGCGGCCAGCCACGCCGCCATCGCGGTGTCCGCCTCGGCCCGCGCGGTCGCCGCCGCGGCCCGCACCTCGGCGGCGACCGCCTCGGCGGCCTCGCCTGGTCGCGGCGCCCGCGGCCAGGCCCACCCGGTCGGCAGGCCCAGCCGCGCGCGTTCGGCGTCGGCTGCGGTGTACCAGGCGGCGACGTCGGCGGAGATGAACGGCGGCACGAAGGTCAGCTGGACGACCCCTCCGTTGCCGGGCAGCAGGGCGAGCACGTCGTCGGCGACGTTGCGGGGGTGGTCGCACAGGGCCCGGGTGCTGGAGTGGCTGAAGATGACGGGCGCGGTCGACGCGGCCAGCGCGGCGTGCTGGGTGGTGGCCGCGACGTGGGACAGGTCGACCAGCACGCCGAGCCGGTTGAGCTCGGCCACCACCTGGCGGCCGACGTCGTCCAGCCCGCCCACCCCGGGCTCGTCGGTGGCCGAGTCGGCCCAGGGCGTGTTGTGGTTGTGGGTGAGCGTCACGTAGCGCACGCCGAGCCGGGCGAAGGCGCGCAGCACCCCCAGCGACGAGGCCAGGCTGTGCCCGCCCTCGACGCCCAGCAGCGAGGCGATCCGGCCGGTCGCGACGACCCGGTCGACGTCGTCGGCGGTGTAGGCGATGGCGAAGTCGTCCGGGTAGCGCGCCACGAGCCGGTACACCGCGTCGACCTGCTCCAGCGTGGCCACCACCGCCTCCGGCTCGGGCAGCGACGAGGGCGCGTAGACCGACCAGAACTGCGCCCCGACCCCGCCCGCGCGCAGCCGCGGGATGTCGGTGTGCAGGTCGGGGCGACCCTCGTCGAGGCCGTCGACGGCGTAGCCGGAGCGGGCGCGCAGCGCGGCGGGCAGGTCGTTGTGGCCGTCGACGACCGGCGCCTCGCGCAGCACGTCGGCGACCAGCGGCAGCTCCACCCGCGCCCTCCCACCAGACCGGCGACCGGCCGAGCATATCGCCGCGCGTGGCGCTGACCATCCCGGTCACCGCCCGCCGGCCCGGGAGCGGTGGCGCGAGCTCGCCCGGGCGTGGGTCAGGATGGTGCCCGACGCGCAGAGAGACGGACGGGGAGGGCGCATGAGCCACGACGACGGGTCCGGCTGGTCGGCCGCGGCCTTCCTGCGGGACTTCGCGCAGCTGTCGACGATCGGCGCCACGCCCCGCGGCGGGGTCGACCGCGAGGCGGCGACCGTGCGGGACGGGATGGCCCGCGCCTGGCTGGGCGGGTGGCTGGCCTCGCGGGGCTTCGCGGTGGCCGTGGACGGGATCGGCAACCAGTTCGGGCTGCTCGACCTCGTGCCCGGCGCCCCGTACGTGCTGGCCGGGTCGCACCTGGACAGCCAGCCCACGGCGGGCAGGCTCGACGGCGCCTACGGCGTCGTCGCCGCCGCGTTCGCCGCGCACCGGGTCGCGGCCGGGGCCCGGGCGGGCACCGTGCGCCCGACCCGCAACCTCGCGGTCGTGAACTGGTTCAACGAGGAGGGCAGTCGCTTCGGTCCGAGCATGATGGGCAGCGCGGTGTTCACCGGCAGGCTGGACGCCGACGAGGCGCTGCGCACCACCGATCCGGCCGGCGTGACCGTGCGCGACGCCCTGGACGGCATCGACGGGCGGGGCGGGCCGGTGCCGCTGCCCGTCGGCTCCTACGCGGAGATCCACATCGAGCAGGGCCGCGAGCTGGAGGAGACCGGCGACCGGATCGGCGTCGTCACCGGCACCTGGGCGGCGCGCAAGTTCCGGTTCCGGGTGCTGGGGGAGCAGTCGCACACGGGATCCACGCGCATGGCCGACCGCCGCGACGCGCTGCTCGGGGCCTCACTGCTGGTGGTCGAGGCCAGGTCGCTGGCCGACCGGTTCGCCGAGGCACCGCTGCACACCGCGGTCTCGCAGCTCGACGTGCGCCCGAACTCACCGGTCGTGGTGGCTGCCGAGGTGCGGGCGAACCTCGACCTGCGCAGCCCCGACCCGGCCGTGCTCGACGCGGCGGTGCACCGGTTGCGGGACGTCGCGGCGCGGGTCGAGGCCGAGCGGGGGCTGCGGGTCGAGCTGGAGCTGACCCACTCCTGGGACCGCGACGACTACACCCCGGAGTGCGTGGCGGTGTCGGAGCGGGTGTGCGCGGAGCTGGGGGTGCCCGCGCGGCGGATGCTGACGGTGGCCGGCCACGACTCCACCAACATGGCGAAGGTGGTGCCCACCGCGATGCTGTTCGTGCCGAGCCGCGAGGGCATCTCCCACAACGAGCGGGAGGACACCGCCCCCGACGACCTGGTGACCGGCGTGGACGTGCTCACCGGGGTCGTCCGGGAGCTGGTCACGGCACCGGGCTCGGGACCGGACCGGCAGCCGTGGACCCCCGCGTCGACGGGGTGATGAGCTCGTCGGCGACCCACCGGGCGACGCCGGCGGGGTAGGGCGCCGCCAGGCCCAGCACGACGTGCGAGAAGCCGGAGCCGACCGCCTCGGCGATCTTGTCGCGGGTGGTCCCCGGCTCGTCGTAGGACACCGGCAGGTGGATGGAGCGGGTGATCTCGGCGGGGTCGCGGCCGATCTCGGCGCAGAAGCGGTCCAGCAGCCTGCTGCGGGCGACGAGGTCGTCGATGTCGCCGCCGCCGGGGATGTTCCAGAGGTCGGCGTGCTCGGCGACCACGCGCAGCGTCCCGGACGCGCGCCCGCCGATCATGATCGGCGGGCGCGGGCGCTGCACGGGCTTGGGGTTGCCGAACGCCCGGGTCAGCCGGACGTGGGTGCCGTGGAAGTCGAACGGCGCGTCCTCGGTCCACAGCCGCCGGATCACCGTGCAGGCCTCGGCGAGGGCCTCCACGGCGTGCGCGGCGTCGTGGTAGGGCAGGCCGTGCGCGTCGTACTCGCGCCGGGCCATCGGCACGCTGGGACGTGAACCGGCGCCGATGCCGAAGTCGAGCCGTCCGCCGGAGACGATGTCGACCGTCGTGGCGATCTTGGCGAGCAGGGCGGGCGGGCGGAAGCGGTTGCTGGTCACCAGCAGGCCCAGGCGCAGCCGTCGGGTCTGCGCGGCCAGGGCCGAGAGCAGCGTCCAGCCCTCGTGGACCGGCCCGTCGGGGTCGCCGCCGATCGGCATGAGGTGGTCGAACAGCCAGGCGTGCCCGATCTGCGGGATCGCGTCGGCTTCGCGCCAGACCCGCAGCACGTCGCGGTAGTCGACCTGCATGGGGGCGGTCATGATCCCGAAGCTGGGCTCGGGTGCGGTGGTCATGGCAGTGGTCCTTCCGGGGCCGGTCAGCGTCGCCGCAGCGCCGGGTCGAGCAGCGCGGGCGGGGTGTCGTGGTTCTCGTGCGGGGCCAGGTCGACGCCCGGGGCGACGACGGCGTCGATCGCGTCGAGCACGTCGGCGGTCAGCGCGGTGTCCGCGGCGGCGAGCTGCGAGGTCAGGTGCTCCGCGGTGCGCGGGCCGATGATCGCGCTGGTCACGCCGGGGTGCGCGGTCGCGAAGCCGAGCGCGAGCTGGATCAGGGTCAGGCCGGCCCCGTCGGCGATCTTCGCCAGCTGCTCGACGGCGTCCATCCGGGCCCGGTTGGCGGCGACGGCGGGGTCGAAGCGCTCGGGCATGAACCCGGACCGGTGCGTGGCGATCTCCCGGCCGGCGCGGACCGCGCCCGAGAGCCACCCCGAGGCCAGCGGGCTCCAGACCAGCACCCCGAGCCCGTAGCGCTCGGTGACGGGCAGGACGTGGGCCTCGATGCCGCGCTGCAGGATCGAGTAGGGCGGCTGCTCGGTGGCGAAGCGGCCCAGGTGGTGCTCGCGGGCGGCCCACTGGGCCTCGACGATGCGGTGGGCCGGGTAGGTCGACGATCCGAAGTAGCGGATCTTCCCGGCGCGCCGCAGGTCGGTCAGCGCCGACAGCGTCTCCTCGTCGCTGGTGGTCGGGTCCCAGCGGTGGATCTGGTAGAGGTCCACGTGGTCGACGCCGAGCCGGCGCAGGCTGGCCTCCAGCTCGGTGACCAGCCAGCGCCGCGAGCTGCCGCGCTGGTTGGGGCCCTCGCCCATGGGCAGGTGGGCCTTGGTCGCCAGCACGACGTCGTCGCGGCGCCCGGCGATCGCCCGCCCGACCATCTCCTCGGACTCGCCCAGGCTGTAGGCGTCGGCGGTGTCGATGAGGTTGATCCCCGCGTCGAGCGCGGTGCCGACGATCGCGGTGGCCTCGTCCTGGGTGGTGCGCCCGATCGCGCCGAAGTTCATCGCGCCGAGCGCGAGGGTGCTGACCTGGACGCCGGTGCGACCCAGAGTGCGGTAGTGCATGGCTGACTTCCCCTACGATGAGATGGAACGTTGTTCCGCTTACGATACGGAACAGCGTTCCGTTTAGCAAGGCGGTGCTGCCGGGACGGAGGGGAGCGGGCAGAGTGGCCGACATGGCAGAGCAAGCCGCGCCGAGGCGGGCCGACGCCCGGCGCAACGAGAAGGCGCTGCTCGACGCGGCCGCCGCGGCCTTCGTCGCCGCGGGCGTCGAGGCGCCGGTGCGCGACATCGCGGCCAGGGCCGGCGTCGGGGTGGGCACGGTCTACCGCCACTTCCCGACCCGCGCCGACCTCGTCGTCGCGGTGTACCGCCACCAGGTCGAGGCCTGCGCCGAGGCCGGCGCGACCCTGCTCGCCGAGGAGGCATCCCCGTACGCCGCGCTGGCCCGGTGGATCGACCTGTTCGTCGACTTCCTGGTGACAAAGCACGGGCTGGCCGCCGCGCTGCACTCGGACGGCGGCCAGTTCGACGCCCTGCACGCCTACTTCCTCGACCGGCTCCTACCGGTGGGCACCACCCTGCTCGACGCCGCGGTCGCGTCCGGCGAGATCCGCCCCGGCCTGCGGGCCTACGAGCTCATGCGCGGCGTCGGCAACCTCTGCATCGGCGCCGACAGCGATCCCGGCTACGACGCGCGCCGGCTCGTCGGGCTCCTCATCGCGGGACTGCGTCGAGCGGACTGACCCACCGCTTCGGGGTCGTGCATATCGACAGTCGGGTGGTCGGTGCCGCGGAACAGCGCGCCCGAGCCGCTCAGGACCCGGCCGGGGCCCCCGCCGCGCAGACACCGGCCCGCTCGCCGGCGCGCCGCGACGCCGGCGAGACCACCCCATCCTCGAGGTGGTCGACATCCCCGTGCTGCGCCGCCGGTTCGGGATCTGAGCGGCCCTCACCAGTTCTGGCTGGTGACCTTCTCGACGAGGACGGTGCCGGCGTAGCGCGTCAGGCCGTCGTCGTCCAGCTCCTCCTCCGCGACCCCGGTCGGCGCGACCGGCGCGTACTTGGCCGCGATGCGCCGCTCCAGCGCCCGGTCGGCGTCGGGGACGAGCTCGTCGACGCGCCCTCGCAGCTCGACGTAGCGGGTCGGCCGGGCCGGGTCCACGACGACCAGCGAGATCCGCGGGTCGCGGCGCAGGTTGCGCAGCTTCTGCCTGCCCTCCACGAGGCTGATCCGCACCGCGCCGTCGGCGTGCAGGAACCACAGGGGCGTCGTCTGCGGCTCGCCGCGCGGGCCGATCGTCGAGACGAATGCGACGGCCGTGGAGTCGAGCAGGTAGCGCAGCGGCTGGGGGACGTCCATGGCGCCGGGTCTACCGGTCGGCGGGGCGCCGGGCAACGGAGATCGCGTTCGGCGCAACCCGTTGCCCTCGCGGGGCGACCGGTCCCGAGGAACCGGCGACGACCCAGGGCGGTGCCGGTGGCCGCGGCGACGTACGCTCTGCCGGTTCGAGGGCCGATGCAGGGGCCGATTCGAGGCCGACTCGGGGCAGCACGGCGGGGGAAGGCATGGACGACGCCGATCGGGGTTCGGCCGGCGGCGGGTCGGACCGCGACGGGCTGTCCGATCCGATGCGGTTGCAGGCGCTGGAGCGGTCCGGGCTGGGCACCGCGCCCGACCCCGTGATGGAGGGGTTCGCGGCGCGCGTGCGGGAGCGGCTCGCGGTGCCGGGCGCGTTCGTCTCGCTCGTCCGGTCCGACCAGCAGGTGCTCCCGGGCGTGGTCGGCCTGCCCGAGCCGTGGGCGTCGCGGCGGGCGCTGCCGCTGTCGCACGCGTTCTGCCTGCACGTGGTCAGCTCGGCGCGACCGCTGGTCGTCGACGACGCCCGCGTGCACCCGCTGGTGCGCGACAACCCGGCGGTACCCGACCTCGGGATCGTCGCGTACGCGGGGATGCCGTTGCGCGACTCCGAGGGCAACGTGCTGGGCGCGCTGTGCGCGATCGACGGCACGCCGCGGGAATGGAGCGCGGGGGAGTTGGAGACCCTGAGCGATCTCGCCGTCGCCTGCTCGACGGAGCTGAGCCTGCGCCTGGCCCGCTACGACGCCGCGCTGGAGCGCTCGCTGCGCGACGATCTGGAGCAGGCCCAGCACCGCTCCTTCGTGCGCAGCCAGACGCTGCTGGCCGCCTCGCAGGCGTTCACCGACACCGCCACCGTCGACGACGTCCGCGAGCGGGCCGACCAGCTGGTCAGCACCGATCTGCAGCCCGCCTACGTCGGGCTCGCGCTCGCCGTGGACCACCCCGACGACCCGGCCGACGCGCGGGCCAACCGGGAGCTGGAAGCCGCGATCGTCGCCACCGCCGCGGTGCGGTCCGGGCGGATGCTGGTCCACCCGGACCCCGACCCCGCCGTCGCGGGCGTCGACCGGGCCACCGCCGAGCTGTTGGACGAGCTGGGCCTGGGCACGATCGTCGCGGCACCCCTGCCGGGACCGCAGGACGTGGTGGGCGCCCTGGTCCTGGGCTGGGCCGGACCCAGGGCGCTGGCGCCGTCGGACCTGCTGATGATCGGCACCGTGGCCGGCTACGCGGCCAGGGCGGTGTCGCGGGCCAGGGTGCTCGCGCACCGCACCGGGGCCGCGCACGACCTGCAGCGGGCGATGCTGACCACGCTGCCCGACGTGCCGGGACTGGTGATCGCCGCCCGCTACGTGCCGGCGGACTCCCGCGAGGACGTCGGCGGCGACTGGTACGACGCCGCGTTCGGCCCGGCCGGTCCGCCCGGCCCGGCCGGCGGCCCGGACGAGGTGCTGGCGGTCTCGGTCGGCGACGTGATCGGGCACGACCTGCGGGCGGCCGCGCTGATGGGGCAGGCCCGGTCGATGCTGCGCCAGGCGCTCTGGGACCACCCGGGCGGCTCCGCGTCGGACGTCTTCTCGGCGTTCGAGCGGGCCAACGCGGGCGTCGCCCTGGACGCGGCGGGCACCGCCGTCCTCGCGCTGCTGCGCCGCCGCGGGGCCGGGGGCTGGTCGATGAGCTGGACCAACGCCGGGCACCCGCCACCGGTGCTGCTCGACGCCGACGGGTCGACGCGGCTGCTGCCCGAGCACGGGATGCTGTTCGGCTACCCCGCGCTGGCCCGCCAACCGCGCGCGGACCACTGCATCGACCTCGAGCCCGGTTCGACGCTGTTCCTCTACACCGACGGGCTCGTCGAGCGGCGCGGCCGCGACCTCGACGCCGGCACGCAGGAGCTGCTGGAGCTCCTCGACCGCAACCGGGGGCTCGCGCCGAGCGCGCTGGTGGACGTCGTGGTCCGGACCCTCGCGACCGACTCCGACGACGTCGTCGCGCTCGCGATCGGAGTCTGACGCGCCCGTGCGGCTCGGCTCAGAGGCTGGCCCACACGGTCTTGCCGGTCGGGGTTAGGCGCACTCCCCACGTGCTGAGCGCGTCGACCAGGGCCAGCCCGCGCCCGCGCAGCTCGTGCAGCGTCGGCAGCCGCGGGGCCAGCGCCCGGGGCGGTCCGGCGTCGTCGACCTCGATCCGGGCCCGCCCCCGCGGGGCCAGCCGGATGCGCACCGCCCGCGGCGCCCTGGCGTGCTCGATGGCGTTGGTGACCAGCTCGACGCAGACCAGCTCCACGTCGACGAGGCGCTCGTCGTCCAGGCGCTCGCGCAGCCAGGAGCGCAGGGTGCGCAGGCAGGAGGCGTCGTCGATGCTCAAGTCCAGCACCGCGTCCTCAGACCGATCGGTCACCGTGATCCTTCGCGGTCGGGGCGGAACGGTCTCCCGACCACACTTCGCCAGATGCGTACCGGACCGGTGTACCCGAAGTCGGCCGCGACCACGCCTGCGCCGGTGTGACGCCCGCCGGGGCGCCGGTTCACGGCGTCCCGCCGAGGGCGGCTCGTCGGCGCAGCCGGTGGCGGCCGTCCTCGGTGCGGGCCGTGCGGCCGCGGCGCGCGAGCAGCTCCAGCAGCGGCACCGCGACCCGCCTGCTGGTGCCCAGCGCCTGGCGGGCCTCGCTGAGGGTGAACACCGGCCCCAGGCCGGCGAGCACCGCGACGGCCCGGTCCTCGGCGCCCGCGCCCAGCACCACCCCGTCCGCGACGGCGACCAGCTCGCCGGCGCGCACCAGGCTCGCCAGCTCGCGGGGGCCCAGCCCCAGCTCCGCGAGCCGGGCGGCGTCCGGGGCGGCGAACGGCGCGCGGTCGAGGTCGGCGCGCACCGCGGCGAGCGCGGCGCGCAGCTGCCCGGGCAGGTCGGGGGAGGCGTCGGTGCGCACCCGGCCGTCACCGACGACCAGCCGGCTCCTCGTCCGCGCCAGCAGGGCCTCGACCAGCGCGGGATGCGGCAGCCCCAGCGCCCGGCGGGCGGCCTCCACGGGCAGGCCCGGGTCGAGCGGATCGGCGGCGTCGTGGTCGGCGACGGCCGCGCGGAGCTGCTCGACGAGCGCGGGGGCGCGCTGCGGGTCGAGCAGCCAGCCGCCGCCGCGCACCGCGTCCGCCCCGGCGACCGCGTCGGCCGGCACGCCCATCGCCACCAGCTCCGACTCGCGCACCGCGGATCGGCGGGCGAGCTCGGCGGCCGCGTCCGGCACGGCGGACGCGCCGGCGAGCTCGCGTGCCCGTCGGGCGGCGGCACCCCGCCTGCGCAGGGCGGGCGGGCGGACGTCCAGCACCGTGAACCCGCCGAGCACGCGCCGGCGGCCGGGGTCGCGCAGCACCGCGCGGTCGCCGATGCGCATCGGGAGGGGGCGCGCGAGCCGCAGCCGCAGCACGTCGTCGCCGAGCGGGCGGACCCGGGCGGTCGTCGCGGCCGAGCCGAGGTGCAGGGTGAGCTCGGCGGGCAGCGCCGCCGCATCGGCCTGCTCGTCGCGCACGCCGTGCAGGCGGCCGTCGAGCTCGGTCACCGCCAGCCAGGCGCCCGGGGTCAGCAGCGCGTCGCCGCGGCCGACCGACTCCACCCCGACCCCGCGCAGGTTCACCGCGACCCGCGCGACCCCGTCCACCCGGGCCACCGGCTCGCCGAGGCTCTCCAGCCCGCGCACCCGCACCCGCCGCCCGGCCAGCTCCAGCTCGTCGTCGCCGGTCAGGGTGCCGGCCGGGAGGGTGCCGGTGACGATCGTGCCCGCGCCGCGCACGGTGAAGGCCCGGTCGACCCACAACCGCACCGGCGCGGCGGGATCGGGGTCGGCCAGCCCGTCCGCCAGCCGCGCCAGCGCGGCGCGCAGCTCGTCCATGCCGGCGCCGGTGGCCGCGGACACGGCCAGCGCGGGCAGCGACCCCAGGCCCGCCGCGGCCAGCCGCTCGCCGGCCTCCGCGCGCGCCGGGGCCGGGTCGGCCAGGTCGGACCGGGTGACGACGAGCAGCCCGTGCCGCACCCCGAGCGCCTGCAGGGCGTCGAGGTGCTCGGCGGACTGCGGCATCCACCCCTCGTCGGCCGCCACCACGAACACCACCGCGGGCACCGGGCCGACCCCGGCCAGCATGGTGGCGACGAACCGCTCGTGGCCGGGCACGTCGACGAAGGCCAGGCTGTCGCCACCGGGCAGCCGCGTCCAGACGAAGCCCAGATCGAGCGTCATCCCGCGGCGGCGCTCCTCGGCCCAGCGGTCGGGCTCCATCCCGGTCAGCGCCCTGACCAGGGTCGACTTGCCGTGGTCGACGTGGCCCGCGGTGGCCACCACGTGCGTGCGCACTCAGACCCCCCGGTGCGCGGCGAGCACCGCGGTGCGCAGCGCGTCGTCGTCGTCGGGGGCCAGTGCGCGCAGGTCCAGCAGGCAGCGGCCGCGTTCGACCCGCCCCAGCACCGCGGGCTCACCCGTGCGAAGCGGCGCGGCCAGCGCCTCGGGCACCGCCACCGCGGCGCTGTCGAGCACGACGTCCGGGGCGCCGCCCCCGCCCACCGCGGCCGCGGACGAGACCCCTTCCGCGGGGACGCCGTCCGCGCGCAACCGGTCGGCCAGCTGCTCTGCGCGGCGCCGCAGGACGGCGACATCGGCGTCCAGGGCGGCGCGGACCGGGGGAGTGGGCCCGCGCAGGGTCGCCTCCAGGGCGGCCAGGGTCAGCTTGTCCACCCGCATCGCCCTGGCCAGCGGGTGGCGGCGGACGCGGGCCACCAGCTCGGCGCCCGCCCCCGCCGAGCCCAGCAGCAGCCCGGCCTGCGGGCCGCCCAGCAGCTTGTCGCCCGATGCCGTGACCAGGGCCGCACCCGCCGCGAGCGTGCCGGCCGCGTCCGGCTCGTCGGGCAGCAGCGGGTGCGCGGTGAGCAGGCCCGACCCGATGTCGACCACCACCGGCGGGCCGAGCCCGGCCAGCTCGGCCACCCCCACCGCGCTGGTGAACCCGCTGACCACGAAGTTCGACGGGTGCACCTTGAGCAGGAACGCGGTGTCCTCGCCGATGGCGTCGGCGTAGTCGACCAGGTGCGTGCGGTTGGTCGTGCCCACCTCGCGCAGCCGCGCCCCGGCCGCGACGAGCAGGTCCGGGATCCGGAACCCGTCGCCGATCTCGACCAGCTCGCCCCGCGACACGACGATCTCCCGCCCGGCCGCCAGGGTCGCCGCGGTCAGCGCCAGCGCCGCGGCGCCGTTGTTGACCACGTGGCCCGCCGCGGCCCCCGGCACGGCGCCCAGCAGCGCGTCGGTCGCCGCCGCGCCGCGCCGCCCGCGCCCCCCGGTGCCCAGGTCCAGCTCCACGTCGCAGGTCCCGGCGGCGAGGTCGAGCGCGGCGCGCGCCGCCGGGGACAGCGGCGCGCGGCCGAGGTTGGTGTGCAGGACGACGCCGGTGGCGTTGAGCACCGGGCGCAGCCGGGTCGCCGCCCGCGGCAGCCCGCGCAGGGTCGCCGCCACCACGTCCCCTGGGGCGATCTCCCCCCGCCGGGCGGCCGCCTGGGCCGCCGCGACCACGCCCTTGACCAGGTCTCGTC
The DNA here is from genome assembly GCF_023898865.1 of Pseudonocardia humida. GTDB lineage: Bacteria > Actinomycetota > Actinomycetes > Mycobacteriales > Pseudonocardiaceae > Pseudonocardia > Pseudonocardia humida. The sequence continues at coordinate 32,086 of NZ_JAGSOV010000084.1, forward strand.
CCAGGCGCTCGACGGCACCGGCGACGGCCGGCTCGGCCAGCACCGCGTCGGTCCGCGGGATGCTCCGGCGGGAGTCGGGAAGCACGTCGGCCATCCGCGGACTCTACGACCGGCGCCCGGGTGCCCGCGTGTGGTTGCCTTGCCCCCGTGACGACCGCCCCTCCTCGCCGCCTCACGGAGTTCAGCCACGGAGCCGGCTGCGGCTGCAAGATCGGTCCCGGTGCGCTCGCGGACGTGCTCGCGAACCTGGTCCCCGGTCCCCGCCCGGATTCGCTGCTCGTCGGCACCGAGACCGGCGACGACGCCGCCGTGTGGCGGCTCGACGCCGACCGCGCCCTCGTCGCGACCACCGACTTCTTCACGCCCGTGGTCGACGACCCCCGGCTGTGGGGCCGCATCGCCGCCACCAACGCCGCCTCCGACGTCTACGCGATGGGCGGTCGCCCGCTGTTCGCGCTCAACCTCGTCGCCTGGCCGACCGACGCGCTGCCCGCCGAGATCCTCGCCGAGGTCCTCGCCGGCGGCGCCGACGCCGGGCGCGACTGCGGGTTCGCCGTGGTCGGCGGCCACTCGATCGACGACCCGGAGCCCAAGTACGGCATGGCCGTCGTCGGCGAGGTGCACCCCGACCGGGTGCTCACCAACTCCGGGCTGCGCCCCGGCGATGCCCTCGTGCTCACCAAGCGGCTCGGCGTCGGCGTCGCCACCACGGCGGTCAAGCTCGGCACCGCGCCCCCGGAGCTCGTCGACGCGGCGGTCGCGTCGATGACGGCGGCGAACGCCGCGGCCTCCGCGGCCGCTGTCGCCGCGGGCGCGACCGGCTGCACCGACGTCACGGGGTTCGGCCTGCTCGGGCACCTCAAGAAGATGGCCGCCGCCTCCGGGGTGGACGCGCGGATCGACGTCGACGCCGTCGACCTGCTCGACGGGGTCCGCGACCTGGCCGAGGCCGGCACGGTGCCCGGCGGCAGCCGCCGCAACCGGCAGTGGGTCGCCGACGTCGTCGACGCCGGGCCGGGCGTGTCGGAGGTCGACCTGCTGCTGCTGGCCGACGCCCAGACCTCGGGCGGGCTGCTGTTCGGCGCCGACCCGGCGCGGGCGCGGGAGGCCGTGGCCGCGCTGGTCGCGCAGGGCGTCCCGGCCGCGGTGGTCGGGGAGGTCGCCGCCGGGACGGGACGGCTGCTCGTCGAGCGGGGTGGGCGGAGGCGGACGGGAATCGAACCCGCCTGACCGAGGTGCTCGGCCACGTCGGTGTTGAAGACCGCGGGGGCCACCAGGCGCCCAGACGCCTCCTCGCACCCGCCGCCAGCCTAACCGGGGCCGGGCGTCGCCATCCGACGGGCACGCCGACGCGCCGCTACGGTGCCGGGGTGCTCGAAGAGTGGTTCCTCACCGCCGATGAGCGGGGCAACCCCGCCTCGGCCCTGCCGACCTCGGTCGAGGGCAACTCCGTGCGGCCGCTGGTCCACGGCGCCGAGTACTTCGCCAGGCTGGCCGCGGAGGTCGCCGAGCTGCAGACCGGCGACCACCTGTTCTTCACCGACTGGCGCGGCGACGCCGATGAGCGCCTCGGCCCCGACGGGCCCACGGTCGGCGAGGCGTTCGCCGCGGCCGTCGGGCGCGGGGTGCTGGTCAAGGGCCTGATGTGGCGGGCGCACCGCAGCGACGTCGGCTACAGCGAGAACGCGAACCGTGGGCTCGGCGAGCTGGTGCGCGACGCGGGCGGGGAGGTCCTGCTCGACCAGCGGGTGCGCCGCGCGGGCTCGCACCACCAGAAGCTCGCGGTGCTGCGCCACCCCGGCCACCCCGAGCGCGACGTGGCCTTCGTCGGCGGCATCGACCTGTGCCACGGCAGGCGCGACGACGCCGACCACGCGGGCGACCCGCAGGCCGCGCAGCTGGCCGGCGCGTACGGCTCCACACCGCCGTGGCACGACGTCCAGCTGGAGCTGCGCGGCCCGGTGGTCGGCGCGCTGGACCTGGTGTTCCGCGAGCGGTGGACCGACCCCCGCTCGCTGGACACCGACAACCCGCTGTCCTGGCTGGAGGACCGCCTGCGGCGCGTCGACCTGAGCGCCGACCCGCTGCCCGACCGCCCGGCCGACCCGCCCGCGGTCGGCACCTGCCACGTCCAGGTGCTGCGCACCTACCCGGCGATCAGGCCGCGCACCCCCTACGCGCCGCAGGGGGAGCGCTCGGTCGCGCGGGGCTTCGCCAAGGCGCTGCGCCGCGCCCGGCGGCTGGTCTACGTCGAGGACCAGTACATGTGGTCGCCGCACATCGCCCGGCTGCTGGCCGACGCCCTCCGGGCGAACCCGCGCCTGCACATCGTGGTCGTGCTGCCCCGCCATCCCGACGTCGACGGGCGGCTGGCGCTGCCGCCCAACGAGGTCGGCCGGGTGGAGGCCATCGAGACCGTCCAGCGCGCGGCCGCGGACCGGGTCCACGTGTTCGACGTGGAGAACCGCGAAGGCACCCCGGTCTACGTGCACGCGAAGGTGGCCGTCATCGACGACGTCTGGGCGTGCGTCGGCAGCGCCAACCTCAACCGGCGGTCGTGGTCGCACGACTCGGAGCTGTCCTGCGCGGTCGTCGACGCCGAGCACGACACCCGCGAGCCCACCGACCCCGCAGGCCTCGGCGACCGGGCCCGGGTCTTCGCCAGGGACCTGCGGCTGACCCTGCTCCGCGAGCACCTCGACCGCCCCGACGACGGCGGCGACGACGCCGACCTGCTCGACCCCGACGACGTCGTGCGGGCGCTCAACGCCTCGGCCGACGGTCTCGACCGCTGGCACGACGGCGACCGGCGGGGCCCGCGGCCCCCCGGCCGGCTGCGCCCGCACCGGCCCGAGGAGCTGGGCTGGTGGACCCGGTCCTGGGCGGTGCCGCTCTACCGGACGGTCTACGACCCCGACGGCCGCCCGCTGGCGGCCCGGCTGGCCCGGCGGTGGTGAGCGCTCCCGACCGGACGGCTATGCGGTGGGGGACGGGGAAGGACGCGAGGATGCGGGGGTTGAGTCGGGAGAAGGCCTCGGCGTCGAAGCCGTCGGTCTCCGGGGTGTCGCTGCTGAGCGCGGAGTGCCCGGCCGCGTCGACCTCGACGACCAGCTGCGTGACCGTGATCCCGATCGCCTCGCTGTAGCCGATCGACCGCGTGTCCTGCCGGCAGCCGCCCTCGTCGGGCACGATCTCCGCCGACGGGTAGAAGCGACCCGATCCGGCGTTCCCGATCGAGTCCCGGGTGCACCGGTCGGGGTTACCCACGATCCACAGGGGCGTCCCGGGGCGGTGTCGCCGGTGATCCGGCCCGCCGTCCGGATGAGCGGTACGTCGGGCGAGGTGTCGACGGTGTAGCTGGCGGCCGCCAGGGACGCGCCGCCGTCCGGTCGCCCGCTGCCCTGGCCGATGGTGGCCACCGTCCCGAGGCTGGTGCACGTCCCGGTCGCGCCGCCGGGGAGTCCCAGCATCGTGACGAGGACGACCGCGCCGATGAGCGCGACGGCGGCGCCGGCCGCCGTCCACCACCGCCGCGGTGCGCTCCGGCCCTCTCGCCGCCGGTGCTCGTCGGTCTCGCCGATGGGTCGCCGCAGGGCGGCGACGAGCGCGTCGGTGTCGGCGGTGAAGGTTTCGTGGTCGATCCGCAGCGCGTTGCGACTGCTCAGCCCGGCGATGCGGGCCGGCAGGACCGCCGCGCTCGGCATGGCCGCCCCGTCGACCAGGACCGGCACGACGTGGACGCCGTCGCGCAGTGCGGTCTCGATCTCCAGCGCGACGACGTCGTCGGGACCATCGATGCGTCGTCGCCCCTCGCCGTCCCGCAGGGTGGCCCACTCTCGCCCGACGAGCGCGAGCAGGACGTCGCACCGCCGCACCGCCGCACCGCGTCGGTGACCGTGGACACGAAGTCGGCGCCGGGGCCGCCCCGCCACCGCCTGTGCGGTGATGCCCATGGCTATCGGTCGCTCATGAGTCGCTCGGTGTGGCGACCTCAGCCCGGAACGAGGAAACGGCCCGGTCGGTGGCTCCGCTGGGAGCCTGTGACCGGGCCGTTCTGTGGTGGGCGATACTGGGATTGAACCAGTGACCTCTTCCGTGTCAAGGAAGCGCTCTCCCACTGAGCTAATCACCCGAGGCGGAGACGGGAATCGAACCCGTGTACAGGGCTTTGCAGGCCCTTGCCTAAACCACTCGGCCACTCCGCCACCGAAGCCCTCGGAGCGGCCATCCGCGCCGCGAGCCTCCGCCGTGGTGACCGGGAGGTCGAACGGGACCCGAGGTTTCTCCGAGCGGACGACGGGGTTCGAACCCGCGACCTTCACCTTGGCAAGGTGACGCGCTACCAGCTGCGCTACGTCCGCGTGTGCAGCGTCTCCGCTGCGTTGATGGGAGAACTCTAGCGCAGTCGCTCGGGGCCTCCAAACCGGCCCCCCCGTCCTGCGCGTCGCGCCCCCCACCTGCGACTAGTCGCGCGCAGGGTCGTTGAGGAGGCCGGACAGGGCCAGGTCGAAGTCGAGCCAGGAGTACTCGGTGTCCGGCGGCACGGCCTCGAAGGTGCGGTGCAGGAAGTCGCCGAGGGTCTGCGCGCAGGTCGTGAAGACCGCGTGCCCCGACGGCGAGGAGAGCTCCAACTGCACGCGGCTCGGGTCGCCGGGCATCGGCTGCACCCGGACGTCGCCGGTGCCCGCCTGGGCGATCAACCCGTCGTGCAGGAGATCGCGGGCGAACACCCAGTCGACGGCGGTGCCGTTGCCCGTGCGGAAGGATGCCTGCACCGCGTAGGGGTCGCGGCTGCTGTAGGTCAGGTCGACCTTGACGGGCACCGCAGGCGCGTCGGGGGCGATCAGCTCGAACACCGCCGGTGAGCAGATGACTGTGTGCTCGTCGCGCATCGTACGTCCTCTTTCATGGGGTCCCGCTTGGTTCGTCATGCAGAGAAACGACGGCGTCGTGGTTTTGTGACGGGTAGAGATGCAAGGACCCCCCGGATGACCCCTTGATGTCACTCTCTCGGGGTAGCGTGTCGCTCTCCGTCCCGGGTGGTGACCGGACGCAGTCGGGCAGGGCTAGGGTGAACCGAACGCGGCGGAGCTGCGAAGACGAGATGTGAGGATCCCGCTGGTGGCCGAAGTCGGCGATGGTTCACCAGGCCGGCCGCAGGCGCCGGCCGCTCCCGGCGGTCGTTCGCGCACCGGCCGCGCACCGGACCCGATCGATGAGGGTCTCGTCCGGCGGGTGACGGAAGGTGACGAGACGGCCCTCGGCGAGCTGTACGACCGCTATTCGCGTCCGGCCTATTCCCTCGCCCGCCGCATCTGCGTCGACGAGGGCATCGCCGAGGACGTCGTGCAGGAGGTCTTCCTGGCCTTCTGGCGCGACCCCCGCCGCTTCGACCCCGCCCGCGGTCCGTTCGGGACGTGGCTGCTGACTCTGGTGCACCACAAGTCGGTCGACGCCGTACGCAGGGAGAGCACGATCCGCAAGCGCACAGTGCCCGCCCTCGACGACGGCGAGGACTGGTCGGCGCCCTCCGGTCCCGGCGCCGATCAGGCGGCCCTCGGGGCCGTGGAGGCCGGCCAGGTCCGCAAGGCCCTCAGCAACCTGCCGGCAGATCAGCGGGAGGCGTTAGCCCTTGCCTACTACGCCGGATACACCCAAAGAGAAGTAGCCGCGTTGACCGGTGTGCCGCTCGGCACCGTGAAGTCGCGGATGTTCACCGGCGTCAAGAGGTTGCGCAGCGTGCTCGGTCCGTTGTTCGGCGACGCCTCCTCCGACCTGTCGGGAGGTGCGCGGTGAGCCGGCCGACCGACGACGACTGCCCCATGAACGAGCAGGCGGTCGGCTTCGTGCTGCACGCCCTCGAACCCGCCGAGGAGATCCAGGTCCTGCGGCACCTGCCGGGGTGCGCCTCGTGCCGGGCCGTCGTGGGCGATGCCGAGGGGGTGTTCACCCGTATGGGTGGCGCCGTCGAGCAGGTCGACCCGCCTCCGTCGCTGCGCGCCACGTTGATGGCCCGCGCCGCCCAGACCCCGCAGGTCCAGGGCCGTCCCCGCCCGCCCCAGCCCCCGGTCCCGCCGTCCGAGCCCCTCGCCGACCCGACCCCGGACGCCGCCCCGGACGTCCCAGCCGCTGCCCCGGACGCCGAGCCGAACACCACCACTCGTCCGTCCGAGACCCCGCGCCGCCCCCGCGAGAACCCATCGACCCGCCCCGGCCCGTCCGGCCCGCCGTCGCGGCGGTCGTGGCTGTCCCGCCGGGGTCGCCGCCTCGTCGCCGCCGCGGTCGCCCTGATCGGCGTCCTGGCCATCGGCGGCCTCGCCGTCCGCACCGCCCAGCTGCAGGAGCAGCGCGACGCCGAGCTCGCCCAGTCGCGCAGCCTGTCCGGCCTGCTCGAGCAGCTCGGCCGCCCCGGCACGAAGTACGCCCTCCTCGCCGAGGAAGGCGGCGCCACCGTGGCCGCGGTGGTGGTGACCGACGGCGAGCGCCAGGTCTACCCGCTGGCCCTGCCGGCCAACGCCACCGAACGCGACATCTACGTCCTCTGGGGCCTCGGCACCTCCGGCACCCCCGAACCCCTCGGCACCTTCGACGTCCTCCCGGCCGACCCCGGCTTGCGCGCGGTGGGCACCGGGGCCGCCACCGACACCTACGCCCAGTACGCCGTCTCCATCGAACCCGGCCGCACCGCCCCCGCCACCCCCACGAAGGTCGTGGCCATCGGCGAGGTGACGGCGTGACCGGGGGGAGCGGGTGCGGGGCGGGCGGGGCCGTGTTGTAAGGTTCTCCTCGCAGCGGGCGATTAGCTCAGGGGGAGAGCGCTTCGTTCACACCGAAGAGGTCACTGGTTCGATCCCAGTATCGCCCACAGCGAACGGCCTGGTCAGAGGCTCCGCGAGGAGCTTCGGGCCAGGCCGTTTCTCTGTGTCGGGCGGGCTGCTTGACTAACTGCTTGACTACGGGCGCGATCGACGACGGTTGCCTGCGGACGTGCTTGGACGGACGCCCTCCTCGGGACTTTCGGGCCTGCCCGGCTCGAGCCGTCGAGTGGGCCTCAGCATCGTCTTGGAGCCGGGTGGAAGCGCGGCATGTGGTCCCCACCTCGCGCTCGTCGACCGCCAGATGCGGCAGCTGCGCACGCGACCGGCCGTCCTGCGCACCATCGTCAACCAGCGCACCCCGACCGAACAGGTGACCCTCATGCACACCCTCGCCTCGATGTCCGACGACGACCGCAGCCGGCTGCTCGACCGGTTCTGGGACGAGGTCACCGACGGCCTCACCGCCCACCCCGCGTTCGTCGAGCACCTGCACCAGATGCGGCCCCACCTGCCGGAGGATCCCAGCACCGAGCAGCTCCAGGCCTGGATGGAGCTGGCCGACCTGGTGCGGGACGAGCACTACCGCCGGTCGGTCCGGGAGTTCTTCCACCACGCCTTCTCCTCCTCTAGGGCCGTGGAGGCCACCTCCCCGGCGCAGTTCGAACGCCTCGAGGAACACCGGCTGATCGAGGAGGAGGCCGCGCAGGCGCGGCAGGCCGGGCTGTCCCCGGACGGCCCACGGGCGCGGGAGATCGCCGAACGCCTGGTGGCGTCGATCGCGGGACTGGCCGCCGGAACCTCGGGGGTGCCTGTCGACGAGCAGGACCTCGCCGAGGTGCGGAACTCGTTGGCCGCGCCCGACCACACCACCACGTCCACCGAGGAGGCCGAGCGCGCCGTCCCCGGCTTCACCGACCCGCTCGATCGCTACGTCTCGCTGATGGCCACCATCGACGGGACGCCGCAACCAGACCCTGAGCAGACCCGGGCGAACGAGCAGTGGGTCGCCGCCGCACTCCAGGCGTCCGGCCCGCAGCAGGAGCCCGCCGTTCCCTGACGGCCGTTCCCCCGCGACGTCGTAGCGGGTGGCCGTAGCCCAGACTCAGCCGAGCTGTGGGCCCTGTTCTAGGGGCTTGGGACGCGGCGTCGCGGTGCGGTGTTCGCCGAAGACGCGGTCCATGACGGTGGCGCCTTCGTCGATGACCGGGCGCAGCTGCTTGCGGTAGACGGTCTCGGTGACCGTGGAGCCGCCAGCGTGGCCGACGAGGCGGGCGATCTGCTCGACGGGTACGCCCTCGTCGGAGAGCAGGGAGACGAAGCTGTGCCGCAGCTCCCGCGGGGTCCATTCCTTGCCGGTGAGCCCGGCTGCGGTGGCGATGCGGCGGAAGCCGCGGCGGACGTTGGCCGAGTCCAGTGCGGTGCCGACCGAGGTGGTGAACACGAGGTCGTGGTCGACCCAGCGCTCACCGGCTCGCTGGCGGGCCGTGGCCTGGCGGTCTCGGTGTTCCCGGAGGGCGTCGACGCAGCGTCGGGGGAGGGCGAGGGTGCGTCGGGAGGTGCGGGTCTTGGTGTCGCCGCCGGCGCGGACCGAGCGCCAGACCATCATGTGGGGCAGGACCGGCGGGTCGGTGTGCGGGGAGCCGATCAGGTCGACGTGGCTCCAGGTCAGGGCGCGTAGTTCCTCGGTGCGGGCGCCGGTGAGCAGGGACAGCAGGACGTAGGCGCCCATCGTCGAACCGCTGGAGTGCTCGACCAGGGCCTGGGCCTGCTGCAGGTTCAGCGCCTTGGAGGGGCGGCCCGTCTGACCGGTCGGGGTCTCGCAGAGCAGCACGACGTTGTGCTTGACCTTGCCGCGTGCTTGGGCTCGGGTGATGGACCGGCTCAGGATGGACTTGATCTCCTGCAGCGTCCGGGTGCTCAGGTTGCGGGCCTTCTCGGCGAGCCAGGTGTCGACGTCCTCGGCGGAGAGCTCGGGGAGCTTGCGGCCGCCGAGCGCGGGAATCACGTGGTGCTTGGCCAGGCTGCGGCGGGCGGCGACGGTGCTGGGATCGCGGGCGCTCAGCCCGTGGTCGAGCCAGTCGGTCACCGCGTTGGCGACGGTGTAGCTGCGGGGTGCGGTGGAGGCTTGGCCGTCTTCGTGGTCGCGGACAAGCTCGCGGAGTTTCGTGCGGGCTTCGGTCTTGGTGCGGCCACTGGTGGTCTTGACGATGCGCTTGCCGGAGGGGCGGAAGCCGACGGTGAGGCTGGCGATCCAGCGTTGGCGCTTCTCGTCCCAGTGCAGGCCGCCGTCGCCGCGGCTACGCCGTGCCGGCATCGTCGGTGGCCTCGCGGACGAGCAGGGCGACGTAGTCGGTGATCGCCTCAGCGGGGATCAGCCGCGTGCGGCCCTGCGTCACCGACCTGAGTCGTCCGGAGCGGATCTGCTCGTAGATCACCGTCCGGCTCAACGACAACAGCTGCATCGCTTCCGGAACGCGGTACAGCTGGCAACCATGCGTCGCCGAGGGCAGCGGCCCGCTCATCGCCGGCACCCGGTGTGCTGCAGGCTGCCGGACGGGCTGCCTGGGCCTGTTGGCGTCCGTGGCATGCCGCGTCGCCGGCCTCGCCTCGTCCGATCGAGCAGCATCGCTACCTCCCACCAGCGCTCGGAGTGCCGAGCGTCGCGAGAGGGGTGGACGGATCAGTGGTTGCCGGTTGTCGCGGGTGTGGTCGGCGCCGTGGTCGGACCGTGGTCGACGGCAGCGGCGGTTGGAGATGTCGTGGCTTGGGAGGGCGGGCATGATGCCCGGGTGCTTGATGAGCGTTCCCCCGCACTGTTGACCGTCGGCTACGAGGGCCGGTCGGTCGACGATGTCGTCGCTGGACTCGTGGCTCAAGAGGTGTCGCTGCTGATCGATGTGCGGCTGACCCCGTTGTCGCGCAAGCGCGGCCTGTCCAAGCGCGGCCTGACCGAGCACCTGGCGGCAGCCGGCATCGAGTATCTGCACCTGCGAGCGTTGGGCAACCCTGTCGACAACCGTGACGGGCTTCCAGTGGCGTCCATCAAGGTGGTGTGCGACCAGCCCGCTGACGGGCAGGGCCTCGTGTAGGGCGGCCATCGCGTGATCTTCTGGAGACCTTCCACAGTGCTTCAGGAGTTCCACGCGATGACCGCACCGTCCAGTATCGACCCTGCCCAGTTCCTGCACGAGCACCTGCCCAACGCCTCACCGGACCTGCTGCGCAGCCTGCTGACCACCTTCATCAACACGCTGATGTCCGCCGAGGCCGACGCCGTCTGCGGCGCCGCCTATGGCCAGTCCAGCCCCGAGCGCACCAACGTGCGCAACGGCTATCGACATCGGGAGTTCGACACCCGCGCCGGCACCTTGGACGTCGCGATCCCCAAGCTGCGCTCCGGCAGCTACTTCCCCGACTGGCTCCTCGAACGCCGTCGCCGGGCGGAGCGGGCGCTGACCACGGTGGTCGCGACCTGCTACCTGCTCGGGGTCTCGACCCGGCGGATGGAGAAGCTGGTCGAGACCTTGGGTATCACCCGGTTGTCCAAGTCGCAAGTCAGCGTGATGGCCGCTGAACTCGACGAGGCCGTCGAGGCGTTCCGCACCCGCCCCCTCGACCAAGGCCCGTACACGTTCCTGGCCGCCGACGCCCTGGTGCTCAAGGTCCGCGAGGGCGGGCGGGTGGTCAACGTTCACGCCCTGGTCGCCACCGCCGTCAACGGCGACGGGCACCGCGAGATCCTCGGCCTGCACGTCACCAGCAGCGAGGACGGTGCGGGCTGGCTCGGGTTCTTCCGCGACCTCACCGCCCGCGGCCTAACCGGAGTCCGCCTGGTCACCTCCGACGCTCACCGCGGCCTGGTCGACGCCATCGGGGCGACGCTGCCCGGCGCGGGCTGGCAGCGCTGCCGCACCCACTACGCGGCGAACCTGATGGCCGCCACCCCGAAGTCCAGCTGGCCGTGGGTGCGAGCCCTGTTGCACTCGGTCTACGACCAACCCGACGCCGCCTCGGTGCACGCCCAGTTCGACCGGATCCTCGACGCCCTGACCGACAAGCTCCCACGAGTGGCCGCGCACCTCGACCAGGCCCGCGCCGACGTCCTGGCGTTCACCGGGTTCCCGCGCGAGGTGTGGCGTCAGATCTGGTCGAACAACCCCCAAGAGCGCTTGAACCGGGAGATCCGCCGCCGCACCGACGTGGTCGGGATCTTCCCCGACCGCACCGCGCTGATCCGCCTGGTCGGCGCGGTGCTGGCCGAGCAACACGACGAATGGACCGAAGGCCGGCGCTACCTCGGCCTCGACGTCCTCGCCCGAGCACGCCCGACCACCATCCCCGACACCACGACCAACAGCACCGAGGAGGTGCCTACCAGCGACATCCCGGCGCTCAGCGCCTGACAACAACCAGAAGATCACGCGGCGACCGCGAAACACCACGCCCCGGGACTTGACCTGCGCACAGTGTCCGGGTGGCGTTCACGACATCCTGATGCGCGCGGATCTTCGCGTCGGTGACCGTGGCGAAGTCGATAACGTTCTGTTGTACGGCCGGGGGTGGGACCACGAGCGGGAGTGCGCCCACCGTGCGCCGGTTGAGCGTCGGTAGTACCCGCGCCGGGTGGGCTGGGACAGCCAGTCCTGCACCGCGGGGTGGGTGAGGTAGCAAGTCAGGTAGTCCGGTGAGAGGTCGGTTCCACGCCGATGCGGAAGCAGGAGCCGCCCAGCAGCCCCTTCACCGAGACCGCGGTCTGCAGCCGGGCGAAGCGGCTCTGTGGGGGGCGAGTTCCCCGTACGGCCGCTGCTGGTGCTTGACCGGGAGGCTCCAGTTCCGTTGGCCGAACGGCGGGTTGAGAAGCGCGATGTCGAACCGCTCGGCCTCGGCGTAGGCCTACCCAGGGGCCGCCGGCAGGGCGGCGTCTAGCTCCACCTATATGTCGTGCATCGCGATCCGGGCTCGGGATCGAACATGTGCACCATCAGCGCGGCCAACTCGGCGGGCATGAGGTACTCGTCTGGGCTCATGTGCCGGTGCCGGGCTATCTGTCGAGCATGTGGTTGAACGCAAGCGGTGTGCCCATCTGATCGGGGGAGAGGATGTGGACGAGGTTCCGTAGTCGGTATTGCCACCGGCGGTGCCCGGGATGCTCAGCAGGTCCGCGGTGGCCCCTGCCGCGTTGTCGGGTCGTCGCTGCTGTGTCCGCAGGACAGTCTCGTGGATCGTCTCGGTGGAGGCCCTCGTCATCGCGGCCCAGCCGTCGGATCGGTGCGGCCCAGGCACAGCAGGGACAGGACGACGGATTCGAACTGCGCCGGATCCTCGCTGCTCCGCTGCAACCTGTCCAGCGGTGCCACAGCAGCCAAACACGGCCGCAACTTCTTCGACACCCTCGTCCACCTCGCCGAGGGCTGACCCTGGATGCCGCATCTCCATGACCTGACCAGTTCCGCGTGGGTAGGTTCGCCCAATGCGGTGAATTGGCAGGTGAGCAGCACGCACCGCTAGGCAGAAGACAGTTGTGCATAGGCATGCTGGCTGTTCTTCCGCTGATGGGCTCCATCGTCGGTTGGTCGTGCTAGCCCTGTGCATCGCGGCTCCGGTGCCCACGCCGGTGCAGCGTTCGGAACTGTCGAACCCACCGCGCATCGCCACGCACCTAGCGGGTACAGTCCAGCGGTGCTGGCCCACACGCCAGTCGCAGTACTAGGGGAGCTTGGGCCATCCGCCCGATGACCTCGACTCGCTCGGTCGAGCATCCCCCGGCCGAGCTGGAGCGGGACGATGCCCTCCGCGGGCAGCGGAAGATCTGAGTAATACCGCCTCGGGCAGGTGGGAAATCGCCACAGTCCATTGACTTCGGAAGGGGTTCGCATGATTCGCACCGGAAACGACGGAAACTTTCACGGCGGGAACGACGGCAACTAGAGGTCGATCCAGTCAGACGGAGGCCGCACGGCGACATCACGGTGTCGACGCGCGGCCTCCGCAGTTCTAGTCTGCGACACGCCGCCGCCCACTTTACCCGTCGGCCCACCTGAACGCGATGCCATAGCTCTCACGGGGTTGGCAGGCGCCCTCTATGAAGGTGTGTTGCAGGTCGACGCCGGAGAGAGCTAGGTAGTGCTCGTCTCCCGGTGGTGGTGATTCATACCGCTCCCGCTCGGTCAGTTCGGCGTACCACCACACAGACACCGGACGCTCGTGTTCATCAAATCTGATCCGGATAGTCAGGCCGCTGATCGGAAGTTTCCCTTGATGAGCCAAATAGCCTCGCGCAATCCCATGGTGGTCAACGTGAACGTTAATCCAGTCCCGGTCCTCGGATACTTCGTCCTCGAAGATCGCCTCCGAGGCGAAATGAGCCCGCTCGCCGTACTCCAGTGGTCGCGGAAAGAGTAGCCGCGTCGACGGTGGCTCATGAGGGTGGGATGCAGGCACCGGTTCGGCCACGCAGCCCCACAGTGCCCTGATCGGAACGTATGACTGACGGGAGGACACGTTGTCCGTCGAGACGAAGGTGAATCCGCGGGCCATGTAGTGGGAGACGCCGCTAGCTCGCGCCGTGATCAGTCGCTCAGTGATGCGGCGGTGCACGACCCGGCCCCGCATGAAGACAGTCGTCACGAAGAGATCCACAAAAAGCGGCTGCGCGCCTCGTGACGGTGGACGGAAGGTGTCCGCCTCCCGTTGCGCCTCGCCCTCGACATCTTCTTCCGTGCGGAGTCCATCCTCGCGGTGTCGTTCGGTTATCAGGCGCGCGTCGGCTACCGCCCTGTACCGATCCCAGTCTGATGGATCGTTGAACTCGTGGAGTCGTTGGTCGACGTATGTCGCGAGGCGTTGCACGCCGCGCTTCCAAGCCATCTCCATCGGCTGCGTTGACGTCGGCTCGCGGAACACTTCCCGTAGCGCCTTGAGCTGCTTGAACCGCTCGTGCAACGATGACCCCCACGGCTCAAAGACGGCATCGTCCGGCAATCGAAATGCCGCGATGAGCGCGTATCTGCGCCTGGACAGTGGGGTGGGGCTGACATCCGGGTCGTCGATGCCCTCGACGATGAGGCGCCAGATCGCCTGCGCGCGATCCTCCGGGCTCCATCCGCTGACGCCGGCGGTGGCAGCGGTCAATGGCTGCAAGTTCAGTCCGCTCTCGCTGTTCGGTCGGCGGATGGCGTGCGCGACCAGCTGGACCGGCTCACCGTACTTGCGGGTGCCGAGGTAGCGGAGGGCGGCTTCAATCGCGGGACTGCCGGACGCTGGCTCCGGTGATGCTCGGTCCACCTCGATCAACTCCGGAGATCGCTCGCACTTGACGACGGACGACGATAGTACACGACGCGGCAACGATGTGTCGGTGGCGGGACGATGGCGCATCACGGATAGGTGCTGTCGGATCATTGGACAGAATTCGGTGTGTGCGTGTTCACATCGGTCTACCCTGGGTGGCGTCCGCTCGGGACACGGATGCCGATGGAGGGTCCGAGTTCGGGTCATATCCAGCACGGGAGATCGAATGAGCGACTATGAAGCAGGTCAGGCAGCCGGACTGGTTCACTTCGTCTCGTCAACTCTGCCAGGACTAGACGCCGCCTGTTCGGATGGCCGCATCAACCTCGCATCCTGGTTGCGTCACGTGCGACGAGCGCTCGAAAGGGCGCCCAGAAGCAATGGTACAGGATATGAACCTACAGAATGCAGATTATTGCTTCCCTTGCATTGCTATATCCTCGCCTCCGCAGAGCAGCACGCCCAATCGCGCGGTCTCGCTCCGGGCTGGGCCGTCAAGGTGTTTCCCGAGCTCGGCGATGAGTCGGGGAGTGCGGCGGGCCAGCGTATTGCGCCGACATCGACTGCGGAAACGCGCCGGCGCAACGTTTTGCGGCCCACGCGAAGGGAAATGTCCGACACTGAGTTGCTGAGCATCGAGGCTCAAGGAACATGACGATGTGGACGACAATCGCACCTATCGCCCCGGTCCTGCTGGCCGTGGGATATCCCGTTTACACACTCATTATGGCGGCTGTTCTCGCGCTATGTGGCGTTCCGCGCCAGGACATTGCCAAATGGGCGCTGAAGCAGGCTGACCGACAGCGGTTGAGCGAACTGATACGCACCGCTCGCGGTGTGCCAGATGCCGAGTCCAACCAGCAAGATCCGGAGCTGTATCACTGAGCCTTGTCAAACCTGGCTGGCGCGGGTTGTCTGGCAAGGCGGAGCAAGTGAGCCCTTCGTCCCAGGGGTCGGCAAAGGCGCAGTGACTGGGCGCAGCTGCGACGACGCGCGGCCGGAGATGGGGGTGCGGGCACAGTCGTGGTGGTGATCACGGCGGTTCTTGCGCCAGCCCTGGTTACCGGAAGAGAGCCGTGCCCGCACCCACGTCTTTGCCGATCGATGCTGTCGCCGATCAGGTGGACGGGGTCGAACTACCCGATCCGGTCGTGCTCGCCCCGAGCCTGCACGCCGTGCTGGCCCGGGTAGCCGATCCGCGCAAGCGCCGTGGTGTGCACCGGCTGGTCGTGGTGACCGCCACCGCGGTGTGCGCGGTCGCAGCGGGAGCACAATCGTTCCTCGCGGTCGCCGAGTGGGTCGCTGACCTGCGAGTCGACGTCGCCGCCGCGCTCGCGGTGGCTTGGACCACCCCGACGTCGCTGGCCCGGCTCGCGCTCACCGACGCCGAACGCGCCGGCGACTACACCCGCATCCAGCCCGCGGGACTGCTGCAGGCCCCTGCATTCGCGCCGTTCCTGCGCGGCATCGAACCCTACGGCGGTCTCGTCGCCGCGGTCCGCGAGGTGGTGGCGGACCCGGCCGCGGTGCTGGAGTTCAGCTACGACTGGCGCCTGCCCGTCACCCACAACGCCGCCCTGCTGCACACCGCGGCCGCCGAACACCTCGCTGCGTGGCAGACCCACCCCCGCTACGAGGACCTGCTGCGCGCCCTACCCGATACCCGACCGGCCCGGCTGGTGCTCATCGCGCACTCGATGGGTGGGCTGCTGATCCGCGCGCTGGCTCCCGGTCTGGACATCCGCGCCACCATCACCCTGGGCACCCCCTTCGACGGAGCGGCGAAGGCCGCGTTGATCCTCAACAGCGGGCGCGGCGCCCCGGTCCCGCTGCCCCGCACCACCCTGCGCGACCTCGCCGCGACCCTGCCCGGCCTGCACGAACTCCTCCCGACCTACCGCTGCCTCGACGACCTCGACCACCGCAACGGCGACTGCCACGACGGGGAGCCGCGGCGGCTCACCCCGAGCGATGTCGCCGCGCTGGGGGGACCGGAACCTGGCCGCCGCGGCGGCGGACATGCACACCGCCACGGCCGACAACTCGCTGCCCGGGCACTACGCCATGATCGGCACGAAGCAGCCCACCCCGGCCACGCTGACCCTGCGCGACGGCGTCGTCGACGCCCACCCCCCACACCTTCCGGGTCCGCGGCGGCGTGTTCGACCGCGACGCCCACGGCGTGATCGTGCGCTACCTCGAACACGGCGACGGCACCGTCCCCCTCAAGGGATCCGGGTACGGGGCGGCGGTCGGAGACCCGATCACTGCTCCGCCGTGTCAACGTCCGCCGGAACCGGCCCCCTGGCGACGCGCGGTCGGGTACCGACTCCTTGGGGAGTCGCCGTTCATGGTGACCGCAGGGACGCGGCTGGTCCCACCAGGTCGGTGTCATGGGACTTGCCGAAGGGGTCCTTCTCGTGCTCGAACCCGCGTGCCGGCGGTCACGCGACGGCACTGCAGCACTGGACCGCTATGTGCGGCTGGTGGAGCGGCCCCTGGAGTTGGATCATCAACTTGCCGCCTCGGGTGCACGTTTCTCCTGTACCGCGAGCGCTTCCAGGTTGCGGATTGCAAGGTCGAGCGCCAGCGCCATCGGCTGCGCGCTTCGTGCAGCCTGTGAGAGAAGGTAGCCGCCCTGATAGGCCGCCATGATGCCGGTGGCGAGTTCGGCGGGGTCGGTGCTCGGGTCGACTTGGCCGCGCTCCTGCATCCGGCGGATGCCCGCGGCGAGGTACGACTCCCAATGCTGGAACGTAGCGTTGATCAGAATGCGAGCCGGTTCGGACCGGTCTGTCAGCTCACTGGCCAGCGAGCCGATCTCGCAGCCGTGTGCTGCGTGGCGCTCGTCGATGAAGCGAACGATCGCATCGCGCCAACGCCGCAGACCCTGCAGTGAGCTGAGTTGCTCGAGATGCGGTTCCTGTCGCTCCATCACACGCGCGGCTTGCATTTTGATCACCGCGGTGACCAGGGCGTCCTTGTCTTCGAAGTAGTGGTAGAGCTGTGACTTGCTGGTCCCGGACGCCTCAACCACCTGATCCATGGTCGTGCCGGCGACGCCGTTGGCGTGCATGAGATCAGCGGCAGCTCGGACGATGCGGTCGCGCGTCAGGGCGCCGCGGGCGGTCAGGCGCCGCGCGGAAGGCTCGGCTCCGGCACTCGTCACGGGCGCGATCCTAGCCTGAGGACGTGATGCTGAACGTCTGAACTGGACATTGCGGACTACTTAGTCTAGCCGGTTTGGTGTGCGACGCAATGCCTGATGCGGCTGTGGAGTGCGGTGATCTACAGCCCTCTTGCAGGGAAGGCGCGCTCCTGTGGTGCCGGGGAAGGCATCCGGTGGGGCAGCGCGAGCCCGCCCTTCGCTCGCCATCGGCCAGCAGAACGACAGGCAGAATGGACCAGCTGGTCCGTGTTCGCTAGCATCTGCGCGTGTCGGCAGAGGAACTCGCGGAGCAAGCCTCGGAGCGGACCGGTTGGGACGCGGCGACGCGGGACCGGATCGTGCGCAGCGCCGCCGAGCTCGTCCTCCGGCTCGGCGTCGCGGGGGCGAGCATCGAACGGGTCCGAGCGGCGTCGGGGGTCAGCCGCTCGCAGGTGTGTCGCTACTTCCCGACGAAGGAAGCGTTGATCGACGCCGTCGTGGACTTCCAGATCGCGGCGGTGCTCGCCCGGCAGTGCTCGTGGCTCAGGGGCCTGAAGTCTGTGGTCGATCTCCAAGAATGGGCGGACGACGTGGTCGAGTCGAACCGCGCGCGGAATGGTGCGCGTGGGTGCCCGCTCGGGTCCCTGGTGAGTCAGTTGGCAGAGCAGTCCGGCTCCATGCGGGCCAAGCTCGATGATGCATTCCAAACCTGGCAGTCGTACTTGGCGGCGGGACTCGGCCGGATGCGGGATCGTGGAGAGCTCAACGCCGAGGCCGACGTCGCGGAGCTGGCCACTGGGATCGTGGCTGCCCTTCAGGGCGGGTTGATCCTGGCTCAGGCCGCTCGGAGCGAGAAGCCGCTGCGGGCGGCCCTCGACCTCGCCGTCGGCAGGGTCGCCCTCGCCACCCATTCGGCACCACTTGCGGCCCCAGCTCGCGTTCATGGAGCTCCGGAGGCTGGAACCGACGCGAGTACCGGTCCGCAATCCGGCTCAGCACCGCCCACGCGCCCGTGCCCGGAAAAGCCCGAATGACGAGCTGCTCGCCCCTCGGAGTCGACCGGATGAGCAGGTGAACGGAGCACCCGCGCTTGCGGCATACGCGACTCGTGGCTCGACACGCTGAGCCCACCAGGTAATTGATCTCGCTGGGCGAGCCCGCGAGGCTTCCCACACGCCGAGTGCGGGGGTGCAGGTGGCACGTAGACCGAGCGTGTTCGTCCGGCCGTTGTCGATGGACGAAGGCCGCAAGCTCGCGCGGATCACCCGGACCGCGAAGAACCCGGTGCGGCTGCGCCGGGCGATCGTGGTGTTGATGTCCGGCCAGGGACAGTCGGTCCGGGCCATCACCTCGTTGCTGCAGGTCAGCGAGGACTACGTGCGCGATGTCATCCACGCGTTCAACGAGCGGGGGTTCGACGCGCTGGACCCAAAACCGAGCGGGGGACGCCGCCGCAAGATCGGTGAGCAGGTCCGCACCTGGATCTGCCGCATCGCTCGGACGTCCCCCACCGATTGGGGCCTGCACGGCTTCTCCACCTGGCGCTGACCAAGCTCCGCGACCACCTCCTCACCGAGGGCATCGTGGCTGCCATCAGTCGGGAGACCCTGCGCCGGATCCTGCGCGAGGGCGGTGTGTCCTGGCAGACCACCACGACCTGGAAGGCCTCCACCGACCCGGACTTCGTCCCGAAGATGCGCCGGGTCCTGGACCTCTACGACCACCCACCCACCGACGGCCGCGTGGTCTGCGTCGACGAGTTCGGCCCGCTCAACCTGCTCCCGCGCACCGGGAAGGCCTGGCGGCTCGTCCGTCGCCCGCGCCGGTTGCGGGCGACCTACACCCGCGCCGGCGGGGTCATGCACATGCTCGCCGCGCTGGACCTGACCACCGGCCGGCTGTTCTACCGGATCCGCCCACGCAAGCGCGCGACC
Source organism: Pseudonocardia humida (assembly GCF_023898865.1). Lineage (GTDB taxonomy): Bacteria > Actinomycetota > Actinomycetes > Mycobacteriales > Pseudonocardiaceae > Pseudonocardia > Pseudonocardia humida. Next base: position 51,276 of record NZ_JAGSOV010000084.1, read on the forward strand.
GAGTTCCTCGACCTGCTCAAGACCCTCCGCCGCCGGTGGCCTGAGGAGAAGCTCTACGTGGTCTGCGACAACTTCTCCCCGCACCACCACGCCAACGTCCGCGCCTGGTGTGAGGCCAACGCCGTCGAGTTGGTGTTCCTGCCGACCTACGGCTCGTGGTTGAACTGGATCGAGAGCGAGTTCGCCGCGCTGCGCTACTTCGCCCTCAACGGCACCGACCACCGCAGCCACGCCGAGCAGAACGCCGCGATCGCCGGCTACGTCCGCTGGCACAACACCCACGCCGAGCCGAAGGTCAACTTCGCGGTCGGCTCACCGATCCGGTCCTGGACCGATAACCCGGTCATGGCTGCGTGACGAGCCACTCGACGCCACGGGCAACGAACGACTCCGCGACCTGGCTGCGGCCGGGGGCGCCGGCTTCGGCTACACCGCCAGTTGGAGCTGGATCGCGATCTGACTGCTGCGGCTGCGCGTCGCCCAGCTCAACGAGCGGCCATGCTGCCCGGTGTCCATCATTCGACGCCCAGGGCTCCGGAACTCGCCCGATCCGAGATGTCGCACCCTCGCCGTGGTGCTAGACGGTCCAACTCAGGTGCGCTCCGGCGTTGATGGGCAGTGCAGACGGTGGAGTAGACGTTCGAACGCAGCATCGTCGGCTCGTGACGGTACGTCCGAGTCCCTGTCGCTGTCGTTGCGGGGAGCACTAGGTCCTCGATCGATTCCTGCAGGTAGAGCCTTGCCGCCGATCATCGGGATGGCTCGTGCGACGGCCGAGCTACGCGCGGATCGACGTGGTCTGCGCCACTTAGTGCGCCTCCTGTGCGCCGCTTGCTAGGCACCCTAGCCTGGAACGGCTAGTCTAGTTTTGACGCCAGGCTTCCTGTGCGGACCTGATCTCGCCCGGCTCGTTCGGCGGATCGCGCGGGGTGGTGCGCTCGGGGCGCGCCGGGCCCGGCTGAACGGCAGGGCCGAGCTCGGCGCGCCCAGAGGCGCAGGACAGGTGGTCACGGAGCGTGTCGAGAGAGGAATCCACGTGGCAGAGGACCGACTGGCTGCACTCACCGCGGCGGGTGTCTCGATCTGGCTCGATGACCTGTCTCGTGGTCGCCTGGTCGGCGGCGATCTACGGCGACTCATCGACGACAAGCACGTCGTCGGAGTCACCAGCAATCCGACCACCTTCGCGGCTGCGCTCGCGCATGGCGAGGCCTACACGCCACAGATCCGCGAGCTCGCGCGGCGCGGAGCGACGGTCGAAGAGGCTGTTCGAAAGCTCATGGTCGTGCACGTTCAGGAGGCATGCGATCTGTTCCGCGGTGTCTGGGAGGCGACCGACGGCGTGGACGGACGGGTGTCACTCGAGGTCAACCCCGAGCTCGCCGGCAGCTGTGAAGCAACCGTCGTCGAAGCCGTGAGTCTCATGCGAGCGGTAGGCCGCCCCAACCTCTACGTGAAGATCCCTGCGACGGCGGCGGGCCTGCCGGCCATCACAGAAGCCCTCGCGCTCGGTGTGGACATCAAGGTCACGCTCATCTTCTCGGCGGATCGGTACCGCGAGGTCATGGCGGCGTACCTTGCAGGCCTCGAGCGGGCACTCGATGTCGGCGTGCTCCTGTCGGAGGTCCACTCGGTCGCGAGCGTCTTCGTCTCGCGCGTCGATGCGGAGGTGGACAAGCGCCTCGAAGAGATCGGATCGGATGAAGCGCTCGCTCTGCGGGGCATGGCGGGTATCGCAAACTCGAGACTTGCCTATCAAGCGTTCCAGGAGACGTTTGCCGGTACGCGCTGGGAGCGCCTCGCGGCAAGGGGTGCTCGTGTGCAGCGGCCGCTGTGGGCCTCGACGGGTGTGAAGAATCCGGCTTACCCGGACACGAAATATGTCACCGAGCTCGCTGTGACCGGAACCGTGAACACGATGCCAGAGGCAACGCTGGACGCCTTCACCGATCACGGTTCTCTGCGCAGAGCAGACAACAGTGGCGCCTTTGTCGACCGTGCCGGCGAGGATCGGGAGACGATCGACGCGATAGTCGCCGCAGGGGTCGATCTCGCAGAAGTTTTCATGGTCCTGGAACGTGACGGCATTGATCGGTTCGCCCGCTCCTGGGCGGAGCTGCACGAGACCGTCAGGCGGTCGATGAACGTGGCCGGGTAGAAGCTGCGGTGGCCGGGCACGAGTCGGTGTCCGAAGCCGAAGCGAGATCGGTCCCGACGAGTACAAGTGTGAAGTACGAATATGGAGGAGGTCCACCGATGACCGCAACTCAGGACGGAACGGATCACGTCTTGCAATCGAGCCAACCGTGGCTGCATCAGCACGGCGGAGGGGAGATCCAGAAGTTCGGGACCGTGAAGCAGTTCCCCGTCGGATTGTCCTATGACGCGCGTATGTACGCGGGTCAGACGCTCAACCGGACGCTGGCGGACACCCAGATCCTGTACGCGCTCTACAAGAAGAGCCACTGGAATGTCCGCGGCGCGACCTTCTACCAGCTCCACCTCCTGCTCGACAAGCACGCTGACGCACAGCTCGCTCTCATCGACGCGATCGCCGAACGCGTCCAGAGCCTGGGTGCCGTCGCGGTGGGGGATCCGCGCCACACGGCTGAGCTCAGCACCATTCCGCGACCGCCGGACGGTGTCGAGCAGGTTCCGGCGATGCTCTCGCGGTTGCTCGACGCGCACGAGCGCATCTTGATCAACGCTCACAAGGCGGCCGCCAAGAGCGCGGAGCTCGGCGACGACGGAACCAACGACCTGCTCGTCTCGCAGGTCATCCGTACCGGGGAGCTTCAATGCTGGTTCCTGGCCGAGCATCTGGTCGATACGCCTCTCGTCCGCATTTGACGGCCCAGTCGCCGCACGGCCGCGATATCGCTTGAGGCCGTTGTCCCTCGAACTCACATCATCTCCTGAGAAGGCGTCATGACCCAGCTCGCCCCGGCCCTGGTGGCTCAACCGAACGTGAGCCGCCGATCGGCGAAGGGGTCGGTGTTCCTCAAAATGCTGCGGACCACCGACCCCAAGGACATCGCGATCCTGTACCTGGTCACGTCGTTCGGCTTCTTCCTCGCCGGCGGGGTGATGGCGCTGCTGATCCGCGGTGAGCTGGCCGTGCCGGGCATGCAGTTCCTGTCCACCGAGCAGTACAACCAGCTGTTCACCATGCACGGCACGGTCATGCTGCTGCTGTACGCGACGCCGATTCTGTTCGGGTTCGCGAACTACATCGTCCCCTTGCAGATCGGGGCTCCGGACGTCGCGTTCTCGCGCCTGAATGCGCTCTCGTACTGGCTGTTCCTGTTCGGCAGCCTGGCCGTCCTGTCCGGGTTCCTCACACCTGGAGGACCGGCGGGATTCGGTTGGTTCTCCTACGCCCCACTTCATTCTGCGCAGTATTCGCCCGGGGTGGGTGGTGATCTGTGGGTCGTCGGTCTGATCGTGTCCGGTCTCGGCACGATCCTGGGCGCCGTCAACTTCATCACCACGATCGTCTGCATGCGCGCGCCAGGCATGACGATGTTCCGGATGCCGATCTTCACGTGGAACATCCTGGTGACGGCGATTCTGATCCTGGTCGCGTTCCCGGTACTCACGGCCGGCCTGTTCGGGATACTCGCGGACCGCCGCTTCGGTGCACATGCGTTTGATCCGGCCAACGGCGGTGTGATCCTGTGGCAGCACTTGTTCTGGTTCTTCGGCCACCCCGAGGTCTACATCATCGCGATCCCGTTCTTCGGCATCGTCTCGGAGGTCCTACCGGTGTTCAGCCGCAAGCCGGTGTTCGGCTACAAGGGCCTGGTCTACGCGACGATCGCCATCGGAGCGCTCTCCGTCGCGGTGTGGGCGCATCATCTCTATGCCACCGGTGCGGTGCTGTTGGCGTTCTTCTCGTTCACCACGTTCCTGATCGCGATTCCCACAGGCGTGAAGTTCGTGAACTGGATCGGCACGATGTGGAAGGGCCGGCTGACGTTCGAGACGCCGATGCTGTTCAGCGTCGGCTTCCTGGCCACGTTCCTGTTCGGTGGCCTGACCGGGATCCTGCTGGCGTCGCCGCCGTTGGACTTCCACGTCTCGGACACCTACTTCGTGGTGGCGCACTTCCACTACGTGCTGTTCGGCACGATCGTGTTCGCCACCTACGCCGGCATCTACTTCTGGTTCCCGAAGATGACCGGCCGCTTCCTGGACGAGACCTGGGGCAAGGTCCACTTCTGGCTCACCTTCGTCGGGTTCCACCTGACGTTCCTGGTGCAGCACTGGCTGGGCAACGAGGGCATGCCGCGCCGCTACGCCGACTACCTGCCGACCGACGGGTTCACGATGCTGAACGCGATCTCCTCGATCGGCGCGTTCGTGCTGGGTGCGTCCACGCTGCCGTTCCTGTGGAACGTGTTCCGCAGCTACCGGTACGGGCGCGTGGTCACCGCGGATGACCCGTGGGGCTTCGGCAACTCCCTGGAGTGGGCCACGTCCTGCCCGCCGCCGCGGCACAACTTCACCGAGCTGCCCCGGATCCGGTCCGAGCGTCCGGCGTTCGAGCTGCACTACCCGCACCTGGTGGAGCGGTCCCGGGCGGAGGCCCACGTCGGCGGTCGCGGCCACGCAAAGCTGCCCGATACCGACGCTAAATGATCTCCCTGTTTGTAGCTCCACGACAAGACGGCTCACGTGTTCCGGGCGCTACGCGCGGTTGGCGGGCGTGTTGCTGAGACGTAATCCTGAGGAGGACCCTATGGTCGGCTCACTGAGCGACATCCATGTCTCGGATGGCGACGCCGTGGAAACCGAGCACATTCCGATGGCGCTGACCGCGAGCGGCCTCGTCTACGACGACGGCGCCACCCAGATCTTCGAACCCGCCGGCGCCACCATCTACGTCGAGCGGGGCCGTCCGACCGAGGGCGAATGGTATCTCGACGACGCCGGCCGCTTCTGCTCGTTCTGGCCTCCGAGGTATCGGGCGTGCTACGACCTGCGCTGGACCGTCGAGGACGGCAGAATCGTTGGGCTTCGATTTACCGAGTTCGCGGGCGGCTCCAGCTTCAATGGTCGATACCGGTGAAGGAAGTGGACGGCGGTCGACGTCCGCGAACGAGTTTCTTCATCAAACGTTAGTGTTCGCCGGGTAGTGGCGGTGTACCCGACGGATCTACCGTCGACTCGTGGTAACGGATGAGCAGACGCCCCGATTGCGGGCATCACGGCTGGCGCATGTCGGTGAGCTTGTAGCAGTGGTCCGGGACAAAGTCGGTGCCGGCCACTTTCGCGGGCGTGACGTGTTCCACGAGCTGTGGCATCGACTGCGACTTGTGCACGATACCTGTGAACAAGTCGATGAGAAGGCGTGGACGGAGTATGTGGTCCGCCTCGATCGAGGGCTGGACGCACTCGCCTACGAGCTCGCGCGGGTGAGCGAGGCGCCCTCCGCCGACACCGTGCTCCACGTGCACGCAACCCGCCTCGAGATCGAGGGCTGGGCACTTCGGCTCGACCATGCCCGGGACGGCGTCCGCCATGCACAGCTCACCACCCGACGACTGGTAGAGCGTGCCGAGCGGAACCTCGGCGAGTACCAGCTTGGTCGGACGACACGGGATGATCTCGACCGGATCATGGACGAGGTTCGCGACACAGCGCGCGTCCAGCAATGAGTTCCGGTGCCGTCGGCTTCTTGCCACCGAGCCCTTTCCAACCTGCTTAGGTGCGGCTCCGCGCATGACCTGGGCGCCTGCGGGCATGAGTGAAGCCCCTGGTAGACGAGTGATTGCCTAGATCAACTCGCGGCCTACCAGGAGCTTCGGTGCCTTCCTACCCTGCGGGGTTGTCCGTGTCCAACCACGCCCTGACCACGCTGGCCACCGCCCTGCGACGCAGCCGCAAGCAGTTGGGCACCCGATGGCGACGACTCACCGTCGGCCGCCAGGCCCTGCTCGTGATCGCGCACCTACGCAAGGGTGAGACCTACACCGACCTGGCCGTCGGGTTCGGGATCGGCACGACGACCGCGTTCCGCTACATCCGCGAGGCCCTCGACGCCCTGGCCGCGCAGGCCCGCATCCTGGAGCAGGCGATCGAGATCGCCGCACGGAAGGCGTTCGTCGTCCTGGACGGGACGCTGCTGCGCATCGACCGAGTCGGGATGGCCTCGGGCCACGACCGACGCTTCTATTCGGGCAAGCACAAGTGCCACGGCGTGAACGTGCAAGTCATCTCCGACCCGGCCGGTCGGCTGATCTGGGCTTCACCGGCGCTGCCCGGCGCCCGCCACGACATGGGCGCTGCCCGCGAGCACGGCATCATCGACGCCCTGGCCGCGGCCGGGGTGCAGGTGATCGCCGACAACGGCTACCGCGGCACCGGGCCAGGGTTCGACCTGCCGCAGCGACGACGTCGCGCGGACGCTGAGACCGGGCAGCGCCGGCGGCTGTCGAAGGCCCAGCGCGCGGTCAACGCCGCGCACGCCGCTCAACGCGGACCGGGCGAGCGGGCCAACGCGGTGCTCAAGTCCTGGAGGATCCTGCGCAAGATCCGCTGCTGCCCGTCACGGGCTACTGCGCTGGTCAACGCCGTGCAGGTGCTGGTTCTCGCAGGTTGACGCCTCAAGTGGAAAGGGCTCACTGGGCCGGTCAACGTGCGTTCGTGCCGCTGCGGATGGAGCTGATGCGGGTGGACGGCACCTGTTCCGTGGGCACGATCAGCTCGTTCGGCCGCCGACGGTGCTACGGGACATCTGGGCGCCGTCGTGCGGGCATCGGCCGCCGGGCCACCGGGCCGCCGGTGAGGGACGAGGGTGAGCGTGTGCACCCCGCCAAGCCACAGGGCGTCGCGGAGAGCCTCCCGGACCGCGTCGAGCAGCCGGTGCCGCTCGGCAGGGCGCAGATCGTCCAGCTTCGCGGGTGAGGTGGAGCGCAGCGCACCACAGGATCTCGTCGGCGAGCAGGTTCCCGATCCCGGCCAGGGCCCGCTGATCGAGTAGGCGCGCCTCGATCGGTGTGGTGCCGTGCGCGATGGTGGCGAGGACCTGCTGGTCGGTGACAGGGGCCGCGTCCGGGCCGAGATCGAGCGGGGGGCGAGGCGGATCGGGCCCAGCCGACGGGAGTCGACCAGCATGAGCATGCCGCCATCCTCGAAGGTGAGGCGGAAGCGGGACCACCGACCTGTAGCCGCCCGGTGTGCGGCGGCCGTACCAGTAGTCGCCGCCGTCGATCTCGGTGCCGTCGGGCGCCGACGATGACGATCTTCCCGGACATGCCCAGGTGGATCCCGAGCGGTTGCCCCTCGGCTACCGACCCGTCCACGGGGGACGTGGGCACCAGAGAGCCCTGCCGAGACGGCACGCGATGACGAGGCGGCGCCCGACGAGCCCTCGCGAATCCGGTCCGGAGGGTGCGGTCGGCAGATGTAGGAGTCCCTGTCGTCGACCGTGGTGATGCAGCGGCCGAGCGCCGCCCGCTCGATGACGGTCCTGGCCGACTCCACCTCCGGCAGCTCAGGCATGGCCTGCTCGACCAGCGCGTCCGCGGTGACCTTGCTGAACTCGGCCTCGCGGATCCGGTTGTGGTCTTCGTTGCAGACCTCCGTGTCGGGCAGGCCTGCGCCGGTGACGTTCTCGCCGAACTCGCCGAGCCGCAGGTCGTCGTACCCGGGTAGCGCGGGCCCAGTCGTTGCAGGGCTCACGCTGGTGAACAGGAACGCGTGTTGCTCGCCGCCATGATCAGCGGTGTCGCCCCCGGCCGTTGCCGTCGAGGTCTGGACGGGCCATTCGGGTCCGGGCTGCGGCGCCTTCCAGATGCTGGCGCGGACCGTGCGGCCCTCCCATTACTCGTAGCGGGGGTGTCGTCGTTGACCGACACGTGCGCGGCCATGGGGGATCTGGTCCCTTCAGCCTCCGGTTTCCCGGTCGGCCGGATCGATGTCCGGCCGGAGGACCGCGTGCACACGAGCGCGCAGTGCCGGGATGACCTCTTCGGCGAACCACGGGTTGCGGGTGTGCCACCGGAAGTTCAGTGGTGAGGGGTGGACGAGGGGCATGCGGTCGGGGAGGTGGTCGCGAAACGCCCGGACCGTGTCGGTGAGGTTCGCTCCGGCGGACCCGGGCAGGTAGTGCTTCCGCGCATGGCGGCCGATCAGGACAGTGAGCCGGACGTGCGGTAGCTCCGCGAGGAGTCGTGGATGCCAGCGTGGTGCGACGTCGGGGCGCGGCGGCAAGTCACCGTGGGCTCCCTTGCCCGGGTAGTAGAAGTCCATCGGCAGGATCGCGAACAGCGTCGGGTCGTAGAACTGGTCGTCGGTGACCCCGAGCCAGCGCCGCAGCGTCACGCCGCTCTGGTCGTTCCAGGGGATCCCGCTGCACTGCGCGCGTGTTCCCGGGGCCTGCCCGATGAGGACGATCCGCGCGGCCGGATGCGCGGCGTAGATCGGCTGCAGGCCCGCCGCGGTCGAGGCCCGGTTGGCCGGGTCGGCGATGATCTCCTCACGGATCCGCTGCAGCACAGGACTCGTCCCCGCCGCCGATCCGTCCATGGTGGCACAGTCAGGTCAGCTGGGACGACGGCTGCGACGCGACGTCACGGCGTCGCGGCAGCACCCAGCCCGGGCGCGGGAAGTGGCAGGTGTAGCCGTGGGGGTAGCGCAGCAGGTAGTCCTGGTGTTCTGGCTCGGCCTCCCAGAACGGGCCGGCCGGCGTGACCTCGGTGACGACCTTGCCCGGCCACAACCCGGAGGCGTCGACGTCGGCGAGCGTGTCCTCGGCGACCCGGCGCTGTTCGTCGTCGAGGTAGAAGATCGCCGACCGATAGGAGGTGCCCACGTCGTTGCCCTGCTGGTTCGGGGTGCTGGGGTCGTGGATCTGGAAGAAGAACTCCAGCAGGTCGCGGTAGGTGGTGACGGAGGGGTCGTAGGTGATCTCGATGGCTTCGGCGTGTGAGCCGTGGTTGCGGTAGGTGGCGTTGGGGGTGTCGCCGCCGGTGTAGCCCACGCGGGTGGACAACACGCCGGGCCGGGAGCGGATGAGGTCCTGCATCCCCCAGAAGCACCCTCCGGCGAGGACTGCTCGCTGCCGCTCGGTCATGGTTCGGCTCCCTTCCTTGGTGCGGAGTTGCTCGTGCTCAGGCGTCGTCGGGATCGCGCACGATGTGAATGGCTGCTTCCTCGGCGCTGGCTGCCCCGCCGTCCCTTCCGACGTCGACGGCGTTCAGGTAGGCGAAGTCGTCCCACTCGCCGGCAGGCTCGACGTCGACCAGGCGTCCCGAGCGAACGACGCCGACTTCGTCGTCGTACAGCTCGCCGTCGGTGCCGGCGGTGTCGCCGAGACCGTCGCCGTCATCGGTGTCCCTGACGTCGGGCAGCTCGCGCGCCAGGCGGCCGGCGAGGCTCTCGTGTTCGTGTGCCTCCCGCACCGTGATGCCGTAGTGCTCGCGCTCCCACGGTCGTTCGGGCACCGTGTAACCCTCGTCGAGGACGTCGACCCCGCGCGCTTCGAGGGTGTCGTCGTCTTCGAGCAGGCCGTTGTCGATGTCGACCCCGTCCACGCCGTCGCTGTCATCGCCCATGTCGTCCTCCTGTCGGCGCGCTGGCCCGGCGGTCAGGGCCGCATGCCGTCTCGTGCTGGGGTCCCCGGCCGGTCATCCAGAGAATCCGAACCGCTCGACCCTGATCCGTTCAGCGGGCACACCAGCGGCTGCGGCCAGCTGGGTGGCGGCATCGCAGAAGGCGGTGGACCCGCAGACGTAGACATCACGGTCTCCGTCCAGGGTGGTCGTGAGGTCCCGGGCCGTGAGACGACCCGGTTGACGCGCATGCCCGTCAGGGACTGCGCGCGTGAAGACGATCGAGGTGCCCGGTCCCTGGATCTCGGTGGAGTAGTACAGGTCCTCGGGCCTGCGTGCCGAGACGACGAGGCGGAAGAGGTCCGGCTCGCCGAGCTTGCGGGCGTGGCGCAGCATCGACATCAGGGGCACGACCCCGGAGCCGCCGCCCACTCCGAGCGCGGGCTTGAGATCCCAGGCGAAGTGGCCGCCGATCGGGCCCCGCACGTCGAGGGTGTCGCCCACCTCGACGGCCTCGTTGAGGAAGCCCGACACCTCGCCGCCCTGCAGGATCTCGACGGTCAGATCGAGCTCCGCCGCGTTCGACGGTGCGCTGGCGATCGAGTAGGACCGCTGCGCCCGGTACCCGTCCGGTGCGGTCAGGCGCACGACGACGTGCTGGCCCGCCCAGAAGGAGCACGGCTCGGGCAGCATGAGGGTGAAGGTCTTCGCCGTAGGGGTCTCCTGGCAGACGCCGGTCACCGTGGCCGACTGCCACGGTCCGGGGTGGGGCGGTCCTCCGGAAACGCTGGTCATCAATCCCCCTGATACCGCTGCTCGAGCCACGGGTCACCCCGGTCGTGGTAGCCCCGCACCTCCCAGAAGCCCTGCTGGTCCTCGGCGAGCAAGGTCAGACCCGACACCCACTTCGCGCTCTTCCAGAAGTAGAGGTGAGGCACGAGCAGGCGCGCAGGGCCACCGTGGATGTCGGTCAGCGGTGCGCCGTTGACGTCCCACACGACCCAAGCCTTGCCGTCGGTGAGGTCCTCGAGCCGGAGGTTCGTCGTGTAACCGGTGTGGGATCTCGCCAGCGCGAACGTTGCGTCGTCACGGACTCCCGCGGCGTCGAGCAGGGTGTCGACCGATACGCCGTCGAACCGCATACCGAACTTGGACCACGTGGTCACGCAGTGGATGGCGCCCTCGTACCGGGAGGTCGGCAACGCATGGATCTCATCCCAGCTCCAACGAACCGGCTCGTCGACCAGACCGTCGATCTCGAAGCTCCACCTGGCAGTGTCGATGCTCGGCGTCGGCTCGGCATGTAGGACCGGCCAGTTCGCACCGGCGTCGTACTGGCCGGGAGGCAGCCGCGGGTCGCGCGTGCCACGGCTGCGACCAGTAAATCCCCTCGTCAACGCCATCTGATAATCCCTGTCGATCGTCGCCGACGCTCGGAGGACATGCCCCGGCGGCGGGCAAGAAGGCCAGCTGCGGCCTGGACGATCCGAATATGAGCGCCGCGCTACTGGACTGTCAAGTCCGAATACGTCACGGCAGTCCGCGCCTGAACCGCGTCAGCTCGGCGCTCCGACGCGCGATCGCCACGCACCCGCCGACCTTCGATGCTGTCGAGCGCGAGGTCCAGTGCCATCGCCATCGGACGCGAGCTGCGGGCCGCCTGCGAGAGCAGGTAACCGCCCTGGTAGGCGGCCATCAGTCCAGTGGCGAGCTCGCTCGGGTCGGCGCCGGCGTCGAGCTCGCTGCGATCCTGCATCCACCGCAGCTCAGCCGCGAGATAGGACTCCCACGAGCGGAACGCGGCCTGGATCAGGATCCGGGCCAGCTCCGACCGGTCCGCGAGCTCGCTGGACAGCGAACCGACAGCGCACCCGTTGACGCCCCGAGCTTCCTCGACGAACCACACGACCGCGTCGCGCCACCGTCGCAGATCGGCGACCGACGCCAGCCGCTCGAGGTAGGGCTCCTGGAATTCCAGCACCCGCGCGACCTGGAACTTGATGACTGCGGCGACCAGTGCCTCCTTGTCGGCGAAGTAGTGGTAGAGCTGCGACTTGCTCGTGTGCGACGCGTCGACCACCTGGTCCATGGTGGTGCCGGCAACGCCTGCGCCATGCATGAGATCCGCGGCGGCTCGGACGATGCGGTCCCGAGTCAGCGCTCCACGCGCAGTCAGGCGCCATACAGGAGACTGGGCTCCGACGCTAGTCCGGTGGCCATGCTAGTCCGGCCCGCCCTGAAAGTAGTACTTGACAGTCCAGTTCGTGCCCCCATGCTGCCCCCGCAGCCGGGTCCAGCGCAGCCGGGTCGAAGAGTGGAGTCCCGGGCCGACGGATGACGCCGCCAATCCGTCCCGCCGGGGGCCTGGCCCGTCACGACGCGCGCACCAGGAGACGTGATGCATGGGGTCGTCGAGGCTCAGAAGTGCCTAGCGGAGCAGCGCTCCGACGTCACCGTCCATTCTTCTTTCTCGCTCGGAAGGTAGCGGTGGGCTCGGCAGACCGATTCAAGAGCACTCCGACTCGCCCGTAGTGGCGACGGTCATCAACGAACAGCACCGGAGTCAGGATGTCTGAGGACCGCTTCATCGACGACGCCATCATTCGCAGCGCCGAAACCGCCGAAGATCGCGCCAAGCTCGCCAGCATGGTTGCCGAAGCAGGCGCCGGCGCACCGGCGCCGACCACGACGGAAGAAGTTGGGCCGAGTGACAGTTCGATCCTGAAGTTCGCGCTCAACTTGGAGTACCTCGAAGCCGAGTTCTACCTTCGTGGCGTCACAGGTCAGGGCCTGCCTGATGACATGGTGAGCGGGACAGGGAAGCCTGGCGGGGTGTCCGGTGGCCGTCAGGTCGACTTCCGTAGTCCTTTGATCAAGAACATCGCCCGCGAGATCGCCATGGACGAGCGAGCCCACGTTGCGTTCCTCCGCAACGCACTCGGTGACGCAGCCTCTGCGCGTCCACGCATCTCCCTTGACCGTAGTTTCACCGCTGCGGCGATCGCGGCCGGATTGATCAAGCCGGGGGAGGTCTTCGACGCGTATGCGAACGAGCGCAACTTCCTCTTTGCGGCGTTCCTCTTCGAAGACGTCGGAGTCACTGCTTTCAAAGGTGCGGCGCCGTTCATCTCCAACAAGACCTACCTGGACGCGGCAGCCGGTCTACTGGCGACGGAGGCCTACCACGCCGGGGTGGTACGGGCCGCGCTGTTCAGCGAGGGGCTCATGGATGACTCGGTGTTCGACGTCGTGCACAAGATCTCGGCGGTTCGCAACGCGGTCAGCGGGCCTGCTGATGATGACCAAGATCTTGGCACGAAGGAGGAGGCCAACCTGGTTCCCACCGATGAGTACGGCCGTGCATTCGGCAGGAGTGCGATGGAGATCCTCAACGTCGTCTACCTTGATCCCCAAGCCGGTTTCCTCCGGCGGCTTCTATCCGGATGGGCTCAACGGGGACATCGTCCACGGTACCGGGCCTGCCGCGGGATAGATTCTGCCTCCCCATCCAGTCATGCCGACGGCTGTGGTGGCCCATTTCTCGGGCAAGTTCGCGCCGCCGCCAGATCCGGCCACGGAGATGGACGTCTACTCGGCCATGCTCACGGGTCTGCAGAACATGCCCAAGTTCTACGATCGGCTGCTCTCGCCGTCGGGTCGGGCCGGTGTCGGAGTGCCTGGACGCCTTCATCGCCCGCATTGCCGCAATGGTCGGGATCGCAATGTGGCTGGGAGCCAAGTCACGACCACGAGCAAGCATCCAACGGCCCCGACTCCGGTCGAGGTCGAGGACATGTCGGGTCGAGGAGCGCGGGCGGCTTGCCGCCGCCCTCGATGACGTCGACGTCGTTCACAACGAGCGCAAGTGGCTGCTTGCGCGTACGCGCGCCACCGGCGCCTTCTGGGAGCGGAGGTACAACCCGTGAGTGGGTTTGCGCGCGAACCGATGCCACAGTGCGTTTTGCGCCCGACATGGGACCTTGCGAGCGCGTCATCGTCACGGCCTCCGGCGGAGCCGGTCGAGCCCTGGGCGGCGGTAGCCGGCGGGGTGGGGAAGAACAGCGAAGCTGTGCGATGAGCGCCCTCACCACTCCGACGAGGGACGGGTGCACCTGTCGAACGAGTCCGAGCGAGGGAAGCGACGCGGATCAGCTGCGGCGCAGTGGCCGGGCCGGGCCGGCGAGCGGCTCTTCCCATGAGCGAGCGACGCGGCGCCAGCATCGGCTCTCGCGCCATCCGCGGCGTGATCGCGGGCGCGGTCGGCACCGCCGCGATGGATCTCGTGTGTTTCAGCCGCAACCGGCGCGGCGGCGGCAAAGACCCACTTCTGCGGTGGGAGTTCGGGGGCGATGTGCTGAGCTGGGCCGACGCATCGGCCCCGGCCAGGTCGGCATGAGGGTCGAGCGCATCGTCACGGGGTGGCACCCCCTGAGCGCTGGGCCCGCACCACGACGAACGTCGTGCACTGGGCCACCGGCATCGGCTGGGCCGTCCAGTAAGGCTGGCCGGCCCGGCATCCCGACCTCCGGGAGGTCGCGCTCGGACCCGTGGTCTGGCTGTCGGGCTACGTCATCCTCCCGCTGACGGGCGTCTACGGCCCGATCTGGAAGTACGACATGCGGACCCTCGCCAACGACCTGTCCGCTCACCTCGTGTTCGGTCTCACGACCAGCGCCACGTACGCCGCCCTGACGCGGTGGCCGGTCGCGGCAAGCATCGTGACGAGGAGGAGCAGAGCACCGATCCGGCTCTGGCCCATCGAGGATCCGCGCCGGCATCAACGGCCACCGACGGGCGCGCGGCGCCGTGCTGACGGGCGGGCGAGGTCTGGATGACGGCGAGGGTTCGTCCTGCTCATTCGCCGAGCGGGGTACTCCCGGTCGCATCGGTACGCGGGTTGTGTGCGGCGATGACGGTGAACACGGTTGCGATGAGGGCGGGTGCGCCGTACCCGAGAGCGATCTGCGGCAACGAGAAGGTGTTGGACAGTTGGCCGGCGATGAGGGCGGGGATGGTCGCGCCGCTGTAGCTGAGCAGGTAGATGACACGGAAGGTCGGTGCCCGGTCGGCGAGGGTGCTGCCGTGCAGCAGGCTGCGGGTGGTGGCGCTGATGGCGATGCCCTGACTGGCGCCGGCGACGATGGTGGCGGCGATGAACAACGCTAGGTTACCGGTGAGGATCGCGGTGACGACGCCGATCATTCCGGCGAGGAAGGCGGTCATGCCGAGGCGTTGCGCTGCGGCTGGTGCGAGCCGGCCGCCGAGGGGAGCACCGAGGACGCTGGGGGCCATGTAGGCGGCGAACACCAGTCCGACGACGAGCGGGCTTCGGGTGTGGAGTTGCTCTTCGACCAGCGCGGGCACGAACGCCTGGTAGAAGGCCCCCGCCGCCCAGGTGGACAGGAACACCGCTGCCGCGACCGGGAGCAGACTCCTGACCAGGGGCGGCACGTAGACCCGGGGCCGCAGTGATCGCCACGCGCCGGCCGTCGGAGTCGCGGTCTCTGGGCTGACGACGATCAGTGCCACCGATACCAGGAGGAGCGCGATGACGACCAGGAAGATGAGTTGGCGCGGCCAGGGACCGAACTGGACCAGCATGCCGGAGGCGATGGCGCCGACGGCCAGGCCGAGCATGACCGTCTGGCTGGACGCGACGGACGCCAACCAGGCCGGCCTGGCTGGCGCCGCGTCGACGATGTATGAGGTGATGCTGCTGCTGGCCAGCCCGGCGCCCAGGCCCATCAGGAGTCGACCGGCATCAGGATGCCGATGTCGTGCACGTTCAGCAGCAGCACGCAGCCGAGCACGAGCAGGACGAGGCTGGCGATCGAAGTGGGCCGTCGGCCCAGATGGTTGGAGAGCCTCCCCAGCACCAACAGCGTGGTGAGGGTTGCGGCGGAGTAGGCGACGACGGTCATCGAGATGCCGGCGTTGGTGAACCCGTCCTCGGCTCGGTAGATGTTGAACAGCGGGATCGTCGAACCCACTGCGGCAAAGGCCGCCACCGGTGAGACCACCGCGGCCGCGAAAGCCAGCCGGAGCGTTGTGTCCCGGCCTGCCACGTTGGTCACCGGCGCCACCTTGTGCATCGAGCAGTGCCTTTCTGCGGCGCTGAATCGGCCGGAGTCCGGAGGCCTGTACGGTTAGGCGATCGCGATGGGATCAGGTGCGCAGGCTGCAACACACACCCAGGTTCCGTCACGCTTCTGGTACGCATCCGTGTACAGGGCTTCTTTTGCCACACCATCGGCGATGGTAGTGAGTGTGACGCGAGCGTGGATCAGAGCAACGTCGCCGAGGATGCGGATGTTGACGTCGTGCACAGCGAGATCCTTGAAGGGGCGCGGCTTGGCGATGTACTCGAGGTATTCGTCACGATTGAAGGTGGTGCCCTCGATCTGAATTATGAAGTCCTCTGCGAGCAACTCCTTGAAACGCTCGACATCGTTCGAATGGTCGGAGTGGACGTAGTCGAGGTTGAGCTGCTCGAGGATCGCCAGGTCTTCAGTCGACTGCGTGGTGCCGTTAATTTTCTTGCACTCCTTCTGTGCGTGTGTTGTTGCAGGTTGCTGTCACAATCGATGACGGGTGAGCTCTGGAAGGCTATGCCAGGTCGCGCTCGAGCCCGGCAAGGTCTTCGTCGTGGTGGCTGTTGCTGCCCGCGGGTTCGAGCCGGGGGTAGGCACCGGAGCCGGGATGAACCTCGTCGATCAGGTCAAGGTATTCCGGGTGGCGGGCGATGAACTCACCCACGGCCGGGCAGATGATGTAATCTTCTTTCCGCTCTCGCGGACCTCGTCCAGGACGCGAGCGATGAGCTCCGTGGCCACCCGGTGGTGGCGGGCGGCGGGGTCGACCCAGGTCGTCAGCAGTACGACGCGGCCGCCTACGAACCGGTACGACAGCTCCGCGATCGCATCGGCGCCGACGGTGGCGATCCAGCGGCCGCGCTCCGCGTCGTTGATGACATCGAGCACCCAGCTCGACTCCACGTCACTGAGGCTTTCCCCGTCCAGAGCAGCGATGAGCGTCGCGTTGTTCTCTTCTCGGGTGGCCGCCTCGGCCTCGATATTGATCGTCACGGTCGCACTTTCTGTCGCCGAAAGCAATGGGTCGTCAGGGCCGGCGTGGCGCCTTCGTCACTCCTGGATGCTTGGAATCGAGGAGGACGGCGTACTCGGGGTTGTTCTCGATGAAAGTGCGTACGATCGGGCACATGATCGTGACCGTCTTGCCTTGTGCGCGTACATCGTCGAGGACGTGCCGGATCAGCTCGGTGGCGATGCCCCTCTTGCGGAACTCGGGAAATACCGAGATGGCCAGCAAAACGAGTCGGCCGTCGTCGGCGACGTTGTATGACAGGCTGGCGATCTCGCGGTAGCCAACGGTGGCTTCGTAGATGCCGGCCTTCTGTTCGTTGACGAATTCGACGTCCGACGCGCATGCGTGCGGGTTGTCGAGAAGCTCGTCTATGAGAACGGTCTGATCCTGGCTGAGGGTGCTTTTCCCGCCTGGGAGCCCGGCCTCGTCGGGGTACTCGAAGTCGTAGCGGCTCGGTGCGGTCGGGCCGGTCATGGGGTTTCCTTCGGTGGTTGCTCGTTCGCCGGCCGGGTTCGCTCGGTCGTGTTCTCTTGGACGTGCCGGGTCCTTCAGGGACGAACGTGGATGATCGTCTTGCCCGCGACCCGCTGGGTCGGGTTGAGGGCGGCGACCGCATCGTCGATGGGCGCGACGTGGCCGATGTTCGTCCGCAGCCGCCCGTCCCGGACCCGCTGTGCGATCTCACCCAGTTGATCGGGAACGGACACGACGACGAAGTCGACCGCCAAGCCGTGGGCTGGTCGCGCCTCCGGCGGCCCGGTGACGGTCACCAGTGTTCCTCCGGCTCGGACCAGGCCGGCGGACCGCTTCTGGATCTCGCCTCCGAGGACATCGAAAACCAGGTCGACCCCGCCGATGTCTTCCAAGGCATCGTTGTCGAGATCGATGAACATGTGCGCGCCGAAGTCAGTGCCGTCTGACGGTGGTCAGTTCGTCCGGTGCCGATGACGTAGGCGCCGGCCTCCCGGGCGAGCTGCACCACCATCGAACCGACTGCGCCGGCCGCACCGTGTACGAGGACGCTCTGTCCCGCTCGGAGGCGGCCGTGCTCGAACAGCCCTTGCCACGCGGTCAGGCCCGTCATCGCGATGCCCGCGCCCACCGTGAAGTCGACGTCGCCCGGCAGCGGCGCGAGGTTGCGCGCCTCGACAACCACATACTCCGCGAGGGTGCCGTCGCGGGTCCAGTCCGTGAGGCCGAAGACCCGTTGTCCCACCGACAGGCCGGTCGTGCCGTATCCGAGGGCGGTGACCACACCGGCGAGCTCGTGTCCGGGGATCGACGGTGTTCGGTCGCAGCCGAGGCGGTCGGTCCAGGTCGAGGGCCACTCCAGCTCATTCCCGGTGAACCCCGACGCATGAACTTCGACGATGACGTCGCCGTAGCTGGCGCCCGAGAGGCTGGCGAGCCTCGCGGCATCCGGATCGGGCCGCTGGGTCAGCTTCATCCCAGCCGTTCCGGCGGCCGGGTCCGTGACCACGATTGCTTTCATGTGAATGCCTCGATGTTTCAGCTCAGGGACTGCTGCACTCGTAGGTGACATCTGAGCTGTGGTGCCGACTGGCACTGCTGGAAGGATGTTCACCGTGCCCAAGCCTTACCCCCAGGAGTTCCGCGACGATGTCGTGCGAGTCGCGCGCGAGC
>NZ_JAGSOV010000085.1 GCF_023898865.1 Pseudonocardia humida
TCCAGCAAGGTTCGACGGGTATCTCGGCGGCCCAGGTGCCCGCTGGCTGCGTTGCCGGCCGACCCGAGTACGCCAGGTACGAGGGCCGACCGGCGCCTTGCCAGCGAACACCTGGATCCACCGATATACCCATCAACCTTGCTGGACGGGCCACTAGCTAGGTCGGGGAATCGGTCCGGTGAAGTGCGGCCCGGCACGGTCGTCTCCCCGCGTCCCGCACGGGTCGAGGCATGGCGGATGTCATGCCGCGGGCGGGCCGGGTGGAGCACGTGAACGCCCGCCCCGACCCGATCAGAGCCGAGGGTCGGAGAGGTCGATGGAGCCGGGTGGCGAGAAGCTCCAGGCGCGACACCACCTCGACGCCACGGTCAGGATCCCCGCGTAGCTTGTGGGCGTGCGTCAGGCTCGGATCAGCGACCATGCCGTGCTCGTGGACTGCATCCAGCGCTGGTGGAGCGCCTCGCGGACCCCGGAGCAGGCCCGCGAGTTGTCCCTGCTGCTGCCGAGGCTGTTCCTGCAGCACTTCGCCCGCACCAGCCTGGTGCTGGAGGACGCCACCGGGATCCACGGCTTCCTGATCGGGTTCCACTCCGGCGACCACCCCGACGAGGCGTACATCCACTTCGTGGGGGTGGACCCGGACCGACGTGGCCAGGGCCTGGCCCGTGATCTGTACGCGGCCTTCTTCGAGCGCGCGCGGCGCAGCGGCCGGCGCATCGTGCGGGCGATCACGGCACCGGCGAACACCGGCTCCGTCGCGTTCCACCGCGCGATGGGCTTCGAGCTGGTGCCGGGCGACCGCGAGGTGGACGGGGTGCCGGTCCACAGCGACTACGACGGGCCGGGGCAGCCCAGGGTCGCGTTCACGATCACGCTGGACCAGTCCGAGCCGTGAGGTCGACGCGGGACCCTGGAGCGCGAAGGGTGTGGGCGCTGCGGCCGAGCGCGCGAGCCCGGACGCCGCCGATGCACCGGATCAGGCGGGGAGGACGAAGAGGCTGAGCGGGGTGAGCCCGACCGCCAGCGCGGCCAGCACGACCAGGTTGCGCAGCGGCGCGCTCAGCGGGGGGTGGGCGGCGCGGAGGCGGTCGATGCGTTGCGCGGTCGCGTGCCCCCCGACGGCGAGCGCACCGGGCGGGACCGGAGACGCGCCGAGCGCGTGGAAGCGGTCCAGCGCGGCGATCAGCGGGGCCGGGCCGTGGCGGCGGGCGGCGCCGTCGTCCGCGCACATCTCCACGAGCAGCTCGATGCTGTCCCCCATGCGCGCGGTGAGCCGGCAGGGGACGGCCCTCCGCAGCGCGTGGAACGGCGCGAGCGCGAGGTGGTGGTGCTCGCGGGCGTGGGCGTCCTCGTGCGCGAGCACGGCCTCCAGCTGCGACGGCGTCAGCGCCTCCAGCGCGCCGGAGCTGACGACCACGCAGCCGGACGGGCCGGGCAGGTAGTAGGCCGCGGCGACGGGATGGTCCAGCACGACGGCTCGCTCGTGCGCATCGGAGCGCCCGACCAGCCTCAGCAGCAGCCGGTGCCGGGAGCGGTGCCGCCCGGCCCGCCAGGAGCTGACGATCTGGACGGTCGCGGTCCAGGTGGTCAGCAGCAGCCCTGCCACGATCGCGGTCACGTGCCCCGCTCCGAGGCCGGGGTGGGGCGCGCCCGCCGCGAGCTCTGCGCCGAGCCGGCTCAAGGCGGGCACGATCCCGCGCCCGTAGGGCTCGAGGCCGGCGCTGAGCAGCGCCCCCACCGTCGCGGTCACCGCGCCGAGGGCGGTGGCCTGCCAGAGCAGGACCGCCAGGTGCGGGCTGCGGTGGGTCCAGCGGGCCCGGACCAGGACGGCGCCGGAGGCCACCGCGAGCAGCGCGGTGCAGACGTGGTGCCAGACGTAGATCACGACGAGGCACCGCCGCCGGTCGGCTCGCGGTCGCCGGCAGCGCCTCCGGGATCGGGCGACGTGTCGAGGGCGGCGCGGAGGACGTCGGCGTCGGTCGGGCTGACCGCGCGGGCGAACCGGACCAGCGCGCTGTCCCGGTCACCGCTGCGCTCCAGGGCCGCCATCATCATCTCGGCCACGTAGTCGTCGCGCGTCCCCGCCGCCGTGTAGTGCCAGGTGCGCTCGACGTACACGCGGGTGACGACCTGCTTGCGGGTGAGCCGTTCGAGCACGGTCTTCACCGTGCTGTAGGCGAGGTCCGGATCGCCGATGTCCCGCAGTACGGCACGGGCGGTGACGGGTTCGGTGCGCTTCCACAGCGCGCTCATCACGTCCTGCTCGAGTTCACCGCGGCGCCTGCTCACCTGTCGTCCTCCGTCGGGGCGCCCGACCCACGGCCGGTGGTCGGCGTTCGTCGTCGCCGGACGCATCCGCCGGATCCGCCCTGCTACGTTCGATAGCGCTACAAGTTGTAGCACGCAACCGCGGTCGGGCGGGCCCCCGGGCGCACGACCCCGGCCCGAACCCGCGCCAGGCCCCCCCCTGGGGG
>NZ_JAGSOV010000086.1 GCF_023898865.1 Pseudonocardia humida
CCTCGGTTCTAGCGCGAACCAGGTGTGACACCGCCCCGGGGGGGGGCCGCCCCCGGGCCCCCCCGACCCGGACCCGAACCGGCGAAAGGCCCGACGATGGTGAACTCCGGCATGCCCAGGCGTCCGTCGCTCCGCCCCCCGCGGCTCGCCGGTGCACTGCTCGCGGCGGCCCAGTTCGGCCAGGCGCAGTGGTTCTTCGGGAACCTGTACGAGGCGGTGGTGCAGATCCCGGACCGGCTGGCGCACCGGCGCGATCTGGCCGTGCCCCCGGGCGAACCCGTGACCGTCGGGTCCATGCTGCGCCCCGGCAGCCCGGTCCGCTTCTACCTCCCGCTCGCCCCGGTCACCGTCGGCGCGGCGGTCGCCGCGCTGGGTGTCGGGTGGAACGGCGCTGCGGCGCAGCGGCGGTGGTCGACCGCCTCGGTCGCGGGCACGCTCACCGCCGGGCTCAGCACCGCCTACATCGTCCGCGCGATCAACGTCCGGCTCTTCTTCGCCGCCGAACCTCCCTCGGCCGAGGAGCGCGAGGCGCTGCTGCGCCGCTGGTACGCGCTGAACGCGATCCGGATGGCGGCCACGGCCGTGGCCTGGATCGGGGCCCGACGGGCGCGGTCGAGCACTCGCTGATCCCGCCCGCAGGGCCCTGGGATCGGCCCGCCCGGTGCTATCTCCACCTACTACAAGTAGTAGTGCTACGTTCTGTAGCAGTTGAGCCGAGGAGGACGCTGTGGTCGCCACGCCATCCCGGTGCGGTCCGCCGCGTCGGACGATGCTGCCGGAGGGCATCGAGGGCTGGGTCGTCACCCGCTACGCCGATGTCCGGGCCGTGCTGTCGGACCCGCGCTTCGTGCGCGACCCGGTGCGGGTGGCCCGGCTGCGGTCGGGCGCGGGCCTGGGCCCGGTCTCCGGCGGCGGGGGGCGGGTGGCGCGGGGGGAGACGCTGCTGCACCTGGATCCGCCCGAGCACACCCGGATCCGGCGGGGGGTGAGCCCGCTGTTCTCGGCCCGCCGCACCGAGGGGCACCGATCGATGATCGACGCGTCGGCGACGACCCTGGTGGGCAGGTGCGCCGGCTCGGGGCGCGCGGACCTGGTGTGCGACCTCGCGGTCCCGTTGGCCGTGGGGGTGCTGTGCCGGGTCGCCGGGCTGCCGTCGGGGGATCACACCCGGTTCGGGACCTGGGTGCGGACGGTCCACCGGATCGAAGGCGGCGCGGAGGCGGGGCAGCGGATCGTCGAGGCGATCGCCGCGATCGACCGGTACCTGGACGAACGGATCGCCGATGGGTCGGTCACCGGCGTCCTCGCCGAGCTCGCGGAGCTGGTGGGGCGCCCGCGCGCGTCGTCGGACCCGTCGCCGTCGGAGCCGGGGTTGACCGAGGACGAGCTGGTCGCGTTCGGTCGGGACCTGCTGGTGGGCGGGTACGAGAGCACGGCCGTCCTGATCTCGGGCGGCCTCGCGCTGCTGCTCGCCGAGCCGGCCCGCTACCAGCGGTTGCGCCGCGAGCCGGAGGCGCTCGACGCGACCGTCGAGGAGTGCCTGCGGCAGGTGGCGCCGTTCCCGCAGGTGCAGGCCCGCTATGCGACCCAGGAGATGGACCTCGGGGGGGTGCGGATCGGGTCCGGCGAAGCCGTCATCGCCGACATCGCCGCGGCGAACCGCGACCCGGACCGCTTCCCCGATCCCGACCGGTGGAGCCCCGCCGCGTCCGCCGGCCACCTCTCCTTCGGCCACGGGACGCACCACTGCCTGGGGGCGGGGCTGGCCCGGTGGGAGGCGCGCGCCGCGATGCGGGCCGTGATCACGGGCCTCGACGACGTCCGGCTCGCCTGCTCGCCCGAGGACCTGGTGTGGGAGCCGGGCCTGTCCCCGACGCTGCGGTCGCTGCCGGTGAGGTTCACGCCGCGGCCGATCCGCGACGGCGATGGGAGCTAGGCGCGGATGCCCGATCTGCTCGCGTACCCGGGACCGGTCGTCCGCCTCCTGGTGCTGGGGCTGCTGGTCCCCGAGTCCGGACCGTTCGTCGGGGCGTTCTCGCCATGCTCGCCGGAGCCGTCTCGATGAGCCCGCCCGACGTGAGCATCGTCCTCGCCGTCGCCGTGGTGATGGTCGTGCTCATGGTTCGTGGGTCAGCACCGCGCGGGTGTAGAGCAGGTCGAAGCCGTGGCGCTGCACGTTGCGCTGCGACCTGGAGCCGGGTTGCGTGGTGACCACGGCGACGTCGCAGCCCGCGGCGGCGAGGTCGGCCAGCCGGGCGGAGAGCAGGGCGGTCTGCACGCCGCGACGGCGGTGGGCCGGGGTGGTGGCGGCGCCGTTGAGCTGGGCGATGCCGCCGGCGGCGCGGGCGCTGGCGCCGCCGGCGACGACGCCGTCGCGACGGGCCAGGTAGCGCACGACGCCGGCGGCGGCGACGTCGCGCATGGCGTCGGCGATCGCCTGGCGCGGGAACTCCTCGTGGGAGGGGACGCCCTCGGTGTCGGGGTGGGCGAAGGCGTCCACGACGATGTCGAGCCACGCCTCGAACTCGGCGTCGGAGCTGCGCTCGACCTCGATCCCCGGTGTCGCGGCGCCGTCGAGGCCGCCGGTGAGCTCGCGGCCCAGGACGTTCTCGAACGACACCAGGTGGTAGCCGCGGGCGGTCAGTCGGGCGCCGATCTCGGGATCGGCGAGGGTGGACAGCTCGACCTGGACGGGCGCGCCGCGCTCGGCGAAAGCGCGCTCGACCTCGGTGAGTGCGGCGTCGTCGGGTGTGCCGTCGAAGCCGAGGCCGGCGATCTTGTTGAACGGTGAACCCGGCCCCGCGTAGGTGGCGGTGCCGCCCCCGATCGGGATGGCGAACGCGGTCCGCTCACCGCGGTGGTCGCGCGCCGCGGTGGCGCTGGTGGACATGAGGTCGGTCTCGGCCCGCTCGATGCGCTGGGCGAGGGCGGTGCCGCAGAACAGCGGGTTGCGGGTCGGGGGGTGGTCGGTCACTGCGTCGGTCACTCCGTCACCGTGTCGTCGACGGGGGAGCCTGTCGACCGGTTACCGGGCACAGGCCCGCGCGCCCGGTCCATGGAGGTCTCCGACGTCCGAGCGCGGTCACCCGGGCTGGTCGGCCACGCGCGGCCGGTAGGAGAGCAGGACCACCCCTGAGCCGAGGGTCCGCGTGCCGAGGAGCTCCAGGCGCGTGTTCGTGCCCTCGCTGAGCAGCGTGTCGCCGAGCGCGCCCACGCCGGCGAACTGCGGGTTCACCCACAGGTGCAGCTCGTCGAGCAGGCCGTGGTTGATCAGCGTGTGGGACACCGGTCCGAACCCGTGCATCAGGACGTCGCCGGACTCCGCCCGCAGCTTCGCGACCGCCTCGACCAGGTCGTCGGCGATGATCCGCGTGTTGGCCCAGTCGGCGGTGCGCAGGGTGGTGGAGGCGACGTACTTCCGCATTGAGTTGATCTTGTCGGCGTACCGGCCGGTGCGCTGCGGCCAGGCGCCGGCGTAGATCTCGTAGGTCGTGCGGCCCATCAGCAGGGCCTCCGCGGCCTGCAGCTGCTCGTCGGAGATCCGGTCGTGCTCGTCGTCGACGTAGTCGAAGTGCCAGGCCGGCATGTGGTTGATGACCCCGTCGACGCTGACGAAGGTGGAGTTGATGATCTTGCCCATGGTGTTCCCCCCGGGTCGGTGCGGTGTGGCGGATCAGCCGGGCACACCGTGCCGGGGAGCGTTGACGGTTTGTTGACGGTCCGCGCCGCGGGCGGGCTATCGTGCCGCATGCTCTTCGGGGTGCTGGGCCCCGTGGCGGTGTGGACGGCCGACGGCGACCCGGTCCCGGTCCCCGGCCGCAAGGTCCGCGCGCTGCTCGCCGCGCTGCTCGTGCACGAGGGACGGGCGGTGGGCGCGGACCGCCTGGTCGACGACCTGTGGGGCGAGGAGCTGCCCGCCAACCCGGCTGGCTCGCTGTCGGGGAAGGTCAGCCAGCTGCGCCGGGCGCTGGCCGCGGCGCAGCCCGGGGCGAGGCGCCTGGTGGCGTCCCCGCCCCCCGGCTACCGCCTGCTGCTCGACGCCGACGCGCTGGACGCCCACCGCTTCCGGGCGCTGACCGCGCGAGCCCGCGGGACCGCGGACCCGCGGTCCAGGGCCGCGCTGCTGTCCGACGCGCTCGCGCTGTGGCGGGGCCCGGCCTTCGCCGACTTCGCAGGCGAGCCGTCCGTCCAGGTCGCCGCGGCCCGGCTGGACGAGGAGCGGGTGACCGCGCTGGAGGACCACGCCGAGGCGCGGCTGGGCGCGGGCGAGCACCGGGAGCTGGTCGCCGAGCTGGCCGAGCTGGTGGCCGCGCACCCGCTGCGGGAGCGGCTGCACGGGCTGCACATGCGCGCCCTGCACCTGTCCGGGCGCTCACCCGAGGCGCTGGCCAACTACGCGGCGGTGCGCGCCCGACTGGTTGCCGAGCTCGGCGTCGACCCGGGCCCCGACCTGGCGGCCCTGCACCGCGCGATCCTCGCCGGGAACCCCGCCCCCGATCCCGCCCCGCCCAGCCGCCCGCGCAGCAACCTGCCCGCCCCGATCACCGACCTGGTCGGCCGCGACGAGGACGTGCGCGGGGTGCGGGCGCGGCTGGCGTCCGCCCGGCTGGTCACGCTGACCGGCCCGGGCGGGGTGGGCAAGACGCGGCTGGCGGTGGCCGCGGCCGAGGGCCTGGTCGACGGGTTCGACGACGGCGTCCGGCTCGCCGAGCTGGGCTCGCTGTCGCCGGGGTCGGCCGGGGGCGCGGCCAAGGTGGTGTCCGCGGCCCTCGACGTCCGGGACGTGGCGGGCGTGCCCCCGGCCCAACGGCTCGCCGACGCGCTGCGCACCAGGCAGCTGCTGCTGGTGCTCGACAACTGCGAGCACGTCGTCGACGAGGTGGCCGAGCTCGCCGCGCGGCTGCTGCGGGCGGCGCCGCGGCTGCGGATCCTGGCGACCAGCCGGGAGCCGCTCGGGCTGCGGGGCGAGGTGGTGTGCGGCGTCGCTCCGCTGGAGGTGCCCGCGGCCCTCGCGGCGGCCGATCCGGCGGCGCTCGCCCAGGTGCCGGCGGTGCAGCTGTTCGTGGCCAGGGCGTCGGCCGCGGCACCGGACTTCGTCCTCGACCGCGGCACCGCCGAGGCGGTGGCGGCGCTCTGCCGCCGGCTCGACGGGCTGCCGCTGGCGTTGGAGCTGGCCGCCACACGCGTCCGGGCGCTGGGGGTCCACCAGCTGGTCGACCGCCTGGACGACCGGTTCCGGCTGCTGGCGGCCGGTCACCGGGACGCCCCCGCCCGCCAGCGGACCCTGCACGCGGTGATCGGGTGGAGCTGGGAGCTGCTCACCGGGCCCGAGCGTATCGTGCTGCGGCGGCTGGCGGTGCACGCCGACGGGTGCACCCTCGAGGCCGCCGAGCAGGTGAGCGCAGCGGACGACACCGAGGGCGGCGTGGACGTCGCCGGCGTGCTGGTGCGCCTCGTCGACCGCTCGCTCGTCGCCGTCGTGCCCGGCGCCGACGGTCCGCGCTACCGGCTGCTGGAGTCGGTGGCCGCCTACTGCCTCGACCGGCTCGCCGACGCGGCGGAGACCGAGCGGGTCCGCGACCGGCACGGCCGCTACTACGCGCAGCTGGCCGAGCGGGCCGAGCAGGGCCTGTACGGACCCGACCAGCGGCGGTGGCTGCACCGCCTGGACGCCGAGACGGCCAACCTGCGCGGCGCGCTCGACCGCGCCACCGCGGGCGGTGACGGGGAGCTGGCCCTCCGCCTCGTCGTCGCCCTGACCTGGTACTGGTTCCTGCGGGGTCGGCTCGTCGAGGCCGCCGACCGGCTCGGCGCCGCCACCGAGCTCGACGCGGCTGGCTTCGACACGGCAGCGCCGGCGGCCCTGCGGGCCCGGGCGGCCGCTTGGCGGGCGGGTGTGCGGCTCCTGCTGGGCGAGCGGCCCGACCCGGCGACCGTCCCGCTGTGGGAACAGCTCGACGACCCGGCCGCGCGGGGGCGGGCCGAGTGGTTCGTGGCCCACGCCGAGATCGACTTCGGCGACGTCCTCGCCGTCGAGAAGCGCCTCGACCGCGCCCTGGCCGCGTGCGAGGACGCCGGGGACCGCTGGGGGGTCGCGGCGGTGCTGAGCACCCGCGCGCGGATCGGGCACGTCGTCGACGACCTGGCGGCCATCGAGCGGGACGGCGAGCGCAGCGCCGCGCTGTTCCGGGACCTCGGCGAGCGGTGGGGCCAGCTGCAGGCGAGCGCGCGGCTCGGCGGGCTGGCCGAGGAGCGCGGCGACTACGACCAGGCGAGCCGGCTGCTGCGCGACGGGCTGCGGATGGCCGAGGAGCTCGGGCTGTGGCCCGACGTCGCGGCCCGGCTGGCCGGGCTGGCGTGGATCGCGGTGCAGCAGCAGGACTACGACCAGGCGTGCGACCTGGCCCAGCGGGCCCACCGCCTGGCCGACGAGCAGGGGTACCGGATCGTCGCCACCCTCGCCGAGATCTGCCTGGCGTTCGCCAGCCGCCGCCGCGGCGACCTCGACCGCGCAGCGCAGCACCTGACCGGGCTCCTGCAGGCCGCCGGGCCGCGGCCGCCGGGCGCGCCCCCGCCGCTGCACCTGTCCCTGGTGCTGACCGAGCTCGGCTTCCTCGCCGAGCAGCGCGGCCGGTGGGCCGAGGCCAGGCGCCGGCACCTGGACGCGTTCGCCGCCGCCCGCGCGCTCGGCGACCGCGGGGTGGCGATCGCGCTGGAGGGCCTGGCCGGGGCGGCGCGGCGGCACCGGACGTCGGCCCGCCTGCTCGGCGCCGCCGACGCCGTCCGCCGGGCGATCTCGGTCCCGGCCGGGCCCGCCGAGCGCGTCGAGATCGACCGGATCGCCGCGCGTGCCCGTCGCGCGCTGGGCGAGCCCACCTTCACCGCCGCCTACGCGCACGGGGCCACGCTGGTACCGGAGGAAGCCGCCGCCCTCGCGTGAACCACAGCTCAGCCTGCATGCCGTCGAGCACGAGTTCGGTGCGGTCGATCTCGTCGTCGACAGTGCGCCGTAGACCGTGGCACAACGCCGCAAACCGCGTGACATGAGCGAGGTGGGCTCCGGTTGAGCTCGGGCCCCCGGACACCTGATGACTGGTCAGGTCCCGAGCGCATTTTGCTCGGCGGCGGAGCGGCATCGTCGAGCTGCCGTCGATCGGGCGTCCATGCGAGCGAACCTCTGCTGTCGCAGTGGTCGGGTTCGGCCCGAGGAGCGCACCTGTGTAGCGGTGCTACACGACGCCCTCCGTGCGGCGGCTGGCACTCCTGTGGCCTCCGGACGATCGGCCCTGCGGCCGTTTGACCAGATATCCGGCACCGGTGAGCTACTGGCGGAGGTGGAGCACGGCCGCTTCAACGCCAGCGTCTGCTCAGCGGCTGGCGGTCAGGTTTGCGCGCGTACACCGGCCGCTCCCTGCCCCCGCACATGGAGCCGTGGAAGGAGCCGTCGAGGAGTACCGGACGTACGAGCGCGATGATCGCGGACCTGCCCGCCGCTCTGAAGCAAGTGGGCTACGGGGCGTCATAGCTTGCGGCGCAGCACCGGTAACGCACAGGCGAAGACGACGATTGCGGTGATCACCCCCACGGGCCCAGTCGGCCCTCGGTTCGCGGCGACGATGACCTCAAGAAGCAGTGCGAACGCCAGCGCGACCACCCCGGCCAACGCCACGGCGGCTGCGCTGACGGGCTTGTCCAGTGTGGACGGCGTGGCAGTCGCCGGGGTCGCCGGCCCGGCCTTCTGCTCCGGATCGGCGGCCGGTTTCTTCTCGCGCACGCCTGCGAACGTCTTCTCTTCGGCTGCGTCGGTGGGGCGCACGGCCTCGTCGTCGTAGAACCTGAGATCAGGGTTGGCCGACAGTGTGAAGATGTGGCGCGTTGTCGCGGTGACGCGCTCTGGACGCAGGAACGCCTCCAGGTCGCCGTCGGGCTTCCACTCGGGGTGGCAGGCCGTGCGCAGCCGTCGGACAGCGTGTTCGATCGCCGGTTCACGGATCTCGTCGAGCAGGTCCCAGGTCGGCGTATCACCGGGGTTCTCGAGATCCTTGCGGGTGAATAGGATACCCTCGTTATTGCGCCAGGCGTCCGGCCGCTGCGAGAGCGCCAGCAACCCGGTGTAGATGACCAGCGAGGGAAAGGTGTCCATCCACCGGCCCCAGGTGCGGCCCACGTGCTGGTAGTTGGGGTGGCCCGTCTCCTTCGGCCTGCGGAAGTCCCCAGCGTCGAAGGCGGCTATCCAGGACCCGTCGAAGTCGACGAGCCGCAGTGACCCCGAGGGCTCGACGAGCACGTTGCCATGTTGCAGGTCGCCGTGCGCGAAATCGGAGGTCTGCACCTGGTGGACTCGTGCGCGCCAGCCCGCTGCGAGCGACTGCAGCGCGGTGGAGTCCCGGCTCGTCAGGGCGCCGACGTGCTGGTCGAGGCGAGCGCCTTCGATCCAGTCCATCAGGACCATTGGCCATCGCCGCCCTTTTACCGCGACGGCGTTATCCACCCAGGCTGTGCGAGACACCCAGTCCTGCATGCGGTGCGCGACGAAGTGGCGATCAAGTGCCGTGTAGCGCGGCTTTTCCGACACGTTTTTCTGGATGAAGAAGCGAAGCGCCTGGTCGCAATCACCAACCTTTGCCCGGAAAACGACCGCCGCGTTGCCCGAGACCGGCAAGGGAGTTCCCCACCTCGGGTGCAATGTGAAATCCGCCCGCTGCAGCAGTGGGTCCGAGAACGCCTTCTGGGGATCACACAAGGCATCGACGTAGGCGCTGCTGTCGGGAAAGTCGGTCATCGTCTGCCTCTATTCGGTCACCGGCACAGCACTAGCACCTCGACGTCGCCCGCGGCCACCTCGGCGCGCAGCATCGTGACGTCGTCGTGCTTCATCCCGTTGTCACGCTGCTCTGCGACCCAACGGCGGAACGCCCGCGGATGCTGGATCTCCGCGACCTCCTGCCAGCAGTCCGTGCCCGTGGCAGCGGCGCACAGCAGCCAGTGGGCCAGGGCATCGGTCACGAGGTAGAGGACGTCGCCGACCTGCAGCCTGTGGCCCTCGAACGCCAGGCGGCTGCGCATCCGGTCCCGCTCCGAAGGCCGGGTGAACACGCCGTCCGGGTTGTAGCCGAACCCATCGGCCGTGATGGTGGGTAGTTGCGCAACCAGCTGCCCGCCCTGGATGTGGAACAGGACCGCATCGCCGAGGGCGGCGCCGCGCCAATGCGGCCCTTCCCGATCGAGCAGGTGGACATCGCAGCCCAGGAACGTTGCAAACGATCCCTCCGCCTGGAGCTTGTGCTCCGCGTAGATGTTGTGGAATTCCCGCGGCTGCGCGGCCCAGCGCTCCTGCATCCTGCCGAACCAGCCGTCGAGATCGTCGCGGGTCAACGCGGCTGGCCCGTCCGGCCCGACGAACGACCCGACAAGCTGGGCTACCCAATGCACCGCGTCGTAGGCCGTCGTCGCCCCGTCGAGGACGACCAGCCGGTCCGGCCTGCCCAGGCCGGGGTCCGCAGCGCGGTACCCTGCGCCGTCCTCCCACTCGCTGTCCGGCGCGCCGGGCTTCGGCTCGTGGAAGACCACCGTCTGCAGGGAGAGCTCAGGCATAAGTCTCATCGTGGACGTTGAACTGGGTACCCACCGCGAGGAACTTGACCAGCGTCGCGAAGTCGGCATTGAAGACGAAGCCACGGGCGCCTGAGCCAACTGGGATGTCGGCAGCCGCCGCGTTGTGGACCATCGGCTCGGGCAGGGGGCTGCTCATCTCGAACAAGCCCGGGCCGGGCGCAGGCAGCCCCCGCGCGTTGTCGGGGAAGAGCGTCATCGTCGCGTCGCTCGGCGAGAGGAACGCGTTGAGCAGCAGCGTCGTGCCGTGGTCTGTGCTGATCTGGGTCAGTCGCCGTGCCCAGCCGGCGAGGTCGACGTCCTTGTAGGGGCTATCGGTGACCAGGCCGTCGGTCATGTGGCAGACGATGGGGGGAAAAGAGCTCGGAAAGGCCGCGACCCACTCCTTGACATGGGAGCCGACCATCTCGAAGGCCGCGCAGGCGGGCGTGCTGTAGCCGTGGGCGGGCTCGTACCAAACCGGAAGGCCGGGCCGGGCGCCCGGACCGCCGTCCTGCACGCGAAGCGGGTGATCGGCCAGCTCAGGCAGTGGGACGATGAATCGGTCGGCGAGCGCGACGGGAAGCGCCGACTCCACGCCTTCGCCGCTGCGGCGCGGGCACAGCCCGTATCCGTAGATGCCGACGTAGAAGTACAGGTACATCGGCGCGTCGTGCACCTTCGTCGACTTGACGCACAGCTCGAAGAGCATCTTGTTGATAGCCTGCGCCGCGCCCTGAGCGAGCGTGAGGTTCGAGCCGCCCCATGACGCGCGCATGGAGTCCGAGCGGTCGACCAGGAAGATGATGCAGCCGGGGTTCTGACGAGAGAAGGTCTGGCTGTACAAGCGGGTCTCCTCGGGCAGTGAGCGGTCAGGCGGTGTCGGTGCCGTCGACGGGTGCGGCGGCCGGGCGGACGACGGTCGCGGGCCACGGCCTGCCCCGCGCCCACGTCCACTCGTGATGGCGCCGCAGGCAGGTGAAGATCAGCTCGTCGCCTGCGCCCCGGCGGACGTCGACGTCGAAGTCCCCGCATTCGGCGCACTGCACAATGCGGCGCACCGGCGGCCGGGAGGTTCGAGCCGCATTGGGTACGGCGTAGGCCTGGTGGGCGGGTGGGCGGATATCTGGAGGTGGCTGCGGCGACCGGATTGGCGCGAACCTCGGCGTCCTCGTCGTGGTGTCCGGGCGCCGGGAGGCCGCCGGTTCGTCGTCGTACCAGGGCGTGTCCTGCGGGCGGGAGGTGTCCAGGCCGAACACAGGGGGCCACGGCCGTGGAGGCGTCCGGCGGCCGGGCGGGGGTGGTGACGACGGTGGCGGCTGGACGGGCCCGCGCAGGCGTCGACTGGGGCTAGTCTGCAGCGAGCCGATGGTGAGTGCCGCGAGCACCGTCACCACCATGACCACGAACAGCATGAGACCCGGCCTCGGCAGCCCGTAGCCGATCGCGAGCGCGAACATGCCGAGCAGACCGCCCACCAGCGCGGCCGCGGTGACGGTGACCAGCTGCAGGAAGTCTGCCGTGCGGCGGTCGCGCGACCTCACGGGACGTCCTCCGGTAGCGACTCGGGTTCATCGGACTCCGCCGGTGTTTCCTCGGGCCACGGCATCCTGGGGAGGTCCTTGGGGTAATCCTTGGGGAATGCGGGCTCGGTTGTCGGCACCATCGTGGATGGGGGTGGCGGCGGCACGGTGGTGGGTTCAGCGTCGATCAGCCTGCCGAGCCCGAATACGATGCCGAAGGACGCGACCAACGTCACGGTCTGTGCGGCGCCACCGACCCTCATCGTCAGCATTCCTCAGATCGGCGTCGGGCTGTTGAGGATGACGGCCAGCGTGACGACCGCGATGGCGACGCTCACCACCCCCCAGACGATCCCGAGGACAGAGGACCACCGAGCGCCCGCCACGTCGCCCTTGGCTGTCCGTCTCACCGCCGCGGTCGAGAACACCGCGGCCACCAGTCCCGCGCCCAGTGGCAGGGTGAAGATCGCCACGGTCGGGCCCCGCCCCACGCTGACGACGAGCACCGCAAACGCGAGGTCCACGACGAGCGCTGCGATGGCCAGCGCACGGGAGTACGTCACGACGGCTGGGAACGTCCCCAGGGATTCGATCGGGGTGTCCTCGACGGCCGTCTCCGGCGCGGTCCTCCTCGTCTCCTGTTCCGAGCTGCGTGACTCCCCGGGGGTAGGGGTTCTCGCTGCGTCCGACGTCTCGGGGGGATCGTCGGTCGTCGCCGACCACCCGATTCCCGCGAACTGCGCGGTCGGCGCTCCCAGATCGGACTGGTGCTCACGTTCCGCCGTGGGTGCCCCTGGATCGCCACCGTCCTTTGTGCCACGGCCGATGCCCAGGAAAAGCCTCGGATGCGGCAGGGAACACGATCGATCAGCAACGGGTTCGCCGGTCTGACGCGCTTCCTGTCGAGCGCGGCCTTCCTGCATTTCGCCGACCAGCTCGCTGATCCGGGTGAGGAACTCCGTGCGCGCTTTATCCTCGGACCAGGAATCGGGCGCGGGATCCCGGACGTCTTCCGGGATCGGGGGTTCACGAGGGGGTCGCCCGGCCATAACGTCCTCGAACACCTCGTGGGCCAGCATCACGTAGCGGATCGCCTTCTCGGCCGCCACCGTCCGCCAAGGGCTGCGCAGCATCTTCTTGAGCAACGCCACGATGTCGGTCCGCGCCGAGGCGTCGGTCTCCTCGCTCAGTGAGCGGTGCAGCTTGTCGACCACCTCGAGTTGCGCGGTGTTGCCGAGGTTCCCGTCCTCGATCAGCCTGCGAATCTCGCCGAGGTAGGCGAAGGGGATGGCGGGCTCGGTGGGCAGGGGATCGGGCAAGGGGCCTGCGCGTTTCGCCGCACGGTCCGCCTCGTGGAGAACCGCGAAGGCGGTAGTGATGTCGTCGGGGCGGAAGACGATGTTCTGCAGGCCCGCGAGCAGGTTCGACCGCTCGGAAGTGAGCGGACCGATCTGCACCGGCAGGATCTCGCGCTTGCACGCTCTCGCGTAGTCCAGCTCCGCCAGGCAGGCCTGGGACTCCAGCGAGCGGTCCGACAGCACGAACAAGAACACGTCCGCAGCGCGGATCTGCCGGAGGATGGCGTCCCACCAGATCTCGCCGCCCTCGAGGTCGTGGTCGTACCACACCTCTCGGTGGACCTTCTCGAACCCTCGCGCGAGGACCTTCACGCTCGCCTCGTCATCCCGCGAGTAGCTCATGAAGATCGGCATTGCGCTTAACAGCTCCCGGTTTGCTCTGGCCTCCGGAAGGAGAGGCATGGCGATGGACGCGTGATACACCTCGCCCCGGCCCTGCCGAGTGTTATGGGTACTGACCGATGGCGACGAAATCGCTGTCACAGCCACCGGACGGCGCGACGCCCGCCATCCATCGGTCCACGATCTTCTGCGTCTCCTCTACCGTCACGTCCGGCAGCCGCTGGTGCGGCCGAGTGATGTCGACGCTGGCAGGGGCGCACGGACTGTGAACCGCCCTCCATCACAGAGCGTCCGGATCCATCAGTGCGGTGCGCGCAGACCCTGGCACGACGCCGCCGCGGGTCATCCGCACGATCGTCGCCGTCTCCTCCGGCACACGTCGTCCGCTGGGGTGGAACAGCTCACCCGTGGTGGCGGCGGACCATCTCGGCGATCCATACGGGCGCGAACGGTGACGTGCAGTTCGGGGGCGTCGGGTAGTCCTTGAGCACCTCGAGGCGCTCACCGATGTCGACCGCGCGGGCGCGGTGCTCGGCGTGCTCGATCCCGATCTGGGCCAGGCAGTGGTTCATCGCCCACTGCAGCCGGTCCGGAGCGTCCTTCATCTCCGCCTCGATGACGTCGAGCAGCCCGGCGAGGTCGAGACCGTCGGGCCGCTTCGCCACCCGCTCGGTGGTCAACGCCCAGCCCGCGCTCGCGACCACGGGATCCGGGTCCACGGACCAGGCCAGGCGCAGGTCTTCGGCGTGCGGGCTCTTCTTCACCACGTAGTTCACCAGCCAGTCGTGCACCTTGGGGGTGCGCGCCTGGCGCACCATGATGTCGAGCTCGTCGCGCTCGAACGCCTTCGGGCGGCAGATCAGCAGGGCCAGCAGCCGCGCCGCGGTGTCGCCGGTGGCCCAGAGCTGCCGGGCGAGTCCCTGCTGCGTCTTGAGCCGCTTGGCGAGCGCGCGCAGCTCGCCGAGGTTCACCCCGTGATCGTCGCCGTGCTTCTCGTTCACCTCGCGGGTCCTGGCGTCCTCCAGCGCGGCCAGTTCGGCGAGCACCTCGGACACCTGCACCTCAGCCGTCGTCTCGGCCACCCCGGTCTCCTGCCTGTCGCGGTGCGGGCAGCCTACGGCGAGGCTTCGGATCCCTCCCTCGCGTCGAGCAGCCACATCGCGACCACGGCCCGGGGACCGGCGGTCGGGCACGGCGGTGGTCGGACCGCCGAGCCGGATGTCTACCGTCGCCGCCATGGACGAAGCGAGGACCACCGGATGAGCGCGCGATTCCAGGAGCTGGACTGGCGGGCGACGCCGCTGGGCGAGCTGGTGCTGCGCCGCCGCTGGGACCCGTACTTCGACCGGGAGGTCCACGAGATCAAGCTGAACGACGAGTTCCTGATGTCGAGCCTGTTCACCGTGGCCGAGGTGGAGCTGGCCGCGCTGGCCCTCGCGGAGCTGGCCGGCGACGGACTGGACGTGGTCGTCGGCGGCCTCGGCCTGGGCTGCACCGCGCTGACCTCCCTGAAGAGCGCGGACGTGCGCTCCCTGCTGGTGGTGGAGGCGCTCGGCGAGGTCATCGAGTGGCACGCCCGCGGCCTCATCCCCGCCGGCCGCGAGCTGACCGCGGACCCGCGGTGCACCCTCGTGCACGGCGACTTCTTCGCGATGCTGCGGTCGGGGTCCGGGCTCGATCCCGCCGATCCCGGTCGCCGCTTCGACGCCGTGCTCGTCGACATCGACCACTCGCCGCGCCACCTGCTGCACCCCGGGCACGCCGACTTCTACGAACCGGCCGGGCTCCGCCGCGTCGGCGACCGCCTGCGGCCGGGTGGGGTGTTCGCGCTCTGGTCGAACGACCCGCCCGACGACGCGTTCCTCGGCGTGCTCGGGCAGGTGTTCACGCAGGTGCGGGCCGACGTGGTGAGCTTCGACAACCCGCTGCAGGAGCGGGCCGCCACGAACACGATCTACCTGGCGCGGGCGACCGCGACGCCGTAGCCAGGCGGTCGGGTCGGGTCGCGGACCCCGGGTGATCGGCCCGGACGAGGACCTCCCGGGGGTCGTGCGTGGACGCCGTCGGTCAGGTCCACTCCGCCGCGGGAGGTCCTCGTCACCGGGATCGAGCCGCTCGGGTCGTCACACGCTCCCGACCGCCGTCTCCGGCTGGTGCGACGCGGTTCAGACCGGAGAGGTCAGCAGCTCGGTCAGGTGGTCGTCGACCTCCTTGAGGTAGGTCTGCTCGAAGCCGAACAGGCCGAAGTGACCGGCGATCGAGTGCAGCACCCGCAGCTCGCTGTTGGGCGTCAGCTCCTGCTCGGCGCGGGCGTCGCGGACCGGGAAGAACATGTCCTCGTCGATGGGCATGACGAACGTCTTGGCCGTGACCCGCCCCAGCGCCGCGGCGAGGTCGCCGCCGGTGTGGCGGGAGACGTCGCCGCGCTGCCACTTCCAGCCCTGGACCAGCAGCGAGTTCGGGTCCATCGCGCTGAACACCGCGCGGATGAACCGGTCCTTGAACTCGATCTCGTCGTCCCAGGTGACGTCGGGCAGCTCGACGTTGCGCCAGAACTCGGTCTTCCAGAAC
Organism: Pseudonocardia humida; assembly: GCF_023898865.1. GTDB lineage: Bacteria > Actinomycetota > Actinomycetes > Mycobacteriales > Pseudonocardiaceae > Pseudonocardia > Pseudonocardia humida. The sequence goes on from NZ_JAGSOV010000086.1 coordinate 15,386, forward strand.
TCGGTGGACAGGCCCATGACCGCCCACAGGTCGGCGTGCCGCTCGAGCCCGCGCGCGACGTCGGCGTTCGACGCGTACTCGCCGCCGTTCCAGCCCGGGTCGTCGGTGATCACGTCGAGCAGGGTCTGGGTGAACAGGAAGTCGTGGGGGGTGTTGCGGGCGGTCCCGGCGATCGGGGCCGCGCGGGCCACCTTCTCCGGGAACCGGACCGCCCACTCCCAGACCTGCTGGGCGCCCATCGAGCCGCCGACGACGGCGTGCAGCCGCTCGATGCCGAACTTCTCCCGCAGCAGCTGTTCCTGGGCGCGCACGTCGTCGCCGATGCGCACCTTCGGGAACTTCGACATCGCGATCGCGCTGTTGGGGCCGTCGGCGTTGTGCGGGGCGGTCGACAGCCCATTGCCGATCTGGTTGACCACGACGATGAAGTACTTCTCCGGGTCGAGCGCCCGGCCCGGTCCGATGTAGACCAGCTCCCAGGTCTGCTGGGTCCCGGAGAACCAGGTCGGGATGCAGATCGCGTTGTCCTTGGCCGCGTTCAGCGTGCCGTGGGTGGCGACCGCCAGCTGCAGGTCGGGGATGACCCCGCCCTCCTCCAGCCGGAACTCGCCCAGGCTGTGCAGCTCGTAGGCGCCCTGGACCTCGGGTGTGTAGAACGGGTTGCTCAGTGCCATCGAAAGCCTCTCTGCTCACTCGGCCTGGTGCCGGCGGCCGGACGGGTTCGGTGCGCCGACCTCACCGGACCCGATTCTGACGCCGGCACCGGCGAAGTCGCCCACACCGGCGGCGGCAACCTCGCCCTCGGGGGAGCCGGGCGCGCGGCGAGGGTGCCCTCCGCGGAGCCGGACGCAGGACGGTTCACCCCGGTTGAGCCGGACGTGCTCACCGGACGGCAAGGAAACCGTGCCGTCCGGTGAGCGGAATGCCCCCGTGCCGCAGATCCCGCCGGAGCCGGCCCCCCGCGCACCATCGGTCGTGCTGATCGCGCCGTGGCGCGCGAGCCGGGAGGCCGAGATGAACGCACCGACACCCACCGCCGGGCCGCGCGGCTGCCCGTTCGCCGGCACCTCCACCAGCACGGCGACGGCGCCGGCGCCGGTGCGCGGCCGCCACGCCGCGACCCCGCCGGCCGGCCCCGCGGTACCCGACCCGGTGGGGTTGGCGCGCAGCGTGCTCGGCGTGCTCCGGCGGACCGGGAAGCACTTCCTGCCCGCGCCGCTGCTCGTGCGGCTGGACTGCTTGCGCCACCGGGCCGGAACCGCCGGTCCCTACTTCGCGGCGTTCCTCGACTGCGTCCTCGACAAGTACGACGGGCGCTTCCGGAACCGCACGTACCTCGCGCTCCCGCTGCTGGAGGCGATGCTCGACGACCCCGCCACCGGGATGACCCCCGACCGCCTGGCGGCGATCCTGATGTCCGACGTCGTCCGGTTCGAGCTGGCCGCGGCGACCCGGCCGCACCGTCCCGACGACCGTCCCGACGACCGCACCCTGGGCACCCGGCTCCGGCACGCCAGGCGCTTCGTGGAGCTCTGCTCCGCCGGCGGCACGGGTGGTGCCGAGCCGGTGGGAGCCGTGGCGGACTGGCTCGACGCGACGGTCCAGCCGGTGCACGTCCTGCACGACGAGTACTTCTTCATCCGCGCCCTGCAGTGCCACGAGCTGACCTTCACCGTGCTGGTCGCGGACGTCCGCGTGGCCACCCGGGCCGTGCGGGCGGGCGCGCCGGGCGCCGCGGCGGCGCACCTGCGGCACGCGAGCGGGGTGTTCGCCCGGGCCGCGGTGCTGTTCCGGGTCGTGGCCACGATGCGGGCGGCGACCTTCCACGAGTTCCGCGAGTTCACCCAGGGCGCCAGCGCGATCCAGTCCGACCAGTACAAGCGGTTCGAGGCGGCCTGCGGCGCCCCGGACCGGGCGCGGTTGTCCGCGGACGCGTTCGCCGGCGTCCCGGTCGTGCGGGCCGAGGTGCTCGCCGGCCAGGACGACCTCAGCCGGGCCGTGCTCGAGACCCGCCGACCCGGCGCACCCGGCTGGGACTCCCTCGACGCCGCCATCGCCGACCTGGAGGCCCGCCACCAGCGCTGGAAGGCCGCCCACCGCGGGCTGGCCGCGCGGATGCTCGGCGCCGCCGCGGGATCGGGCCGCACCGAGGGCGTCCCGTACCTGGACCGGTGCCTGCAGAACCGGCTGTTCGGCACCCTGCTCGCCGCCTGAGGGCAGGCGGAGGCGGGCGTTCACGCCCTGCTGCGCTCCGCACGCCTGCGCCCGGTGTCACCCCAGGCCCGAGCGAACGGCCCAGGCGGCGATCTCGGTGCGGTTGGTGCAGCCGAGCTTGGCCAGGCTGTTGCGGACGTGCGTCTCCACCGTGCGCTCGGAGAGCACCAGCCGGTCGGCGATGTCGCGGTTGCTGAGCCCGGCGGTGATGAGGACCGCGATCTCCCGCTCGCGCACCGACAGCGGGTCGTCGGAGCGGCGGGCCGCGTCGATCCCGGCGAGCAGGGTGTCGGCGTCGCGCAGCGGACCGGGCATGCCGAGCCGGCGGAACTCGGCGGCGGCGCGCACCACCTCCTCCCGCGCCTCCGGCCGGTCGGCGGTGCGGCCGCGCCGGTGCAGGGCGCGGCCCAGCCCGAGCCTGCTCAGCGCGACGAACGGCCGGGCGCCGATGCGGGCGTTCATGGCCATCGCGTCGCGGTGGTGCGCCGCGGCCTCGTCGAGCCGCCCGGTCGTGGTGGCCAGCTCGCCCAGGAGCCGGGCGTTGGCCCCGGAGCTGAACACCGCCCCCGACCCGTCGCCGCTGTAGTAGGGCGCCGTCGGCAGCAGCCTGCGGTAGACGGCCCCGGCGACCTCGCGGTCGTCGAGGCCGACGGCGGCCAGCCCGGTCTGGCTGAGGGTGACGGCCCACCGCACGCCGTACGGGAACGTCGCCGGCAGCTCGCGGAACTCCTCGAACGTCGCCGCGGCGCAGTCGGTCTCGCCGCGCAGGAGGTGCATCAACGGGATGCTGACCCGGACCAGGGGCATACCGATCGGCGCCCGGGCGAGGAGCTCCGAGGGCTCACCGACCTCGGCCGGGTCGCCGGTGACGAGCGCCAGCTGCAGGCTGGAAGGCCTGCGACATGCCCTCGGCCGAGAAGTCGCCCATCCGGACCCCGACCGCCCCCGCCTCGGCGTTCAGCTCCCTGGCCGCGGCGAACTCGCCGACGAGCGCGGTGCGCACCGCCCGCAGCCGCAGGAGGTGCCAGCGGGCCAGCGTCGAGCGGTGCCGCGTCGCGACCCGCTCCACCTGGCCGGTCTCCTCGTCGAAAACCGCCAGGCTGCCCAGCTGCATGGCCGCGTCCGCGCGCCACAGGTGTCCCCAGAGCTCGGCGACGGGTTGTCTCGCCGTGCCGCCCACCTCGACCGCGCGGCTGCCCAGCGCGAGCCGCTCGGCGACCCGTTCCGGGACGGCGAGTGCGAGGTGGCGGGCCCGGATCGCGTCGAGGACGGCGTCGGGGTCGCCGGTGGCCTCGGCGGTGGCGATAGCCTGCGCCGAGTGGTCCTGCGCGGCGTCGAGGTGGCCGAGGTGGGTCTCCGCGGTCGCCAGCTGGGCCAGCAGGCGGCACCGGGTGACCTCGTCCTCGCCCTCGCCGAGGCGCTCCAGCGCCTGGCGCGCGAGCCGCATCGTGTCCTGCACGACCTGCGGGTCGCCGACGCCGCGGACGACCAGCGCCGCCTGGGCCGCCAGATCGGGGCGCCCCGCCGACTCGGCCGCGGCCGCCGTGTCGACGCAGAGCCGCATCGCCTCCGCCAGGCTCCCCGCGGCGTAGCGGGCGTCGGCGAGCCGCAGCATGAGCTCGGCCCGGTCCCCGGCGCCCGCCCCGCCCGCCGTGGCGGCGTGCAGGGCCATCTCGGCGAACGCCGCCGCCTCGTCGACGGCGAACGAGGCCGCGGCGTCGTCCGCGGCCGCGCCCGCCCAGCGGGCGCAGCGGCGCAGGTCGTCCTCCCCGCCGGCCCGGCGCCACTGGGTGGCGATCCGCCCGGCCCGCTGCCCGAGGGAGGCGTCCGCCTCGATCGCCAGTGCCGCCTGCCGGTGCAGCCGCGCGCGCCGCGGCGCCGGGAGGTCGTCGTAGACCGCGTCGCGGACCAGGGCGTGGGGGAACACCCACGCGCCGGGGTGCTCCGACGACTCGCCGAGCACCCCGGCCCGGCACGCCTCGTCGACGGCCGTCGCGACGTCGGGCGGCGCGAGCCCGCTGGCCGCGGGCAGCAGGCCGTGCGGGACGCGCTCCCCGAGGACCGCCGCGACGGCGACGAGGTGCTGCGCTGCCGGGGACAGCGCCGCCGTGCGGGCGGTGATCAACCGGCGCAGCTGCGGGCGGGCGGCGACCACCCGGCGCAGACCCGCGGCGTCGGCCGGACCGTCGTGCGGGAGCGCCTCGGCCAGCAGCCGCACGAACAGCGCGTTGCCCCCGGTGCGCTCGTGCAGCAGCGCGGCCAGGCCGGGCTCGGCGCGGCGCGGGCCGCGCAGCTCGGCGAGCCAGGCCGAGACGTCGTCCACCCGCAGGCCGCCCAGCGGCAGGACGACGGCCGCCGGGCTGCGCAGCAGGTCCGGTTCCAGCTCCGCCAGCGGCCCGTCCAGCGCCGGCCGGTGGCTCGCCACCACGAGCAGCCGGGATGCGGCGAGTTCCCCGCAGACCTGGCGCAGCAGCAGCAGCGAGGACCGGTCGGCCCAGTGCACGTCCTCCAGCACGAGCACGAGCCCGCCCGGTTCGGCGGCCGCCACCATCGCGTCGGCGAGCTCGGCGAAGAGCCGGAAGCGCTGCGCGGCGCCGGAGAGCACCGCGTCGGTGGCGTGCGCGGCCACCTCGGCCACCGCGGGCAGGGCGCGCAGCAGCCGGGTCCACGGCCACAGTGCCGGAGCGCCCGCGTCGTCGACGGCGTGGCCCCGCGCGACGGGCACGCCCCCGGCGTGCGACAGCAGCTCCTCGATCAGCCGCGACTTGCCGGCCCCCGCCTCGCCGGACAGCAGCACGAGCCGACCCGCGCCGCCGGTGGCGTCGACGAGCGCGCCGCGCAGCACCGCGAGCTCGTGCTCGCGTCCGAACAGGCTCACGGCGCGAGTATCTGCGCCATCGCCCACGTCCGGAAGGGCGATTGCGTGGTGCCCTGCGTACTGGCACTGATCCGGGCCGGGGCCGGTCGCCGCAGGCTCCGGGTACCGGTGAGCCCGCCGGTCCGACCCCGGAGGACGCCATGCACGCCCGGTTCCAGACCACCCGCACCGAGCCCCCACCGGACCTCGCCGGGCGGGTCGAGGAGTTGGTGGACCTGATCGGCACCCACCCCGGGTTCGCCGGGGCCTGGCTGCTGCCCGCGATCACCGCGGGCGCGGGTGGCCTGCTCACTCTCTGGCGGACCCGCGAGGACGCCGAGCTGGCGTCCGAGCGCACCGCGGCCGTCAGCGGACCCCGCCCGGTGGCGCTGGACGGCGACGCGATCTACCGGGTCGCGGCCGACATGGCCGGGACCGCGGCCGAGCGGGAGCCCGCCGTCGCCCAGCTCGTCCACTTCGACGCCCCGCGCACCGACGACTGGTCCGCCGCGATGCTGCGGGCGGGCCGGGAGCGGATCTGGCCCGCGGTGCGCGACGTGCCCGGCGCTGTGCGGTCCCTGAGCCTCGTCGGCGACGGCAACGCGCACCTCGTGGTGAACCTGGCCGCCACCGTCGAGGCCGTCGACGCCGCCCAGCGGCTGATCACGACCACCGCCCTGCTGCCGTGGGAGGACCCGGCCGCGCTCACCGGTCCGGACCGGATCGACCTGCACCGGGTGGCCGCCCACCGCGCCGCGGCGCCGTCGCGCGCCTGACCCGCCCCGACGTCCCGGAGGAGTGCATCCCATGACCACCATCCCAACCGCCCTGCCGACCGGCGAGTGGGTGCTCGACCCCACCCGGACCACCGCCTCGTTCGCCGTCCGCAACGGGCCGGGCACGGTCCACGGCACGGTGCCGGTGACCGCGGGCGCGGTGCGCGTGGACGGCGCGGGCGTCCGGGTCGAGGCCGAGCTCGACCTGTCCGCGCTCGACACCGGCAACCCCCGCCGCGACCGCGACCTGGGCAAGCCCGGTCTGCTCGACCTCGACCGGCACCCGCGGCTCCGGTTCGTCGCGGACGACGTCCGCGGGACCGACGGTGGGTGGGTGCTCGTCGGCACGCTCTCGGTCCGCGGGCGGGAGGTTCCGGTCACGCTCACCGTCGCCGACGCGGACCGTCCCGACCTGCTCGACGCCGGCGACGCGACCGCCGTCGGCACGACCCGGCTCGACCGCCGGGACCTGGGCGTGCGCGCTCCCCGGGTCCTGATCGGCCGGTGGATCGAGGTCACCGTCCGCGCGGTGCTGGTCAGGGAGCCCGGCTGACGCCCCGTGGAGTCCGCCACCGGGTGCGCCGACGGCGATCAGCCGCTCCCCGAGGCGGGCCGGCGCCGTGCCCGGTTCGTCGACCAGCCCGTGGACCTGCGCGAGTGGACGGAACGTCACCGCTCGGTAAGCCGGCCCGGCACCGTCCGTACCTAGCGTGGCCGCATGGCCACCTCGTTGCGCGGCACGCCGCCGCCTCCCGCTCCGCCCGCCGCTCGTCGCGGGGTGGTCGCGGACCTCTCGGTGGTGGCCGCGGGGGTCGTCCTCGTGGTGCTGGCCGCGGTGGTGGGCAGGCTGTCCTACGGCGGCGGTCACGAGGTCTACCTCGGCTGGCCGCCGCTGCTGGCGCAGTGGCTGCCGCACGTCGGACCCGGCACCCCGGCGGCGGTCGTGACCTCGGTGCTGGTGGTGGTGTTCGGGCCCGGGCTCGCGCGCCGGATGCGCTGGCGCGGCCTGCTCGCGGCCGGGTACGCGGCCGCGGTGGCCTGGACGCTGTCGCTGGCGCTGGTCGACGGCTGGCAGCGCGGTGTGGTCGCGCGGCTGAGCAGCGCCGACGAGTACCTGAACGACGTCGGGCGGGTCAGCGACGTCGGGGCGATGCTGCGCACGTTCACCGACTTCGTCGTCACCGCCGACCAGCCGGGCCACTGGACCACCCACGTCGCAGCGCACCCACCGGGGGCGTTCCTGTTCTACGTCGGGCTGGACCGGCTCGGCCTCGGCGCGGGCGGCCCCGCCGGGATCGTGACGGTCCTGGTCGGAGCCTCGGCGTGCGTCGCGGTAGCGGTCGCGGTCCGCGCGCTCGCCGGGGAGGACCTCGCGCGCCGGGTGCTGCCGTTCGGCGTGCTGCTCCCGGGCGCGGTGTGGGCCGGGGTGTCCGCGGACGGGATGTTCGCCGCGGTGCTGGCCTGGGGCGTCGCGCTGCTGGCCGTCGGGGCGATCGGTCGGCTCGGCTGGGCCGCTGCGGGCGGCCTCCTGCTCGGCGTCGCGGTGCACCTGTCCTACGGGCTGGTCCTCGGCGGACTGATCGCGTCGGCCGTTGTGGTCGCCACCCGGCGCTGGTCGGCCGCCGGGCTCGCCGTGCTCGGCGCGGTCGCGGTGGTGGCCGCCTTCACCGCGGCCGGGTTCTGGTGGTTCACCGGGCTGCAGCGCACCGGGGTGATCTACGCGGCCAGCGCGGCGGCGGCCCGCCCGTACGCCTACTTCGTGTGGGCGAACCTGGCCGCGGTGGCGTTCGCCGCCGGGCCGGCGGTGTGCGCCGGTGTGCGCCGGCTCCTGGCCGCGCCGCGCGCCGTGCCGGTCGGTGTCCTGCTCCTCACGGCGGGCGGCCTGGCCGCGGTGCTGCTCGCCGACCTGTCCGGGCTGTCGAAGGCGGAGGTCGAGCGGATCTGGCTGCCCTTCGTGGTGTGGCTGGCCGTCCCGTGCGCCCTGCTGCCCCGGGCGCGGCGGTGGCTGGCCGCCCAGGCCGGGCTCGCGCTGCTGGTCAACCACCTGCTGCTCACCGTGTGGTGACGGCGCTGCGTGCCCGCAGCAGCCGCACGGCGTACACCGCCGCCGACACCGCGGCCATGGCCGCGACCAGCAGGAGCCAGCGGCCCAGGTAGGGCTGCTGGTCGAGGCCGGTGGCGCCCAGGTGCGCGTCGCCGCCCTGGCCGATGATCCCGGGCAGGAACAGCAGCAGGGTGAGACCGGCGCCGAGCGCGGGCACCCGGACGTGGTTGACCAGCGGTACCCGGGTGCGCGGGGCCAGCGCCAGCAGGGCCCGGTCCGCGCCGGAGTACAGCGGCACCAGCCCGCCGTCGTGCAGGACGACGGCGGCCAGGAACCACACCAGCATCCGGGGCAGCCCCGGGTCGTCGAGCACGATCGTCGCGGCGTACCCGGCCACGGCGAGGCACAGCAGCAGTACGGCGGGGCGCACCAGCCTCATCGCACGCTCCGGAACTCGATGGTGCGGACCCACTTCGTGCACCGCACCCCGGGCAGGGCCGGCACGACGACGCGGGCCGGGAACCCGTGGTCGGGGGACAGGTCGGCGCCGTTGACCCGCAGCGCGAGCAGCGAGTCGGGGTGCAGCACCTGGCCGGCGTGCAGCTCGGCCCGCGCGAACGGGCCCTGCTCGATCGAGCCGACCACCGCGGCCACCGGTTCGGGCACCCCGGCCAGCGCGGCCAGGTCGCGCAGCCGCACCCCGGTCCAGCTCTGCTCGGTCGACCAGCCCTCCACGCAGGCGATCGGCAGCGCCACCGTGTGCTGCGCGAGCGCGGCGAGCGCGGCCCGGTCCAGCCGCACCGCGCCGGCGCCGGAGAGCTCCAACCGCCAGGCCGACCCGGTCGCGGCCGGGTCGATCCCGGACGCGACGAAGGTGCGGTTGACCGGGAAGTCGTTCGGGCCCCCGTCGGCGGCCGCGGTGGTGCGCCCACGGGGCAGCAGCAGCGCCGTCCCGCGCAGCGGTCCGTCCAGCACCTGCCCCACCGACAGGCCCGCGACCAGCAACGACCCGCCACCGATCAGAGCGAGCGCTCCGCGCCGGCTGATCGTCGCCGGCCGCGGGTCGGTGGCGACGAGGTCGGAGTCCGGATCGTCCTCCGACCCGCTCGTCGGGGTCCGCAGCTCGGCGCGCAGCGAGCGGGAGCGCAGGCCGCGGACCATGAGGGGCAGCTTGAGCACCACGTGCGCGACGAGCGCCCCGGTGAACACCCACGCCCCGACGTAGTGCGCGGCGTAGAAGCCGAAGCCGAACACGTAGTCGTACTGGATGTTCAGCACCCCGGTGACGACCTCGAACAGGATGCTGCCCACCAGCAGCAGCACCGTGGCGCGTTCCAGGGCGTCGGTGACCGAGCGGGCCGGCGGCCACACCACCAGCTTCGGCGCCACCGACCACAGCTTGGCCAGCACGATCGGTACCAGGACCAACCCCAGCAGCACGTGCGTGCCCTGGGTGAGCCGGAACAACCACGCCGGGGAGGTCGGCCAGTCGAACGGCGGCAGCTGCAGGAACCCGACGTCGGCCGGGATCGGCGCGGCGCCGTACGCGACCCGGTCGAGCAGCCCGGTGACGACCACGATCGGCAGCCCGACGAGCAGCACCAGCCCGAGCAGCGAGGTCAGCCACGGACCGCGCAGGGGACTGCGGAAGCGGGGCAGCGGTGGCCGGGCGCGGTCCAGCGCCCGCCACAACCGGGCGGGGCGGCCGTACCCGGCGTCGGGACGGGTCATGTGGGCCTCCCCGCCGTCCGGCGGCCGGGCGGGCGTCCGGCGGGTGGCGCGGCGCCGAGCTCGGCGAAGCTGCGCGGCCCCTCGTGCCGGGCGGTGCGGACCAGACCGGCGGCGCCGGCCAGGCCGGCCAGCGCGTCGGCGCCGACGCACGCCCAGGGCACCGGACGACCGGTGCCGGCGGACGTCCGGATCCGGGCGGTGCCCGACCACAGCAGGTCCGGCCGCGGGTCGGTCTCGACGAGCACGGTGCCGCCGGGCGCCAGCAGCCGCGCCGCGCGGCGCAGCAGGCGGACCGGGTCGCCGCCGATGCCGATGTTGCCGTCGGCTAGCAGCACGTGGTCCCAGCAGCCCTCGGCGGGCAGCCGGGAGAACAGGTCGCGGCGCACCATCGGGGCCCGCCGCCGCCGGCACTGCCGCTGAGCGGCCGCCGACTGGTCCACGCCCAGCACCGGGACGCCGCGCGCGACCAGCGCGGCGACCAGCCGGCCGGGCCCGCAGCCCAGGTCGACCACGGGCCCGGTGCAGCGGTCCAGCAGCCACCCGTCCTCGACGGTGGCGGCGTCGTGCCAGCGGGCGACCGCCAGCTCCACCACCGCCCCGTCGCTGCGCAGGATGTGCGCCGGAGCGCCGTCCAGCGCCGGGTCGAAGGCGGGCGCTGCGCCGAGGGCGGTCACCACGGCCGGGCGGCGTGCAGCGCCGCGACCCCGGCGACCGCGGCCGCGAACCTGGTGCCGGGGGCCTCGGCGGCCACCGCCACGGCGTCCGCGGCGGTGTCCACGTCGCGCAGCTCGGCCAGCAGCGCCACCCGGAGACCGGCGCCGCGCAGCACGCGCAGGGTGCGCTCACCGGTGTCGGCCCGTGAGGTCGGAACCGCGCGGACGAGCGCGGCGCGGCGCGGGTCGCGCAGCCCGAGCACCCACCAGCCGCCGTCCGCCGCCGGCCCGAGCACCGCGTCGGCGTCCCCGCGCAGGTGCTCGGCGGCCTCGACCAGGAGCTCCGGACGCAGTTGCGGGGTGTCCATGCCGACCAGCACCACCGGCGTCCCGGGCCGCAGCGCGACCGCGTCCAGGTGGGCCGCCGCGATGCGGTGGCCCAGGTCGGTGCCCCGCTGGGGGACGACCGCCACCCCGGCCAGGGCCCCGGCGACGGCGGTGGCGCGCGCGGCGGCCCGGCGGTGGCCCGACAGCGCGACGACGACCCGCCCGCCGGGCACGGCCCGGACCGCGTCGAGGGTGTCCAGCAGGGCGGCGGCGGCGAGGTCGGCGGCCTGCGCCGGCGTGGCCGGCGGACACAGCCTGGTCTTGACCTTCCCCGGCTCCGGGGCCTTGGCCAGCACCACCACCGTGCTCGGTGCCGCCGCGGGCCCGGTGGCCGCGCGTCCGGCGAGCGGCTCATCGGCCAGCGCGGTCATCGCAGCAGCCCGGCCATGTCGCGGGTGGCCCGCAGCGTGCCGCGGACGGACCCGGACACCTTCGACCGTCCACCGGCCCTGGCCCGGTAGGCGACCGGGGTCTCGGCGATCCGCCACCCCGCCGCGCCCGCCCGCAGCAGCAGTTCGAGCGGGTAGCCGAAGGCGCGGTCGAGCACGCCCAGCTCGACCAGGGCCCGCCGGCCGGCCACTCGGATGGGGGCGATGTCGTGCACCGGCAGCCCGCGGCGGCGCAGCAGGGCCGCGAGGGCGGCGTTGCCCGCCCTCGCGTGCCACGGCCAGACCCCGGCCGAGACGGGCACCCGCCGCCCGACGGCCAGGTCGGCGCGGCCGTCGGCGACCGCGGCGGCCATGGCGGGCAGGGCGGCGGCGTCCAGCGAGCCGTCGCCGTCCAGGACCGCGACGAGCTCGGTCGTGGCCGCCATCAGTCCGGTGTGGACGGCCGCGCCGTAGCCGCGGCGCGGCTCCCGGACGACCTGGGCGCCCGCCGCGCGGGCGACCCCGGCGGTGTCGTCGGTGGAGCCGTTGTCGACGACCAGGACCGGCCATCCGACGGGCAGGGCGGCGAGGGTCGCGGGCAGCGCGTCGGCCTCGTCGAGGCACGGCAGGACGATCAGTGGGGGGTTGTCCATGCCGTCGATCCTCGGCCGCGACCGGCCCGGACGGCGGTGCCGCGGGCTTACCGAACTCTGACGTTCGACCCGGCGGCGGGCGCCCGCAGCGGGTCGGTCGAGAACCGGCGCATCCCGGCGGCGAACCCGGTGGTGGCCCGGAAGCCGAGCAGCTCGGCGGCGCGCGACGGATCGGCCACGACGTGCCGGACGTCGCCGGGGCGGGCGCCGCCGACCACGACCGGCTCCGGCCCGCCGCTCGCCGCGGCGAGCTCGCGGGCCAGGTCGCCGACGGTGTGCGGCTCGCCGGAGCAGACGTTGACCGCGGTGAGCGCCCCGGCCGGCGGATCGGTGGCCAGCGCGCGGGCGTTCGCCACGGCGACGTCGGTGACGTGCACGAAGTCGCGGCGCTGCCGGCCGTCCTCCAGCAGCCGCGGCGGCTCCCCCCGCTCCAGGGCGGACCGGAAGATCGACGCCACCCCGGCGTAGGGGGTGTCGCGGGGCATCCGCGGCCCGTAGACGTTGTGGTAGCGCAGCGACCAGGCCGTGCCGCCGGTCTGGCGGGCCCAGGCCGCGGCCAGGAACTCCTGCGCGGCCTTGGTCGCGGCGTAGGTGCTGCGCGGGTCGATCGGGGCGTCCTCGCCGACCAGCCCCGGGACGAGCTCGCCGCGGCAGGTCGGGCAGCGGGGCTCGAAGCGGCCGGCGTCGAGGTCGGTCGCCGCCCGCGGCCCGGGTCGTACCGGCCCGTGCTCGGGGCAGTGGTAGCGGCCCTCGCCGTAGACCACCATCGACCCGGCCAGCACCAGCCGGCGCACCCCGGCGGCGTGCATGCCGGCCAGCAGGACCGCGGTGCCGAGGTCGTTGTGCGTGGCGTAGTCCGGCGCGTCGGCGGGGTCGAGGCCGTGGCCGACCATCGCGGCGTGGTGGCACACCGCGTCCACGCCCCGCAGCAGCCGGGCCAGCAGGTCGGCGTCGCGCACGTCGCCCCGGACCAGCTCGTGGCCGAGCACCGGTTCCGCCGGGTCCGCGCCGTGCGCCTGCGGCAGCAGCGCGTCGAGCAGCACGACCTGGTGGCCGTCGGCGAGCAGCCGGTCGGCGACGTGGGAGCCGATGAACCCGGCTCCGCCGGTGATCAGAATGCGCACGGGGCCACGCTATGGCCGCGGAGGCGGTGCGGATCTGTCCGTTCGCGGACGTCTCGCCGGCGCGGATCCGGAGGGTCGTCAGGGGCGCTGGGCCTGGTCGTCGGGTGGCTGCGTCGCGTACCACCGCTCGATCAGGGCGGGGAGCTCGGCGAGCATGTAGGCGTAGAAGTCGCGCATCCGGCGCAGGCGTGCCGCGGCGGGGCCGTCGCTCGGGACGGTGCTCAGGCCGGCGTCGGCGATCTCCCGCATCAGGCCGATCATGGCGTTCTTGCTCGTCATGAGGGTGGCCCAGGCATCGGGGCGCATCCGGTAGTGGTCGCGGCGGCTCGACGGCGCGGGCACCTGCTCGATCAGCCCGACGGTGCGCAGCATGGTGATCGCGCCGGAGATCGAGCCCGCGCTCGCGCCGAGTTGGCGTCCCAGCTCGCCGGCGGTGACCGACTCGCGGTCGCTGAACAGGAAGGCGGCCAGCGTCCGGGCGATCATGCGCTGCATCCCGGCCTGGGTCAGCGCCAGGGCCAGGTGCTCGCCCGCCTCGGGCAGGCCGGTCGCAGCCTGCGGGGAGTCGCTCGGGGTCGCCATCCTTCGCCGCCTCCAAATGTTCAGAATTCTCTGAAGGCATGCTAGCTTCAGTCGTCCCACTCCGCAGCGACGGAGTGGGTGGGGAGCCGGGAAGCCTGGTCGGCACGACCGTTCGCCGCTGCCCTGGAGGCTCGGAGTGAAAGTCCTGATCATGACGTTCGGCACCCGTGGCGACGTCCAGCCGTTCGTGGCGCTGGCTCGTGAACTGCGGGGGCGGGGGCACGAGCCGGTGCTGGCCGCACCGCGGCGGTTCGCCGGACTCGCCGCGGAGCACGGCGTGGCGCTGGCCCCGGTGGACGACGGCCCGCTGCGGTCGATGGACGCCGCGCGCGGGGACGGGGGCGCGATGAGCGGCGGCCTCCGGGCGAGGCTCGCGCTTGCCCGGTCCATGCCCGCGGCGTTCGCCCGCATCTTCGACGACGCCACCGCCATCGCGACGACCGGTCCCGGCGCCGGCGCCGGCGTGGTGGTGCACAACGGGCAGATCATGGCCGCGCCGCACCTGGCCGAGCTGCTCGGGGTTCCCGCCGTGCTCGCCCTCACCCTGCCGATGTACGTGCCGACCAGGGAGTTCCCCTGGCCAGGGCTGTCCCTGCCGGTCGGGCTGCCCGGGGTGCTGAACCGGGCGTCGTTCCGCGGTATGAAGGCCCCCGAGGTGATGTTCGGCCGGGTGGTGGACCGGTGGCGCGAGCAGGCGCTGGGGCTGGCGCGCCGGCGCGGCCGCCACGATCCGCTGCGCACCCCGCAGGGGCGGCCGGCGCCGGTGCTGAACGCGGTCAGCCGGCACGTGGTGCGCCCGCCGGCCGACTGGCCGCCGAGCGTGACCACCACCGGCTACTGGTTCCTGCCCGCCGCCACCGACCTGCCGGCCGAGCTCGCCGCCTTCCTCGCCGCCGGCGAACCGCCGGTCCTGGTCGGGTTCGGCAGCATGGCCGGCCCGGACCCGGCCGGCACGGCCGCCGTCGTGCTGGCCGCGGTCGCCGGGCTGGGCGTGCGCGCGATCCTGGCGACCGGCTGGGGCGGGCTGCGACCCGACCGACTGCCTGAGGGGGTCATCGCGGTCGAGCAGGTGCCCCACGACCTGCTGCTCCCGCACGTTGCCGCGGTGGTGCACCACGGCGGGGCCGGAACCACCGGCGCCGCCGCGGCCGCCGGGCGCCCGCAGGTGATCTGCCCGTTCGTGGCCGACCAGCCGTTCTGGGGCCGGCGCATGCACGACCTCGGCGTGGCCCCGCCGCCGGTCCCGCAGCGGCGGCTGAGCGCCGAGCGGCTCGCCGCCGCCCTCCGCCTCGCCCTGTCCGACACCGCGGTCGGCGCGGCGGCCACCGAGCTCGGGCACCGGATCCGTGAGGAGGACGGCGTGGGCGCCGCCGTGACGCAGCTGGAACGGCTCGTCCCCGACGGGGCGAGCCGGTGAACCCGCCCGGCCGTGCTCGGGCGGAACGACGACCACCTCTCGGCCCCGTCACCGGCGGAGCCCGACCGACCGACGGAGGTCCGCGATGCGGATGATGTTCATGACCGCGGGCAGCCGGGGCGACGTCGACCCGTTCATCGCGCTCGCCCGGCGGGCGCAGTCGGCCGGGCACGAGGTCCGGGTGGCGGTGACGGGCGACTTCGTCGGCCACGTCCAGGCCGCCGGACTGGACGTGGCCGGCCTGGACGGCGACTACTCCGCGCTCGTCGGGGCGCAAGGGGCGTCGGCGTGGGCGGCGATGCGGTCCTTCCGCACGGTGATCCGGCCGATGATGGCCGGGTTCCTGCGGTCGGCCGCCGACGCCGCGCTGAGCTACCGGCCCGACGTGCTGGTGCACCACCCGAAGGTGCTCTCGGCGCCGCTCGCGGCCGCCCGGCTCGGGATCCCGCACGTGCTCGTCGAGATCGTCCCGACCATCACCCCGACCCGGCAGTTCCCGGCCGCCGGCGTCACCGGTCGCGACCTCGGCCGGCTCAACCCGCTCACCTACCGCTTCGTGGCCGGCGCCGGCGCGATGTTCGCCGGACCCCTGCGGGAGATCCGCGCCGATCTCGGGCTACCGGTCCGGGGTGAGGTCCCCGGACCGGCGCTGACGCTGGTCCCGGTGAGCCCGACCCTGCTGCCCCGACCCGGGGACTGGCCGGGCACCACGCAGATCACCGGCGCCTGGCTCGAGCCGGTGGGCGCCGGGAGCGCGGTCCTGGACGCCGATCTCGACGCGTTCCTCGGGTCCGGTGAGGTCGTCTACGCGGGATTCGGCTCGATGGCGCTCGGCGACGCCTCGGCGCGAGGCGCCGCGGTGGCCGCCGCGGTCCGCGCATCGGGGCGCCGGCTCCTGGCCGTCACCGGCTGGGGCGGTCTGCGGGTCCCGCCCGACCTGGTGGGCGAGGACGTGCTGGTGCGCGAGGCGGTGCCGCACGCCGAGGTGCTGGAGCGCTGCGTGGCCGCGGTGCACCACGGCGGGGCCGGGACGGTGCACGCCGCGGTGCGCGCGGGCGTCGTGTCGGTGTGCGTGCCCTTCCTGGCCGACCAGCCGTTCTGGGGCGCGTTGCTGCACCGGCGCGGCTTCAGCGCCGCTCCCGTGCCCGTCCGCCGGCTCACCGCCGCCCGCCTCGGCACCGCGCTCGGCACGCTGCCCGATCCCGCGGCGGTGCGCGCCGCCGCACGGGCGATGGCGGCCGAGGACGGGTGCGGCACCGCGCTCGCCGCCCTGGAGCAACGAGTGGGGCGGTAGCCGAACGGTTCCGACCGGACTCCCCACCGACGCGTCGAGGGCGAGGCGGGGTTCGCCTCCGCCCCGGCGGCGGCCGCGCGTCGCGGGCCGCCGGTCAGTCGGCCATCCACGTGCTCTTGAGCCGGAGCGCGCGGTCGACGGCCGCGAGGGCCCCGGCGGCGGGCAGGGCGAACTGCGCCCACCCGGGCAGCTGGACCGGCGAGGTGAACGTGCCGAGGTGCGCGGCGACGACCTCGATCCGGGTGATCTGCTCCACGGCCACCGACAACGTGACCGCGAGTCCCACCAGCAGCACGACGAGGCCCACGGCGCCGATGACCGCGCTCGTGCGGGGGAACCGCCGGTCGAACCGGGCCCGCAGACCCTCCGCGGAACGCGGGTGCGGGCTCAGCACCTGTTCGCGGCCGTCGTCACCGACGTAGTGCATGCGCTTGACCCCGTACAGGCTGGTGGCCACCTCGATGACGCCGCCGGGTACCGGGAACGTCACCGGGAGGTTGGCGACGTGCACCTGGCGGCCGTCACGGTAGAGCGCGGCGGGCCGCTTGCTGGACGAGCTGTCCCGCCCGTGGCGGACGTCGACCGCGAAGAGGTGGCGCCCGGACGGGGCGGCGAGTTCGAGGGCGAACAGCGAGCGCGAGAACAGCTGCCAGAGGCGGTACCGCGGCAGCGCGCTCCCGTCGCCGGGCTTGACCTTCGACAGCTGCCGGCGCCGCTTGTACTTCGTGAACACGGTTCTCCTTCAGGGGGCGCGGCGGGCGATGCGCCGGTCGTGGAACTGCGCCGGCTCCGCCTGGCGGCCGTCACGCCCGGCGCCCGCCGAGGTGCTCGGCCAGGTGCCGTTCGATCGCCCGGAACAGCGCGACCTGGTTCTCCGGGTTCTCGAAGCCGTGGCCCTCGTCCTCGGCGACGATGTACTCGACCGGCACCCCGCGCTCGCGGAGCGGGGCGACGATGTTGTCGGACTCGGCCTGCACGACGCGGACGTCGTTGGCGCCCTGGGCCACGAGCAGCGGGGTGCGGATCCGGTCGACCATGGTGATCGGGGAGCGGCGCCGCATGTCGGCCAGCTGGGCGGGGTCGTCGGGGTCGCCGACGTAGGCGATCCAGTTGTTGGTCATGTTCGCGCGGACGAACGGTGGCAGCGTGGCCAGGAAGTTCGCCAGGTCGGAGATGCCGACGTAGTCGACGGCGGCGGCGAACCGGTCCGGGGTGACGGTCACGCCGACGAGCGCGGCGTAGCCGCCGTAGGAGCCGCCGACGATGGCGATCCGGTCGGGGTCGGCGTAGCCCCGGGCGATCGCCCAGTCGACGGCGTCGATGAGGTCGTCGTGCATCGCGCCGGCGAACTCACCGATCGCCGCGGTGAGGTGGCGGCGCCCGTAGCCGGTGGAGCCGCGGAAGTTGACCTGGAGCACGGCGTAGCCGCGGTTGGCCAGGAACTGCACGGCCTTGTTGTAGCCCCAGGTGTCGTGCATCCACGGTCCGCCGTGCACCAGCAGCACCAGCGGCAGGCCCGCGGGCTCGACGCCGACGGGCAGGGTCAGGAAGCCGTGCAGCGGCAGGCCGTCGCGGGCGGGGAACCCGACCGGGGTCATCGGTGCGAGATCGGCCGGGTCGGGCTGCGGCCGGCCACCGAACAGCAGGCGGGCCTCGCCGGAGACGTGGTCGTAGAGCCAGGTCGTGCCCGGGTCGCGGTCGTGGACGAACGTGGCGATCCAGCGCCGCCCGGCCAGGTCCGATTGCACCCAGCCGAGCACGCCGTCGGAGAGCTTCTCCAGGGCGGCCTGGACCTCGGCGAACCGGGGGTCGAGCGGCACGATGACGGGCCGGTCGCCGGTGAAGCGGGCGGCGATGGGCTCGCCGGTGCGGCGGTCGGCGAAGTAGGTGGGCGGCAGGGTGTCCACCGCCGCGCTGAGGGTGTCCAGGCTGTGGCCCTCCACGGCGGCGACCACGGTCCGCTCGCCGGTCTCCCGGTCGAGCCGCACCAGCTGCAGGTCGTCGCCGATCAAGCCGTCCGGGTGCTGGTAGTCGCCGAGCAGCGCGCTGCCGTCGGGCAGGGGCACCAGGAGCATCCCCAACGGGTGCTCCGGACCGCCGACGCGGTGCAGCCGGCGCCTGGTGCCGGTGTCGGGATCGGCGGCGGAGATCTCGTGGGTGCCGTCCGCGTCCCGCGACAGGAACCAGGTCGCGCGGCCGGTCCGGTCCACGTAGAACGTCTCGGTCGGGTCGGTCCGCTCCACGAGCGGGGTGGTCTCGCCGGTGGTGACGTCGATCCGGAACACGTCGACGAACAGCGGGCGGGGGTTCATCCAGGCGATCACGGTGCCGGGCACCGTGGTCTCCGGGTCGACGGCGAACACGCGCGACCCCGGGTCCAGCGGCGTCAGGTCGACGGCGGGGAGCTGTGGGTCCGCCAGGTCGACCCGGTAGAGGTGCCAGTCCTCGTCGCCGTCGGTGTCCTGCCGGTAGAGCAGGAAGCGGGGGTCGTCGGTCCAGTAGTAGCCGGTGATCCCGCGGCGGGTGTCGTGGGTGACCGGGACGGCGGCGTCGTGGTCCTGGTCGATGCCGCGGACCCAGACGTTGCGCCGCCCGCGGTGCGGGGCGAGGTAGGCGATGCGGGTGCCGTCGGGCGAGATCGAGGGGTCCGCGAACTCCGGATCGGCGAACAGCTCCTCGACGTCGACCAGGTCGGGGATCGGTCTGCGGCTCGCTGCGGTGGTCATCGGTCCTCCGATCGGGTCGGGGCGCGGTCGCCCCGGGCGTGGACCCCACGCAACACCGTGCCGCTGCGGCACACGCAAGGGCGGGTGCTCCCGTTCACAGCGGCGCGCGTGCCCGGCGGGTGGCCTGGGTGCCGGTGGACGTCAGGAGTTCTCCTCGGTGCGACGTCCCCCGAGGTGTTCGGCGAAGTGGCGTTCGATGGCGCGGTAGAGCCGGACGCGGTTCTCCGGGTTGGCGAAGCCGTGGCCCTCGTCCTCGGCGACGAGGTACTCGACCGGGACGCCGCGCTCGCGCAGTGCGGCGACGATGTTGTCGGACTCGGCCTTGACCACGCGGACGTCGTTGGCGCCCTGGGCGACCAGCAGGGGGGTGGTGATGCGGTCGACCATGGTGATCGGCGAGCGGGCGAGCATGTCGGCTTCCTGCTCGGGGACCTCCGGGTCACCGAGGTAGCGGTACCAGTTGTTCACGTTCAACGCCCGGGTGAACGGGGGCAGGGTGCGCAGGAAGTGGGCGAGGTCGGACACGCCGACGTAGTCGACGGCGGCGGCGAAGCGGTCGGGTGTGGTGGTGACGCCGAGGAGCGCGGCGTAGCCGCCGTAGGAGCCGCCGTAGATGCCGATCCGGCCGGGGTCGGCGTAGCCCCGGGCGACGGCCCAGTCGACGGCGTCGATGAGGTCGTCGTGCATCGCGCGGGCGAACTCGCCGATCGCGGCGGTGACGTGGCGGCGGCCGTAGCCCAGCGAGCCGCGGAAGTTCACCTGCAGCACCGCGTAGCCCCGGTTGGCCAGGAACTGCACGTCGCTGCTGTAGCCCCAGCTGTCGTGGTACCACGGGCCGCCGTGCACCAGCAGCACCAGCGGGAGGTTCCGCGCCGCGACGCCGACCGGGAGGGTGAGGAAGCCGTGCAGGGGCAGCCCGTCGCGGGCGGGGAAACCGACGGGCCGCATGGGGGCCAGCGCGTTCGGGTCCCGGTCCGGGAACGCGCGGAACAGCAGCCGGCTCCGCCCGGTGGCGTGGTCGTAGAACCAGGAGGCGCCGGGGTCGCGGTCGTGGCCGAAGGTGGCGATCCAGCGCCGGCCGGACTCGTCGGAGGACAGGGTGCCCAGCACGCCGTCGGAGAGCTTCGCCAGTTCGGCGTAGACCTCGGCGAAGCCGGGGTCTACGACCTCGATGTGCGGGCGGTCGTCGACGAAGCGGGCGGCGAGCACCTTCCCGGTGCGCCGGTCGGTGTAGACGGGGGGTGGCAGCACCCCGGGCAGCATGGCGCCGGAGATCTCGAGGTCGTGGCCGTCGACGGCGGCGACCACCGTCTCCTCGCCGGTCTCGTGGTCGATGCGGACCAGCCGCAGGTCGTCGCCGCCCTGGTAGGACCCGACGAGCAGCCGCCGGCCGTCGGCGGTGACCTGCTGGGGATGGACGCCCATCGGGTGTTCGGCGCCGCCGAGGCGGCGCAGCAGCCGCTCTCGCCCGGTGCCCGGGTCGATCGCGGAGACCTCGACGGCACCGTCCGGGGCGAGCGCGGTCCGGAAGACGGGCTCGCCCCGGCGGTCGGTCAGCACGGCGGCGGTCGGGTCGTCCTGCTCCCGGTGCAGGGTCGTCCCGCCGGTGGCGACCTCGACCCGGAACACGTCGAAGAACGTCGGGCGCCGGTTCATCGTGACCAGCACGTCGCCCGGCGCCGACGGCAGCGGTTCCACGCCCACCACGCGCGCCCCCGGGCCCATCGGGGTGAGGTCGACGGCGGGCGCGTCGGGGGCGTCGAGGTCGACCCGGTGGAGGTGCCAGTCCTCGTCGCCGTCGGTGTCCTGCAGGTAGAGCAGCCAGCGGGGGTCGTCGGTCCAGTGGTACGTGGTGATGCCGCGGCGGGCGTCGTGGGTGACCGGGACGGCGTCGTCGTGGTCCTCGTCGACCCCGCGGACCCAGATGTTGCGCCGTCCCCGGTGCGGGGCGAGGTAGGCGATCCGGGTGCCGTCGGGGGAGAGCGACGGGTTGGAGAACCGCGGGTCGGCGAAGAACTCCTCGACGTCGATCATCTCCGGCGTCGGTGCGTGCGGCGGGGCGGCGGTCATGGGTCCACCCCACACCGTGCCGTCGCGGCACGGTCAAGCAGACGCGGGAGCGTCGGGACCGGTCAGGAGCCGCGGCGACTTGAGGGTGCCGCGGGGGCATGGTGTCCGCTCGGAGGCGCAGCAACCGATCCGAGTCGAGAGGAACCTCCCGATGCCTCCCCCAGGACCCGACGATCCCCGAGACGCGACGATCCCCCCGACCCCCCCGGCTCCGCGCAGCCCGAGCACCCTGGTGCGGCGACGCCCCCGCTCGGCCGTCGACGGCTCCCGGCCTTTCGGCGCCCACCTCCGCATGAGCTGGTGGACGCCACTGGTGGTCATCGCCGGGCCGGCGCTGGTGATGGTGGGCCTGCAGATCCTGCTCTACCACGTGGTCGCCGTCGTCGAGGGCAGCGACGACCCGCTGGCGGCCACCTTCACCCCGTTGAAGTTCCTGGCCGTCAACCTGAGCGTGGGCGCGGCGGGCGTGCTGGCGATCCTGCTCCTGGCGTGGACGACCGGGGCGCCGTGGCGCAGCCTGATCAGCTCACCACGGGCGTTCGACGCCCGCCGCCTGGCGCGGTACCTGCTCGGCGCGGCGCTGCTGGTGGGCGCCGGGATCGGTGCCGTGGCGCTGGTCGCACCCGAGTCCCCCGGCTGGACCACCTTCGCCGTCACCGGCACGACGATCGCGATGCTGGTGATCATCATCCTGACCACCCCGATCCAGGCCGCCGGGGAGGAGCTGATGTTCCGCAGCGCCGTGCTGCCGGCCGCCGCGTCCTGGGTGCGGGCGGTCCGCCCGGCCCTGGCCGTCGGGCTCGTGGTCTCCAGCCTGGCCTTCGCCGTGGTCCACGGCTCGACCGACCCGTGGCTGTTCGGGTACTACGTCGTGATCGGCGTCTGCACCGGGCTGATGGCCATCATCAGCCGCGGCGTCGAGGCGCCGGTCGCGTTCCACATCGCCAACAACGTCCTGACGACGACCGTCAACACGCTGATGGCGGGGGGCGGGGCCTTCCCGCTCGACCGCTCCACCGACACCGGCGACGCGTCCCTGCTGATCCTCGTCGCCGTCACCATCGGCATGGTCGTGCTCGTCCGGCTGCGCGAGCGGCGCTGACCGCGGGGTGCTCCCGCTCGGCGACCACCGATCCTTGACCATGCCGTTGCGGCACGGTGTGGGATGGCCAGATGGCATCGAGCGGTTGCGGCGGGCGCGCGTCGAGCTCGGTCTGATCCTGCGCCACCACGCGCCGGCCGATCTGCCACCCGACATCGTTGCGGTGGCCGGCGCGGCGGGGGCTGTCGGAGGCCGACCGGTCGCTCGTGGCCGTCATGATCCGGGTGATGGGGCCCGAGCACGTCGGCGCCTACGCCGAGATGCTGCGCACCGCGCCGAGCGACCCGACCGACGACGTGTTCGACTCCCTGCCCGCCGACGCCGACGACGGGGTGCGCCAGGACCTGGCCGAACGCATGGCCCCGCACGTCCGCCGGATGCGGGCCGCGCACCCGGACCTGATGGCGCCGGACACCACCGCCCCGCGCGGCCCGCGGTTCGTCACCGAGACGGCGGTCGCCGCCATCCAGGAGCTCTACAACCCGGCTCAGCGGGACGTCATCCGCCGGATCAGCGCACTCCTGGAAGGCGGATGAGCGTGGCGGGTGTCACCTGCTCGGGCGCGCGCCTCTGCGCCGACGAGGCGCCGCTGAGCGCGGCGGCGTCGAGCGCATGTGGTCGCGCACCGGCGCCAGCAGGGCGGCGAGGGTCTCGGCGTCGGTGTGCGAGAGCGGCTCGAAGAGCAGGCGGCTGACGACCTCGGTGTGCCCGGGCATGATCTCCGCGAGCAGCGCGCGTCCGGCGTCGGTGATGGTGACCGTCGTGCCGCGCTCGTCGTCCGGGGTCGGGGTGCGCGTGACCAGCCCCGCCTTCTCGAGCAGGCCGGCCTGGTAGGTCAGGCCGCTGCGGCTGTGGACGATGGCGTCGGCCAGGTCGGTCATCCGGTGGCTGCCCGTCGGCGAGTGCAGATCGAGGCGGGCCAGGATCTGGAACTGGACGAAGCTGAGGTCGGCCGCCTCGCGCAGCTGCTGCTCGATCGCGTGGCGCAGCAGGCTGGTCACCTCGATGAGGGCGAAGTAGGCGCCGAGCCGGACGGGGTCGACCGACTCCGGTGGGTGGTGCATGACCGAGGTCTCCTTGCTTCGACTTCGAAGCACTTCTGTGCAGCACCGGACCCTACCGATGACGAGGCCCCGATGAAGGCAGTGCGTTTCCACGAGTACGGCGATCCGCGCGTCCTGCGCTACGAGGATGTGGAGCAGCCCGACGCGAAGCTGACGGCCGGGCAGCGCGTGCTGATCAACGGCGCGGGCGGAGGGGTCGGCGGGTACGCCGTGCAGCTGGCCAAGGGGGCCGGTGCGTACGTGATCGCCACGGCCGGTCCGCGCAGCAGCGAGCGCGCCAGGTCGGCCGGTGCCGACGCGGTCGTCGACCACGCCACCACCTCGGTCGCCGCGGCGGTGACCGAGCCGGTCGATGTCGTGCTCAATCTCGCCCCGTCGATCGGGCGGACCTGACGGCGTTGGCCGCCCTGGTCCGCCCGGGCGGTGTCGTGGTGAACACGACGGTCTGGATGCCCGCGCCCGCCGACGAGGAGCGCGGGGTGCGCGGCGTCGACGTCTTCGTCCGCAGCGACCCCGAGCAGCTGTCCCACCTGGTGGCGATGGTCGACCGCGGTGAGCTGCGCGTCGACGTCGGTCGACGGGTGCCACTGGCCGAGCTGCCCGGGGGTGCACGAGGAGGCCGCGGCGGGCGCGCTGTCCGGGAAGGTCGTCGTCCTCCCGCAGATCGCCTGACGCCCCCGGGTCGGCACGACGGGTGGCGCCGCGCGGCATGGGAAGGTCCGCGGGCTAGGCTGCAACGATAACGGTTGTCGTTTGTGCAGCAGGACGTCCTGCCCGACTCCCCGGAGAAGCCCGTGAACGCCCGTCGTCCGGTGGTCGTGCTCCCACCGCCCTGTTGCGCGGTTCGGGCCCGGCGGGGCCGGGTGCGGTGGCAGGATCCGCGCCCGTGACCACAGTCGTGCGCCGCACCGGGGTGACGTCGCTGCACGTCTTCTGCCTGGTGCTGGTGGTCGCGATCCTGGCCCGGCCGTGGTTGGAGCAGGTGCTGCTGGCGCCGGTGGTGCGCACGGCGGCGACGGTGTTCGTGGCGGTGTGCGTGCAGGCGCTGCCGTTCCTGGTGCTCGGGGTGCTGCTGTCCGGGGCGATCGCGGCGTTCGTCTCGCCCGCGGTGCTGCGCCGGGTGCTGCCGGACCGTCCCGGCCGGGCGGTGCCGGTCGCGGGGGTGGCGGGCATGGCGCTGCCGGGCTGCGAGTGCGCGTCGGTGCCGGTGGCCCGGCGCCTGATCGGGCAGGGCGTGCCGGACGCGGTCGCGCTGACGTTCCTGCTGGCTGCGCCGGCGGTCAACCCGGTGGTGCTGGTGGCGACGGCGGTGGCGTTCCCGGGCGAGCCGGGGATGGTGGTGGCGCGGGGGCTGGGGTCGTTGGCCACGGCGTGCGTGATGGGCTGGCTGTGGCAGCGGGTCGGACGGGCGGAGTGGATCGCGGACCGGGCCCGGCGCGCGGTCGAGCCGGCCGTGGGCGGTGGGCGGTGGGCCGTGCTGGCCGAGACCGCCCGGCACGACCTGGTCTCCGCGGGCGGGTTCCTCGTCGTCGGAGCACTGGTGGCGGCGGTCCTCTCGGTGCTGGTGCCGCCGGCGTGGCTGGACGCGCTGGCCGGGCAGCTGGTCCTGGCCGTGCTGGTGCTGGCCGTGCTGGCGGTGCTGCTCGCGCTGTGCAGCGAGGCCGACGCGTTCGTGGCGGCCTCGCTTTCGGTGCTGCCGCTGCTGCCCCGGCTGGTGTTCCTGGTCGTCGGGCCGGCGGTGGACGTCAAGCTGATCGCCCTGCAGGCGGGGGCGTTCGGGCGGGGGTTCGCCGCCCGGTTCGCCCCGGCGACCTTCGTCGTGGCGGTGCTGTGCGCGGTGGGCGCGGGGCTGCTCGTGATCGGGGCGCGGTGATGGGCCGCACGACGCAGCACGCGCTGCTGTTCCTGCTCGGCGCGGCCCTGCTGCGCATCGCGGCCGACGACACCTACCTGCGCTACGTCCGCCCCGGGCACCGCTGGCTGCTGATCGGCGCCGGAGCGGTGATGGTGGTGCTGGCCGCGGTGGCGGTGCTCCGCGACGTCCGCTCCTCGCCCGACGCGCACGGGCACGGCGACGGGCACGCTCACGGCGCCGTGGAGCGGCACGTCCCGTGGCTGCTGCTGGCGCCGGTGCTGGTGCTGGCCCTGGTGGCGCCACCGGCGCTGGGCGCGGACGCGGTGGCCCAGGGCGGGGTGAGCGCGCCGGCGAGCCCCCCGGCCGGAGGCGTCCCCGGGCTGGAGCCGCTGCCCGACGGGCCGGCGACGATGTCGGTGGCGGAGCTGGTCAAGCGGGCCGTGTGGGAGCGGGGCTCGATGGACGGGCGGGAGGTCGTGCTGGTGGGGTTCACCGTGCCCGGCGAGGCGGGCGGGGTGGAGCTGGCGCGGTTGAGCATCTTCTGCTGCGCCGCCGATGCCCGGGTCAACGTCGTGGAGCTGACCGGCGCCCCGGCCACCGCACTGGCCGCACTGCCCCCGGACACGTGGTTGGAGGTGCGCGGCACGGTCGAACCGGGTTCGGCGGCCGGCCGGGCGGACGTGGTGCCGACCGTGGTCGTCGGCGAGGCCCGGGCCGTACCGGCCCCGGCCGACCCCTACGAGTTCTGACCGCCGCCGTAGCGGCGGGGGCGGGTAGCCGCGCTGGTGGGCCCGCACGAAGCGCCGGGGGGACCAGGTGCCGGCGGCCGTCGAGGCCGATCGGCGACCAGCTCGGTCCGCTCCGCGTCGGTCATCCGCCCCTTGCGTCACTTGGTACGCTCGTAGCGGTAAATGACAATCATTTTCACTATGGCGAGGGGTGTCGATGGCCAGGAACGAGCTGCGGCCGATCGTGCGGCTGCGATCGACCGCCGGGACCGGGACCACCTACGTGACCCGCAAGAACCGGCGCAGCGACCCGGACCGGATGGTGCTGCGCAAGTACGACCCGGTGCTGCGCCGCCACGTCGAGTTCCGCGAGGAGCGCTGATGTCGCGCCGCTGCCGGCTGACCGGCCGCGAGCCCGCGGAGAGCGGGTGTGACGGCGCGGTACCGCGGTGAGCGCGCCCGCGGTGGCCGGCTACACCGTCGTCGCGTGCGCGGCGGTCCCGTGCCGCGGCGAGCCGGCCGACGTCCTGCGCGCCGTCCTGCGCGACTGCGTCGTCGGCAGCGCCATGGGCGTGCTGGTGGTGGCCGGGTGCACGATGGGCCCGACCGGGTGCCGCCTGCGCCCGGCCGGGCCGGTCGTCGTGGTGCAGCCCTGCGACGCGGACCGCCGGCCGTCGGGGGCCGCGGTGCGGATCGGCCCGGTGCGCACCGCCGAGGACGTCGCCGCGGTGCGGGACTGGCTGCGCGCGGGCCGCTTCGACCCCGCCGCGCTGCCGGCCCGGCTGACCGCGCTGCAGGGCGCCGCGGCCCGCAACTGACTCTGCGCGGGTGGCCGGACGTCGGTGCCCAGCCCGGTGCCCAGCCCAGCACGGCGGCGGCGGTGCCGTGATCGCGGCAGCGCTTCGGCTCGAACCGGGACGGTGCCGGGTCACGTCAGCGTGGTCAGCCGGTCGGGGTGACCCCCAGGTGGGGCAGCACCTCCGCGCCGAGCCGGCGGATGGTCTCGGCGGTGCGGTCCGGCTCGCCCGTGCCCTCGACCATGAGCACGACGTGGTCGACGCCGGTGGCGGCCGCCGTACGGGTGAGGCGTTCGCGGCAGGTCGCGGGGGAGCCGACGGGGTGGATGCGGCACAGGTGCTCGGCGTAGGCGTGCGGGTCGCGGGTGCGGTGCGGGGCGCCGTCGGCGCGGCGGTAGCCGGCCAGGCCGGGCCCGAGCCAGCGCGGCAGGGTCTCGCACAGCTCGGCGCCCGCGTCGGCGTCGGTGTCGGCGACGTGGGCGATCCCGACGCTGACGTGCCCCGCGGCCGGGCCCGCGATCCGCTCCCAGTCGGCGACCGCCGCGGCCTTCTCGGCGTCGTCGGCGTGCATGCCCAGCAGCAGCGGCAGCCCGCGCCGCGCCGCCAGCCGCACCGTCGCGGTGGTCGTGGCCGCG
Organism: Pseudonocardia humida; assembly: GCF_023898865.1. Classification (GTDB taxonomy): domain Bacteria; phylum Actinomycetota; class Actinomycetes; order Mycobacteriales; family Pseudonocardiaceae; genus Pseudonocardia; species Pseudonocardia humida. The sequence continues at coordinate 42,463 of NZ_JAGSOV010000086.1, forward strand.
ACGACGACGTCGGGTCGCGGCCCGCTGCGCGGCCGGGGCACCACGTCGACCTCGGGGAAGGTGAACAGCGGGCCGGCGCCGCGGACCGGCCCGCCGTGCAGCGCGGCCAGCAGCAGGTCGAGCGACTCGGGGAAGCCCGAGCCGCGGCGCTCCGGGCCGGAGCCGAACACGAGCAGGTCGACCCAGGGGCCGCCGCGCCCGACGCCGAGCCGGAAGCGCCCGCCGGAGACCTGGTCGAGCAGCAGCGCCTGCTCGGCCACGGCGACCGGGTGCTGGGTGCTGAGCACGGTGACCGCGGTGCCGACGGTGATCCGGCGGGTGGCGCCGAGGAGGTAGCCGGCCAGGGTCAGCGCCGACGGGCACACGCCGTAGGACATGAAGTGGTGCTCGGCCACCCACACGTCGTCGAAGCCCGCCTCCTCGGCGGCCACCGCGGTGGCCACCGTCGCGTCGAGCACGGCGGAGTGGGACCGGCCGGGGAACTGGGCCGACAGCAGCAGCAACCCGAACCGCACGCGACGGACGGTAGCCCGCCGCTCGACCGCGCTGCGCGGGTCCCTACGCCTCGCGCGCGACGCCGCCGAAGTGGCTGCCCGACGGCACCCGCTCCATCAGCCGCCACACCAGGGCGTGGGCCTGGGACAGGTCGGCGATGTGGCCGAGCACGCCCATGAGGAACACCGCGACCGGCGCGGTGAAGTCCAGGACCTTCGAGGCGTCGTGGACGAGCTTCTCGCTGTCGTTCATGTCGGCGTCGAGGTAGAGCGTGGCGCCCTCGGGGTGCTCGTCAGCAGGGCGCGGGCGTGCGCGAGCACTGGCGGGTCGTTGTCGACGTAGAGGATGCGCGCGTCGGGGCGACGCTCTGGGCGACCTCGTGGGTGTTGTTCGCGGTCGGCAGACCGGTACCGACGTCGAGGAACTGGCGGATGCCGACCTCGCCGGCCAGGTGGGTGACCGCCCGGTCGAGGAACGCGCGACCGGCCGGGTGATCTTGACGATGTCGGGCTGGGTGGCGGCCCACGCGTCGCCGGCCTCCCGGTCGACCGGGTGGTGTCCTTGCCGCCGAGCCAGTGGTTCCAGATCCGCGCCGAGTGCGGAACGGAGCTGTCGACCCCGGTTCCGGTCAGGGGGTCGGCAGACGGGTCGGTCACGTCGGCCCACTCTTTCCGCGCGACGAAGTGATCCGTCCGGCCGCACCATCCACGCCCTTGCCGGTGCGGCCACACCAGACCCGGGTTCACCCACGGGGGTGGCAGTACGCGCCGAGCGTGAGCGTGCGGGCGCTGAGCGTGCGAGTGCGGACGGTGGGGTCGGTGCGGTCGGGATGCGGGATGCGGAGTTCACGCCGGACGGATCGTCACCGCGGTCCCAGGTGCGTGCGCCGGCCGTCGTGGTCGAGGATGCAGAGGATCTCGGCCGGCCCGCCGGTCGAGCCGAACGCGTGCGGCACCATCGTGGAGAACGCGGCGGCCTCTCCGGTGCGGACCATGATGGTGCGTTCGGCCAGTCGCAGCACCGCCGTGCCGGACAGCACGGTGAACCAGTCGCGGCCGGGGTGCACGCGCAGGTCGGTGGGGGCCCGGCGGCTCAGGCGGATCTTGGCCACCGTCGTGCCCGCCGTGCCGTGCTCGTGCGAGAGCAGCCAGGTGGTGGTGCCGCGCTCGTCGTCGTGGTGGGGACGGATGACCACGTCCTCGTCCCGGCCCGACTCGACCAGCTGGTCCAGCGTGGTGCCCAGGGCCCGGGCGATCGGGGCCAGCTGGTCCAGGGCGATGCGCCGGTGGCCCGTCTCGATCCGGCTCAGGGTGGACGGGCTCAGGTGGCTGCGGGTCGCGAGCTCGTCCAGCGACCATCCGCGCGCGACCCGCAGGCCGCGGATGCGTTGGCGGACCAGCGCGTCCAGTTCTCCGTCTTGCGTCATGCGCAAGATGATATGCCAATAGTGCACATCCGCGGGTAGCTTCGCGTCATGCCGCACGATCACATGGCCGAGATGCTCGATCTCGACGCCGACGTCCTGCACGACTTCCACCGCGACGTGATCAACTGGGCCGGTTCGCTCGCCCCGGACCGGCCGCGCATCGTCGACCTCGGAGCCGGTAGCGGAACCGGCACGCTGGCCCTGGCCCGGCACCTGCCCGACGCCCGGGTGACCGCACTGGACAAGGACGAGGACCTCCTCGAACACCTGCGCGAACGAGCCGTCGCGGCCGGCGTCGCCGACCGCGTCCGCACGGTCCGCGCCGATCTCGATCTCGCCTGGCCGGATCTCGGCGCCCCGGCCGATCTCGTGTGGGCGTCCGCCTCGATGCACCACCTGGCCGACCCGGCCCGCACGCTCGCCGAGGTGCGCACCGCGCTGCGCGCCGGCGGCTTCCTCGTGATCGTCGAGCTGGACTCGTTCCCGCGGTTCCTCCCCGACCCGGCCGGTGCCGCGCTCGAGGACCGCTTCCACGCCGAGCTCGCCCGCATGCGGCACGAGCACGGCATGCACATGGGCGAGGACTGGGGGGTCCGCCTGACGGCCGCAGGGTTCGAGGTGAAGGGCGAGCGGCGGTTCGACATCGAGCTGCGTCCCCCGCTGCCCCCGCGGGCCGCCCGCTACGCACAGGTCAGCCTGCAACGCGTCCGCCACGGCCTCGCCGACCGCCTCAGCTCCGACGACGTCGCGGCGCTCGACGCGCTCGCGACCACCGTGGGCGACCGCGACGACCTCGTCGTCCGCGCGACCCGGTCGGTGTGGATCGGCCGCCGCCCGTGAGCACGCCGTAGGCCGGGTGCCCGACGAGATCGGGGACCCGACGCTGCACCTCGGCGCGAACTACCGGTGCGCTTCTCACCGATCGGGGCCACCGCGTCCGCCGGATTGGAGTATGGTCGTAATGTAATTGCGGATCGACGGGGGAGGCGGGTCGTGGCCCGGTACGGGGCGGAGCACAAGGAGCGCACGCGCCGGCGGATCGTGGAGACGTCGGGGCGGCGGTTCAAGGCCGGTGGGCTGGCCGGTTCCGGCGTGGCGGCGCTGATGGCCGACGCCGGGCTCACCAACGGCGCCTTCTACGGGCACTTCGCCTCGAAGGACGACCTCGTCGCCGGCGTGATCGCCGACCAGCTGGGTGCGCAGCGCGACCGCATCGCCGATGCGGACATCGAGCGGGTGGTGCGGGCCTACCTGTCGGCCGAGCACCGCGATCACCCGGCCGAGGGCTGCACGTCGGCGGCGCTGCTCAGCGAGATCGCGCACAGCGGCGAGACCGTCCGGCAGGCGTACACCGCGGGGCTGCTCGGGGTCGTCGACGCCATCGCCGCCCGGCTCGAGCCGGGTGATCCCGCCTCGGTCCGGGTCCAGGTGCTCGCGGTGCTCACCGGGATGTTCGGGACGCTGCAGACGGCCCGGGCCATCACCGACCGGCGGCTCTCGGACGAGCTCCTGGAGCGCGGTGCGGACATCGCGCTGGCGCAGCTCGGCCTGCGCGGGTCCGCGACGGACCGGGGATCGGCGCACGCTCCGGACCACGGCCCTCCGGCCGGGTCGAGGGCGAGGTCGTCCCGATGACACCCACCCGAGGAGAACAGTCATGACCGCACTGACCGGCCGGACCGTCCTGGTCACCGGAGCGAACCGCGGGCTGGGTCGCGAGTTCGTCGCGCAGCTGCTGGGTCGCGGCGCCGCGAAGGTGTACGCCGCCGCGCGCAACCCCGCGACCATCGCCGGCGACGATCCGCGGGTCGTCGCGCTGCAGCTCGACGTCACCGACCCCGACTCCGTCGCCCGGTCCGCCGAGGCCGCCCACGATGTCGACATCGTGATCAACAACGCCGGCCTGTCGACCCCGACCCCGGTGCTCAGCGCCGACACGACGAACCTGCGCCGGGAGCTGGAGGTCAACCTGTTCGGTCCGCTCGCGGTCACCTCGGCCTTCGCCGACCGGCTCGCCGAGCGCTCCGGTGCGGTGGTCAACCTGGCCTCGGTCCTGTCCTGGATCGGGATCGGCGCCAGCTACGGCGTGGCCAAGGCGGCGCTGTGGAGCGCCACCGACTCGATGCGCGTCGACCTCGCCCCGCGCGGCGTCCAGGTGGTCGGGGTCTACATGGGCTACGTCGACACCGACATGGCGAGCGGGGTCGACGCACCCAAGTCCGCGCCCGCGGACGTCGTCCGGCAGGTGCTGGACGGCCTGGAGGCGGGCGCGTCGGAGGTCCTCGCCGACGAGACCGCGCGTCAGGTGCGCGCGGGGCTGCACCTGCCCGTCGACGAGCGCTACGCGCCGTTCACCGCCCGGGCCGCGAGTTAGTGGCCCCGATCGGAGGTTCGCCCGAGGTCACGGCGGCCCGGCTTCTCGCTGGACGCACCGGCGGACAACCCGAGTACGACCAGGTACGAGGGCTGCCCGCCGGCACGCCCAGCGAGAAGCTGCATCCCCGATACCCCAGACGAACCTCCGACCGCGACCACTAGTGCGGTGACCCACGAACGTTCACCGGGTCGGCGGCATGCCGGACAGTAGCCTGGTGCGGGAACGACCCCGATGGAGGTGCGGGCAGATGAGCGAGACCGATCCGCACATCCACGTCGAGCAGAAGGTGCTGGAGGCCGGCCCCACTGTCCGCAACCTGATCTCGTCGATGCTGGGCCGCGTCACCGACGCGCCGAGCGTCGTCACCACCGGTTGCGGCCTTCGGGTGACCTACGCCATGACCTCGCCCCGTCCGGAAAGCGTGACCTGCCTCGCCTGCCGGGAACACGCTCACCGGGAGTACCTGCGCTTCGCCGACCAGTTCGAGCGCCTGGACCCGATGCCTGGCGCGAACATCACCGGCGATCAGTTGGCCGAGGCTGTGCAACGACTCCGGGATCTCGCGAAGAGGTTCTCAGGACAGTGAGTGACCACGGGGTCGGCTAGTGGTGCCCATCGGCTGGTGGCGCTGGTGGCGGATGCCGACCCACCCGCACGCCCCCCCCGTGCCGGTGGAGCCGACCTCGTCGGGTCGGCTCCACGCCGGTCAGCAGGCGGGCGGGTTGGCCGGTGCGGCCACCGCCGCCGTCGGGTCGACGCCCTCGACGTCGACGCAGGTGCCGCCGCCGCCCTGGGCCTCGGCGAAGTCGAAGCCGGCGCCGCCGCGGATGTCGTCGGTGCGCGCGCCGCCGCGCAGCGTGTCGCCGTCGTCCCCGCCCGCGATCAGGTCGGCACCGTCGAGGGCGCCGTTGGAGTCGGTGGCGTTGTCGCCGTAGATGGCGTCGGTGCCCTTCCCGCCGTGCAGGTTGTCGGCATCGGCGTCGCCTTCGATGACGTCGGCCCCGTTGCCGCCGAAGACGTTGTCGAGACCGCCTTCGCCGTAGAGGTGGTCGCCGCCGGCCAGGCCGCAGAGGGTGTCGTTCCCGCCGTTGTTGCCCTGGACGTGGTCGTTGAAGGCGGTGCCGACGGTGATCATGTCGAAGGTCGGGTCGGCCACGTAGGGCGCCGCGGCGGTCCCGAGCGGACCGGCGTCGCCGCTGTGGTCGTCGAGCCTGTTGGCCGGGACCAGCGTGCCCGATGCGCTGCCGCACCCGGGCGGTACGACGACCATGACCTGCGCCGCGGCGGGTTGGGCGGCGGCGACGGCGATGCCGGCGGCCAGGACGAACGAGGCGGCGGTGAGCCGGGTGGCGCGGCGGCTGCGGGGGCCGGCAGCCGACACGATCGGGCCTACTGCCGCGCCGGAGCACCGTCGCCGAACGGGGCCGGTTCGTCATCCTCGGTAACAGCGCCGCCCGCAGCCGCGAGGTCAGCGGCATGACCTCGATCGGCCTCGGAACCTCGTCGCGGAGCACGAGGTGATCCGCCGCACGGCGCACCGGTCGGGTGCCGGGCCCAGAGCTGCTCGGCCTCCTCTGCCGTACTCCGCTCGACGCAGGGTCGTGGGCGCCTGATGGTCGCCGATCGGGAGAACGGCCGGGACCCGAGCTCCTCGGGAGGGCCCGTGCCGGAGGAGTTCGGCCCCTACCGGTTGGAGCGGTTGCTCGGTCGCGGTGGGATGGGTGAGGTCTTCCGCGCGTTCGACACCGAGCACCACAGGCTGGTGGCGGTCAAGCGGTTGAACGCCCACCTCGCCGACGACGAGGAGTTCCAGGAGCGCTTCCGCAGGGAGGCGCGGCTGGCCGCGCGGCTGCGCAACCCGCACGTCATCCCGATCCACCGGTACGGGGAGATCGACGGTCACCTCTACATCGACATGCGCTACGTGGAGGGGTTCGACGCCGGCGACCTGATCGACGCGATCGGCGCCGTCGACCCCGGCCGGGCGGTGTCCATCGTGGAGCAGGCGGCGAGCGCGCTGGCGACCGCGCACGCGGCCGGGCTGGTCCACCGCGACGTCAAGCCGTCGAACCTGCTGATCGACCGGGAGTCGGCGGACCTGGCCGACGGGTTCGTGTACCTGGCCGACTTCGGGATCAGCCGCTCGACCACCTCGACGCGCAGCCACACCCTGACCCGCAGCGGTGCGGTGATGGGCAGCCTGGACTACATGGCTCCCGAGCAGTTCGACGGGGTCACCGATCCGCGGGTGGACATCTACTCGTTGACCTGCGTCCTGTTCGAGCTCCTGACCGGCCACAAGCCCTACCGCGGCAGCAACCTGCCGGCGCTGATGCACGCGCACCTGCACATCCCGCCGCCTTCGCCCACCGACCTGCGCCCGGAGCTGCCGGAGGAGTTCGACGAGGTGATCCGGCGGGGCATGGCCAAGCGCATGGAGGAGCGCTTCGCCTCGACCGTCGAGCTCGCCAGGGCCGCACGGGCCGTCCTGGTCACGGCGGGGCCCGGGGGTGCGATCGTGGCCGGTGCGGTCACCACCGACGACGACGCCCGGACCGACGCCCGGACCGAGGAGCTCACGCTCGTCCTGCGCCACCGGGAGCAGCAGCAGCGCGAGCTCGCGAAGTCCCGCCACGAGCTGCGGGAGGAGCCGGACACCGACGAGAACGAGGTGGCCTCCCCCGAGCCCGCTGCGGAGGATGTCGGGGGATCGGCGGACGGGCGCGTCGACGTGCCGACCGAGGAGTTCGCCGCGAGCTCGAACGATGAGCCGGCCGCACGCCCGGCCGAGGAGCCTGCGGCGGAGGACGTCGACGAGCCGGCGACCGTGCCGCTCGAGAAGTCGGCCGCCGCGCTGTCCGCCGGCGAGACCGCTGAGACCGCTGAGACCGCTGAGACCGCTGAGACCGCTGAGACCGCTGAGACCGCTGAGACCGCTGAGACCGCTGAGACCGCTGAGACCGATGACACCGGCGAGATCGGCGAGACCGCCGAGACCGGCGACGGCGCGGTGCCGGAGGCCGGGATCGAGGACCCGACGCCCGCCCGCAGCGGCGACCGCGGGCCGGCGGACGAGACGGCCGACATCGACGTGGCCTGGTCCTCCGTCCCCCTGCCCGGGGTGGAGCGCGCCCGCGCCGAGGAGGTCCTCGCCGCTCCGACCGGCGTCACCACCTCGTCCCCGGACGGCGGTCCCGAGGAGCCGCGGTCGGGACGATCCCGGATCATCGCCGCCGTCGTCGGCGCGCTGGCCGTCGCCCTCGTCTGCTTCCTGGTCGTGGCGCTGCCGCGCTGGGAGACCGACGAGGCGGCGCCGCCCGGGCCGACCGCCGCCACCACGACCCCGCCGGCGCCGCCGACCCCGACCGCCTTGGTGGCCACGGCGACGCCGACGATCGAGACGGCGGTGCCGTTGGCCGGCGGACCGCAGGGTGCCGCGCTGGCGCCCGACGGGCGATCCCTCTACGTGGCCGACTCCACCTCCCGCACACTGGTCGTGCTCGACACCGGCGGTGCCACTCCTGTCGAGCGCCAGACCGTCGAGGTGCCGGGGGTGCCCCGGTACGTGGCCGTCTCCCGGGACGGCGGGCGGGTGTTCGTGGCGGTGTTCGACGACGACGGCTCCGGCAGCGGTGTCGCGGCGTTCGCCATGCCGTCGGGGACCCCCGTGGGGTTCACGCCCACCGGACCGAAGCCGTACGCCCTGGTCACCGCCCCGGACGGGCGGCTGTGGGTGCCCATCCACGGGGAGGCGAAGATCTCGGTGCTGAATCCGGACGATCTGACCGTCCTCACCGAGGTCAGGGTGCCGCCGAACCCGCACGCGGTCGCGTTCTCCCCGGCGGGGGACATCGCCTACTCCGCCAACCACGAGTCGAACAAGGTGTCGGTGATCGACACCACCAGCGGGGAGGTGGTCGTCTCCGTCGCGGTCGACGCCGCCCCGCACAGCGTGGCGGTCTCGCCGGACGGTCGCGAGGTCGCCAGCGTCAATTACGACGCCGCCACGGTGTCGATCATCTCGACCGACGACAACACCGTCGCCCGGACCTTCCCGGCCGGCCCGCACCCGCAGAACCTGACCTGGTCGGTCGACGGCCGGTACCTGTACGTGGTGAACGTGCTGGAGGGCACGGTGACCACAGTGGACGCCGCCACCGGCCGGACGGAAGCACCCGTCCGGGTCGGGGACAGCACGCGGTTCATCCTCCGGACCCTCGACGGGGCGCACGTCTACGTCACCAGCCACGGCTCGCGCACCCTGTCGGTGCTGCGGGTCGCAGCGTGACCGCGCCCGCCCGACCGCGGCGCCCACGCCGGGTGTGATCGACCTGGTCGCGCGCGGGGGCGGCGCTGAGGTCGCTCCCTAGTGGCGCGGTGGCCGGGGGAGCGGGTGGTGCGCGGGCACCCGTCCGGCGGCCGAGACCACCAGGATCTCGGTGGCGTCGTCGGTCGGCGCGGAGAGCCGGTGCGGGCGCGCCGCGTCGAAGTGCACGCAGTCGCCGGGGAAGAGCGCGATGTCCTCGCCGTCCAGGCGCAGCGCCGCGCGTCCGGTGAGCACGCGCAGCCATTCCTCGCCGGGGTGGCGGGCGTCGAGGGTGGACTGCCCGGCGCCGATGCGCACGCTCACCGCGAGGATGTTGGTGCGGGGGCCGCTGAGCACGGCGTACTCGCCCTCGCGGCCCCGGGTGACGGCCGCCTCGCCGGCTCGGACGAGGTGGTGGCCGCGGGCCTGGACGTCCTCGACGAGGTCGCCCACGGTGGTCCCGTAGACGCGGGCCAGCTGCAGCAGCGTCCCGATCGAGGGCTGGCGCTCGCCCTTCTCCAGGCGCGACAGGTGGGCGGTCGAGATCCCGGTGAGCTCGGCGACCGAGCTCAGCGTGGCGCTGCGCTCGGTGCGCAGCTCGCGCAGGCGCTGGGCGACGCGCAGGTCGATGTCGGCATCGGCGGGCACGCGCCCACCGTACACGCCGAGGCTCGATCCCTGAGGCGAACAGCTTCGTCTCATGGGCAACACACAGGCAGCTGAGCTGGGCTGTAGTCCGACGTACGTTGTCTAATAGGCAAAAGAAGTTGTCTGTGGGGTTGACGCGGGGCGGATCGGCGCCCAACACTGACCGCCGTCGCCGCGCCGCGGCTGCCCCGGCACTCCGGGGACCGGCGAACAGGAGCCCTCGTGACCGTGCAGCGCCTCAACCCGCCCACCCTCGCCCCACCCGTGCAGGACCTCTACGCCCACCTCGCCATCGGCCCGCCCGGCGGGCGCGTGGTCGCCGTCGCGGGGCAGGTCGCGCTCGACCGCGACGGCGTCCTCGTCGGTCCCGGCGACCACGCCGCGCAGGCCGAGCAGGCCTTCGCCAACCTCCGCCGCGCGCTCGAAGGCGCCGGCTGCCGCCCGGCCGACCTGCTCAAGTACACGATCCACGTCGTCGACAGCTCGCCCGCGCTGATCGAGCCGGTCTTCGCCGCCGCACGGCGGGTGTTCGGCGAGGAGTTCCCGCTCGTGCCGAGCACCTGGCTCGGGGTGGCCGCGCTGGGCCTGCCCGAGTGGCTGATCGAGATCGACGCGCTCGCGGTCGCCGGCTGAGCCGGACCCGCCGACGGACAGGAGAGCGACATGACCGACTACGTGCTCGTCCACGGCTCCTGGCTGGGTGGCTGGAGCTGGGAGGCGGTGCGGCCGGCGCTGGAGTCGGCCGGGCACCGGGTCCTGGCCCCGAGCCTGACCGGCCTGGCCGATCGCGGCCACCTCGCCGGCCCCGACGTCGGGCTCGGCACCCACATCGAGGACATCGTGCGGCTGCTGACGTGGGAGGCCCTCGACGAGGTCGTGCTCGTCGGGCACAGCTACGGCGGCATGGTGATCACCGGGGTCGCCGGGCGGCTCCCGCAGCGCCTCGCGCACCTGGTCTACCTCGACGCGTTCCGGCCGGAGCCGGGCCAGTCGGCGTTCGACGTGCTGCCCGACCTGCCGCGGCTGTTCGGCGAGCCACCCGCCGAGCACCCGTGGGGGTGGGGCCCGCTCGACCCGGCGCTGCTCGGGACCACCGCCCCGGACGAGGTCGACTGGCTGCTCCGGCGGGCCACGCCGATGCCCACCGCGACGCACACCGAGCCGCTCCCACCACCGTCCGCCCCGGTCGAGGTCCCGACGACCTACGTGCTGGGCGCGGCGCTGCCGCTGTTCGCCGCCACCGCGGACGAAGCGGCCGCCGCCGGCGCGACCGTCCTGCGGTGGGAGGACGCCGGCCACCACCTGCCGCTGCAGTTCCCGCAGCGCACCGCCGAGCTGCTGCTGGCGCTCGGCGGACGAGGAGACCAGGGAGGAACCGGATGACCGGGACCACGGGCCGCGCGCTGGGCGTCCCGCCCGCGCCCACGTTCGACTCCGTCGAGGACGAGCGGCGCCACCGCAAGCAGCGGCTGGCCGGCGCGCTGCGGATCTTCGGGCGGCTCGGCTACGACGAGGGCGTCGCCGGGCACATCACGGTGCGCGACCCGGGCGACCCGGACACGTTCTGGGTCAACCCGTTCGGCGTGTCGTTCGGCCGGATCAGCGTGCGCGACCTCGTCCTGGTCGACCGCCACGGCGAGGTCGTCACCGGCACCCGGTCGGTCAACCGCGGCGCCTTCGTCATCCACGGCGCGATCCACGACCGGCGCCCCGACGTCGCCGCCGCCGCCCACGCGCACTCCATCCACGGCCGGGCGCTGGCCGCCCTCGGCGCGCCGCTGCGCCCGGTCGTGCAGGAGGCCTGCGCCTTCTTCGAGGACCAGGGCCGCTACACCGAGTACAACGGCCTGGCGCTGGAGGAGGACGAGGGCAGGCGGATGGCCGAGGCGCTCGGCGAGCACCGGGCCGTCGTGCTGGCGAACCACGGGATCATCACCGTCGGCGCCAGCATCGAGGAGGCGGCCTACTGGTTCGTCAGCTTCGACCGCTCCGCCCAGGTCCAGCTGCTGGCCGAGGCGGCCGGCACCCCGGCCTACCTCGACGACGAGCAGGCCCGCATCGCGCACGCGCAGTTCGGCAGCCCGCGGCTGGCCCGCTTCAGCTTCGAGGTCCTCTGGGACGACATCGTGCACGCCCAGCCCGACCTGCTGGAGGAGTGAGATGACCACGTTCGGGACCACCGACGTCGTCGTGATCGGTGCCGGCCCGGTGGGGCTGTGGCTCGCCGCGGAGCTGCGCGTGGCCGGGGCCGCGGTCACCGTCCTGGAGGAGCGCACCGAGCGCGACCCGCACTCCAAGGCGCTCACCGTGCACCCGCGCACCATCGAGGTGCTCGACTCGCGCGGCGCGGCCGACGTGCTGCTGCGCGAGGGGATGCGCGTGCCCAGCGGGCACTTCGCCGTGCTCGACAGCCGGCTCGACTTCGCCGCGCTCGACACGCCCTACCCGTTCACCCTCGCGCTGCTGCAGGGGCGCACCGAGGAGCTGCTCGAGGAGCACGCCCGCGACCTCGGCGCCGACGTCCGCCGCGGCGTGCGGGTGACCGACCTGGAGGTCGGCGAGGACGCGGTCGTGGTGCGGACCGCCGACGGGGGATCGCGGGCGGCCGCCCGGGTCGTCGGCTGCGACGGGGTGCGCAGCACGGTCCGGGCGGCCGCCGGGATCGGCTTCCCCGGCACCGAGCAGACCTGCGTGGGCTGGTTGGCCGACGTCCGGCTCGCCGAGCGCCCCGACCCGCCGGTCTTCAGCTCCTGGGGCGCCGGGGGCCAGTTGCTGGGCGTGCCGCTGCCCGACGGCCACCACCGGCTGGTCGGCATCGCCCCCGACGACGTGCGGCGGGACCGGCCGGACGAGCTCACCCTCGACGAGGTCCGGGCGAAGACCACCGCCGTCGCCGGCCGCGACTGGGGGGCGCACTCACCGGCCTGGCTGTCGCGCTTCGGCAACGCCGCGCGGCAGGCCGAGCGGTACCGCGCCGGCCGCGTGCTGCTCGCCGGGGACGCCGCCCACCAGCACATGCCCGCCGGCGGGGTGGGCATGAACGTCGGCATCCAGGACGCGATGAACCTCGGGTGGAAGCTCGGTGCGGTGGTCGGCGGGACGGCCCCGGAGGAGCTGCTCGACACCTACCACGCCGAGCGCTGGCCGGTCGGGCGCGACCTGCTGCGCAGCACCCAGGCCCAGACCGCGCTGATGACCGACTTCTCGCCCGACGGCCGCGAGCTGCGCGCCCTGCTGACCGAGCTGATCCGGGAGGACCCGGGCCTGGCCACCGGCCTGGCCGAGCGGCTCTCCGGGCTACGCGTGCGCTACCCCGCCCCGCCGGACGCGCACCCGCTGGTCGGCGCCCGCGTCCCCGACCTGGCGCTGACCGGCGGCGACCGGGTGCTCGCCGCGCTGCGCTCGGGCGGGTTCCGGCTGCTCGACCTGACCGGCGAGGTCCGCGACGGCCGTGGCCACCCGGTGCGCCGCGTGGAGTCCACGGGTGGGCGCCCGGAGTGGACCGGGGTCGAGGCGGTGCTGGTCCGCCCGGACGGGCACGTGGCGTGGGCGGGCGCGGCGTCGGAGGTGCCCGCGGCGACCGGTCCCTAGCCGGTGGGCCCGGTCAGCCGGCGGTGCCCGCGGCGCGGACCCGGAACGCGCGGCCGATCCCGGCCAGCCCGGACGCCAGCGCGAACGCCCCGACCAGCCAGAGCAGCGTCAGGATCCCGCTGCCGGGCCAGACCAGCAGCAGGATGCCGACGACGATGTTCAGCGCGGCGCCGACCAGCGTCCAGCCCCAGCTGCGGTCGCCGCGCCCGCGGGCCGCGAACGCCTCGCCGACCCCGGCCACGCCCAGCACGATCGCCCACAGCGCCACGACGACCAGCAGGGTGAGCGCGGTCTGGCCGGGCCAGAACAGCGCGACGACCCCGGCCAGGACGGAGATCACGCCCTCGACGACCGACCAGCCCCAGTGCGGGTGGCTGCCGCGGGCGCGCAACCCGAAGGAGATGGCCGCGACGCCCTCCAGGACGGCGTAGGAGGCGAAGACGTAGACCAGGACCAGCAGCGCGATCCCCGGTGACGCCAGGGCGACGACCCCGAACACCACGGTCAGGACGGCGCGGATCAGGAGCATCCACCAGGCGGTCTGCGCTGTGGTGTCGACGGACGTGCTCATGGCTCTCCTCGGCTGCTGGACGGTGCGGTGCCCGGCGTCGGGCGGTCTCGAGCGCGCCCGCACCGCCCGCCGGACGAACGGCGCGACGCCCCGTCCGCGTTTGTCCTTCCGCGATTGTCCACCGGGGAGGGATCCGATCGGAACAATGCCTCGGCGATTTCTCCGGGGATCGTGATGGGCCGCGCTTTCGGGCGACCGGATCTCACCCGCTGCGGACGATGACGGGAATCGGATCGATTCCCCGGGGTCCTTCGTCGTGCCGCGCGGGCCGCCGATCGGAGCGCCGTTCAGGGCATTGTTGCCGGCTCAATCAATCCGCGGGCTCGCGCCGCGTCGACGGCGGCGCGGCGGGAGTCCACGTCGAGCTTGGCGTAGACCGCCCGCACGTGGGACTTGACGGTGTTGACCGACACCCCCAGGTCCCGGGCGATGTCCTCGAGCGACAGCCGGGTCGGCAGCAGGGTCAGCACGGCGATCTCCCGCGGGGTGACCGGTGGTACCCGTTCCCGGGCCCACCGGACCGCGAGCACGTCGCGGGCCCGGCGGCCCGCCGCGCCGAGCGCCCCCACCTGCTCGGTCAGGAAGTCGGCGACCCGCGTCGAGGCGTACACCAGCGGGCGCAGCACCCCCATCTCCTCGGCCGCGCCCAGGGCCCGGCGCAGGGCGGTGCGGGCCCGGCGCGCGGAGCCGACGGCGAGGGCGGTGTCGCACTCCAGGAGCCACGCCTCGACCAGCACCCAGCGGATCACCGGGGCGAGGGACCCGTCGAGGACGGGCCGCAGGTGCTCCCGGGCCGCGTCGTGGCGGTCCGCGGCAGCCGACCCCACCGCGCGGAGGAAGACCACGTCACCGGTGGGGCCCAGGCGCTCCTCCGCCCAGCGGAGGACCTCCCGGGCGCGATCGGCGCGGCGCAGCCAGACCGCCGCGCCGTGCTCGAGCAGCGCGCCGATGGCGGCCGGCCCCTGCAGCGCCACCCCGGGGAGCACGGCCGTCCGGGCCGACCGCATCGCGTCGAGGACCCCGGGACCGCCGCCGAGGTCGAACCGGGCGGCCGCGAGCAGCACCTCGACGACCGGCACGATCCCGTCCGCGCCCGGCACCCGGGGGCGCCCGGACGGGCCGGTGTCGACGTCGAGGAGTCCTTCGGCGATGCGCAGGCCCTCCTGCGGGCGGGCCTGCAGGAGGGCGCCGTAGGCGCGCACACCGCGTTCAGCGCGGCGCCCTCGGTGGACCGCCACCGCTCCGCGGGCGCCGACCGTTCCGCCCGCTCGGCCAGGTCGACCATCCGGGTGATGTCGCCGCCCATCCCGGCCGCGATGCTGAGGGTGGTCAGGCCGCGGGCGGTCGTGTAGCTGTTGCCGTCGCTGATCGCCCGGTCGGTGGCCGTCCTCGCCGTCTCCTCGGCCGCCCGCGGGTCGCCGCGGGCGAGGGCCGCGTTCGCCCGGACGACCAGCCCGATCTGCTCGCCCACCGAGCCGTCGGCGAACGGCCGCGAGCGGCCAGGGTCCGCGGCTCCCCACCGCCCCGCGGTCCACGTCCGGCGCGCCTCGACCAGCTCCCGCAGGGACAGCAGCCGGGGTGCGGGATCGGCGGGCCACACCGCCTCGGCGCGGGCGACGTGCCGGGCGACGGCGGCGGCGTCGCCGCGTTCGATGCAGGCCAGCGCCCGCACCAGCTCCGCGACGGCACCCGGCGCCCGCCAGGCCGCGGCGGCGTCGAGCGCCTCGATCACCGCGTCGTGGTGCCCCAGCGCGGCGAGGGCGAGGCCGTGGCGGTGCACCAGCTCGTCGATCAGATCGGGGTCCTCCGCGGCCCGCGCGTGCCGCAGCGCGGTGGGCGGGTCGTGGGCGTCGGCGAACCACCGTGCCGCACGGGCGTGCAGCACCGACAGCAGGTCCGGGCGTTGTCGGCGCACGTCGGCGCGCAGGTGGGACAGCAGCAGGCGGTGCACGCGGAACCAGCGCCGTCCCTCCCCGTAGCTGACCACGAGCGAGGTCTCGCGCTCCATCGCGAGCAGCAGCTCGCCCGCGTCGTCCTGCCCGGAGAGGGCGACCGCGAGGGGAGCGGTCAGGTGGTCGCAGACGCTGACCGCGGTCAGCACGTCGCGGACCTCGTCGGTGAGCCGGGAGAGGATCTCGCCGACCAGGTAGTCCGAGATCGCCCGCCCGTTGCCGACCAGGTCGGTGAGGAACGTGTCGCGGTCGTCGCTCTCCCGCAGCGACAGGGCCGCGAGCCGCAGCCCCGCGACCCACCCCTCGGTATGCTCGAGGATCAGCCGGACCTGGTCGTCCCGGACCTCGTCGTCGATCATCGCCAGGAGCGCGGACGCCTCGTCGAAGGAGAAGGCGAGCGCCGCCGCCCTGATCTCCCGCAGCGCCCCGGTCAACCGCAGCCGGTGCAGGTGGACGGGCGGGTCGCTGCGGGTGGCCAGGACGATCTGCACCGCCGGTGGGCGGTCGCGGACCAGGCGGGTCAAGCCGTGCAGCGGTTCGGCGGAGGTCAGCTCGTGGACGTCGTCGAGGACCAGCCGGACGGGTTCGGGCAGGTCGTGCAGCGCGCCGAGGAGGGCGGGCAGGAAGTCCGGGTCCCGGCTCGGGACGGCCGGCAGCGCGAGGTCGTGCAGCGGGCTGTCCGGCGGGGTCGTCGGGCAGGCCAGCACCGCGGCCACGACGGCGGCCCAGAACAGGCGGTCGTCGTTGTCGTCCTCGTCGAGCGACAGCCACGCGGTCGGCGTCGGGTCGGTGCTCACCCAGTCCGCGAGCAGCAGGGTCTTGCCGTAGCCCGCGGGTGCGCAGACGAGCAGGACCGAGCCGGGTCCGGCCCCGGCCAGTCGCCGCACCAGCCGCGGGCGGTGCAGGTGGCCCTGCGAGGTCCGCGGGACGACGAGCTTGGCCGCGGGCACCGTCGGCGAACCCGGTCGGAGGTCCTTCTCCTCGCCGATCATGCGACTCCCCAGGACGGTCCGGCACCCGAACGTCGGCACACCGGGGATCGACAGCACCCTGCCGTCCCGACGCCTGATCGCGCCCTCGGCGGGTGGCCGCTCGTGGCCGTCCGCGCCGGGTCGCCGGGCCACGAGGTCCGGGGTAGCGGCCCAACGCTAGCGGCCGACTGACGCAGTGTGCTACCGCCGATCGAGGCTCTGCGTCGATCGCCCGCCACGCAGCGTGGTCGGCGTGGCCAGCGGGTGCGTGGTCAGCGGGTGCGCGGACCGGGCTCAGCGCGGTCCGCGGCGGCCGTGGTGCAGCCGGGTGCCCACCAGCACCCCGACGAGCATCGCACCGGCCACGGCGGCGGCCACCCCGCCGCCCGAACCCGTTCGCCCCGGCGCCGCGGCGGCGTGGACCACGGCCGACGGCTGCTCGGGCTCGGGCTCGGGCCGCAGGTTCTCCGGCACCGTGGCGGCCCACGCCGTCACCAGCAGCACGAACCGGCTCACCAGGTAGGCGAACACCAGCAGCCCGAGCAGCGAGCCGAAGACCGCACCGCCCGGGGAGCCGGTGATCCGTCCCAGGTAGATCGTCAGCGCGTGCCGCAGGACCTCCAGCCCGACCGCCCCCAGCAGGGCGGCGCGGACGGCGCCGTGGACGGGTCCGTGCGTGCGCGGCAGCCGGGTGATGATCCAGAAGAAGATCAGCCAGTCCGCGGCCAGGCCGAGCAGCAGGCCGAGGGTGAACCGGGTGAGCTGGGTCCAGCCCGCGCCCTGCCACCCGGCCAGCCGCAGCACCGTCTCGCCGAGTCCCGTCCCGATCGCGGTGACCAGCAGGGAGGCGACGAGGGCGAGCCACAGCCCGACGAGGGCGAGCAGGTCGGAGAGCAGGCGCTGCAGCGACGCCGGGTTGCGCGGCGGGATCGCCCACTGCGCGGAGACGGCCTCGCGCAGGTTGGACATCCACCACGTGCCGGCCCACAGCGCCGCGACCAGGCCCACGCCGGCGACGGTGTTGCGCTGCTCCACGGCGGTCTCGATGACCGGTTCGACGGTGTCGGCCAGCTCGGCGGGCACGGCGCCGGTGATGCCCGCCTCCACGGCGGCGAGCAGCTCGGGGTTGAACCACAGCAGGTAGCCCGCCGCCGCGAGGGCGATCATCAGCAGCGGGACCGCGTTGAGGATGCTGAAGAAGGTGATCGCGGCCGCGAGGTGGTTGCCGTGCCTCTCGTGGTAGCGCAGGACCGCCCGGACCAGGTGGTCGGCCCACTCGTGGCGGGCCAGCAGGCCCGTGAGCACGGCCCGGCCCCGGCGGCCCGCAGCGGCGAGGCTCATCCGGACCCGCCGTCCCTTCGTCCGCGCCCGATCCGGGGGCCGCGCGCGGCGGCCCGCCGGCCGGATCGGTCTGCACGGCGCGGCGCCGGGTGCGCTCCCGCCGGGCGCCCACCTTCCCGCTGCGGTGGGCGGGCGCGCCTCCTCCGCAGCGGATGAGGGGCGGCGGACGCGCCGGTCAGCCCTCGGGCAGCAGCAGGCCGTGCCGCCGGGCGATGTCGACGGCCTCCCGGCGGGACCCGGCGTCGAGCTTGCTGTAGATCGCCCGGACGTGGGTCTTGACCGTGCTGTGCGAGACGGTGAGGTCCCGGGCGATCTCGTCGAAGGAGCGCTGGGAGGGCAGCAGGTTGAGCACCGCCCGCTCCCGGCCGGTCAACGCCACGGTGCTGCGGTCGATCCCCAGGGCGTGCCGTGCCGCGAGCACCCGTCGCGCGGTCGGGTCGAGGGCGCCGAAGCTGCCGAGGTGGCGCACGAGGAGGTCGACGACGTCGGGCGGGGCCGTCGCCAGCGGCCGGCGGGCGTCCATCGCCTCGGTGAGCTCCAGCGCCCGGCTCAGGCTGCCGCGGGCCCGGGAGGTGTGCAGGGTGCGCAGGGCGAGCCGGCACTCCACCACACACGCGTCGATCAGGGCCCAGGGGGTGAGCAACGGCCGCGATCCGTCCAGCAGCGGCGCGAGCTCCGCGTGGGCGGACCGGTGCCTGCCGAGCTCGCTCAGCTGCCAGGCCCGCAGCAGCGCCACCTCCCCGGCGTCGCCCAGGGCGCCGTCGGCCCAGCCCGAGACCGTGCGGGCCAGGTCGTGGCGACCGGCGAGCGATGCGGCCCGGTGCTCCAGCAGCGCGACCACGGCGATCAGGGCGGGCCCGGCGTGGCCGGAGGCGGCGACCCCGCGGGCGGACCGCAGGTCCTTCAGGCCGTCCAGGCGGTGCCCGACGTCGACCCGCGCCGCGCCGCGCACCGCCAGGCACATCGCCGACATCAGGTCCGGTGGGGAGCCCGGGTCGGCGAAGGAGAGCGCCTTGCCGACGAGTTCCAGGCACCGCCCGGAGTCGGCCCGCAGCAGCGCGCCGAGGGAGCGCAGCATCGCGGTCACGGCCGCACCGCTGGTCGCCGCCCACTCGGTGCCCGGCGGCACGTCCCGGTCGGCGTGCTCGGCCAGCTCGGTCATCCGCCGGTACTCACCCGTCCCCGCGGCGATCAGGGCGAGCACCGCGAGACCGTGGGCCACCAGCAGCCCCTGGCCCAGCTCGCGTGCCTGGTCCAGCGCCGGCTGCGCGATGCGCAGGGCCTCGCCCCGGCGCCCGGCCATCGCCAGCGCCAGCGCCCGTCCGAGCCGGCCCATGACGGCCAGCTCGGGATCCGCGGTGTCGGTCGTCGCGATCTCCTCGGTGGCGGCCAGCATGGCGTCCACGTCGCCGTCGGACGCGGCGATCCCGGCCACCACCCGGTTGCGCAGCGCCACCACGTCGGGCGGCGGATCCGCGGGCCACAGGTCGTCCGCCCGGTCGAGGTGGGCCCGCGCCGCGCGAACGTCCCCGACCTGCAGGTCGACCAGGACCCCCACCATCGCCAGCCGCACGTCGTCGTCGTGGCCGCGCCCGACCAGCCAGGCCAGCGCCTCCCGCACGGCCCGCAGCCGTCCGTTGCCGACCAGGGGCAGCGCGTGCCGCCGGAGCAGGGCGGTCACCAGGGTGGTGTCCGCGGCCCGCCGGGCGTGCGCGAGCGCGGCGACGGGCTGGTCGCGGTCGGCGAACCAGGCGGCCGCGCGGCGGTGCAGCTCGGTCACCAGGTCGGGCCGGCGGCGGCGCAGGTCCGCGAGCAGGTGCGAGCGCAGCAGCGGGTGCACCCGGTAGTAGACCCGGCCCTCACCCGAGCTGATCACCAGCGAGGTCTCGTGCTCGAGCACGTCGAGCACCTCGCCCGCGTCCGGCCGGCCGGACAGGGCCGTGGCCAGCGACGCCGACAGCCGGTCGCACACGCTGACCGAGGCGAGCAGTTCCCGGGCCCCGCGCGGCAGCCGGTCGAGGATCTCGGTGACGAGGTAGTCCGACACCGCCCGGCTGTTCGCGACGAGGTCGGCGACGAACACGTCCGGGTCGGCCCCGCGCATCGACAGCGAGGCCAGCCGCAGCCCGGCGGCCCACCCCTCGGTCTGCGCGACGAGCTGCCGGACCTGGTCGGAGCGGACGGGGATCTCCGCGGCGGCGAACATGGCGTCCGCCTCGGCCACCGAGAACCGGAGCTCGCCTGCGCGGACCTCGCACAGCCGCCCGTTCAGGCGCAGCCGCCCCAACGGCAGCGGCGGGTCGCTGCGCCCGGCCACCACGACCTGGAACCCGCGGGGGTGGTCCCGCACGAGCGTGCCCAGCCCGTGCAGCGGGTCGGTCGCGGTCAGCTCGTGGACGTCGTCGAGGACCAGGCGCAGCGCGGCCGGCATCGCCTCGACGGCCTCCAGGACGGCCGCCACGAACTCGTGGTCGTGGCTCGGTCGCGCGGGTACGGCGAACCCGCGCAGGTCGTGCGCCTCGGGGACGACCGGGCACGAGGTGAGCGCGGTCAGCACCGCGGACCAGAAGCGCCGGTCGTCGTTGTCGTCCTCGTCGAGGGCCACCCACGCCGTGCGCGTCGGGTTGTGCGCTGCCCACTCGGCCAGCAGCAGCGTCTTGCCGTAGCCCGCGGGCGCGCTCACCAGCACCAGCTGGCCGGGTGCCGCGGCGTCGAGCGCATCCAGCAGGCGCGGCCGGGAGACGTGGCGCGCCGACAGCCGGGGTACCGCCGTCTTGACCCGCGGTACCCCGAGCCGACCCCGTGCCGGTGGCCATTCGCCCATACGCAGTATTCATCTCACGCTACTAGCGATGCGATCCGCGGAGTAGTGCCGGAACGGGCAACGATTCACGTTCTGCTGTGCTCGGTCGTCACGGGCCGTGGGGAATCTCCTGCAGGGACACCACCCGCAGCCCCAGTGACTGGATCAGTGCGAGCACGCCGTGCAGGTGCGATTCGTCCTGGACCTCCCCGACGATGATGGTCTCGGGTGGGGCGTCGACCACGACCATGTCCGGAAAGGCGCCGCGGGACCGCTCGGACACCAGACCGGCCACCCGGAATTCGTAGCGTGATGACACGTCCGGTACCTCCCGTCAGCGCGGCGCCGCACGACGCCAGAGTGCGGGAGCGCACCCTCGCTGTCCTCGTCCGGCGTGGGTGAGACGGCCCGCGGCCGCGGCGCGGGCCGGCAGGCGGTAGGGCGGCGGTTCTCCTCCGCTGCGGACGAGGCAGGCGCCGGGCCCGGTGCGCGACGGTCCACATCCACCGCAGCCCACGGCGAAGGAGGACCGGTGCCCCGTCACGGTCTCGACGGCCTGGCCGCCACCGGTGCGGCGAAGCCGCCGCGGGCGCTGCTCGTGCTGGGCGGCGCGGCGGCCGCGGTGATCGTCGCGGCCGGCCTGCAGGCGGCGGCCTGGCTGGTCGGGCCGGTGTTCCTGGCCCTGGTCGTCGTGATCACCGTCCATCCGGTGCGCCGCCGGCTGCGGGCGCTGGGCCTGCCGGGCTGGGTGGCGACGACGGTGCTGGTCCTGATCGTCTTCGGTCTGGTGGTCGTGCTGGCCGGCGTCGTCGTCGTCGCGGTGGCGCAGCTGGTGACGGTCCTGCCGCTCTACGCCGACGAGGCGAACGCGGTGGTCTCGTCCGGGACCGCGACCCTGGGCCGGTTCGGCGTCGGGACCGAGCAGCTGCGGGCGCTGGCCGCGTCGCTGAACTTCGCCAAGGTCCTGAGCTTCGCCAGCGGGCTGCTGCTGGGGTTGTCCAGCCTGCTGGGCAACGTCGTGTTCCTGCTGACCCTGCTGCTGTTCCTGTGCATCGAGTCGTCCGGCGCCGGGGCCCGGCTCGCGCTGATCGCCGGCGGCCGCCGGCCGGTCGGCGACGCGCTGCGCGGGTTCGCCGACGGCACCCGCCGCTACATCGGGGTCACCACCGCGATCGGGCTGCTCACCGGTGTGATCGACACGGTCGTCCTGGCGCTGCTGGGCATCCCGGCCGCGGCCCTGTGGGGGCTGCTGGTCTTCATCACCAACTACGTCCCCTACCTCGGCTTCTGGATCGGGCTCGGGCCGCCGGCCCTGCTCGCGCTGCTGGTCGGGGGCTGGCCGATGGTGCTGGCGGTCGTCGCGGTGTTCCTGGTGGTCAACTTCGTGCTCACCTCGATCGTCCAGCCGCACTTCGTCGGCGACGCCGTCGGCATCTCGGTGAGCGTGACCCTGGTGGCCCTCGTGCTGTGGGCCTGGCTCCTCGGCCCGGTCGGGGCCGTGCTGGCCGTCCCGCTGACCCTGCTGGTGAAGGCGGTGCTGGTGGACGACGACCCGCGGGCGCTGTGGGCCGACGCGCTGCTGAGCTCGCACCGCCGGGTTCACCTCCTGCGGACGAGGTCCGACCCGCCGGAGGCGGTCGACGATCACCGTCGGCACCTCGTCGGGGCGGCCCGCAACGCCGAGCCGCCCGCGGCACCGACCCTCCCGGACGAGAAGGGCTGACGTCCGATGACCGCGACCGATGTCAAGGCGACGCAGAAGCTGCCGCTGCTGACCCTGACCGCCATGGTGGTCGGGTCGATGGTCGGGGCCGGGGTGTTCTCCCTGCCGCGGAACTTCGCCCAGGCCACCGGGGTCTACGGCGCGCTGGTCGCCTGGGCGATCGCCGGGGCGGGCATGCTCATGCTCGCGTTCGTCTTCCAGGCCCTCGCGGTGCGCAAACCCGACCTCGACGCCGGCGTCTACGCCTACGCGAAAGCCGGGTTCGGCGAGTTCCCCGGCTTCTTCTCCGCCTTCGGCTACTGGGCCAGCGCCTGCGTCGGGAACGTCACCTACTGGGTGTTGATCAAGTCCACCCTCGGCACGATCATCCCGGGCTTCGGCGAAGGCGACACGCTGCTCGCCGTCGCGGTGTCCGCGGTCGGCGTGTGGGCCTTCCACTTCATGATCATGCGCGGGGTCAAGGAGGCCGCCGCGATCAACCGGATCGTCACCGTCGCCAAGCTGGTCCCGATCGTGGTGTTCGTGGTGATCCTGGCCGTCGCGCTGCGGTCCGAGGTGTTCTCCGCGAACCTCTGGGGCGGCACCGAGCAGTCGTTCGGCGGGCTGTTCGAGCAGGTCAAGGCCACGATGCTGCTGACGGTCTTCGTCTTCCTCGGAGTCGAGGGCGCCAGCGTCTACTCCCGCTACGCGCAGAAGCGCTCGGACGTGGGCCGCGCGACGGTGCTGGGGTTCCTCAGCGTGCTGGCCCTCTTCGCGTCGGTGACGATCCTGTCCTACGGCGTGCTGCCCCGCGCCGATCTCGCGGAGCTGCGCCAGCCGTCGATGATGGGCGCGCTGGAGTCGGTCGTGGGCACCTGGGGCTCGGCCTTCATCGGGATCGGCCTGATCGTCTCGGTGCTCGGGGCGTACCTGGCCTGGACGCTGATGGCCGCGGAGGTGCTCTTCGTCGCGGCCCAGGACGACGACATGCCGCGCTACCTCAAGCGCGAGAACCACCACGGCGTGCCCACCGCGGCGCTGGTGATGACCAGCGCGCTGATCACCGCGGTGCTGGTGGTCACCCTGTTCTCCGAGGACGCGTTCACCTTCACCCTCAAGCTCTGCAGCTCGCTGTCGCTGATCCCGTACCTGCTGGCCGCGGCCTACGCCCTGCAGATCGGCGTGCGCGGCGAGACCTACGACACCGCGCCGCGGGGGCGGGGCAAGGAGGTGGCGTTCGCGGCGCTCGCCGTCGTCTACACCGCGTTCCTGGTCTTCGCGGCCGGCCTGGAGTTCCTGCTGCTGTCGTTCATCATCTACGCGCCCGGGACCGTCCTGTTCGTCATGGCGCGCCGCGAGCGGCACCGGCGGGTGTTCTCCCCGGCCGAGCTCGCGCTGTTCGTCCTCGCCGTCGTACTGGCGGTCCTCGGGATCGTCGGCCTCGCCACCGGCCTCATCACCATCTAGCCCGCCACCCAGGAGGAACGTGTCATGACCGACACCACCCGGCCGTCGGCCGCCTACGGGGTGCATTCCGAGGTCGGCACCCTGCGCAAGGTCCTGGTCTGCGCCCCCGGTCTCGCGCACACCCGGCTGACCCCGACCAACTGCGACGCGCTGCTGTTCGATGACGTGA
>NZ_JAGSOV010000087.1 GCF_023898865.1 Pseudonocardia humida
GGGGTGCAGGTCGGCGCCGGAGGCGCTGCGCCGTGCGCGCCGAGGCGACGGCTGGGGAGCACTTCCGGGGGTGAGGTGGGCGCTTCGCGCCCACCGGGCTCGGCCCGGCTCGCGGCGCTGCGCGCCGCCTCGCCGGGACGCGAGCGCGACTCTCGTTGCACCTGACGGAGCGAACGCGACCCTCGTCCCGCCCGGGCGAGCGAGCGGCGCATTCGCCCAGCCTCATCGGGCGAGCGCGCCACTCGCTTCGCCGGGACGGGTGGGTCGACGAGAGGCGGGTTCGTGCCACTCGCCGAGCGAGAGCGGCTCTCGTTGCACCAGGGGTTCAGGCGGCGGCGATCTCCTGGTTGAGCAGGTCGGCCAGGGCCGACACGACGCGGAGCGTGGGCACCTCGGCGCCGGTCAGGTCGGCGATCTCGACGACCGCGGCGAGCAGCACGTCGAGCTCCATGGGTCGGCCGCGTTCGAGGTCCTGCAACGTGGAGGTCTTGTGCTCGCCGGTGCGCTCGGCGCCGGCCAGCCGCTTCTGCACCGAGATCTCCGGCTTGGCGCCGACGCGGGCGGCGACCTCCAGGGTCTCCTCCATCATGGTGGCCACCAGCGTCCTGGTGCCGGGGTGCCGGCAGATGCCGGCCATGGTGGCCCGGGTCAGCGCGCTGAGCGGGTTGAACGCGATGTTGCCCATCAGTTTGATCCAGATGTCGTCGCGCAGGTCGGGTTCGACGGGGCACTTCAGGCCGCCGGCGACCATGGCGTCGGCGAACTCGGTGCACCGCGGTGAGACGCCGCCCGCGGGCTCGCCGATGGAGAAGCGGGTGCCCTCCAGGTGCTGCACGACGCCGGGCGCGCTGATCTCGGTGGCCGCGTAGACGACGCAGCCGACGGCGCGCTCGAGCGGGAGGGCGGCGGTGACCGCTCCCCCGGGGTCGACGCTCTCCAGCCGGGTGCCCTCGTAGGGGCCGGCGAGGCGGTGGAAGTACCACCACGGGATGCCGTTCTGGGCGGCGATCAGCGTGGTGCGCTCGTGCAGCAGCGGCGTCACGAGTGGCCCCGCCGCGGCGTAGGCGTTGGCCTTGACGCCCAGCAGGACGTGGTCGACGGGCCCGATCTCGGCCGGGTCGTCGGTGGCGTGCGGGTGGGCGGCGAAGTCGCCGCGCGGGCTGAGCACGCGCACCCCGTGCGCGCGCAGTGCGGCCAGGTGCGGCCCGCGGGCCAGCAGGTGCACCTCGACGCCCGCTCGGCAGAGCGCCGCTCCGACGTAGGCACCGATCGCCCCTGCTCCGACCACAGCAACCTTCATCGCATCTCCCCTTCGGCGGTGTCCGAGTCGATCAGTATGCAGTATGCAATAGCCCGACGGCACCGCCGATTGTGGTCTGGACAACACCGGCCTCAAGGAGTACCAAGTCTCCATACGGTATGCAGTATCCACACAGCTCGACCGGCCTTCCCGACGTTGAGGAGCTGACCTCTCCATGACCCAGACAGTCCCTGGTAGCACCGCCCGCAACGGAGCGGCCGGTGCGACAGCGGCCCCGGAGTCGACGACGACCGCGGACGCCACCATCTCCGGCGGGCACCTGGTGGCGAAGGCGCTCAAGGCCGAGGGCGTCGACACGATCTTCACGCTGTGCGGCGGCCACATCATCGACATCTACGACGGCTGCGTGGACGAGGGCATCACCGTCGTCGACGTCCGCCACGAGCAGGTGGCCGCGCACGCCGCCGACGGCTACGCGCGCATCACCGGGCGCCCCGGATGCGCGGTGGTGACCGCGGGGCCGGGCACCACCGACGCCGTCACCGGCGTGGCGAACGCGCTGCGCGCGGAGAGCCCGATGCTGCTGATCGGCGGCCAGGGCGCGCTCACCCAGCACAAGATGGGCTCCCTGCAGGACCTACCGCACGTCGACATGATGGCGCCGATCACCAAGTTCTCGGCCACCGTGCCGGACACGGCCCGCGCCGCCGACATGGTCTCGATGGCCTTCCGGGAGTGCTTCCACGGCGCGCCCGGCCCGTCGTTCCTGGAGATCCCGCGCGACGTGCTCGACGCCAGGGTGCCGATCGAGAAGGCCCGGATCCCGGAGGCCGGGCACTACCGGGCCTCGCGGCGCGCCCTGGGCGACCCGGCCGACGTCGAGCGTCTCGCCGCGCTGGTCTCGCGGGCGCGGAAGCCCTGCATCCTGCTGGGCAGCCAGGTCTGGACCTGCCGGGCCACCGACGCGGCCATCGAGTTCGTGCGCACCCTGGGGGTGCCGGCGTTCATGAACGGCGCCGGGCGGGGCACGCTGCCCCCCGGCGACCCGATGCACTTCCAGCTGGCCCGCAGGCACGCCTTCACCGAGTCCGACCTGATCATCATCGTGGGCACGCCGTTCGACTTCCGGATGGGCTACGGGCGCAGGCTCTCCCCCACCGCGAAGGTGGTGCAGATCGACCTGGACTTCCGCACCGTCGGCAAGAACCGCGACATCGACCTCGGGATCGTCGGCGACGCGGGCACGGTACTGGCCGCGGTCACCGCGGCGGCCGGTCCGCAGCCGGCCCGCACGGCGTGGGTCGAGGAGCTGCGCGCGGTCGAGACGAGGGCATCCGACAAGCGCCTGCCCCGCCAGCACTCGAACGCCTCCCCCATCGACCCCTACCGGCTGGTGCACGAGATCAACGAGTTCCTGACCGAGGACTCGATCTACATCGGCGACGGCGGCGACATCGTCACCTTCTCCGGGCAGGTCGTGCAGCCCAAGTCGCCGGGGCACTGGATGGACCCGGGCCCGCTGGGCACGCTCGGTGTCGGCGTCCCGTTCGTGCTGGCGGCCAAGCTGGCCCGGCCCGACAAGGAGGTCGTCGCCCTGTTCGGCGACGGCGCGTTCAGCCTCACCGGCTGGGACTTCGAGACCCTCGTCCGCTACGACCTGCCCTTCGTCGGGATCGTCGGCAACAACTCGTCGATGAACCAGATCCGCTACGGCCAGATCCAGAAGTACGGCGAGGACCGCGGCCGGGTCGGCAACACCCTCGGCGACGTCCGCTACAGCGAGTTCGCGCGGATGCTCGGCGGCTACGGCGAGGAGGTCCGCGACCCCGCCGACATCGGCCCGGCGCTGCTGCGCGCCCGCGAGTCCGGCAAGCCCTCGTTGATCAACGTCTGGGTCGATCCGGACGTGTACGCGCCCGGAACCATGAACCAGACGATGTACAAGTGATCGGGGACCCCAGATGACCGACACCGTCACGAGCCCTGCCCCCGGCGCGAGCCAGGCCCTGGCCGGCATCCGCGTGCTCGACATGACCCACGTCCAGTCCGGGCCGTCGGCCACCCAGCTGCTGGCCTGGCTGGGCGCCGACGTGGTCAAGCTGGAGGCGCCCTCCGGCGACATCACCCGCAAGCAGCTGCGCGACGTCCCCGACGTCGACTCGCTCTACTTCACGATGCTGAACTGCAACAAGCGCAGCATCACGCTGAACATGAAGACCGAGCGCGGCAAGGAGCTCTTCGTCGAGCTCGTGAAGTCGGCCGACGTGATGGTGGAGAACTTCGGCCCCGGCGCGGTCGACCGCATGGGGTTCACGTGGGACCGCCTGCGCGAGCTCAACCCGCGGCTGGTCTACGCCTCGATCAAGGGCTTCGGCGAGGGCCCGTACACCCACTTCAAGGCCTACGAGGTGGTCGCCCAGGCGATGGGCGGCTCGATGAGCACCACCGGTTTCGAGGACGGCCCGCCGCTGGCCACCGGCGCGCAGATCGGCGACTCCGGCACCGGCGTGCACGTCGTGGCCGGCATCCTGGCCGCGCTGGTGCAGCGCCAGAGCACCGGGCGCGGCCAGCGGGTCACCGTGGCCATGCAGCACGCCGTGCTGAACCTGTGCCGGGTCAAGCTGCGCGACCAGCAGCGCCTGGCCCACGGCCCGCTCGACGAGTACCCGAACAAGGAGTTCGGCGAGGAGGTGCCGCGCTCGGGCAACGCCTCCGGCGGCGGGCAGCCCGGCTGGGCGGTCAAGTGCCGCCCGGGCGGCCCGAACGACTGGGTCTACGTCATCGTCCAACCACCGGGATGGGCGCCGATCAGCGCGCTGATCGGCCGCCCCGAGCTGGCCGACGACCCGGAGTGGGCGACCCCGCAGGCCCGGCTCAGCAAGCTGGACAAGATGTTCCAGCTGATCGAGGAGTGGTCCAGCAACCTCGACAAGTGGGAGGTGCTGGCCCAGCTCAACGCGCACGGCATCCCGTGCGGGCCGATCCTGTCCACCCAGGAGATCATCTCCGACGCCTCGCTGGTCGACAACAACATGATCGTCACCGTCGACCACCCGGAGCGGGGCCCGTTCACCACGGTCGGCTGCCCGATCAAGCTGTCCGAGTCGCCGGTCA
Source organism: Pseudonocardia humida (assembly GCF_023898865.1). Lineage (GTDB taxonomy): Bacteria > Actinomycetota > Actinomycetes > Mycobacteriales > Pseudonocardiaceae > Pseudonocardia > Pseudonocardia humida. Next base: position 4,376 of record NZ_JAGSOV010000087.1, read on the forward strand.
AGGTCGAGACCTCGCCGCTGCTGGGCGAGCACAACGACGAGGTGTTCCTGCGCGAGCTCGGCGTCGACGCCGACGAGTACGCGGGCCTGCGCGAGTCGGGGGTGATCTGATGACCGCCACCGCCGACGCCACCACCACCGACACCTCGACGGCCGTCGACCGCGACACCGTCCGCGACATCCTGGACAAGGCCCTGGCCGAGGGCCGGGAGTCGCTCACCGCGCCGGAGGGCAGGCGGGTCTGCACCGCCTACGGCATCCCGACGCCGGGCGAGGGCCTGGCCACCGGCGCGGACGACGCCGTGCGCATCGCCGAGGAGCTCGGCGGCCCGGTGGTGCTCAAGATCGTCTCACCGGACATCCTGCACAAGACCGAGGCGGGCGGGGTGAAGGTCGGCGTCCGCGGTGCCGAGGAGGTGCGCGCGGCGTTCGGCGAGATCCTGGCCAACGCCCGCGCCTACGACGCGGACGCCGCGATCGACGGCGTGCAGGTGCAGCAGATGCTGACCGGCGGTCAGGAGGTGATCGTCGGCGCGGTCACCGACCCGACGTTCGGCAAGGTCGTCGCGTTCGGCCTGGGCGGGGTGCTCGTGGAGGTCCTCAAGGACGTCACGTTCCGGATGGCGCCGGTCGACCCGGCCCAGGCGCGCGCCATGCTCGACGACATCGCCGCCGCCGAGATCCTGCACGGCGTGCGGGGCGGCGACGCGGTGGACGCCGAGGCGCTGGCCGACGTCGTGTCCCGGTTGTCGCTGCTGGTCACCGACTTCCCGCAGATCCGGGAGTTCGACCTCAACCCGGTGTTCGCCCGCCCGGACGGCGCCTGGGCCGCCGACGTGCGGATCCTGCTCGACAACGGCGAGCGGCACGAGCCGGTGCGCTACACCCAGGAGGAGATCCTGGCCACGATGACCCGGCTGATGCGCCCGCGCGCGGTCGCCGTGATCGGGGCGTCCGCCGAGGACGGCAAGATCGGCAACTCGGTGATGAGGAACCTCATCAACGGCGGCTACGCGGGCGAGATCTTCCCGGTCAACCCGAAGGCCGACGAGATACTCGGGAAGAAGGCCTACCGCAGCGTCGGCGACATCCCCGGCGAGGTCGACGTGGCCGTGTTCGCGGTGCCGGCGAGGTTCGTCGTCGACGCGGTGGCCGAGGTGGGCCGCAAGGGCATCCCGGCCGCGGTGCTCATCCCGTCCGGGTTCGCCGAGACCGGCGAGGTCGAGCTGCAGGAGAAGCTGGTCGCCACCGCCCAGGAGCACGGGGTGCGGCTGCTGGGCCCGAACATCTACGGCTACTACTCCACCCACGAGGACCTCTGCGCCACCTTCTGCACTCCCTACGACGTGCGCGGCGGCGTGGCCCTGACCTCGCAGAGCGGCGGGATCGGGATGGCGATCCTGGGCTTCGCGCGCACCACCGGGATGGGCGTCTCGGCGATCGTGGGGTTGGGCAACAAGGCCGACATCGACGAGGACGACCTGCTCACGTTCTTCGAGTCCGACCCCAACACGACGTGCGTCGCGATGCACCTGGAGGACCTCAAGGACGGCCGGTCGTTCGTCGATACCGCGCAGCGGGTCACCCGCAAGAAGCCGGTTGTGGTGCTCAAGGCGGGCCGCACGGCGATGGGTGCGCGCGCCGCCAGCTCGCACACCGGTGCGCTGGCCGGCGACGACAAGGTCTACGACGACATCCTGCGCCAGGCCGGCGTGGTCCGGGCACCCGGGCTCAACGACATGCTCGAGTACGCCCGAGGGCTGCCGGTGCTGCCCACGCCGAAGGGCGAGAACGTCGTCATCATCACCGGGGCCGGCGGGTCCGGCGTGCTGCTGTCGGACGCCTGCGTGCTCAACGGGCTGGACCTGATGGACATCCCGGCGGACCTCGACGAGGCGTTCCGGGCGTTCATCCCGCCGTTCGGGGCGGCCGGGAACCCCATCGACATCACCGGCGGCGAACCCCCGAGCACCTACGAGGCCACGATCCGCCTCGGTCTGGAGGACCCGCGGATCCACGCGCTGATCCTGGGCTACTGGCACACCATCGTCACCCCGCCGATGGTCTTCGCCGAGCTCACCTCCCGGGTGGTCGCGGAGGCCAGGGCCAAGGGCATCGACAAGCCCGTCGTGGCCTCGCTGGCCGGCGACACCGAGGTCGAGCGGGCCAGCGAGCACCTCTACCGCAACGGCATCGTCGCCTACCCCTACACGACCGAGATGCCGGTCGCCGTGCTGGGCGCCAAGTACCGCTGGGCCCGCGCCGCCGGGCTGCTCTGAGCCCCGCCCACCACCACGCGCCCGCCCGGGCGCACTGAGCTGAGCACCGCAGGAAAGAGGCCGCACGCCCGCGCACTTGTCCGTCAAAGGAGACGTCCAGAGTGACCACCACAGCACTGCCGTACCGCGAGGTAGTCGACCCCAACGGCCGGGTGTACCGGTTGGGCGAGACCGATATCGACATCATGGGTCGCAAGCGCAAGTGGATGGTCATCCTGCCGTGGATCGGCATGATGGGCATCTCCTCGGCCGAGTACGCGTTCGCCTCGGCCGAGGAAACCCTGCACATCGCGCACAGCTGGAGCAGCCTGCACATCTTCTGGATGCTCGGGGTGTGGGTGTTCTTCCAGGCCGCGGTGGCGTTCCCGGCCGGGAAGCTGCGGGAGAGCGGGAGGCTGCCGGCGCGCTGGGCGATGATGCTCGGCGCGCTCGGCACCCTCATCGGGTACGTGTCGCTGGCGTTCGCGCCGCACGTCGTCGTCGCCTACATCGGGTTCGGCGCGTTCAGCGGGATGGGCGCCGGGCTGGTCTACGCGACCTGCGTCAACATGGTCGCCAAGTGGTACCCGGAGCGGAAGGGCGGCAAGACCGGGTTCGTCAACGGCGGGTTCGCCTACGGCTCGGTGCCGTTCGTGTTCCTGTTCACCGGCTACATGGACCTGACGAACTTCCGCTGGGTGCTGGTGGCCGTCGGGGTGTTCCTGGCCGGGGTGGTGGCCGTCTCGGGCTACTTCTTCAAGGACCCCCCGAAGAACTGGTGGCCAGCCGACGTCGACCCGCTGCACGTGCCGGACGACCCGCGCACCCGGCGCGCGCTGAAGATGAACCCGCCCGCGGTGCGGCAGTACACGCCGCGGGAGGCCTGGCGGACCGGGCGCGTCGCGCTGATGTGGTTCTGCCTGATGTGCACCTCCGGGGTGAACATCTTCGGCATCGCGTTCCAGGTGGAGATCGGTCAGGAGGCCGGGTTCGCCGGCGGGATCGTGGCCACGGCCATGTCACTCAAGGCCATCGTCAACGGCACCGGGCGCGGCGTGATCGGCTGGCTCTCCGACCGGTACGGCCGCAAGCGCTGCCTGATCTTCGTCTGCATCGTGCTCGGGCTCTCGCAGTACGGGATCCTGTGGTCGGCGAACGAACAGAGCCTGCTGTTCTTCCTCATCTTCTCCAGCATCTCCGGCTTCGGCGGCGGGGCGATCTTCCCGATGTTCGCGGCCATGACCGCGGACTACTTCGGCGAGAACAACAACGCCTCCAACTACGGGCTGGTCTACAGCTCGAAGCTGGTGTCGGGGTTGGCCGGTTCGGGCATGGGCGCCGTCGTCGTCGCCAACTGGGGGCACGGCGGGGCGTTCACGCTGGCCGGGAGCATCTCGCTGTTCGCGGCGTTCGTGGCGCTGTTCCTGACCCAACCGGGTCGGACCAAGACGGGGGAACCGACCGCACCGGTGCCGATGGCACAGGGCAGCGACTGAGTCGGGGCTCCCGGGGTCGTGCGCGGAAGGCGGAAATCCGGCGCCGTCTTCCGCGCACGATCCCGTCCGGCTTGTCATCCGGTGGCGGGCCGGGCGATGCTGATCAGGTGGCCGATGGACCGTCCGTGCAGCTCTACACCGTCCGCGAAGCCCTCACCGACGACCTGCCGGCCACGCTCGACCGGTTGGCGGGCATGGGGTTCACGCGGGTCGAACCGTTCGCGTTGACCACCCACGGCGCCGCGCTGGCCGGCGCGCTGCCCGCGGCCGGGCTCGAGGCGCCCACCGCGCACCAGTCGTTCGTCGGCCGCGACGACGCCGACGCCGTGTTCGCCACGGCCGCCGAGCTGGGCGTGCGCACCGTCATCGACCCGATGGTGCCGCGGGAGCGCTGGACCACCCCGGACGGCGTGCGCTCCGTCGCCGACGACCTCGGTGCCGCGGCCGAGCTGGCGGCGGCGCACGGGGTGGCCGTCGGCTACCACAACCACGCCCAGGAGCTGGAGATCCAGCACGACGGGACGACCGCGCTGGAGCTGCTCGCGGCGGAGCTCGACGAGCGGGTGGCGCTGGAGGTCGACGTCTACTGGGCCGCGGTCGGCGGCCAGGACCCGGTGGCGCTGCTCGGCCGCCTCGGCGGGCGGGTGCTGGCCCTGCACCTCAAGGACGGGCCGGTCACCGCCGAGACCCGCGACCAGGTCGCGGTCGGCCGGGGCACGCTGCCCGTCGAGGACATCGTGAACGCGGCGCCGCGGGCACTGCGGGTGGTCGAGCTGGACGACACCCGCGGCGACCGGTTCACCGCCGTGGCCGACAGCCTCGACTGGCTGCGCTCGGCGGGGCTGGCGTGAGCGACCGCGTCGGCGTCGGCGTCGTGGGCGCCGGGGTGATCAGCACCCAGTACCTGCGCACGCTGACCCGCTCCCCCGACCTGGACGTCCGGTTCGTCGCCGACCTCGACGTCGAGCGCGCCCGGGCCAGGGCCACCGAGTTCGACGTGCCGCGCGGCGGGTCGGTCGAGGAGCTGCTGGCCGACGACGACGTGCGGATCGTGGTCAACCTGACCGTGCCCACGGCGCACGTCGACGTGGCGATGAGCGCGCTGGCGGCCGGCCGGCACGTGTGGAACGAGAAGCCGCTCGCGCTCGACCGCGCGGGCGGGCACGCGCTGCTCGACGCGGCCCGGTCCGCCGGCCTGCGGGTGGCCGCCGCCCCGGACACCGTGCTGGGGCCGGGCTTCCAGCGCGCGCTGCGGCTCGTCCGGTCCGGCGCGATCGGCACGCCGGTGAGCGCACTGGCCCAGCTGCAGAACCCGGGACCGGAGAGCTGGCACCCCGACCCGGCGTTCCTCTACGGCGACGGCGCCGGCCCGCTGTTCGACCTTGGCCCCTACTACCTGACCGCGCTCGTGCACCTGCTGGGCCCGGTGGCCAGGGTGCAGGCCGTCGCCACCCGGGCGCGCGAGGAGCGGGTGATCGGCTCCGGCCCGCGGGCCGGGCAGCGCTTCCCGGTCACGGTCGCGACGCAGGTCAGCGCGCTCTACACGTTCACCGGCGGGACGACGGCGCAGGCGCTGTTCAGCTTCGACTCGCCCCTGCGCCGCCGCCACCTGGAGATCAGCGGCACCGGGGCGAGCGTCGTGGTGGGCGACCCGAACGTGTTCGACGCGATCCCCGAGGTCCACCACGCCGACGGCTCGGTGCTCCGCACGCCCCCGATCCGCACCCGGGTCGGGCGCGGCGTCGGGGTCGTCGAGCTGGCCCGCGCCATCCGCGCCGGGGAGCCCGAGCGCGCGTCGGGCGAGCTGGCCCACCACGTCCTCGACGTCATGATCACCACCATCGAGGCCGCCGCGGCCGGCGGGTCCGTCGACGTGGCGAGCACGGCGACGGCCCCTCCCCCGCTGCCCGACGGCTGGGACCCGTTCACCTGACGGTCGAGGACGAGGCGGCCGTCACCGCGAGGAGGGCAGGAATGGACACGGCGGACGACGAGCTGCGGGAGCGGGTCTTCGCGCGCCTGGACGGGTGGGACCTGGCGGGGGCCGTCGCGCGGCTGGTCGCGACGCCCAGCCAGAACCCGCCCGGCGGCGAGGACGCCATGGCCGCCGCGGTGGCCGACATGGCCGGCCTGTGGGGTCTCGCGGCGCGCGTCGAGCCCGTCGCCGACGGGCGCAGCAACGTCCGGGTGACCGCAGGCGACCGGCCGGCGGTGGACGGCCCCGAACCGTGCGACGTCCTCCTGGTCGGCCACCTCGACACGGTTCCCGCCGACCCCACCGGATGGACCGTGGAGCCCTTCGCCGGGCGGGTGGTCGACGGGAACGTGTGGGGACGCGGCAGCGTCGACATGAAGGGCGGGCTGGCATCGATGCTGGCCGCACTGGCCGCGCTGCACGAGGTGGCACCCGACCGCGCTGCCCGCGTGCAGCTGTACGGCGTGGCCGGCGAGGAGGTCGACTGCGTCGGATCTCGGACCGTGGCCGCGTCCGGGCGGCTGCCCGCCGCGGGCTGCCTGGTGGTCGGCGAACCGACCGGCCTGCGGGTGGTCGCCGCGCACAAGGGTGCGCTGCGCCTCGAGGTGGTCGTGCACGGACGGGCGGCCCACGGCGCCCGGCCCGAGCTGGGGGCCAACGCCGTTACCGCCATGGCCGCCGTCGTGACGGCGTGCGCGGCGGTCGAGCCGCCTGCGCTCGCCCCGCACCCGCTGCTCGGTCCGGCGACGGTGAGCGTCAACCAGATCAGCGGCGGCACCGCGGCCAACGTCGTGCCCGACCGGTGCCGGGCGACCCTGGACATCCGCACGCTGCCCGGCCACGACCACGACGAGATCCGGCGGCTGGTCGAGCGGGCGGTCGCGCGCGGGCTCGCCGGGCTCGACGGCGTGACGGGCGCGGTCGCCGTGCTGAACGAAGCCGCGCCCGTCGCCACCGACCTCGACGACCCGCTGGTCGCCGCGGCCCTCGCCGCCGCCTCGGTCGCGGACGGCGGGGGCACCGGCGAGCCGACCGCGGGCGGCGCGGCGTTCTTCAGCGACGCGTCGGTGCTGCAACCCGCGCTGGCCGGGGTGCCGACGATCCTCTTCGGGCCCGGCGCGACCGAGCGGATGCACCAGGTCGACGAGCACGTGGCCGTCGCCGACCTGCACACCGCGGCCCGCTGCTACGCGGCGCTGATGATCGACCGCGTCCAGCGCCCACCGGGCGGGCCCTAGGACGGACGAGCAGGTCGGACCGTCGGTCCCGACCCGGGGTGCACGGGTCAGCGGACGGTCGCGAAGAACTCCCGTACGTCGTGGACCAGCAGGTCGGGCACCTCCAGCGCGGCGAAGTGCCCGCCCCGGTCGTACTCGGTCCAGCGGGTGACCGAGCCGTCGTCGAAGCGGGCGCGGATGGAGTTGTCCCCGGCGAAGACCGCGATGCCGGTCGGGACCGACGGCCCCGACCACGACCCCTCCGGGGCGGCACCGGCCGCGTCCGGCGCGGCCCAGGCCAGCGGGCCGTGCATCGACTCGTAGACGAAGTGGGCCGAGCCCGCCCCGGCACCGGACAGCCAGGTGGCGGTGACGTTGGTCAGCAGCAGGTCGCGGTCGACCGCCTCGTCGGGCGTCGACTTCGCGGGGTCGGTCCAGGCGCGGAACTTCTCGGCGATCCAGGCCAGCTGCCCGACCGGGGAGTCGTTCAGCGCGACACCGATCGTGGAGGGCTGGTTGGCCTGCAGCGCCAGGTAGCCCGAGCCGGTGCGCTCGAACTCCGCGTCGCGCTCCGCGCGGACCCGCTCGGCGTCGGTCAGCTCGACCCCCTCGGGCAGCGGGGCGAAGCTGGACGGGCCGTTCATGTGGATGCCCACGACCTGCCCGCCGACCTTCGGCGCGGCCGCGGCGAGCATGCCGGCCACTCCCCCGCCGATGTCGCCGCCCTGGGTGCCGTAGCGGTCGTAGCCGAGCCTGCGCATCAGCTCGGCGTAGGCGTCCACCGTCCGCGGCAACCCCCAGCCGGTCTCGCGCACCGGAGGGGAGAACGCGAACCCGGGCAGTGACGGCACGACCAGGTGGAACGCCGTGGACGGGTCGGCGCCGTGCGCCCGAGGGTCGGTCAGCGGGCCGATGACCTCCAGGAACTCCACCACGGAGCTGGGCCAGCCGTGGCTGACCAGCAGCGGCAGCGCGTCCGGCTCCGGGGAGCGCACGTGCAGGAAGTGGATCGACTGGCCGTCGACCTCGGTGGTGAACTGGTCGAACGCGTTGATCCGGCGCTCCTGGGCCCGCCAGTCGAACCCGTCGCTCCAGTACCGCGCCAGCTCGCGCAGGTAGCCGACCGGGATGCCGCGCTCCCAGCCGACGCCGGGCAGCTCGCGCGGCCAGCGGGTGCGGGCGAGGCGGTCGGCCAGGTCGTCCAGCTCGGCCTGCGGGGTGTCGAGGGTGAAGGGCGTGATGTCGGTGTCTGTACCCATGTCGAGGACGGTAGGGAGGAATGCGGCAGGATCCTTGCCGCATCTCGGAGGAGAATCGGCGTCGTGCAGAACCCGTCCGCGAGGTTGCTCCGCCTGCTGTCGCTGCTGCAGTCGCGCCGCGACTGGCCCGGCCCGGAACTGGTCGCGCGGCTCGGGGTGAGCCCGCGGACCCTGCGCAACGACATCGGGCGGCTGCGGGAGCTCGGCTACCCCGTCGACGCGACGCCCGGCCCGGCGGGCGGCTACCGCCTCGGCGTCGGCGCCGCCCTCCCACCGCTGCTGCTCGACGACGACGAGGCGGTGGCCGTGGCCGTCGGGCTGCGCTCGGCGGCCGGGGGCACGGTCGGCGGCATCGAGGAGACCTCGGTCCGGGCGCTGACCAAGCTGGAGCACGTGCTGCCGGCCCGGCTGCGGAACCGGATCGCGGCGCTGGCCGCTGCCGTCGTCCCGGTGCCCGGGCGCGGGCCGACGGTGGGCGCCGACGTGCTGGTGGCCGTGTCCACCGCGGTCCGCGACCACCAGCGCCTGCGCTTCGACTACGTCGACCACCACGGTCGCGCCGCCCGTCGCGACACCGAGCCGCACCGGCTCGTGCACACCGGCCGGCGCTGGTACCTGGTGGCCTGGGACGTGGGCCGCGCCGGCTGGCGGACCTTCCGGCTCGACCGGGTGCGGCCCGTCGTGCCGACCGGTCCGCGGTTCGCGCCCCGGGAGCCACCGGCCCAGGACCTCGCCGGCTACGTCACCGAGGGCGTCGGGACCGCGATGTGGCAGCACCAGGCCGTGGTGCGGCTGCACGCGCCGGTCGAGGAGATGGCCGCGGTCGTCACGCCGATGATGGGCTCGGTGGAGCCGGACGGGCCCGATCGCTGCCTGTTCCGCACCGGGGCCGACACGCTCCCCGTGCTCGCCCGCTACCTCGCGCTGCTCGGCACCGACTTCGACGTCGTCGAACCCGCCGAGCTGCGCGGGCACGTGCGCGCGCTCGGCGAGCGCTTCCTGCGCGCCGCCGGGGGCTGAACCAGGGGAAACTCGGTGGACCGGCGCGGGGGTGGCACCGACGATGTGTGGTCCCCCAACCCGAGGAGTGTCATGACCACCGCGGTCACCGACACCGCGGCGGCGACCCCGCCCGCGTCGGAGAAGACCACACCGATCACACCACCGACGTCCCCGCCACGGCGCCGGGCGCCCGCGGTGCGCCTCGCGCTGCGCTCCTACTTCCGCGAGATGCTCCGCTACCGGCTGCTCGGCGCCACCGCGATCCTGGCGCCCGCGCTGGGCGCCATCTGCCTGAACTACGTCCCGCCGCTGATCGTGGCCGCCCTGGTCGGGCGCCTCACCACCGGCGAGGTGCTGACGCGGGAGCTGGCCGTCCCCTACGTCGTCGGGTTCGTGAGCGTGATGCTGGCCGGCCAGGCCCTGTGGCGGCTGGGCATCCACTGCCTCAACCGGGTCGATGCGCGCGGCATCGAACGGCTCTACGTCGACGGGATGGACGCGCTGCTGGCCAAGGACGCCTCGTTCTTCCACGAGAACTTCGCCGGCTCGCTGACCAAGCGGGTGCTCAGCTTCGCGTCCCGGTTCGAGGACTTCGTCGACATCATCTCGTTCCAGATCCTGGGCCAGCTGCTGCCGCTCGCCTTCGCCGGCGTCGTGCTGTGGCAGTACGACCCGTGGCTGGTCCCGGTCCTGTTCGGCATGGTCGTGCTGACCGCGGTGGTGGTGACGCCGCTGATCCGGCGCAGGCAGGCGCTGGTCGACGAGCGCGAGGAGGCCTGGGCCAAGCTGTCCGGGCACGTGGCCGACGTGCTGTCCAACATGGACGCCGTGCGCGCGTACGCCGCCGAGCTGCGCGAGGCCGCCGAGCACCGGCGCCGCGTCGCGGAGAGCAGGCGGCTCACGCTGATCTCCTGGGACTACCACAACCTGCGCATCGACACCCTGGTCACGCCGCTGTCCGTGCTGGCCAGCGGCATCGGCCTGGTGCTCGCGCTGGTCGTCGCGGCCCGCCCCGGCGGCCCGGGCGTCGCCGCGGTGCTCGTCGTGGTGGCGTACTTCGCGCAGGCCACCCACGTGCTGTTCGAGTTCAACCAGATCTACCGCGGGCTCGAGCGGTCGGTCACCGAGGCCGCCCAGTTCACCGAGCTGCTGCTGGACGACCCGACGGTGCTCGACCCGGAGTCGCCGGAGCCGGTCGTCGCCGAGGGCGTCGACGTGCGGCTCGACGGCGTCCGGTTCACCCACGGCGGGCAGGGCGAACCGCTGTTCGACGGGCTCGACCTGAGCATCGCCCACGGCGAGCGGGTGGGGCTGGTCGGGCGCTCCGGCGGCGGCAAGACGACGATCATCCGGCTGCTGCTGCGGCTGATGGACGTCGACAGCGGCCGGATACTGGTCGGCGGTCAGGACATCAGCCGGATGTCGCAGGCCGACCTGCGCGGGCTGATCGCCTACGTCCCGCAGGACCCGGTGATGTTCCACCGCACGCTGCGGGAGAACATCGCCTTCGGCCGGCCCGACGCCACCGAGGACCAGATCCGCGCGGCCGCCGGCGCCGCGCACGTGCTGGAGTTCGTCGACGCCCTGCCGCAGGGCTTCGAGACGCTGGTCGGCGAGCGCGGGGTCAAGCTGTCCGGCGGGCAGCGCCAGCGGGTGGCCATCGCCAGGGCGATCCTGCGCGACGCGCCGATCCTGCTGCTCGACGAGGCCACCAGCGCGCTGGACTCGCAGAGCGAGGCGCACATCCAGCAGGCGCTGTGGACGCTGATGGAGGGGCGCACCGCGATCGCGGTGGCGCACCGGCTCAGCACGGTCGCCGGGATGGACCGGCTGGTCGTGCTGGACAGGGGCCGGGTCGCCGAGCAGGGCACGCACGCCGAGCTGCTGGCGGCCGGCGGCGGCTACGCCGACCTGTGGCGCCGCCAGTCCGGCGGCTTCCTCACCGAGTGACGGCGCTCGACATGAACACCATGGGGCTTTCCCGCCGTGATCCGCCCCATGGTGTTCATGTCGGCGCTCCGGGGCCTGGCCCGCGGCTCAGGTCCGGAAGTGCGGCACGACCTCGGCCATCAGCTGGTCGAGGGCGTCGCGGGCGCGCTCGGGCGGGCCGAGGGTGAAGTCCGGGATGATCAGCTCGTCCAGCCCGGCCTCGGCCCACTGCCCCACGGTGTCGACGAGCTGGGCGCCCGTGCCGCCGATGGCCGCGCGGCCCGCGCCCCCGGCGAGCACCTTCTCCGCCTTCGCCGCGCCGTCCGCGCCGGGGAAGACCAGGGCCTGGGTGGAGGTGTGCAGGGTGGCCGGGTCGCGGCCGGCCTCGTCCAGGGCCCGGTCGTAGCCCCTGCGCTTCTCCCGCCACTGCGCCGGCGTGCTCCAGGTGTTCCACTCCTGGGCGTAGGTGGCCACGATCCGGGCCATCACCTTCTGCCCGCTCGCCCCGATCAGCAGTGGCATCGGGCCCACCGGCTTGGGCTGGAGCGGTGCGTCGACGACGCCGTAACGGCCGGGCACGGTCGTGCGGTCGTCGTCGCGCAGGCCGGTGAGGATGCGGCAGGCCTGCTCGAACCACTCCAACCGCTCGCGCACGCCGCCCAGCGCGATGCCGTAGGCCTCGTGCTCGTTGACCTGCCACCCGGCGCCCATGCCGAGCACCATCCGCCCGCCGGAGATGTGGTCGATGGTGGTCGCCGCCTTCATCAGCACCGCCGGGTGCCGGTAGGTGTTGCCGGCCACCAGCGGGCCCAGCCGCACCCGGGGCACGACCGCGGCCAGCCCGGCGAGCAGGGCGAACGCCTCGTGCATGGGGTCGTCGTTCCGGCCGTCGCCGTTGCGCATGAAGTGGTCGGCCACCCACAGGCCGTCCCACCCGGTCGCCTCGGCGTGCCGACCGAGGTCGAGCACCTCGTCCCACGGCTTGGCTGCGGAGAGCCAGACGCTGAAGATCACGGGCCGAGCCTACGGCCGTTCGGTCAGGATGATGTGGGTCTGAGCGGCCGGGTCGAGCAGGATGGCGGCGCCGACGGGCACCACCTGCGCCGCCACCGACACCGCCAGCACGGCCACCACCACGACCGGCCGGGCCGAGCCGACCGGCGGTCCCGGGACCGGCTGCCGCGGCCCGGGCCGCAGCAGCGGGACGGCGGCCACCAGCGTGACGAACGCCAGCGCCCACCAGCGGCGGTAGTCGATGCCGGCGATGCCCAGGCCGATGGCGGCCAGCACGCACCAGGCGACCAACGAGCGGAACAGCCGCGGCTCGCGGCGACCGGTCAGCCGCCACACGAGTGCGGCGGCGCTGAGGCAACAGAGGCCGAACACCAGGTTGAGCAGCGGCATCACGTGCGGCGCCATCTCGGCCAGGTGGTCCAGCGCGTCGCGCAGGTTCTGCGACAGCGAGGCGATGGCGTTGACCGGGCTCGACCGCATGATGTCCGGGCGCTCCGCGTTCGCCTCGTCGACCATCGCCAACAGCGCCGCTGTCGGCGGGTTGGCGGTCAGCCCCCAGACGGCGAGCACCACACCGGGCAGCACCGTCGCCGCGGCCGCCCCGGCCCGGGCCGCCGGGCCTGCCGCCGCCATCAACCGCCAGGCCGCGAGCGCGGCGACGGGGGCGAGGAACGCGGCCAGCACCTCCTCGGCGGCCGCCGCGACCAGCAGCGCGAGGCCAGAGGCGAGCAGCGCGGGCCCCGGCGCCCAGCGCAGCGCCCCGACGACAGCCACCGCCATCGCGGCGAACCCGACCGCGTCGTAGCGCCCGATGTCCTGCAGCACGAGCGCGAACGTGAACGGCGAGCAGACCAGCAGCGCGGTCACCGTCGGCCGCACCGGACGGGGGGCGGACCGCGCGATCACGAGCACCAGCGCGAGCAGCGCCGCCACCCCCAGCGCCATCAGCGCGAACGCCGCCGCCGTGACCTGCCCGGCCGTCGGCGGCCCGCCGACCAGCGCGGCCAGCACGTGGCCGGGCAACCCGCGCCGGACGAACCCGTGCTCGTAGGTCACCCAGAACTGGCTGGCCTGGTAGGTCTCGACCAGATGGGGCCGCCGGAACGCCCGCACCCCCTGCACGACCGCGATCAGGGCCGTCGCCACGAACGCGCCCGCGACGGCCCAGCGCGGGGCCGCGGCCCGGACGGGTACGCCCTCCGGACGGGGGCGTGGCATCAGGGGCACCGTCCCAGGGTGGCCGAGGATCCGCGGTTCGCACGGGCGAGTGACGCGTCGCCCCCGGAAAGGCGGTCAGTGGTGCCAGGGCAGCTCGACCGGTTCGGCGGGGACGCGACCGGCGATCAGCTCGCTCAACAGGCCGGGCAGGCCGAAGGGGTAGACGGCCTCGGTGGTCGCGGCGAGCTCGTCGACGGTCCACCAGCGGTGGCCGTCGACCACGCCGCGCTCGAGGTCCTCCATGCCGGCCGTGTCGACCTCGTGCGAGGCGACGCGGTGGGCGAAGAAGTCGTCGCGGAAGACGCCCTCGGCCCAGTCGAGCTTCACGTAGCCGCCGCTGAAGGCGACCGGTGCGCCGAGGTCGGTGGCCGTGACGGCCAACCCGACCTCCTCGCGCAGCTCGCGGGCGGCCGCCTCGGGCAGCGGCTCGCCGTCGTGGACGCCGCCGCCGGGCGTCATCCAGAAGGAGAGGTCGCGGTCGTGCGCGTGCAGCAGCAGGACGCGGTCGGCCGCGTCGATCAGCAGGACCCGGGCGGAGCGACGGCGGTAGGGACCTTCCACTCGGCGCAGGCTAGTCAGTAGCTGCGGGGCAGCCCGAGCACGTGCTCGGCGGTGTAGTTCAGCACCATCTCCTGGCTGATCGGCGCGATCCGCAGCAGCCGGGCCTCCCGGAAGTAGCGCTCCACGTGGAACTCCCGGCCGTAGCCGAACCCGCCGTGCACCTGCAGGGCGGTGTCGGCGGCGAAGAAGCCGGCCTCGGCGCAGAGGTACTTGGCCGCGTTGGCCTCGCGCCCGCACGGCAGCCCCCGGTCGACCAGCCAGGCCGCCCGGTCGGCCACCTGCTCGGCGGCGTCGAGGCGGATGCGGGCCTCGGCGAGCGGGAAGGCGATGCCCTGGTTCTTCCCGATCGGCCGGCCGAAGACCTCGCGCTGCTTCGCGTACTCGACGCCGCGGCGCAGCGCCGCCTCGCCGATGCCCAGCGCGCAGTTGCCGATGATCACCCGCTCGGCGTTGAGCCCGCCCAGGATCGTGCGGAAGCCGCGCCCCTCCTCGCCCACGAGGTCGGAGTCGGGGACGAACAGGTCGTCGATGAACAGCTCGTTGGTGTCCACGGCGTTGCGCCCCATCTTCGGGATGGGGCGCACGTCCACGGCGTCGCGGTCGATCGGGGCGAACAGCAGCGTCATGCCGGCCGTGCGCGGGCCGCCCGGGTCGCGCGGGCTGGTCCGGCACAGCAGCAGCATCCGCTGCGACTCCTGGGCCTTGGTGATCCAGACCTTCTTGCCGGTGACCCGGTAGCCGCCGGGCACCTTGCGGGCGAACGTGGAGATGGCGGTGGTGTCGGTACCGGCGTCGGGCTCGGTCACCGCGAACGAGACGTGCAGCTCACCGCGGGCCGCCGGGGGCAGGAACCGCCGCTTGAGCTCCGCCGAGCCGTGCTCGATGATCGGCTGGAAGCCGAAGACCCCCAGGTGCACGGCGCTGCAGCCGTTCATCCCGGCCCCGGACGCGGCGATCTCGCGCTCGACGAGCGCGGCCTCGGTGACGCCCAGCCCGCCGCCGCCGTACTCCTCGGGGATGGTCAGCCCGAGCCAGCCGCCGTCGCGCACGGCGTCGTAGAACTCCCAGGGGAACTCGCGGTCGTCGTCGTGGCGCATCCAGTACTCGTCGGGGAAGCGCCGGCACAGGTCGCGGACGGCGGCCCGGATGTCGGTGTGCGTCGGGTCCTCGGTTCGGTCCACCCCGGAGTCCTAACCCCTCATGGGGCGGAAGGCGAGTTGCGGCCGTCCGGCGGGCGCCGGGATGCTTGAATGCGAAAGTACTTGTCGTTCCCCCGAGAGGCCACCATGTCGATCGTCGTCACCGCCGCCTCCGGCCACCTCGGCCGGCTGGTGCTCGCCGAGCTGCTGGACCGGGGCGTGCCCGCCGACCAGCTCGTCGCGGCCGGGCGCAGCCCGGACAAGCTCGCCGACCTCGCCGGGCGCGGGGTGGCCGTCGTCGCCATCGACTACACCGACCCGGGCACCCTCGCGAAGGCGTTCTCCGCGGGCGACACGGTGCTGCTGATCTCCAGCGGCGACCTGGCCGACCGGGTGGGGCAGCACCGCAACGCCGTCGAGGCCGCGGCTGCGGCCGGCGTCGGGCGCCTGGTCTACACCAGCGTCCTGGGCGCCGACGACACGCCGCTGCCGATCGCCCCCGACCACGTCCGGACCGAGGCGATCGTGCGGGAGAGCGGGCTGCCGTTCACGTTCCTGCGCAACGGCTGGTACACCGAGAACTACGGGCGCAGCCTCGACCAGGTCCGCGGGTCGGGCGTGCTGCTGACCAGCGTCGGCGACGGCCGCGTCGCCAGCGCCACCCGGGCCGACTTCGCCGCCGCCACCGCCGCCGTGCTGACCGGTGGGGGCCACGAGGGCAAGGCCTACGAGCTCTCCGGCGACGAGGCCTGGACCTTCGACGACCTGGCCGCCGCCTTCTCGACGCTGCTCGGGCGAGAGGTAGCGCACCGCTCGGTCTCCCCCGAGGAGCACCGGCGGATCCTCGTCGGCAACGGCGTCGACCCGCAGCTGGTCGGGTTCCTCGTCGCGATGGACGGCGCCATCCGCGAGGGCGCGCTGGCCGTCCGGACCGGCGACCTGTCCCGACTGGCCGGCCGCCCGACGACCCCGCTGCTGGAGGGCCTGCGCCCGCTCGCCGGCTGAGCCCGGGGGCGGTTCGCCCCGATCTGTCGGTCCCCGCGCCTACGGTGCCGGGCATGAGCATCGCCGTCACCGCACCGACCGGCCAGGTCGGCAGCCGCGTCGTGCGCCTGCTGGTCCAGGCGGGCGTGCGCCCCACCCTGCTGCTGCGCGACCCCGACAAGCTCGACCCCGAGACCCGCGCCCTCGTCGACGTGCGCGTGGGCGACCAGCGCGACACCGACTACGTCCTGGAGGCCACGAAGGGCGCGCACGCGCTGTTCTGGCTCGACACCACCCCCCACGTCGACGACGACCCGATCGGCGCGTCGGCCCGGCTCGGCGAGGTCGCCGCCTCGGCAGTGCGCGCCAACGGCATCGACCACGTGGTGTTCCTGAGCAGCGTCGGCGCCGAGCGGCGCCACGGCGCCGGGCACATCGACGGGCTGGCCCGCATCGAGGAGAGCCTCGACGCCACCGGCGCCGCGGTCGCCCACCTGCGCTGCGGCTACTTCTTCAGCAACCTGCTGATGAGCGTCGACGCCCTGCGCGAGGGCGTGCTGCCCACGACCATGCCCCTGGACGCCCCCCTGCCCTGGGTCGACCCGCGCGACGTCGGCGAGGTGGTGGCCGCACGGCTGCTGGCCGCCGGGTGGAGCGGCCGCGAGGTGCAGGCCGTGCACGGCCCGGAGGACCTCACCCACTCCCGCGTCGCCGAGGTCCTCACCGAGGCCACCGGGCGGGAGATCGCGGCGCTGCACCTCTCCGACGACGACGTCCGCGGTCAGCTGCGGGGCGCGGGGCTGCCCGAGGCCGCGGTCGAGGGGATCGTCGGGATGACCGCGGGCACCCGCGACGGCTTCGTCCCCGAGCAGCCCCGGGAGCTGCGCACCACCACGCCGACGACGCTGGGCCAGTGGGCCTGGGCGCATTTGCGCCCGCTGCTGGGGTAGTCGCGGGCGCGACCCGCCCGATCAGCTCGCCGGGACGGTGTCGGTCACGCCGGCCCACCAGCGCAGGAGGTCCCGCTCGGTGGCGGCAGCGGCGTCGTCGGAGCGGCCGTAGGTGGTGAGGACGACCCGTCCCTCGCCGCCGGGGACGTCGGTCATGATCGTGAGCAGGCCGTCGCCCCAGCCGTGCACCCGCAGGCCGAGCTGGTGGGGCGTGCGGAACCACACCGTGCCGGCGAGCTCCTCGGGGCCGAAGAGGCGCGCGCTCCAGGCGCTGCCGGGGCCGGCGTCGGTCACCAGCCCCGCCCGGGGCGAGCCGCTGCGCATCACGGTGTGGCGGGTGCCGGCCGCGGCCGCCGGGTCGAGGTCGAGCACCAGGCGCAGCTGCTGCAGGAAGGTCACCCAGCCCTCCTCGATCGGCCGCCAGGACGGGTCCCACGCCGAACCGTCCGCCGGGGACACACGGCTGACGTGCAGCGTCGAGCCGGCCGGGTGCCCGTCCACCGTGAAGCGGTGCCCGCCGGCGATCACCAACTCGCGCCCGGGCCGCTCGACGACCACCGCGTCGACGAACACTTCGCGCAGCTCGGCGTCGAAGCCGTCGTGGTGCCAGCCGAACCAGCGCCCGAGCAGCTCCGGTTCGCGCAGGTGGGCCCACACCGTCTCGGGCGGGGCGGGCAGCACGAGGTGCATCTCGAAGTCGTCGGTCATGGGGCGAGGGTCTCACCGACAAGAAAATTTGTCAATAGATCCTTCCCGCGAGCCGAGCGAGCGGGCCACCGGGCCGGGCAGGCTGGTCGAGCGCGCCGTTCGCTCAGCTGACGAGCCCGCGTCGCTGCGTCCGACGCGCGTTCGCCCTAGAATGGGTCCGTGAGCCGGAATGGCGTTCTCTCTCATGAAACTCTGGCCGATCTACTGCGGTCGGCCCGGGTCCTGCCGGTCCTGCGGTCACCGTCCCCCGACGCCGCGCGCGCCCACGTCGACGCGCTGGTCGGGGCCGGGCTGCCCGTCGTCGAGCTGACCACCACCACCCCGGACTGGCCGACCGCCCTCGCCGCGGCCGGCCACGACCACCCCGGACTGCTACTCGGCGTGGGCACCGTGCGCGAGCCCGACGACGTGCGGCGGGCCCACGACGCGGGGGCCCGGTTCCTGGTCACCCCGTGGCCGGCTCCCGACGTCCGGCTGGCCGCGGGCGAGATCGGGTTGGTGCTGGTCGAGGGCGGTCTCACCCCGGGCGAGATCGCGCAGGCGAGCGGGCGGGGCATCGCCAAGCTGTTCCCGGCCCACGTCGGCGGCCCGGAGTACCTGCGCTCGCTGCGCCCGGTCTTGCCCGACGCCCGGATCGTGCCCACCGGGGGCGTCGGCCTCGCCGACGTCGCCCAGTGGCTCGACGCGGGCGCGCTGGCCGTCGGGGTGGGCAGCGACCTGCTGCGCGCGCTCGAGAGCGACCCGGCGCGCGTCGCCGAGCAGCTCGCCGCCCTCACCGGGGCCCGCGGGTGAGCGGCTACGACGTGCTGGTCATCGGCGAGCCGATGATCGAGCTCACCTCGACCGACCCGCTGGACGCGGCCGTCACCTTCCGGCTGTCGTTCTCCGGCGACGCGCTCAACGCGGCGGCCGCCGCGGCCGCGGCCGGCGCCCGCACCGCGCTGCTCACCCGGGTCGGCGACGACCCGCTGGGACGGCGGCTGCTGGAGCGGATCGCCGAGCTGGGGGTCGAGCCGATCGTCCGGCTCGACCCCGCCGCGCCGACCGGCGCGTACCTGTCCGGGGCCGACCCCACCGGCCAGGCCGAGTTCGTCTACCTGCGCCGGGGCAGCGCCGCGTCCCGGCTCTCGCCCGACGACCTCGACCCGGACCTGCTGGCCACGACGTCCTGCCTGCTGGTCAGCGGGATCACCGCCGCGCTGTCGGCGAGCGCGACCGAGACCGTGCTCGCCGCGGCCTCGGCCGTGGCCGCGGCGGGTGGGGCGGTCGTCTACGACCCCAACTTCCGCCCCCGGCTCACCACCCCGGCCGCGGCGCTCGACGTCCTCGAACGGGTCGCCCCGCACGCCGCGCTGGTCACCCCGTCCTGCCCGGGCGACGCCGAGCCGCTGCTCGGCACGGCCGACCCGGGCGAGGCCGCCGAGCGCGTCCGCGCGGCCGGGGCCCGCGCCGCCGCGGTCACCATGGGCGCCGACGGCGTGCTGCTGCTCACCGGCGCACCCGAGCCGACCATCGTGCCGCCGGTGCGGCCCGACCGGGTCGTCGACCAGACCGGCGCGGGCGACGCGCTGGCCGGCACCGCGGCGGCCCGGCTGGCGCTGGGCGATCCGGTCGAGGTGGCCGTGGCGCTGGGCACGGCGGCGGCCGCGCTGTCGCTGGCCGGTGAAGGCGGCACCGGCCGCGTCCCGACCCTCGCCGAGACGCGCGCCGCCCTCAGCCGGGTGCGCCCAGCAGGCGACTGATCTCCCGCGCGGCGGCGGCCACCCGGGGGCCCAGCTCCTCGGGCGGGCGCCCGTCGGGGTCGCTGACCAGCTGCGACACGCTGACCGCGCCGATCACCCTGCGGGTGTGGTCGAACACGGCGGCGCCCACGCAGCGCACCCCGAGCTCGTTCTCCTCGTCGTCGACGGAGTAGCCGCGCTCGCGCACCCCGACCAGGTGCCCGACGACCGCGTCCGGCTCCACGAGCGTGCGCGCGGTGCGCGCCACCGGCCGGGTGCGGGCCAGCAGCGCCCGCACGTCCGGCTCGGGCAGCGCGGCGAGCACCGCCTTGCCGATCGACGTGCAGTGCAGCGGCAGCGACATCCCCACGCGCGACGCCATCCGGTAGGGCTTGTCGCCCTCCACCTTGGCCACGTAGACGGCCTCGTCGCCGTCGACCAGCGCCAGGTGCACGGCGCCGCCGCAGTCGGCCTGCAGCGCGGCCAGCTCCGGCTCGGCGCGCTGGGCGGCGCCGGTGCGCGCCAGCACCCGCCCGGCCAGCCCGAGGATGCGCGCCCCGCCCTGGTAGGTGCCCTGCTCGGTGACGCGGACGAACCCGAGCCGGGCGAAGTCCTGCAGGATCCGGTGCACGGTGGACTTGTGCAGGCCGGTGGCCTGGGCGATGTCGGAGATCCGCTCGTGGTCCCCGAGCGCGTCCAGCACCGCGAGGGTCTTCTCCACGGCGTTGCTGCCGGACGGGCGGGGCACGACCGCAGGGTATGCGGTCAGTAGAGGATCGACCGGCCGGCGTCGACGATGACGTCCTCCCCGGTGACCAGGTCCATGCCGAGCAGCCCGACGACGACCTGCGCCACGTGCTCGGGCCGCGCCAGGCGCCCCAGCGGCGTCCGCCGGGTGTCGGCGCTGGCCCGCTCGACGGCCGCCTCGTCGAAGACGCGGGTCAGCCAGCGGGTGGCCACCGCCCCCGGCGAGACCGAGTACACCCGCACCTGCGGGGCCAGCACCCGGGCCAGCGACCGGGTGAGCTGCAGCAGCGCCGCCTTGCTCACCCCGTAGACGACCGACGACCCGCCCGCCCGGTGCCCGGCGATCGAGGAGATGTTGACCACCGCACCGCCGGCCTCGCGCAGCGCCGGGGCCAGCGCGCGGGTGCACCGGAACGCCCCGCGCAGGTTGACGTCGAGCACCTCGTCCCAGGCGGCGTCGGTGATGTCCTCCAGGTCGTCCCACGGCGTGGCGTCGGTCGTGCCGGCGTTGTTGACCAGCACGTCGACCCGACCGTGCTCGGCCACCGCCGCCGCGGCGACCGCGCGCACGGCGGCCTCGTCGCGCACGTCCATGAACACCGCGGCCGAGCCCTCCGCGCCCAGCTCGCGCAGCCGCTGCGCGGTCTGCTCCGCCTCGTCGACCGAGCGGCTGTATCCGACCAGCACCGCCGCCGCGCCGGCCCGGGCGAACGCCTCCCCGCAGGCCGCGCCGATGCCAGTGCCCCCGCCGGTGATCACCGCGACCGTCCCGTTCAGCTCCATCGCGACCCTCCACGCCCGCGGTGCCGCGCCGTCGCGGTCACCTCTCGGAGATCAGTTTCGCCGGTCCGGCCTCGGTGATGTCCATGTCCTTCATCTCAGGTGCGGCCAGGAACGCGACCAGCGAGACCGCGCACAGCCCGATCATGTACAGCGCGACCCACCACGGTGCGCCGTCGTCGGTGACCATCGCGGCGGCGATGAGCGGGGTGAACCCGGCCAGCGCCGCGCCGACCTCGCGCGAGGTGGCGAACCCGCTGTAGCGCACGCGGGCGCCGAACAGCTCGGCGTAGAACGCGGGCTGCACGGCGATCATCGGGGCCACGCCGAACGCCGTCGCGACCACCAGCGCCAGCACCACCAGCACGGGTTGCTCGGTGCGCAGCAGCAGGAAGAACGGGAAGATGAACGCGGCCAGGAACACCACCGAGAACACGTTGAGCGGCTTGCGCCCGATCCGGTCCGACAGCGTCCCGTAGACGGGCTGCAGGATGATCACCACGATCCCGAACAGGATCACGCCGGTGAGCACGGTGCTGCGCGGGACGTCGAGCGTGCTGGTGGCGTAGGAGACGGTGAACGTCGCGAACAGGTACACCGCGGCGGTGTCGGCGATGTGCGCGCCCACCCCGATCAGCATGTTGCGTGGGTAGGAGCGGAACACCTCCAGCACCGGCATCCGGATCACCCGCTGCTGGGCGGCCATCGCCCGGAACACCGGCGACTCCTCCACCCGCAGCCGGACGTAGAGCGCCACCCCGATCAGCGCGAAGCTGACCAGGAACGGCACCCGCCAGCCCCAGCTCAGCAGGTCCTCCTCGGGCAGCAGCCCGACCAGCAGGAACGACACCGTGGCCAGCACGAGCCCGATCTGCACGCCGGTCTGGGCGAACGAGGTGTAGTAGCCGCGCCGGGCCGGCGGCGCGTGCTCGGCCAGCAGCGTGGAGGCCCCGCCGAACTCCGCCCCCGCCCCCAGCCCCTGCATCACCCGCAGCACCACCAGCAGCACCGGCGCCCAGACCCCGATGGAGTCGTAGGTGGGCAGCAACCCGATCACGCCGGTGGACACGCCCATCACCAGCGTGGTGAGGATCAGCGTCTCCCGCCGCCCGATGCGGTCGCCGATGTGGCCGAACAGGATGCCGCCCAGCGGCCGGAACACGAACCCGACACCGAAGGTCAGGAAGGCGGTGAGCGTGCCGACGGCCGGATCGGACTGCGGGAAGAACAGCCGGTTGAACACCAGCGCCGCCGCGGTGCCGTAGATGAAGAAGTCGTACCACTCGAGCGCGGTGCCCACGAGGGCACCGGTGACGACCCGGCGCAGCCCGCCGGGTCGGGTGTCCGTCACGTCGTCGGGACGGGAGGTCGTCATCGTCGTCTCCCCTGCGTCGCGGTCGTTCCATCTCACGGAACAACGTCTCGCCTGGCGCTCAGACCATACGACGATCACGAGCCGGACAAAAGCGGAAGCGGGACAGGCGCACGTAGGTGGGGGCGCTAGCCCGGCGAGGACTCCGCCTCCGGGTGCCACCCCTGCCCCGGCCAGAAGGGCCACTCTTCGAACTCCCGCGCCCGCCCGTCGGGCGCGAACCGCACCAGCCACAGGTCGCGGTACTCGTGACCTGTGAAATCCTCGTAGCGCACCAGCACGTGGGCGATCCCCAGCGGCCCGACCGGGTCGGTGGCGTTCACCGCCAGCACGTCGGCGCTCATGGTGAACGACTCGTCGGGGCTGTCGCGCTCGGCCTCCCAGTCGCGCTCGATCGCGGCCAGCCCGGAGATCGTCTCGGCGTAGGGCGAGTGCCGGTAGGAGGCGTCGGGGGTGAACAGCTCGGCGAGGCCCGCGGTGCCCGGGGAGCGCCACGCCCTCTCGTAGCCGTCGATCCAGCGGCGGAAGTCGTGCTCGTCCACCGGCCGGGGGTGGGTCAGCTCGCGGAGCCTGCGCCGTCGCGCGCCTCGACGGCCGTGGCCGGCACCGCCGCGGCGGCGCCCGTCGCCGGGGCCGCCGGCTCGCCCGGCTCCGGGGACGCGAAGGTCTCCGGGCCCTCGACCTCGGGGACGCGGATCAGGAACGCGCCGACGATCGTGGTCAGCGACAGCACCGCGGCGACCAGGAACGCCGCGTGCACGCCGCCCGCGGTCTGCTCGGCGAGCGGGGCGCCTTCGGCGGCCAGCCCGGCGGCGCGCACGCTCATCACGCTGACCAGTGCGGCCACCCCGGCCGCGCCGGCGAGCTGCTGGGTGGTGCCGAAGATCGCGCTGCCGTAGGAGTAGAAGCGCGGCTCCACCGATCCGAGGCCCGCGGTGAACAGCGGGGTGAAGACCAGCGCCAGGCCCGCGCTGAGCGTCACGTGGAACGCCACGACCTGCCACGACGCGCTGTCCGCGCTGAACAGGGTGGTCGACCACAGCGACAGGCTGGTCAGGACGGTGCCCGGGACCAGGAGGGTGCGCGGGCCGAACCGGTCGTAGAGGCGGCCGACGACCGGGCCCATCAGCCCCATCAGCAGCCCACCGGGCAGCAGGAGCAGGCCGGTGGTCAGCGGGTCGAGGCCGAGCACGCCCTGCATGTAGATCGGCAGCAGAACGATGGTGCCGATCAGCGTGGCCATCATGACCATCATCAGCACCGAGGCCGTGGTGAAGGTGCGGGACCGGAAGGTGCGCAGGTCGAGCAGGGCGCGGTCGGTGCGCTGCAGGCGGATCTGCCGGGCCACGAACAGCGCCAGCCCCACCACGCCGACGCCGAACGCCACCCACACCGCGACCGGCGTCTGGCCGCCGTCGCTCGAGTGGCCGATCGAGCTGAGCCCGTAGACCAGGCCGCCGAAGCCGAGCACGGACAGCACCACCGACGGCAGGTCGACCGGGGTGTCGGTGCGCTCGCCGATGTCGCTCATCTTCCGCAGCCCGAGCACCAGCGCGACCACGGCGACGACCAGCACCAACCAGAAGATCGCCCGCCAGCCGAAGGTCTGCAGCACCAGGCCGGAGACCGTCGGCCCGATGGCGGGCGCCACCGAGATGACGATGGAGATGTTGCCCATCAGCGCGCCGCGCCGCTGCGGCGGCACGAGCGTCATCACCGTGGTCATCAGCAGCGGCATCATGATCGCCGTGCCGCCTGCCTGGATGATGCGGGCGACCAGCAGGACCCCGAAACCGGGGGCGAGCGCGGCGACCAGCGTCCCGACGCTGAACAGCGCCATGGCAGTGCCGTAGAGGACGCGGGTGCCGACCCGCCGGATCAGGAACCCGGTGATGGGGATCACCACCGACATCGTCAGCAGGAAGCCCGCGGTGAGCCACTGGCCGACGCTCGCCTCGATCTGCAGCTCGCGCAGCAGCACGGGCAGCGCGACGGTCATGGTCGTCTCGTTCAGGATCGCGACGAACGCGGAGACGAGCAGCACCCCGATCACGGTGCGGTCGCGGGGGCTCAGCGCGGTCGGCGGCGCCGTCGCCTCACCGGGTTGGGGGTGCGTCGTGGTCGTCACGGTCTTCCTCTGCGTTCGGGATCTGGGTGCACGCTACGAGGAAGGACCGACAAAGCGCCTGCGGTTAATCGGTGCCCCCCCGATCTCGTCCAGTGACGCGCCGCACGTCCGGGTCATTCCCGCCTGCGGTGGCCGTGCCGGAGATCACTGCAGCCCTGCGGGTAGACGGGCACGGCGTGCGCGATGGCGTTGGTGGCGGCCCTCCCGGAGGGCCGCCACCAACCTTGACACCCGCGCGCCGCCCACCAAGACTCCACACCTGAACAACTCTTCAGATGTGCACCGCAGGAGTGGAGTAGCCGATGTCGCAGGCCGCCGCCGAACCCCGACCCGTCGCGATCCCGGCTCCGATCCCACTGCGCGAGATCGCCCCGTGGGCCCTCTTCGCCGGGGTCGTGCTGCTCGCGCTGCTCTACCTGGTCGGCATGGACCAGGGTGCCACCTCGGTGTTCTCCGGCGAGGTGCTGCACGAGTTCGTGCACGACGGCCGGCACCTGCTCGGCTTCCCCTGCCACTGAGCGGGGGGACGGACGTGGTTCGCGCGCTCCTGGTCCGCGGGATGCTGGCCGGCCTGCTGGCCGGTCTGCTGGCCGCGCTGTTCGCCGGCCTGGTCGGCGAGCCCGCGCTCGACGGCGGCATCGCCTACGAGGACGCGCTGGCCGCGGCGGCCGGCGAGGAGGCGGGCGTGGCGCCGGTGAGCCGGGGTGTGCAGAGCACCGTGGGCCTCGCCGTCGGGTTCGTGATCTACGGCGTGGCCGTGGGCGGCATCCTCGCCCTCGTCTGCGCAACGGCGCAGGGCAGGCTCGGGGCGCTGAGCGCGCGCGCGACCGTGGTGGTCGTGGCCGCGGTGGGCTTCGTCGCCGCCGTGCTGGTGCCGTTCATCAAGTACCCGGCCAACCCGCCCGCCGCCAGCGCCGACGACACGATCGGGCTGCGCACGGGGCTGTTCGTGGTGGTGGTGGCGGTGTCGGTCGGGCTGGCGGTGGGTGCGACCGTGCTCGCCCGGCGGCTGTCGGCCACACTCGGCTGGTGGAACGCGGTGCTCGCCGCGGCCGGTGGCTACCTGGTGCTGGTCGTGCTGGTCGGTGTGCTGCTGCCGACGATCGCCGAGACACCGGCCGACTTCCCCGCCGCGGTGCTCTACGACTTCCGGCTGGCCTCGTTGGGCGGGCACCTCGTGCTGTGGACGGCGCTGGCGCTGGTGTTCGCCGAGCTGGTCGACCGGGCCACCCGGCCGGCCGCGGCCGCCCTCCGCTGAGCCGCGCCCGGCTGCTGCTGCAGCTGGTAGGGCTGTTCCTGCTGGTCGGCGCGGGTTCGGCGGTCGCGCACGGCGACGTCGAGGGCCCGCCGGCCGCCAGCCTGCCGGTGCTGCTGGGCGTCGAGCCCGCGATCGGCGGCCTGGCCGTCACGGTGGTCGAGGGCGGTCCCCGGCTGCGGCTGGACAACGGCACCGACCGCACGGTCGAGGTGCTCCCGCCGCCGGACTGGGGGCGCGCCCAGGAGCCCCTCGTGCAACCCGGCGAATCGGCGGCCTGGACCGACCCCCGGCTGGCCGAACCGCCCGCGGGGGCGGCCACGAGCTGGGAGGTCCCGCTGCTGGTGGGCGGGGAGGCCGTGGTCGTGCGCGGCGACCGGGTCTGGCCACCGAACCCGGCGCCCGCCCCGTGGTGGGCGCTGACCGCCGCCGCCGCGCTGGGCACGTTCTGCCTCGGCGGCACGGCCGCGCTGCGCAGGCGCGACGGCGAGCCCGGGGCCCGGACCGCCGAGCTGGGCGTGGCCGCGGTGGCGGTGGTCGTGGTCGCCGCGCACGTCGTGCACGTGCTGGGCGCGGCGCTGGTGCTGAGCGTGCCGATCTCGGCAGGCGCGGTGCTGGGCGCGGCCGGGATCGGCGTCGTCTGCTGGGCGCTCGGGCTCACCGGGGCCGCGCTGGTGCTGGCCCGCCGACCGCTGGGGCTCGCGGTCTGCGCCGCGGCCGGGGCGCTGGCCGCCCTGCTCACCGCGTTCGACGCCACCGGCTTCCACCGGGCGGTGCTCGCCTTCGGCTGGTCGTTCGACCTCGACCGCGCCACCACGGTCGTCGCCTTCGGCGGAGGGCTCGGCCTGCTGGTCACCGGCTGGGCCGTGCTCTCGCACCCCCGGGAGGCGGCCGGGCAGGCCGAGCCCGCGGATCAGCCCAGCAGCTGACGCACCTCCTCGGCGATGACGAGGTCCTCCCGGGCGTGCACGACGACGGTCGCCGCCGCGGCCCCCTCCGCACCGACGACGGCGTCGCCGTCGGCCGCCCCGTTGCGGTCGGGGTCGACGGCGAGCCCGAGGAACCCGAGCCCGTCGACCAACCGGGCGCGCAGCCGCGGCTGGTGCTCCCCCACCCCGCCGCTGAACGCCAGCACGTCCAGCCCGCCGAGCGCGGCCACCATGGCGGCGATGAGCCCGCGGGCCCGGTGCGCCCACACGTCCAGCGCGAGCGCGGCGTCGCCGTCCCCGCTCGCGGCGCGGGCGACGACCTCGCGCATGTCCGAGGTGCCCGCCAGCGCCGTGAGCCCGCCGGAGCGGTTCAGGCCCTCGTCGACCTCGTCGGGGGCCACCCCACGGCCGATCAGGTAGGTGGGCACGGCCGGGTCGAGGTCGCCGCCGCGGCTGCCCATCACCAGCCCGGCCGCCGGGGTGTGGCCCATCGTGGTGTCGACCGAGCGGCCGCGGTCGACCGCGCACAGCGACGCCCCCGAGCCCAGGTGGGCCACGACCGTCCGCAACTCCCCGACCGGCCGCCCGACCAGCTCCGCTGCCCGCCGCGATGCCCACCGGTGGGCCAGCCCGTGGAAGCCGTACTTGTGCACCCCGAACTCCTCGCGCCACCGGGCCGGGATCGCGTAGGTGCTGGCCGCGGGCGGGATCGTGCTATGGAACGCGGTGTCGAAGCAGGCCACCTGGGGCACGTCGGGCAGCGCCTCGCGGGCCTGGCGCAGCGACTCGAGCGCGGGGCCCTGGTGCAGCGGGGCGAGCTCGCGCAGCCGCTCCAGGGCCGCCACGACGTCGTCGTCGACCAGGGTCGCGCCGGTGAACCGCTGGCCGCCGTGCACGACCCGGTGGCCCACCGCGTCGGCGCCCTCGCCCACCAGCGCGGCGAGGGCTTCGGTGGCGTCGCCGGGATCGACCGAGCGCTCCTCGACGACCCGCTCCCCGTCCAGCAGCGCCAGCTTCACCGACGACGAGCCCGCGTTGACGACCAGGACGCGCACGCCCGTCACATCCGGGGGCCGGTCGAGTCCGGCCAGACCCAGTCGGCCACGTCCGGGGCGTCCGTCCCGTGCTCGCGCGTGTACCGCCGGCAGCGCAGCCGCTCGTCGACCATGTGCTGGCGCAGCGCGGCGTGCTTGACCGCCAGGCCCGGCACCCGGTCGATGACGTCCATGACCAGGTGGAAGCGGTCGAGGTCGTTGAGCATCACCATGTCGAACGGCGTGGTGGTGGTGCCCTCCTCCTTGTAGCCGCGCACGTGGATGTTCGGGTGGTTGCGCCGCCGGTAGGTCAGCCGGTGGATCAGCCACGGGTAGCCGTGGTAGGCGAAGATCACCGGCTTGTCGGTGGTGAACAGCCCGTCGAAGTCGCGGTCGCTCAGCCCGTGCGGGTGCTCGCGCTCGTCCTGCAGGCGCATGAGGTCCACGACGTTGACCAGGCGCACCTTCAGCTCCGGCAGGTGGCGGCGCAGCAGGCTGACCGCGGCCACCGCCTCCAGCGTCGGCACGTCGCCCGCGCAGGCGAGCACGACGTCGGGCTCGGCGCCGTCGTCGTTGGACGCCCACGGCCACACCCCGATGCCGCGCGTGCAGTGGGCGATGGCCTCGTCCATCGTCAGCCACTGCGGGCCGGGGTTCTTGCCGGCCACCACGACGTTGACGTAGTTCCGCGTGCGCAGGCAGTGGTCGTAGGTCGAGAGCAGGGTGTTCGCGTCCGGTGGCAGGTAGACGCGCACTATCTCGGCCTTCTTGTTGACCACGTGGTCGATGAAGCCGGGGTCCTGGTGGGAGAAGCCGTTGTGGTCCTGGCGCCAGACGTGGCTGGAGAGCAGGTAGTTCAGCGACGCGATCGGGCGCCGCCACGGGATGTGCCGGGTGGCGGTCAGCCACTTGGCGTGCTGGTTGAACATCGAGTCGACGATGTGGATGAACGCCTCGTAGCAGTTGAACAGGCCGTGCCTGCCGGTGAGCAGGTAGCCCTCCAGCCAGCCCTGGCACAGGTGCTCGGACAGCACCTCCAGGACCCGGCCCGCCCGCGAGACGTGGTCGTCGCCGGACTGGATGTGGCCGATGAACTGCCGGTCGGTGGCCTCGAAGACGGCCTGCAGCCGGTTGGACGCCGTCTCGTCCGGCCCCATGATCCGGAAGTTGTCCGGGTTGGCCCGCACGACGTCGGCGAGCCAGGCGCCGAGCGTTCCGGTCGCGCTGGCCGGCCCCGAGCCCGGCTCCGGGACGTCGACGGCGTGCCGGGTGAAGTCGGGCAGGCGCAGGTCGCGCAGCAGCTCGCCGCCGTTGGCGTGCGGCGTGGCGCTCATCCGCTTCGGGCCGCGCGGGGCGAGGGCGAGCAGCTCGGCGTGCGGGCGGCCGTCGGCGTCGAACAGCTCCTCGGGCCGGTAGGTGCGCAGCCACTGCTCCAGCTGGGCCCGGTGGGCCTCGTTGGTGCGGGTCTCGGCGAGCGGCACCTGGTGGGACCGGAAGGTGCCCTCGACCCGGTGGCCGTCGACCTCCTTCGGCCCCGTCCAGCCCTTCGGGGTGCGCAGCACGAGCGCGGGCCAGCGGGGCCGCTGCACGTCCTCGCCCGCCGCGAGCTGCTCGGCGGCGCGGGCCCGGATCCGGGCGATCTCGGCGACGATCTCGTCCATCACGGCGGCCATGCGCTCGTGGACGGCCATCGGGTCCTCGCCGTCGAACCCGCCCTCCAGCAGGTAGGGCCGGTACCCGTGCCCGCGCATCTGGTCCAGCAGCTCGTCGTCCGGGATGCGTGCCAGCACGGTCGAGTTGGCGATCTTGTAGCCGTTGAGGTGCAGGATCGGCAGCACGGTGCCGTCGTGCACGGGGTGCAGGAACTTGTTCTGCTGCCAGCTCGCGGCCAGCGGGCCGGTCTCGGCCTCCCCGTCGCCGATCACGCAGGCGACGAGCAGGTCGGGGTTGTCGAACGCCGCACCCGCGGCGTGCATGAGCGAGTAGCCCAGCTCCCCGCCCTCGTGGATCGAGCCGGGCGTCTCCGGCGCGGCGTGGCTGGGGATGCCACCGGGGAAGGAGAACTGCCGGAACAGCTCCTGCATCCCCTCGGCGTCCTGCGGGACCTGCGAGTACCGCTCCGAGTACGTGCCCTCCAGCCACGCCGTCGCGACCACTCCCGGACCGCCGTGGCCCGGACCGGTGATGTAGAGCGCGTCCTGCTCCTCACGGGTGATGACCCGGTTGAGGTGGGCCCACAGGAACGTCAGCCCCGGCGTGGTGCCCCAGTGCCCCAGCAGCCGGGGCTTGACGTGCTCGGGCCGCAGCGGTTCGCGCAGCAGCGGGTTGTCCATCAGGTAGATCTGTCCGACGGAGAGGTAGTTGGCCGCCCTCCACCAGGCGTCGAGCAGCTCCAGGTCGGATCGGGTGGTGGTGTCCGGTGCGTTCGTCGCGGTGACCGCCATGTGGGTGTTCTACCCGAACCCCACTGGTCCATCCCGGGTCGAAAGGCCCGCCGCCCGTCCCCCGACGACTACGCCGCGCTCCCCGGGGTATCTCGTGTGACGTCCACCACCCGACGACAGAGGGGACGCCCGATGACGAGCGCGACCGAGTCCGGCCAGGTCACCGGCACCGCCGACAAGGACTACAACCTGATCTGGTTCACCGAGCAGTGCCTGAGCAACGCGCTGCGCATGGAGCAGTACGCGCAGGACGCCGAGCGCAACGGCGACAACGAGTTGGCGGAGTTCTTCCGCCGCGCCCAGGGCGAGAGCCGCAAGGGCGGCGAGCAGGGCAAGCAGTTGCTCGCCCAGCGCCTGGGGCGCTGACCGGCCCGGACCGGGGCCCCCCCCCCCCCGGGGGCCCCCCCCCGGGGGGGGGGGGGGCGCCCCCGGGGGGGTGAAACCAAAGCCCCGGGGACC
>NZ_JAGSOV010000088.1 GCF_023898865.1 Pseudonocardia humida
GGGGGCCTCGCTGGGAATGCTGTGGCCCGCCCCGCGCGGGGGGCGCCCCCCGCCCGGGCGGGGCCCCCGCGCCCGGGGGGGCCCCCGTCCGCGTGTCCTGGGGGTGACCCCGAGGGGAATTCATCCAGAAGCCAGGGTCATCTCCGACCTTCTACTGATGCCCGGAGCGGGTGCACGGCGGACTCTGGAGTACGTGCAGGAGTACCTGGAGTACGTCACCCAGATCGCGCTGGCCTCCCCGTGGCTGCTCGGGGTGATCGTCGCCATGGCCGTGGTCGACGCGCTGCTCCCGGTGGTGCCCAGCGAGGCGCTCATCATCGGCGCCGGCGTGGCCGCCGCGGGCGGCCAGCAGGACCTGCTGGTCGTGATCGGCGCGGCCGCGCTGGGCTCGTTCATCGGCGAGGTCGCCGGCTACGTGATCGGGCGGGCGCTCGGCCCGGCCGTGCGCGGGCGCCTCGGCGGCGGCCGCGCCGCCGCCTACGACCGCGTCGCCGCACTGCTCGCCCGCCGCGGCGGCACGGTCGTGCTGACCGCGCGGTTCCTGCCCGGCGGCCGGACGGTGGCCACCCTCGTGGCGGGCGCGATGACCTACCCGACCGGGCGGTTCCTGGCGTTCACCGCGCTGGGCACGCCGCTGTCGGCGGCCTGGTCGGCGGTGCTGGGCTACCTCGGCGGGGCGACCTTCGCCCAGAACCCGCTCTACGGGCTCGCGTTCGGGCTGAGCCTGGGCACGGTGGCCGGCCTGGTGCTGGGGGCCGTGCCGAAGCTGCGCGCCCGCCGCGCCGCCACCCGGCCCGCCCCCGCCCCGGTCGCCGTCGTGGTGCCGCAGCAGCGGGTTCCCGAGGGCGACGCGGGCGGGGTCGAGCCGGTGCGGGTGCTCACGGGCGCAGCAGCGTCTTGATCATCCCGTCCTGCTTCGCCTGGAAGGTCGCGTAGGCCTGGGGTGCCTCCTCGAGCGAGACCCGGTGGGTGGCGAAGTCGTCCACGCCCAGCGGGTCGCCGTCGACCAGCAGCGGCAGGATCTGCGGCACCCAGCGCCACACGTTGGCCTGGCCCATCCGCAGCTGGACCTGCTTGTCGAACATGGTCAGCATCGGCATCGGGTCGGCCATCCCGCCGTACACGCCCGACAGCGAGATCGTGCCGCCGCGGCGGACCAGGTCGATGGCCGCGTGCAGCGCGCCGAGCCGGTCCACCCCGGCGGTCTTCATGAACGGCGCGGCCAGCGCGTCCGGTAGCAGCCCGACCGCCTGGTGGGCGACCTTGGCGACCGGCGAGCCGTGCGCCTCCATGCCGACGGCGTCGATCACCGAGTCGGTGCCCCGCCCGTCGGTCAGCGCGCGCACCGCCTCGGTGAGGTTCTTGGGGTGCGCCTTCAGGTCGACGACCTCGATGCCGTCCTTGCGGGCCCGCTCCAGCCGCTCGGGCACCAGGTCGACGCCGATGACGTTCTCCACCCCCTGGTAGCGGGCGATCCGGGCGGCCATCGCCCCGATCGGGCCCAGGCCCAGCACGGTGAGGCTGCCGCCCTTGGGCACGTCGGCGTAGGCGACGGCCTGCCAGGCCGTGGGCAGCACGTCGGACAGGTAGACGAACCGGTCGTCCGCCGGGCCCTCCGGCACCTTGATCGGGAGCGTGTTGCCGAACGGGACCCGCAGGTACTCGGCCTGCCCGCCGGGGACCTGGCCGTAGAGCTTGGTGTAGCCGAACAGCGCGGCGCCGCTGCGCTGCGAGCGCACCTGGGTGGTCTCGCACTGCGACTGCAGGCCCTGCCCGCACATGAAGCAGGTACCGCAGGAGACGTTGAACGGCACCACGACGCGGTCGCCCACGGCGACCTCGGTGACCTCCGGCCCGACCTCGGCCACCACGCCCATCGGCTCGTGGCCGAGGATGTCGCCCTCGTCCAGGAACGGCCCGAGCACCTCGTAGAGGTGCAGGTCGGAGCCGCAGATCCCGGACGAGGTGATCTTCACGATGACGTCGGTGGGGTCCTGGATCCGGGGGTCGGGCACGGTGTCCACCCGGACGTCCCGCTTGCCGTGCCAGGTGACTGCGCGCATTGCTCGTCCTCCAGTGCCGGTCGATGGTGATCCCGTCTCGGCTACCCGGGCCCGACCGGCTCAACCGCGCGTGTCGACGCGAGCGATCCGGGTAGCCGACCGGCATGACCCAGAGCGCACCGACCCCGAACGCATCCTCCGACCCCGCCCCGCTGGCCCTGGTCACCGGCGCCTCCAGTGGAATCGGCCGCGAGCTGGCCCGCGTGTTCGCCCAGAACGGCTTCGACCTGATCATCGCGGCCGAGGACGCCGGGATCGGGGTGGCCGAGACCGAGCTGCGCGCGCACGGCGGTGCCGTGCAGGCCGTCCGCGTCGACCTGCGCCGTCCCGCGGGCGTCGACGAGCTGTACGCGGCCTGCCGCGCCGCGGGCACCCTCGACGCCGCGGCGCTCAACGCCGGCGTCGGCCAGGGCGGGCGGTTCCTCGACATCGACATCGCCGACGAGCAGTCCCTGATCGACCTCAACGTCTCCTCGACCGTGCGGCTGGCCAAGCACGTGCTGCGGGACATGGTCGCCCGCGGCGAGGGCCGCGTCCTGATCACCTCCTCGATCGCGTCCACGATGCCGGGCACCTACCAGGCCGTCTACAACGCGTCCAAGTCGTTCCTGCAGTCGTTCTCCGAGGCCGTGCAGGCCGAGCTGCGCGACGAGGAGGCCGACGTCACGGTCACCGCGCTGATGCCGGGACCGACCGAGACCGAGTTCTTCCACCGCGCCGACATGGACGACACCAACGTCGGCAGCTCCTCGAAGGACGACCCCGCGCAGGTCGCCGAGCAGGGGTTCAAGGCGCTGCTCAAGGGCGAGGACAAGGTGTTCGGCGGCTCGGTGTCCAGCCAGGCGCAGGGCAAGCTCTCCGGCCTGCTGCCCGACCGGCTCAAGGCCGCCATGCACAAGCGGATGGCCGCACCCGGCAGCGCGAAGTAGGCCCGACCGAGGCCGACAGCGACGCGGCACGTCGGACAGGGCGAAGCGGTCGACGGTGACCGTCCCCACGCCCCGGCCGACGGCCGCGCCGTCCGGCATACCCTCGGCCCGACCGACCACGGATCAGGAGCACGGGTGACGACGGACGAGCGGTACCGGGGCACACCCGGCGGCCTCACCCAGCAGCTGGGCAACGGCTGGCACGCCCGCCTCGATGTGCCCGACGGCTTCCTGGAGATGATCGACGCGCTGCGCGTGCTGCAGGACCGGGTGACCGCCGCGGCCCCGCCGCGGCCCCGCCCGCCGACCTCGTGGCCGACGTGACCAGGACGGTCGCCGAGCTGTCCGCGCGGCTGGCCGCGCACGCCGTCGACGAGCGCAGGCAGATCACCGGGCACGTGCCGGATGTGCCCGGCCGCGGCCAGACCCTCACCCCCGTGCTCGTCCTCGACGACCACGACGAGCAGCGGGCGAGCGGGCGGGTGAGCTTCGGCCGGTACTACCTCGGCGGCAACGGCGCCGTGCACGGCGGGGCCATCCCGCTGGTCTTCGACGACCTGATGGGCAGGCTGGCCAACACGGGGGCGCGCAAGCCGTCCCGCACCGCCTACCTGAAGGTCGACTACCGCAGCATCACCCCGATCGAGCAGGAGCTGCGGGTGACCACGTGGTTCGAGTCCGAGCAGGGCCGCAAGCGCCTGCTGCACGGCACCCTGCACCACGGCGACCGGCTGTGCGCCGAGGCCCAGGGCCTGTTCGTGGAGCTCAAGCCCGGCCAGCCCTGACCTCCCGCCCCGGGTCGGTCAGCGGCCCGTCCAGACCGGCGGGCGCTTCTCCAGGAACGCGCGCACGCCCTCGGCGGCGTCGTCGGAGGCCCGGACGGTGGCCGCGGCGCGGTCGGTGGCCGCCCAGCCCTCGTCGTCGGGCCCGATGGCGCGCTGGGTGGCGGCGAGGCACTCGCGGACGGCGACCGGCGCGTTGCGGCACACCCGCTCGGCCAGGGCGAGCGCGCCTGCCAGCGCCTCCCCCGGCTCGGTGAGCCGGTTGACCAGCCCGAGCTCGTGCGCCCGCTGGGCCGGGATCGGGTCGCCGGTGAGGACGAGCTCGCGGGCGACGTTGTGCGGCAGGGCGCGCGGGCCGCGGAACAGCGCCCCGCAGGTGGGCACCAGGCCGATGGTGACCTCGGGCAGTCCGAACCGGGCGTCGCGGGCCGCCACCACCATGTCGCAGGCCAGCGCCAGCTCCAGGCCGCCGCCCAGGGCGAGGCCCTCGACCGCGGCGATCAGCGGGGTGGTCCGGTGCCTGCGGACCAGGCCGTACTCCCCGCCGCGCTCGGTGACGTAGTCGCCGCCCGCGGTCAGGTCGCTGCCCGCGGAGAACACGCCGTCGGCGCCGGTGAGGACGGCGCAGCGGATGTCGGGGTCGTCGTCGACGCGGTTGAAGGCGGCGTCCAGGCCGTCGGCGGTGGCCCGGTCGACCGCGTTGCGCCTGCGGTAGCGGTCGATCGTCACCACCAGCACGTGCCCGTGCAGCTCGGTGCGGACCGGGCTCACGGTCATCGGCGTTCTCCCTGCTCGGGGTGGGGTTCGACGCCTCGACCCTACAGCCCGGACCCGCGAATTGAGTATGCTACTCGGGTCGACGGCGCCACCCGGTCACCGTCGTGGCGACCCGATGGGAGCACGATGGCCGACCTGTTCGACCTCACCGGCCGGGTGGCGCTGGTCACCGGCGGCAGCCGCGGCCTGGGCAGGCAGATGGTGCTCGCGTTCGCCGACGCCGGTGCCGACGTCGTGATCGCCAGCCGCAAGGCCGACGCCTGCGAGGCCACCGCGCGGGAGGTCCGCGAGCGCGGCAGGCGCGCGCTGGCCGTGCCCACGCACGTCGGGCGCTGGGCCGACCTGGACGCGCTGGTCGAGGCGGCCTACGCCGAGTTCGGCCGGGTCGACGTGCTGGTCAACAACGCCGGCATGTCGCCGCTGGCGCCGTCCTCGGTCGAGACGTCCGAGGAGCTGTTCGACAAGGTCGTCGGGGTCAACTTCAAGGGCCCCTTCCGGCTCACCGCGCTCGTCGGGCAGCGGATGGCCGACGGCGACGGCGGCTCGATCATCAACGTCTCCTCCTCCGGCGCGCTGATGCCCAAGCCGCGCTTCGGCCCCTACGCCGGGGCCAAGGCCGCGCTCAACGCGCTGACCACGGCCTTCGCCCTGGAGTTCGCCCCGAAGGTGCGGGTGAACACGATCTCGGCCGGGCCCTTCCTCACCGACATCGCCGACCACTGGCCCGAGGAGGACCGCCGGCGCAGCCGCAGCGCGATCGGGCGACCGGGCCGGCCGGAGGAGATCGTGACGACCGCCCTCTACCTGGCCAGCCCGGCCTCCAGCTTCACCAACGCCACGATCGTCCGCGTCGACGGCGGCCTCTACTAGGCCTGCAGGGCTCGGATGGGCGGCACCCGACCGGCCCGCGCGGCCGGCAGGGCGGCGGCCAGCACGGCCAGCACCACCACCCCGACGACCAGGGCGGCGAGCTGCACGACCGCGCTGGGCACCAGCCCGTCGCCCAGGTCGAGCACCCGCGCGCCCAGCAGGCCGTAGGCCGAACCGATGACGGCGCCGAGCAGCGCCGCACCGGTCCCGGTGAGCGCGGCCTCCCAGGCCACGGTGGCCCGCACGCCGCGGCGGGAGAGCCCGACCGCGCGCAGCAGGCCCGTCTCCCGGGTGCGCTCGGTGACCGAGAGCATCAGCGTGACCGCCACGCCGACCACCGCCACCAGCAGCGTCATCCCGACCAGCGCCAGCCCGATGGCCCGCATCGCGAACAGCATGGTCTCCAGCTCCGCGCGCACGTCGGAGGCGAACTGCACGGACGCGCCGGGCAGCCCGTCGACGGCGGCGTCCACGGCCTGCCGCACCGCGCTCGGCTCGACGCCCGGTGCCGCGTCGAGGAAGACCCCCGTCCCGTCGGCGCGGACGACGACGAGCGCGGGTTCCGCCCCCAGCCGGTCGGCCAGCGCCGCCGGGTCGTCCGCGGTGACGGCGACATCGCCGGGGAACAGCGCCTCGATCGAGCTCTCCGCGCGCTCCTGGGTGGCGGCCAGCGCGACCAGCAGGCCCGCGGTGAGCCCGACGCCCAGCGTGAGCACCGAGACGGTGGCCGCGGTCCGCCGCGGCACCTGGGCGGCGTTGGCCGTCGCCAGCCGCCCCGGGGCCCTCCCGAACGCGGCGACCACCCGTCCCACCGTCGCAGCCAGACCCCTGACCAGCACCGGACCCGCCGTCACCAGCGCGGCGAACAGCACCATCCCGGACGCGGCCAGCAGCGCCAGCGCGGCCTCCGAGACGTTCTGCGGCTCGGTCCCGGTGACGACGTAGACGGCCATGGCCACCGCCGCGGCGGCCAGCGCCCCGGCCAGCAGCAGCCGCGGCCCGGGCCGCGGCGCCCCGGACTCGCCCGCCGCGGCCGCCCCCAGCGCGGCCACCGGCGGGATCCGGGCCGCGGCCAGCGCGGGCGCGAGCGCGGCCAGCACCGTGGCCAGCACCGCGATCAGCAGGCAGCCCAGCATCCCGACCCACGGCACGGCGAGCACCGGTGCCGAGTCCGGCCCGAGCAGCGCGAGCACCCCGGTCACGCCGTAGCCCAGCAGCACCGCCGCCCCGACCCCGAGCGCCCCGGCGACCAGCCCGGACACCGCGGCCTCGGCCAGCACGGCCCGGACCACCTGCCCGCGCCGGGCTCCGACGCAGCGCAGCAGGGCGAGCTGGGTGCGCCGCTGGGTGAGCACGATCCGGAAGGTGGAGGCGACCACCACGGCCGCGGCCACCATCGCCAGCCCGGCGAACACCCCGACGCCGAGCAGCACGCTCGACACCGCCCGCGACGCCGACTCGACCTCCGCCAGCCGCTGCTCGTCGCCGGTGCGCACGGCCTGCGGCGCCCCGACGGCCGCGCCCACGCCCGCCACGAGCGCCTGCGGGTCGGTGCCGGGCGCGGCGGCCACGTCGATCTGGGACAGCACACCCCCGATCGACCCGACCGCCTCCGGCGTCCCGATGACCGTGTTGACGCCGTCGTAGGGGACCTCGACGACGCCGGTGACGGTCACCGTGCGCGCCGGTCCCGCGTCCGGCGTGATGGTCAGCGAAGCGCCCGGCCGCAGCCCCGTCCGCTCCGCGGTGCCCTCGCCCACGACGACCTCGTCCGGCGCGGCGGCGACCCGGCCCTGCACCGGCGCCGGCAGCCGCGTCAGCGGCCCGAGCATCGGGTCGGACCCGATCTCCCAGCGGGTGGTCGCGCCGGCCCCGTCGACCGGCAGCAGCGCCGTCCACGCCGGCACGACCTCGACGACGCCCGGCACCCCCGCCACGGCGGCCACGAGCGCGGCCCCGTCGGGCTCGGGGACGGCCAGCTCCTCGGCCAGCACCACGGCCGCCGCCCCGGCCGGGGTCTGCTGGGTGCGGTCGGCCACGTACCCGCGCAGCGTCTCGGCCAGCAGCAGCGTGCCGGCCGCGAACACCGTCGCCACCAGCACCGCCAGCCCGGTGAGCAGCAGCCGCCCGGGCCGGCGCCGGGTCTCGGCCAGCAGCGCGCCCGCCGCCGGACCGATCACCGCCCCACCCCGGACAGCGCGGGCCGCTCGGTGCGCCCGGTGCGCCCGGTGTGCTCAGGCCGGGCGGC
The DNA here is from genome assembly GCF_023898865.1 of Pseudonocardia humida. Taxonomy (GTDB): domain Bacteria; phylum Actinomycetota; class Actinomycetes; order Mycobacteriales; family Pseudonocardiaceae; genus Pseudonocardia; species Pseudonocardia humida. The sequence continues at coordinate 7,670 of NZ_JAGSOV010000088.1, forward strand.
CGACCGGCGGCGCGCCCCCACTTCCTCCACCCACGGGAACAGCGCCATCGTCAGCAGGACCAGCACCCCGGCCATCCAGCCCGCGACGCCCAGCGTCGCCCAGATCACGTCCACCATGGCCGGAACGATCTCCGAGCGAGCGGTGCGGGCACCTCGGCCGGAGGTCCGAACCCGCACCGCCCCCTCGTACTTCCGGCCGAGTCGCGGGGTTTCTCCGCGAGCGGGCCGGGCCCGGCGGGCTAGTTCATGATCGCCTCACGCGGCAGCCCGAGGATCCGCTCCGCGATGACGTTGCGGCTCACCTCCGACGTCCCCCCTGCGATCGTCATGGCCCGCTGGTACAGGTAGTTGAGCGTCAGGTCCGGCTCGCCGCCGGTGACGGCGGCCGCCCCGGCGATCCGCATGCCCAGCTCGCTCACCCGCTGCCCGTGCTCGGCGCCGAGCAGCTTGCTGACGTTGCCCTCGACCGACGGCTCCGCGCCGATCACCGCGCGCTCGACGGCCCGCAGGTTGAGCAGCTCGATGCCCGCCTCCTCGGCGATCAGCGCGCCGACCTGCCGGGTCAGCCCGATGTCGCCGGGGGTGTGCCTGTCCACCAGGCCGAGCAGCTTGCGGGCGGAGAAGCCGGCCCGCTGCCCGCCGATGCTGACCCGCTCGTTGGCCAGGGTCGCCCGGGCCACCCCCCAGCCCGCGCCCGGCTCGCCGACCACGTCCTCGTCGGGCACGAAGACGTCGTCGAAGAACACCTCGTTGAACATCGAGTGCCCGGTGATCTCCTTCAGCGGGCGCACCGTGACTTCGGGCGCGGTCAGGTCGATCACCATCGCGGTGATGCCGGCGTGCTTGGAGGCGTCGGGGTTGGTGCGGATGGTGGCCAGGCCGCGCTGGCAGAACTGGGCCCCGGAGGTCCACACCTTCTGCCCGGTGACCCGCCAGCCGCCGTCCACCTTGACCCCGCGGGTCTGCACGGCGGCGGCGTCGGAGCCGGCGCCGGGCTCGCTGAACAGCTGGCACCAGACCTGCTCGCCGAGCAGCCCGGGGCGGACCCAGCGCTCGATCTGCTCCGGCGACGCGGTCTGGGTGAGGGTGAGCAGCACCCAGCCCCCGATGCCGTAGTTGGGCAGGCCCAGCCCGACCAGCTCCTGCTCCAGCACCAGCTGCTCGACCGGCCCGGCCTCGCGGCCGAACGGCCGGCGCCAGTGCGGCACCAGGTAGCCCTCCTCCAGGGCCAGCCTGCGCTTCTCGCCCTCGGCGGCGCTGCGGTAACGCTGCGCGAACTCGCGCGCGGTCGTCCGGAACCGCTCGGCCTCCGGGGGCAGCGCCACGTCGTGCTTGCGGCGCACGCCTGCCGCGACACGGGCCGCGACGTCGGCGGTGGCGGCGTCGAGCGGGGCGGCGAGCGCGGACAGCGCCGTGGCCCGGCGCAGGTACAGGTGGGCGTCGTGCTCCCAGGTGAAGCCGATGCCGCCGTGCACCTGGATGTTCATCCGGGCGTTCTGCAGGTAGGCGTCGACCGCCACGGCGGCGGCGGTCGCGGCGGCCAGGTCGGCCTGCCCGTCGTCGCCCTCGGCGCGGGCGGCGTCCCACGCGGTGGCCACGGCCAGCTCGCTGCGGACCTGCATGTCCGCCAGGTGGTGCTTGATCGCCTGGAAGCTGCCGATGATGCGGCCGAACTGCTCGCGCACCTTGGCGTAGGCCAGGGCCATGTCCAGGGTGGCCCGAGCGCCGCCGGCCGCCTCGGCCGCGGCCAGCACCCGCAGCAGCCGGGTGGCCGACGCGGCCGCGCCGACCAGCACCTCGCCGGAGCCCTCGACGGCGACAGCCGCGACGCCCAGCGACGGGTCGAGCCCGTCGCGGGCGGACACGCGCACGGCGTCGCCGCGCAGGACGACGACGTCGTCGCCGCTGCGGACCAGGTGCAGCGCCGCCCACACCGCGCCCAGCGCCGGACCGGCGTCGCCGCGCCCGTCGCTCCCGATCGAGCCGGCGACGGCGAGCGAGGCCGGAGTGCTGCCGTCGGCCAGCCCGGGCAGCAGCGCCGCGCGCTGCTCGTCGGTGCCGTGCCGCGCGACCAGCGCGGACGCGACCGCGGTGGGCAGCAGCGGGCCGCCGTGGACCTCCCGGCCCAGTCCCTCCAGGACCACCGCCAGCTCGGGCAGCCCGTAGCCGGAGCCGCCGTGCTCCTCGGGCAGGTGCAGCCCGGTCCAGCCGAGCCCGGCCGACTGCTTCCACAGCGGGTCGGGGTCGGCGCCCGGGACCGGCGGGTCCACCGCCGCCCGCCGGGCCGCGGCCCGCGCCCCCTGCTCGACCGCGAACTCACGCACGACACCGCTCAGGTCGGCGTGCTCCTCGGTGATCGCCAACGCCATGCCAGGCACCCTCTTCCGCTGACCGCTCCGTCCGGTCGAAGAGTATTCGCTTTGCGGCCACGGCAGCAGCCCCCCGCGAGCGGAGAGCCCGGACCCCGACGACACCCGGATTAGAGTGCCCGGAAATCCCCCCGCCGCCCCCACCCCGTCGAGAACGAACTCGTCGCCCTTTTGGACCGGTCCAACCGACAACAGGTTCGTTCTCGACGGGGTCAGCGGGCGGTGGCGTGGCGGGCGCCGAGGTAGCCGAAGATCGCGGCCGGGGCGATCGTCGCGCCGGCGCCGGGGTAGGTGCGGCCCATGACCGACGCGCTGGTGTTGCCGGCGGCGTAGAGCCCGGGGATCACCCGGCCGTCGGTGTCGAGCACGCGGGCGTGCTCGTCGGTGAGCAGCCCGCCCTTGGTGCCCAGGTCGCCGGGCACCAGCTCGATCGCCTGGAACGGGCCGCGCTCCAGCGGGCCGAGGTTCGGGTTGGGACGCACCGTGGGGTCGCCGTAGTAGCGGTCGTATGCGGTCCGGCCGCGACCGAAGTCCTCGTCGACGCCCGTGGCGGCGAACCGGTTGAACCGGTCGACGGTGGCGCGCAGCCGGGCCGGTTCCATGCCCAGCGCGGTGGCCAACTCCTCGACGGTGGCCGCCTCGACCAGCGTGCCGGCCCGGCGCAGCTTCCTCCCGGCCACCGCGAGCGCGGTGAACAGGTAGCGGCGACGGTGGCGGCGCTCGACGACGAGCCACGACGGCACGGCGCGCACCGCCTCGTCGCGCTCGAGCATGTGGTGGCCGAAGTCGACGTAGCTCTCCGACTCGTTGAGGTACCGCTCGCCCGTCCCGTCGACGACGATCGAGTAGGGGAAGGAGCGCTCCCACAGCACGAACTGCGTGGAGCCGTCGGGCATCGGAACCCCGGCGCCCCACCAGGCGTCGTCCATCAGCGCGACGTCGGCGCCGATCTTCTGCCCCAGCGCGATCGCGGTGCCCTGGTCGCCGGTGGCGGCGGAGCTGTAGCCGGGTATGCCGTGGTGGCGCTTGCGCCACTCGGCGTTGTGCGCGAACCCGCCCGCGCCCAGCAGCACGCCCTGACGGGCGCGGACGGCCATGGTCTCCTCGCCCGCGCCGACCAGCGCCCCGACCACGGCGCCGTCCTCGACGACGAGGTCGACCACCGGGGCGTCCAGCAGGACCTCGGTGCCCTGGGTGCGGACGATGTGCATGAGGCTGGCCGACAGCGCCGTGCCAGTGCCGTAGAGGCGGCGGCGGCGCACCGCGCCGAGCAGGCTGCGCAGCACGAACCGGGCGCCGCGGACGAACCCGTCGGGGGTGGACCAGGCCCGGGCCAGCAGCCACACGTCGTCGGTCTTGAGCGGCAGCGGCGGCAGCCCCTCCCCCGCGCGCGACCGGGCGAACCACTCCCCGAGCTTGCGCGTGTCGAACGGCTCCACCTCGACCGAGCGGCCGATCATGCCGCCGGGGCGGTCGGGGTAGTAGTCGGGGTAGTCCTTCGCCGCCACCCAGCGCACGCCCAGCCGCTGCAACAGCCCGAAGAACCCGGGCACGGCCTCGACGAAGGCCCGCCGGCGCGCGGGCGAGCCGGCCGGCCCGACGTCGCCGACGACCTCGTCCAGGTAGCGCAGCGCGTTCTGCACGGAGTCGACCGCGCCCAGGCCGGCCATCAGCGGGTTGGCCGGCAGCCAGAGCCCGCCGCCGCTGAGCGTGGTCGTGCCGCCCCACTTGTCCGTGCTCTCCACCACGAGCACGTCGGCACCGGCGTCCCGAGCCGTGATCGCCGCGGTGAGCCCGGCGGCGCCGGTCCCGGCCACGAGCAGGTCGACCTCGCGGTCCCAGTGCGTCGGCATCGCGCCTCCCCCACCGGACAATGTTGTCCGGTAGCTACCGTACCGGGGTGCCCGGTGACCGTCGAGCGAACCGCGGGCCCGGGGCCGCCGGGGCCAACCGCAGCGCGCTGCTCACCGCGGCCCGCGAGGTCTTCGCCCGCCGGGGCCTCGACGCCCCGCTCAGCGCGGTGGCCCGGCGGGCCGGGGTCGGCCAGGGCAGCCTCTACCGGCACTTCCCCGACCGGGTGAGCCTGGCGCTGGCCGTCTTCGACGAGAACCTGGACGCGTTGGAGCGCGCCGCCGCCCACCCCGACGCCACCCTGGCCGGTCTGCTGGCCGCGCTGACCGAGCAGGTGGTGGCCTCCACCGCGTTCATCGACCTGCTCGCCGGCGCCTCCGACGACGCCCGCCTGGCCGAGCCGGCGCGCCGCGTCCGCGCGGCGCTCGGCCCCGCGCTGGCCGCGGCGCGCGAGGCGGGCACCGTGCGCCCCGACATCGACCTCGACGACCTCCTGGTGGCGATCGCGATGGTCGCCGGGGCGGTGGCCGGTGCGCCCCCGGACCGGCGGCGCACCGTCGCCCGCCGGGCCTGGGAGCTCATCGGGCTGGGCTGACGCCCGGGTCAGCCGGGGCCGCCGGTGGTGGCCTGCGCGGTCATCCGGTCCATCAGCACCCGGCGCAGCACCTTCCCGCTGGGCAGCCGGGGGAACTCCGCCTCGATGCTGACCGACGTCGGCGCCTTGAAGTGCGCGATCCGCTCGCGGGCGAAGGTGCGCAGCTCCTCGGCGAGCGCGGCGTGGTCGGCGCCGGGGTCCGCCGGCTGGACGACGGCGTGCACCCGCTGGCCCATCTCCTCGTCCGGCAGCCCGATCACCGCGACGTCGGCGACCGCCGGGTGCAGCACCAGCACGTCCTCCACCTCGCGGGGGTAGATGTTCACGCCGCCGGAGATGATCAGGTCGGCGCGCCGGTCGGACAGGTAGAGGAAGCCGTCCTCGTCGACGTGGCCGAGGTCGCCCAGGGTGCTCCAGCCGCGGTCGTTGTACGCGGCGGCGGTCTTGTCCGGGTCGTTGTGGTAGGTGAACCCGACGCCCTCGGCGGCGAACCAGACCGTGCCGACCTCGTTGGCGCCCAACTCCTCGCCCTCGGCGTCGCAGATGTGCACCTCGCAGTTGACCGGCAGGCCGACCGAGCCGCGGCGCTGCAGCCAGGTCGCGCTGTCGATGAGGCACATGCCGTTGCCCTCGCTGCCGGCGTAGTACTCCAGCAGCACCGGACCCCACCAGTCGATCATCTTCTGCTTGACGTCGACGGGGCACGGTGCGGCGGCGTGGATGGCCATCCGCATGCTGGACAGATCGAACACCGCCCGCTCCGCCTCGTCCAGCTTCAGCATGCGGACGAACATCGTCGGCACGAACTGGCCGTGCGTGGTCCGGTGGCGCCCGATGAGCTCCAGCGCGGCGCGGGCGTCGAAGCGCTCCATGACCACGACCGTGCCGCCGTTGCGGATGGTGCCGATCGACCAGGCCAGCGGGGCGGCGTGGTAGAGCGGGCCGGGGCAGAGGTAGACCGTGTCGGGGCCGAAGCCGAACGCCTGGCCCAGCCGCTGGTCCAACGCGTTCCCTGTGCCGAAGGGGGCCCCGCTGAGCTGGGGCAGGATCCCCTTGGGACGGCCGGTGGTGCCCGAGGAGTACCACATGTAGCCGCCCTCGACCTCGTCCTCGATGGGGGTGGCCGGCAGGTCGGCGACGGCCTCGTCCAGCGACTCCTGGCCCTCGACCCGGCCCACCGTCACCCGCGACTCCAGGGTCGGCGACGCGGCGGCCGGGGCGGCGATGTCCTCCAGGTCGGCGGCGGAGATGAGCATCCGGGCCCCGCAGTCGGCCACGATGTAGGCGGCCTCGGCGGCGGACAGGTGCCAGTTCACCGAGGTGTGCAGCAGCCCGGCGCGCTGGGCGCCCCAGATCACCGGGAACACCTCGGCCTGGTTGCGCAGCAGGATCGCCACGTGGTCGCCCGGGCGCAGGCCGCGGCGGCGGAACAGCTGGGCGATGCGGTTGGAACGGTCCTCCAGCTCGCGGTACGACGTCGTCGCGCCGGTGCCGCCCATGATCACGGCGGGCTTGTCGCCGTGCGCGGCCGCCAGGGTGCTCAGGTGCATGTGCGGTCCCACCCTCCCCAGGCCCGGTCTCCGTCGACCCGGGTCCATGGCGACGATAACCGGCGCGTGCGGCCGTGGTCAGCCATTGAGTACCCGGCTTTCTCCGTCGGGACGGGACGGCGGCGCCCGGCCCTGTCACCCGTTCGCGCGCCGCGACCAGGGCGAAGCGGATTGAGTGACCGTCATTCTCCGGTGGGGCGTTGACACGCCCGCCCGGCCGCCGTCGAATGGGGCGACGATCACCGACCGGCGAAGGGGCCCGGCTGATGGCAGACCGCGGCGACGGGGCTCCCCCGCGCTACCGCGACCTCCCCGAGACCGACGGCGGCGCCCGGTCCGGGTGGCACCTGTTCGGCGAGGACGACTCCGTCGGGCTGCTCAACCTGGTCACCCCGGCCAAGGCCGTGCAGGCGGCGGGGCTGGTGCGTCGGGGCGCGGTGTTCCCGCTCGACCTGGCCTCGGACTTCCTGGACCCGCCGCTGTTCGGGCGCGGGTTCGCGCGCCGCACGACGCTGGTGACCCGGCCCGGGGCCGCCCTCGACGACGTGCACGACAACTTCTACCCGCAGTCGGGCAGCCAGTGGGACGCGCTGGCGCACGTCGCCTTCGACCGCGACCGCTTCTACAACGGCCGCACCGCAGCGGACGTCGACGGCGGCGCCAACACCATCGACCACTGGGCCGCCCGCGGCATCGTGACCCGGGCGGTCGTGCTCGACCTCGCCGGCGCCGTCGACGAGCGCGGCGGGCCGGGCACGGCGGTCGCGCTGACCCCGGCCGACCTCGAGGCCGCCCGGGAGGCGGCCGGGGTGGAGGTCACCACCGGCGACGTCCTGGTGCTGCACACCGGCTTCCTGGACTGGTACGCCACGCTCGGCCGGGCCGAGCGGGTGCGCATCTCCCACCGCGACGCGCTGCGCGCCGCCGGGATCGAGCACACGCCGGAGATGGCCGAGTACCTGTGGGACCTGCACGTCGGCGGGGTCGTCACCGACGCGCCCGCGCTGGAGGTGTGGCCGCCCGACCACCGCCGCGAGGCGTGGCCGTGGGGCTTCCTGCACCAGGTGCTGATCGGGCAGTTCGGGCTGGCCATCGGCGAGCTGTGGTGGCTGCGCGACCTCGTCGAGGACTGCCGCGCCGACGGCCGCTGGGAGGCCATGCTGTCCAGCACCCCGATGAACGCCAGGGGCGGCATCGGCTCGCCGGCCAACGCGCTCGCGGTCAAGTAGGCCGCCGTGCGCACGCTGCGGATCCGGCAGGTCGCGGTGGCGGCGGCCGACCGCGACGCGGTGTCCGAGGTGTGGCGCCGCGAGCTGGGGCTCGGCGAGCCCTTCCACGACCCGGTGGTCGACCGGTGGGGGCTGCACAACGCGGTGTTCCCGGTCGGCGACGCGTTCCTGGAGGTGGTCAGCCCGCACACGCCGGGGGCGGGCTCGCCCGCCGAGCGGCACATGGCCCGGCAGGGCGGCGACTGCGGCTACATGGCGATCTTCCAGGTCGACGACCTCGACGACGGCCGCCGCGTCCTCGCCGCGAACGGCATGCGGTCGGTGCTCGACGTCGACCACGACGACATCCGCTCCACCCACGTGCACCCGGCCGACGTCGGCGCGGCGATCATCTCGCTCGACCAGCCCGTGCCGCCGTCGTCGTGGCGGTGGGGCGGGCCGGGGTGGGCGCAGCGGGCGCGGGCCGTCGTCGCGGACGGCATCGCCGGGGTGCGCCTGGTCGGCCCCGACCCCGGGGCGCTGCTGGAGCGGTGGGCGCGCGCGCTGGCCGTGGAGCCGCGGGGCGACCGGCTGGTCCTCGACGACCGGTCCACGGTGACGGTCGGCCCCGGCGAGCGGGCCGGGCTGGTGGGCGTCGACCTCTGGGCGGCGCCGGGCGCGGCGCAGGTGTCGTTCCAGGTCGCCGGTACGCGGTTCCGTTCCGTGCGGCGGTGACTACCGTTCCGGCATGATCCCTGCCGGCCTCGCCGCGGACGCGGGCACGACGGTGCTCGCCACGCTCGACCCCGCCGCCCCGCTGGACGACCTGGAACCGCTGGTCGAGAGGCTGCGCGGGGCCAGGGTGGTGGCGATCGGCGAGACCGCGCACTTCGTCCGGGAGTACGCGCTGCTGCGCCACCGCCTGCTGCGGTTACTGGTGGAGCGATGCGGGTTCACCGCGTTCGGGATGGAGTCCGGGTTCAGCGAGGGCCTCGCCGTCGACGCCTGGACGCGCGGCGGCCCCGGCGACCTCGCCGACCTCGGTCGCGACGGCATCACCTACCGGATGGGCCGCTGCCCGGAGGTGCGCGCGCAGCTGGCCTGGATGCGGGCGGCGGGCCTGCCGTTCGCGGGGCTGGACGTGCCCGGCTCGAACGCGTCGCCGCTGCCTGCGCTGCGCGGCGTGCGGCGCTACCTGGAAGTGGCCGACCCGCAGGCCCTGCCGCTGGTCGACCGGCTGGTCGCGCAGGTCGGGCGCTACGCCGACGAGCACGCCCCGCCCGCCCAGCGCCGCTACGCCGGGCTCTCCCGCGCCGACCGGGACGCGATGACCGCCGGCCTGGCCGACCTGGCCGTGCACCTCGACGCGCTCGACGACGGCTCCGAGGCCCACGACGTCGCGCGCCACGAGCTGCGCCTGGGCTGCCTGCTGGACCTGGGGATGCGCGGCCTGATGGCCATGCTGACCGAAGGGGGCCCACCGACGGGTGTCACGGCCCGCGACCGCGGGATGGCCGAGACGGTGTTCCGGATGCTGGAGCGCGGCGGGCCGGGGGCGCGGGTCGTCGTGGGCGCCGCGAACAGCCACATCCAACGCACCCCGATGCCGCTGCCGGGGGTGGGCGAGCAGTCGGTGCTGGGCAGCCACCTGGCGGCCCGGCTCGGCGGGGCGTACGTGGCGATCGCGGTGACCGCGGCCGCCGGCACCACCACCAGCCGCCGCGCCGACCCCGACGCCCCCGGCGGGGTGGCCGTGGTCGACGTGGAGCTCGGGGCCCCGGTCGCCGGCAGCATCGAGGCCGTGGTGCCCGGCGGGCACCTCGTCGACCTGCGCGGCGCGCGGGGCCCGGGGCCGGAGCGGATCCGGGTCCTGGACGCCTACCAGCCCGTCCCGGTGCTCCAGGCGTTCGACATGGTCGCCGTGCTCGACCGCATCTCCCCCGTCGACCGCACCGAGTGGGCCCCGTGACCCCCTGAGGGCGGTCCGCGCCGACCCGGGAATCGGCGGCGGGCCGGGCCGGGAGGCTGGTATACCGGGTTATGTGATAGCTGGCTATCACTACCGCTCTGCCACCGACCGACGGGGGACAACCGCATGAGCGAGACCACCACCGCCCCGACCGAGCTGCCGGTCTACATGCTCCGCGACGGGTTCGACCCGGCGCCCGAGCTGGGCGCCCTGCGCGAGACCGAGCGGGTCGGCCGGGCTCGCAGCCCGTTCGGGATCGACGTCTGGGTGCTCACCCGGCACGACGACGTCCGGGCGGCGCTCGCCGACTCCGCCCGGTTCAGCAACGCCGCCCCCGTGCGCGGTGTCCCCGGCATGCCGAAGATGGACGAGGCCACGATCCGGCGGATGCGCGCGGGCAACCCGCTGCTCGTCGACCCGCCCGAGCACACCCGGCTGCGCCGGTTCCTGACCCCGGAGTTCACCGTGCGCCGGATGCGCCGGCTGGAGCCGCGCATCCACGAGATCGTCGACGAGCGCCTCGACGCGATGCAGCGCTCCGGCCCGCCCGCCGACCTGATCGCGGAGTTCGCGCTGCCCGTCCCGTCCCTGGTGATCTGCGAACTGCTCGGCGTGCCCCCCGAGGACCGGGCGGGCTTCGAGCACCGCACCGGGCGGCTGCTCAACATGTCCATCCCGGTCGACGAGCGGATGCGCCTGCAGGCGGAGTCGCGCGCGTACATGTCCGGGCTGGTCGCGCGCGAGCAGCGCGAGCCCGGCGAGGCCATGCTGGGGATGCTGGTCCGCGAGCACGGCGACGACCTGAGCACCGACGAGCTCATCGGCATCGCCAACATCCTGCTCATCGCCGGGCACGAGACCACATCGAACATGCTCGGGCTGGGCACGCTGGCCCTGCTGCGCCACCCCGACCAGCTGGCCCTCCTGCGCGACGACCCCGACGCCGTCGGTCCCGCCGTCGAGGAGCTCCTGCGCTGGCTCTCGATCGTGCACACCGGCGTCGTGCGCACGACCACCACGGAGGTGGAGATCGGCGGGACGCGCATCCCCGCCGGGGAGCTGGTCGTCTTCGCGCTGCCCGCGGCCAACCGCGATCCCGGCGCCACCACCGATCCCGACCGCCTCGACGTCACCCGCGGCGAGGTCGGCCACCTGGCCTTCGGCCACGGCGTGCACCACTGCCTGGGCGCGCCGCTGGCCAGGCTGGAGATGCGGGTGGCGTACCCGGCGCTGCTGCGCCGCTTCCCCGGGCTCGCCGAGGTGCCGGGCACGGCCGCCTTCCGCTCGTTCCACGTGGTCTACGGCCTGACCGAGCTGCAGGTGACCTGGTGAGCGACGCGGAGACCGCCACCGTCCGGGTGATCGCCGACCGCGACGTCTGCATAGGCGCCGGCATGTGCGTGTACGCCGACGACACCGTCTTCGACCAGGACGACGACGGCCTGGTCGTGCTGCTGGTCGAGGAGCCGCCCGACGGCGAGGGCGTGCGCCGGGCGGTGCAGACCTGCCCGTCGGGGGCGCTGCGGCTGGCCGGGCGCTGACCGTCCCCCGGTCCGCATCCGGGTGTTAACGTGCGCAAATGCCCGAAATCCGGCGGCGGTCCGACGCGGTGCGCAACCGCGCGCGGATCGTCGCCGCGGCCGTGTCGGCGTTCGACGAGGTCGGGCCGCAGCTGCGCCTCGACGACCTCGCCGAGCGCGCGGGCGTCGGCGTCGCCACCGTGTACCGGCTGTTCGGCAGCCGCGACGGGCTGGTGCAGGCCGCCTTCGAGACGGTCTTCGGCGCCGAGATCGAGCCGCTCGCGCAGGCCGCCCGGGAGGCGCCCGACCCGGCGACCGGGCTGCGCGACGTGCTCGGCGCGACGCTGGAGCGGGTCGCCGCGCACCGCGGGCTGTTCCGCGCGGCCCGCGAGACCGGCGCCGTCGGCGTCGACATCGCGGAGCGCTACCTGCGCGACCTCGACGACGTCCTCCGCGCCGCCCAGCGGGCCGGTGCCGTGCGCACCGACGTCGCCCTGCGCGACGTGGCCGCCGTGCTGGTGATGGTGCTGGCGGTGGTGCGCGACGGTGACCCCGACGGCGCCGATCGCCGCCGCTACCTGTCGCTGCTGCTCGACGGCCTGCGTCCGGGCGCGCCCGCGCTGCCGCCACCGGCCCCGGGGGGCTGGGAGCCGCCGGTGCCGCCGCCACGCGGTGAGTGCTCACCGGTCGGGTAGCCCCCCGCACAGCCGTATGCAGCGTGAGTTCACGGCGCCGTATCGCCGCCGTGTTCGGTCCGACTCCGGCCGTCGGTACCAACGAGACCATGACCCGCCCGCCCGCACCCGGCCCGAGCGGCAGGGCCGCCGCCGTCGGCGACCTGTTCGCCGCGCTCGAGGGTTTGCTGATCTCGTACCAGGCCCTGCCCGACGAGCAGCGGGACACCCGCTGGGACGCCGAGGCCGAACTGATCACCGGGGCGGTGGCGCTGCACCTGAGCACCGCCCGCGGCCGCATCGCGGCGCGCTCCGTGCCGTCCGCGCCACCCCGGGCGGTGCCCGCACCGACCGACCGGCCAGCCGCTCCCCGACTCAGCGCCGGGACCGACACCGACATCGATACCGACATCGACACCGGCATCGAGCCCAACGACGACCGCCGACCGGCCTGATCCGCCGGCGCGACCGCGACACGCGGCGGGAACCCGCCATCCACCCCGTTCGACCTCGGCGGTGTGCGGCCGTACGCCACGACGGATGGCCGCTCTGCTCAACAGACTAGGCCGAACGGCTGTGCTGAGCGCCCACCTCCGGCGCAGCCGCCTGCGTCCCGGCCACGGCCACGTCACGAATCGCCGTTCCGTTGCGCGGCGATCACCACGCACCGTCTACCATCCACCCGGGTTCACCGGCAGGATCTGTACTGCCCGTGATCGATCGGGCTTTCGGCAGCGGGGAGGTCTGGTGGGGGGCAAGCACTCCAGCGGCTCTCCGCACCGCCGGGCGGGTGTGCGCGACAGCGATCTCATCGGGCCCGCGGTACCGACCGCGGGCGGCACCGCCTCCGGCGCGACCCCGCCCCCGCGCAACCGTCGCCGCGCCGACCGGCACAACGGCCCCCGCGCCGCGCTGACCACCACGCTCGCCGCCGGCATGGTCGCCGTCGCCACGGGGTCGGTCGCGTACACGACGGCGCTGCAGCCCCTCGCCGGCGCCGGCGCCGGCCCGGTCGAGACCCCCGAACCGGAGCCGACGACCACCGTCCCGGCCCCCGCACGGCCCGGCGCGACCGACGCCGACGACGTGCCGGTCGGCGCCGGCGGCCGGCTCGACCGCCCGCACAAGCAGCAGGCCCCGCTGGCCGCAGGCCCCCGCCTCGGGCTGCCCCTCGACGACGACACGGTGCGGCTCCCGGTCGTGGTCCCCGGCCCGTCGTTCGAGTTCGAGAACCCCCTGCTGCCCGTCCCCGACGGCCCGCCCGCCCCCGTTCCGGCCCCGCTCGCCGGACCGGCCGAACGGGTCATCGCCGCACCGGCGCAGCAGGCCATCCAGAACACCGCCGCTCGGGTGGACGTCCCCGACCGTGCGCACCAGTCCTCGCCCTCCGGCCCCGGCTCCGGAGCGGGCGAGCGCGTGTCCGCCGCGAGCCACGCGAGCGACGACGGGCACCGCGGCACCGGTAGCGGGCACAGCGACACCGGCCGCGCGGCCGTCGTCCCCGACTGGTTCGAGCGCGCCGCCGTGCACGGCGGCTCCACCGAGGTCCGCGAGCACCCCGCGCCCGCCCCGACCGACCGGGGACGCGACGCCCACGACGACCACGACGCCGACGAGCGCGGGTCCGAAGCGTCTGACGACCGCCGGGCGGCCGAGTCGTCGCCGTCGCGCCAGTGGGCCTCCGAGCAGTGGTTCCAGCCCGGGAAGGCCGAGCGGGCCCTCCCGGACGACGGGAAGTGGGCCAGCGACGAGTGGTTCGGGCCCGGCCCTGCCGAGGACTCCTGGACCAGCGACCAGTGGTTCGACGGCCACGGGACCGAACGCCACGACGACGGCGACGACCAGGAGCGGCACGCCGACGAGGAGTCCGACGACCGCGGCGACGGTCACGCGTCCGCCGACGACGAGCGCGACCGCCCGGGTGACGACGGCGACGGGTCCGACCGCGACGACTCCGCCGACGACAAGTCCGACCGCGACACGTCCGACGAGGACAAGACCGACGACGACAAGACCGGGGACGACAAGTCCGACGACAGGTCCGACCGCGACAAGACCGACCGCGACAAGTCCGATCACGGCGACTCGGACGAGAAGTCCGACGACGATCCCGACGGCGGCGGCTCCGGCAAGTCCGACGCCGAGTCCGACTCCGGGAAGTCCGACGAGAGCGACTCGGACAAGCGCGAGGACAGCGGCTCCGACGAGAAGCGCGACCACGGCTCCGACGACGGCGACCGGGGTTCCGACCGCGACGACCGCGGCTCCGACCGCGACGACCGGGGCTCCGACCGCTGACCCGCCGCCGTCCCGGTCAGGCGGCGGCGATCCGGTGCTGGCGCACCCACGCCCGCAGCCGCGGCACCAGGTGCTCGTAGAGCTCCGGGTCGATGCCCATCCCCGTGTGGCTGCTGCGCACCTCGACCCACTCCGCCGCCGGGTCGCGGCAGGACTCCCACCCGACCACGCCGTCGTCCCGGGAGAAGATCGCCACCGCCGGCACGGACAGGGGCGCCGTCAGCCCGTCGAGCGTGGTGTCGCGGCAGGTGCCGGCGATGCACTCGCGGTCGAGCAGGCCCGGCAGGCCCAGCGCGGACATCCGGACCAGCACCCCCAGTAGCAGCGGGGCGAGCCCGCGGGCGTCGAGGGGGTCGAGCACGGGGCTGCCCAGCATGACCAGCCCGCGCACCAGCTCGGGGCGGCGCACCGCGACCAGCCTGCTGAGCCATCCGCCGCGGCTGTGCCCCAGCAGGACGACCGGGCCGCCGGTCGCCCGGGCGTGCTCGACGACGCGCTGCTCCAGCCGGTCGACGAGGTCGCCGGTGCAGCCGAGGTTGAGCCAGAGCCGGGCGCCGGTGGGCCGGTAGCCGCGGCTGCGCAGCCACCGCCGCAGCACCGCCATGCTGGGGTCGGAGCCGCCGAATCCGGGCACCACGACCACTCCGACGCCGTCGCCGTCGCGCGTGGGCGCGGCCCAGACGGGGTGGCGGCGCAGGCGGACGCGACCGACGCCGAGGACCGGTCCGAACTCGCGGTAGAGCGCGCGCGCCAGCGTTCGGGCGCCCGTGGCCACGTCTGCTGCTCTCACCTGGTGATCTCCCCAAACTCGTCCCATGGCCCGGACGATTCCGGGGTACTCACTGCCATGTTCCCAGACCTGCCGTCGGACCGTCGCCTCACGAACGCCGAGCAGATGCAGCTCGCCGACCTCGAACGCCGGCTCACCGAGGACGACCCCGAGCTGATCCGTCGGTTCTCGACGGGAGGGTCGACGGTGGAGCCGCTGCCCAAAGCGGCCCTCGCGGTCTACGCGGTGGTGGCCTGCGCGCTGCTGCTGGCGGCCGCCTTCGTCGGCGGTGTCGGTGGCGCGGCGGCGGTCGCCGGGTCGATCGCGCTGACCGCCCTCCTGCTGCTGGTGCCCCGGCTGCGCGCACTGCGCAAGCCGCGCCCGGTGGCCCCGCCGCCGCGCAAGCCCGCCGCGTCCTAGTGGCCCGTCCAGCAAGGTTGATGGATATCGGTGGATCCAGGTGTTCGCTGGCAAGGCGCCGGTCGGCCCTCGTACCTGGCGTACTCGGGTCGGCCGGCAACGCAGCCAGCGGGCACCTGGGCCGCCGAGATACCCGTCGAACCTTGCTGGA
>NZ_JAGSOV010000089.1 GCF_023898865.1 Pseudonocardia humida
GCTGCGCGCCCGCCGGCCGGGCGAGAAGCTCTACCTGGTCTGCGACAACTTCTCCCCGCACCACCACGCCAAGGTCAAGACCTGGTGCGCAGACAACACCGTCGAGTTGGTGTTCCTGCCGACCTACCGGTCCTGGCTGAACTGGATCGAGAGCGAGTTCGCCGCGCTGCGCTACTTCGCCCTCAACGGCACCGATCACCGCAGCCACGCCGAGCAGAACGCGGCGATCGCCGGCTACGTCCCCTGGCACAACATCCACGCCGAGCCCAAAGTCAACTTCGCGGTCGGGTCACCGATCCGGACCTGGACCCATTACCCGGCCAAGGCTGCGTGACGGGCCACTAGTCTGGGTCTCGTCCGCGCTGCCCGGCTCGCGCCATGACATCGCCGCCGCCCGCGAGCACGGCATCCTCGACGCTCTCGCCACTGCGGGGGTGTGCGCCGGCCGCGCAGGACGTAGAGCCGCTTCGACTCCGTCGATCCCGACCGCTCAAACTCGGCGATACCGGCCATGCCGCCCGCGGCTCAGCTGCGGCACGTGACCTGGGCGCGGGTAAGTCCTCAACGGACACGACCGCCGGATGCGCGGCTTGCGGAACCGCACCACGTCCTCCGGCGCCGCTCGGCGGAACCGGGTGACGTGCCCGACCGCGACGTCGTCGGGGTCGGCGAGCAACTCGTGCTTGGTCCAGCGCCCGAACACAGCATAGCCCGTGCAGCGCGGGTTCTTTCCGAGATCGCGCGCACCGTACTGCCCTACCAGCCGTCGGCCAGCCGGTGACGGTTCTGCTCCTGCCGACTCGTTCGGGCAGGCTCAGATGTTCGACTCGCCCGGCGGCACGTCGAGGGGCGACTGCGGCGACCCGGCCCCATCAGCGGCCGGCGGGGCGCGGCGGCGAGGCCGAGCGTGCAGGCCGTCATCGACACGAAGTACGCCCGGCTGATCCAGACCGGCCGCCACCACGACTCGGGCCGCCGGGGGCGGTGTTGGTAGCGAAGGCAGTGAGCCGGTGTCCGTCGCGGTCGATCAGCCGTAGCTGCGCGCCGGGGTGCGGGCGTTCCCGACGCACGATCCGCATCAGCGTCGTCCGGGAGGCGCTGCGCCAGCTGCCCGGCCACCGGCCCGCGACCTCGAACTGCGCCACCGCCGCCGGGCCCGCGTGCGGAAGCAGCTCGCGCACGGCCCGGGCATGACCGGCGCAGGATCGATCACCACCACCGGCACCGTGGCCCGGAACTCCGGGCTGCGCGAGGTGCCGAGCGTGAACCGGGTCGCGCTCGACGTCGCGAGCAAGCCTCCGTGCACCGTGAAGTGGGAGTAGGAGCGCTTCAGAGACGCTCCACGCGGTCGGCCTGCGGGCCCCGGTCGCTCTGACGCACGGTGTACCGGACCCGGTCGCCCCGCTGCAGCGGTTCCGACCCGGCGACCACGGACACGTGGACGAACAGGTCGCCACCTCCGGCGTCCGGGGTGATGAACCCGAACCCGCGGTCGCCGTCGTAACGTGCAACGACGCCCTCGCCGGCGCGTGCGGGCACGCCCCGTGGCGCCGGCTCCCTCCTCTCGGCGAGTGCCGGCCCGACCGGTGCCGGCGGTCGCGACGGCGGTGCGGGCTCCGCCCCTCGGACCAGCTGCACGTCGCGGGCCTGCGGACCCTTGTCGCCGCTGACCACCTCGTATGCCACGCGGTCGCCCTCGGTGAGCCAGGTGAGGCCCTCGGCCAGGGACGGGGTATGGACGAAGACGTCCCCGGCGCCGGAGTCGGGGACGATGAAGCCAAAACCCTTGTCCTCGTCGTACCAGGAGACGGTTCCGTCCGCCCCGTCCGCCCCGTCCGCCCCGTCCGCCCCGTCCGCCCCGTCGGCACCGCCGGCCCGGGCGGACAGGCCGGCTCCGGGACCGAGCGGGACCACGTGCGCGGCCTGCGGGCCGCGCTCGCCATCGACGACGACGAACGCCACCCGCTGCCCTTCGGTGACGACGCCGCCGGTCACGATGGCCGAGCTGTGCACGAAGATGTCGGGGCCGCCGCCGTCCGGCGAGGCGAACCCGTACCCCTTGGCCGGCTCGTACCAGTTGACCGTACCGAGCAGGCCCATGGCGCTGCCGGCGGCCGAGTCGGCGGTGACGCGGACGCGCAGCGCCTGGGCACCGCGGTCGTTCTCCCCGGCCTCGAAGTCGACGGCCTGGCCCTCGCGGAGCACCTTCGGGCCGCCGTCCCCGACGATCTCGGAGGCGTGCACGAACACGTCTGGTGAGCCGTCCTCAGGCGCGAGGAAGCCGAACCCCCGTTCGGCGTCGAACCAGCGGACGGTCCCGTGCGGCATGGGGAAGCTCCAAGTCGGAAGTGCGGTACTGCTCCCAGTCTCGCTGACGCCGTCGTGCCCGGGACCACCAGGACCGGCCACGGTCAGCCGGTTGTCAGGGCGTCGTAGGCGACCAGGACGCGGGTGGCGGTCGCGAACGACCCGGGCGCCGCCTCGTCGCGCCGGCCCGGGAGCGCACCTCGAATCCTGGGATGCGCATCAGCTGGGCACCAGGCGTGTGGCTAGTGCGCAAATCGCCCCTCGGACACAAGATCAATGCGCTGACCAGCAACCTCTGGCAGCCGCGGCTCGCGGAACATACGAACGCGCTGGCCACAGCCGTGGGGGCTCAAGTCCCACAGGGGAGATGCCTCCGGGAGTCCGAATTGAGCCCTCCCAGGAGGTTCGGTCGCGCACGAGTTGTTCTGTCGCCCGGGCCGCTTCCTCATGCTCCCAAACCCTGACCGCTACTCAACGCCCTGCACGCTGCGGACGTGTGCGCGGTCGCCGACACCGGCTACCAGGGCGCCGGCCCCAACGTGACCGCTCCGCAGCGCCGAGGCCGCCTCGATCCCGACACTGGCAGTGCCGTCTCAGCCTGTCCGTCTAGGTCAAAATGGTGGCGGCCCTGCCGCTCTGGCAAATGACCAGGGATCCTCTCCTCAGCAGGCAGACTCCCGTCTAGCCCGATGCCCGTCACTCGGGTTGATCTTGCTGGTCTTGGGCTGCGCCCGTTCTTGCAGGGCGGGGTGATCAGGATCGAGGTGCCCGGTGCCCGGTGCCCAGGTCGGTGGGGTGCCGCCAGGGCGCGGTCGCAGGCGAGGCCGCAGCGCGGAAGACATCTCCTTCCGAGTTCGATCCGCATGGGAGCGGCGTGCTGAGGCCGCCGCCGTCGGGCTGCACCTCGACTACGCGTTCGCCGGTGCGGGTGTCGGCGTCGAGGGGGGCGGTGTCACCCACCCGCCCCGTCGCCTACACGAGCGGCAAGCCTCCTTCACGCCACTGGCTACCGGCCCCGACCCTGGGCGGTGGCCCGCCAGATACGCAGCGCGCCAGTGGAGTGGGCCGGCGATTCCCGGCTGAGCAACCCGTGGGTCGCCGACATCTACCAACGCATCCTTGCGCGAGGCCATGACGATCCCCACGCCGTGCGCCTCCTCGTCGCACCGCTCGGCGGCTGTCGGTGATCACATGGCAGTCAGGACGCGAGTGGTGTCCGCCGGCCCGCGACCACTGTGCCGAGGAACGCGGCCACGACGTCGTGGACGGCGTCGCGATCGTGCTCGTTCAGTACGTCGTGCAGGTCCCCGGGGAAAACCCTGAGAGCTGCCTGGGGCAGGGTCTGCGCCACGGCGTGCGCGTCGGTCACGGGCACGATCGGGTCGGCCTCGCCGTGGACGATGAGCACCGGTAGGGCAGGGCGGGCCTCGGCGAGCCCGGCGGCGACCTCCGGCCACACGGCCCTGACCGCGAGCAGCGACTCCCGCCGGAACCCGCCCTTCCAGGTCAGCGGGTCGTGCAGGAGGGCGTGTACGTACTGCGGGTGGGTGCTCATCCAGTCGGTCGGATCGCCTACCTCGGTTTCGGCGGCGCCGGTCGCGAGCTCCGCGTCGATCCATCCTTGGGCGAGCAGCGGCGCGCCGGAGAGCACGAGCCCGTCGAGGATCTGCGGTGATCGCAACGCGAGCAGCATCGCTGCGAGCGCGCCGCCGGAGTGCCCCATCACGACCAGGGGCACTCGGCGGTGCTGCGCTCGGACGAGGTGCACTAGCCTGCGGGCGTCGTCGGCGAACTCGCTCCACGAGGCGATCACGGCACGCTCGCCGTCGCTGCGCCCGTGGCCGACGGCGTCCATCGCGTGCACGGCCAGGCCGTCGGCGACGAGCCTGCGGGCGAGCGCGTCGTAGAGCCCGAGGTGCTCGCCGTAGCCGTGCAGCAGGACGACCACGCCGCAGATGGCGCCGTCGGGCTGCCAGCTGTCGTGGAAGATCCGGCCCTGGGAGCCGGTGAACATGGGCATGATGATGGGCCTCTCTCGTGGCGGGTGTGGTGGATGGTGTCCGCGATCAGAAGTACTGGCAGTGATCCGCGGCGATCGCCTTCTCCTCGAGGAACCAGGCGGCATCGACGATTCCGGCCGCCTCCGGGATGAGGTCGGACTCGTCGACGCCGAAGGTGGCGGCCGCGAGGCGGCAGCCGTAGAGGTTCACCTTGCCGGTGCCGGCGAGGTAGGTGAGCCAGTCGAGGATGTCGGTCGGTTCGCCGTCCTCGGCCAGCGTGCGGCGGAGGTCGGCCGCGTCCGCGGGGTGCCGGCCGTCGATCTCCAGTGCGGCGGCGCCCGCCTCGGTGAGGGTGCGTACCGCCCAGAGCACGAACAGGATGTCGACCTGCACCCCTTTTCTCCCGCAGAGGAAGGCGAAGGTGAGCGGCGTGAGCATCTTGTCGTAGCCGTCGTCCCGGACGACGATGGCGAGCTTCTCCATGAGGGACTCCCCGACTGTGAACGGATCGGATCTCGGCACACGCCGCCGTCCGGCTATCGCCGGATCTCGTAAACCACGTTGAACGGGCTCTCCGCGACCCGCCGGAACCTGGTGAATCCTGCCGTCGAGGCGACCTCACGGATCGCTGCCTCGCCGGCCTGGGCACCTAGTGCGTAGCCGCCCGGCTGGGACAGCCCGTTGGGTACGCACAGGAAGGTGGAGCCTGCGTAGTAGAGCCGGCCGACCGGGTTGAAGTTCTCCTCGACGGTGTCCGAGGCATTCGGCTCGACCAGCAGCCAGGTGCCGTCTGGCGCCAGTGCGTCGTGCACCCGGCGGGCGGCGGTCACCGGGTCGCCCATGTCGTGCAGGGCGTCGAACATGGTGACGAGGTCGTAGCCAGCTCCGCTGAAGGTCTGTGCGGTGGCCACCTCGAACTCGACCTGGTTGGCAACCCCGGCGTCGGCGGCCTTCTTGCGCGCCCGCTCGATGGACTCGGCGTGGTAGTCGGACCCGATGACCCTGGTGTTCGGGTACGCCTGCGCGATCAGCACCGACGAGGAACCCAGGCCGCAGCCGAGGTCGGCCACCCGGGCGCCAGCCGCGAGCTTCTCCGCCACGCCGTCCAGGGCCGGAATCCAGCTCGGTACCAGTTCGGCGACGTAGCCCGGCCGGTAGAAGGCATCGCACCCGACGAAGACGTCCTCGTGGTGCTCGTGCCATGCGAGGCCGGCGCCGGTGCGGAACGCCTCGGTGATGCGCGGCTCGGCGCGCAGGTAGCCGAGGGCGATGAGGAAGGCCGCCGAGATGTTCGGCCCGCTCGGGTCGGCGAGGCAGTACGCCTGCTCGTCGGACAGGAAGAACTCGCCGGTCGCGCGGTCGTAACTGACGTAGCCACCGGCGGCCTGGTTGTTCAGCCACTCGGTGAGGTAGCGCTCGTGGCAGCCGGTGCGCTCGGCGAGCACACCCGGCGTCGCCGGGCCCTGCGCGAGTGCCCGGTACAGCCCGAGCCGGTTGCCGATCACCGCGAGGCCGGCCGAGCCGGTCGCGCCCAGGTCAGCGGTGAAGCGGCCGAGGAACTCCATCAACTTGTCTTGATCCATGATCCATCCCTTCGTTGCGGCGGCTCACGGCCGGTCCGTACGAGGCTCGGCGTGCCCGCTGTCGCGTCGCCGTCGTGACGCCGGGTGAGCCCGGTCATACGCCGCACCCGGTGAGTGAGGCTGCGGGCGGCTACTGGATGTTCTGGTGGGTGCGGAAGACGCCGTGCGGGTCCCATTCGGCCTTCACGGCGGCCAGCCGCTGGGTGCTGGTGCCGTAGGCCGCGCGCATCCGCTGGCGGCCTTCGTCGCCGAGGAAGTTCGGGTAGGTCGCGCCGGTCGACCAGGGACGCAGATCGGACCGGAACGCGTCGGCGAGGGCCCGGTTGCGCTCGTCGTCGGCCGGGTCCTCCCACAGCAGCAGGGGGTGGACGATGAGCCCCGCGTCGCGCCCGGCCAGTGGCGAGTGATCCGGGCCGATCCGATCGACCGCACCGCCCCAGGCCACGATGAACAGCTGCGAGGGGCCGGGCGGCAGCTCGGCCGCGCGCCGTGCCAGAGCGTCGATTGCCTCGTCGGGCAGGTCGACGACGTTCTCGGCCGTCCAGTAGTTGCGGTAGCCGGGCGGGTCGTCCACCGAGCACTGGAAGTCGGCGTAGCCGGTGGGGCCGAAGAAGTCAGCGGCCGGACCCAGCGCCCGGATGGGCGCCAGCGCCCGTTCGCCGTCTGCGACGCTCCCCGCCCACATGCCGAGGATCGCGATGGCCGGGCGTCCCCGTAGCTCGGTCGGGACGTCGTCCTCCTCGGGCGCGGTGATGAACGCGCAGGCCAGCGAGAGCTCGTCCGGGGCGTGGTGCATGACGTCGCGGAAGGTGCGCAGCACCTCGTGGGCGCGATCGGCGGCGAACAGGGCGACGCCGGCGAACACCTCAGGTCCGAGTGGGTACAGCGCCAGCTCGAGCGCTGTGACCACGCCGAAGCTCCCGCCGCCGCCACGCAGCGCCCACAGCAGCTCGGGATTCTCGTCACCGGATGCGCGAACGATCCGGCCGTCCCAGCAGACCAGCTCGGCCCCGATCAGGTTGTCGCAGGCCAAGCCGTGCTTGCGCTCCAGCCACCCGGAGCCACCGCCGAGCGTCAGCCCGGCCACGCCGGTCGTGGAGACACGTCCACCGGTGGTCGCCAGCCCGTGGGCCTGCGTCGCGCGGTCGAGGTCCGCCCAGCGGGCGCCGCCTCCCACGCGGGCGATGCGCCGGTCGGGGTCGACGTCGATATCGGCCATGCCGCGCACGTCGAGGACGATGCCGTCGTCACACAGCGACAGCCCGGCCACCGAGTGCCCACCGGCGCGGACGGCTACTGGCAGGTCATGGCCGCGGACGAACGCGAGCGTCGCCACCACGTCGTCCACCGCCAGGCACTCCGCCACGTACCGCGGTCGCCGGTTGATCATGGTGTTGAACAGTGTGCGGCTGTCCTCGTAGTAGGAGTCACCCGGCTCGTGCAAGCCGCCGCGCAGACGGAAACGCAGCTCGTCGGCACTGGCGGTGAGGGTGCTTGTCATGGGGTAAGGCTCGCGCCGGCCCCTGGGGTGCCGCTTCGCCCCGATCGGCCATCACGTGGGATGGCCGGAAACGGCCATCGGGCACCTCAGAGCATGCCGTGGTGGG
Organism: Pseudonocardia humida; assembly: GCF_023898865.1. Taxonomy (GTDB): domain Bacteria; phylum Actinomycetota; class Actinomycetes; order Mycobacteriales; family Pseudonocardiaceae; genus Pseudonocardia; species Pseudonocardia humida. Next base: position 7,498 of record NZ_JAGSOV010000089.1, read on the forward strand.
TGGCGTGTCCCACCGCCGCCGCCCGGGAGGACACATCGAGCTTGGTGCGGATGTTCGCCACGTGCCGGTGCACGGTGTGCACGCTCAGGAACAGTCGCTCGGCGATCTGGGCGTCGCCCAGACCGCCCGCCACAAGACGCAGGATGTCGACCTCCCGGGGGCTGAGCTCCTCGGATGCGGCCGGCCGTCCCGACCTGCGCATACCGAGCATCGCGAAGGCGTCCCGTGCGCCGCGTGCTTCCGCTTCGGCGCGTTCGCGGCGCCCGAGTGCCGCCAGCGCCTCCGACAGCAGCATCCGCGCCTGAGCTGCCTCGTAGGGCGCTGAGCAGGCGCCGAACAGGTCGGCGGCATCCTCGGCGGCCCGCCGGGCGCCGTCGTCCTCGCCGCCCGCTAACAGCACCTCCGCGCGCACCAGACGTCCGCGACCGCGCATGTAAGGCGTCGCGAGCCGCGCCGCCTGACACTCCACCTGGTCGGCAGCCGCCGCCGCGCCAGCACTGTCCCCGCCGGCCGCGAGCGCCCGCGCGAGCAGCTCCAGCGCCGGTAGCCGATCCAACACGCTCGCGTCTCCCAGCCCCCGCAACGCGCGGTCGGCCGCGTCCGCCGCCGACGCCGCATCGCCGCCGGCCAGGTCCAGCTCGCCGAGCGCGGCGATAGCCGCAGGCAGCGGCAGCGCCGCCTCGAACAACCTGCGGGCCTCGGCGAGCTTGCCCTGCCGCGCCCGCAGCAGGCCCAGCCGCACCGCGGTCGGCGCAACCAGCCCGGGCCGTGTGGCGCGCAGATCGGCCATCGCGCTCCGCAGCTCCTGCTCGGCGTTCGGCCAATCGCCGCCGGCGGCGAGCACCTGACCGTACGCGGTGCGGCAGACCCCGAAGAAAAGGCGCGCATGCCAGATCGCCGACCAGCTGTGCAGGGCGCGACACCACTGCGCAGCCCGCCCGAAGTCGCCGACCTCGACGCAGGACGAGACCGTGTGGCACAACGCCCAACCCGGGGCGATCGTCTCAGCGAACTCCTCGCCGACCGCCAACGCCGCCGCCTCGTCCAACCGGCGCAGCCCCTCCTCGACCGAGCCCGAGGCGACCAGGGCACTGCCCAGGACCGCTAACGCGACGACCTCGACTCCCACGTCCGCAATGCCCCGCGCCAGGTCGAGCGCCTCGCGCGCCAGGCGCTCAGCGGATGCCGGATCGCCCTTGGCCAGCAACGCCATATCCGCTTCGAACACCCGGACGAAGCCCGTCTCGGTGCATGGCTCGTGGCCGCTCACCAGCGCCCGGGCACACGCCACCCAGGCCAACGCGAGCGCGTCGTCCCCACGGAATTTGAGGTGGTCAGAACCCAGCCACATCGCCATCCGCGCCGCGCCGCACACATCGCCGGTCCCTCGGTAAGCACGGTAGGCGCGTTCGCGCGCGGACAACGTCGTGTCCTGATCGCCCTGCCACCACGCCGCCCAACTCAGCCCCTCCCACGCTTCAGCGGCCTCACCTGTCGCCGCCGCCTCCTCGAAGAGGACGCGGGCCAGCGGCCAGGCAGCCTGCGCGAGCGCCGCTCGGCCCATCGCCAGCGGATCTGACTCACCGACCACCCGACCAGCATCAGGGGCACGGGCCCACCCGACAAGACACCATACGAGGAGGGGATCAGCCGACGATCGGTCGATGGACGCGTTGGCGACGAGTTCGGACGATGTGTGACGACCCCGGCTGGGAGGCCTGGCAGTACCGGCCTCAGCAACACGCCTCCTGAGGCGTCAGCCAGAGATGGTCGGCGATGCTGAGCGACCGCTCGGGCGGGCCCGCCGCGGCGGCAGCTCCAGCACCTTGACCTGCGCCACCTCACTGAAGCGGTAGGCGTGTGGTTAGTGCGCAACTCCCCCCTCGGACACAAGATCCAGTTTGGCAGTTCGCACTCTCCTTCGCAGCGCATGCCAAACGCAGGGACGCGGTGACTTCACGGTTCGCACGTGTTGGGCGCTCATCCCGGCGGCGCTGCCGTGCCGCGTTGCTCGACGACCCACACCGCGATCTGGGACCGTGACGAGACCCCGAGCTTGGCCCGGATGTGCTCGACGTGAGCTTCTGCGGTGCGCAGCGCGATCACCAGCGCCCTGCTGATCTCCTTGTTGGTCTTGCCCTGAGCCACCAGCTCGGCGACCTCGTGCTCGCGAGTCGTGAGCGGGGTGCTCGCCTCCTCTCGGCGCGGGCCGTTCAGGACTAGTTCGACGACGTCCTCGAGCTGCTGATCGGCGCCGTCCGCGTGAGCTGCGGCGTACCCGGCGGCGCCCAGGCGGCGCCGCGCCTCGCTGCAGCACCGCTGATGGCGGTCGACGAGCGAGCCGTATCCGCCGAGGGCCGTTCCCGTGTCTGGCCAGCGGCGGTGCAGGGCACCGAGGATCCGGGCAGCCCGGTCGGGGTTGTCGCCGACCGTGGCCCAGGCGACGACCTCCAGGGCCATGGCCGCGCCGAGCTCGTCGCTGTGCTGGCGGGTGGCCTTGAGGCTCTCGACTGCATCCGCGAGCGCGGCTGCGCCGTCACCGCGGCTCCAGAGCGCCACCGCTCTGATCCACCGGGCGTAGCCGGACCACCAGCGGGCCCGGCGGTCCTGGCAGAACCGGAGGCTCTCGTCCGCGCTGGCGACTGCCGCTGCGGTGTCGCCCGCGACAGCGTGGCGGACCGCCAGCCGGAAGGCGGTCAGGGCGAGCCCGGCCGGGTCGCTGGTCTCACGGTGGACCCGCAGCGCCCGCCGGAGCCGGTGTTCGGCTTCGTCGAGCCGGCCGATCCGAGTTGCGGCCTGGCCGAGGAACAGGTCGATGAACGCCGGTGTCACGCGGTCATCGTGCTGGGCGGTGTCCGCGCTGCGGTGCAGGAGCTCGACGGCGTGCTCGTGGTCGCCCTGGACCAGCGCCAGCCAGCCGTCGACCCACAGCGCGGTGGCTGTGAACTGGCTCGGCTCGGCCACCGCGAGCAGCCGGTCCAGCCACTGCCGGCCCTCGTTCACCCAGCCTGCGGCTCGCCACATCAGCCAGAACGTCGTGGCCAGCCGCAGGCCCTCGGCGGCATCCGCGGCCGAGCGGGTGCAGCTGTCCAGGGCCGCGCGGAGGCTGGCGTGCTCCAGCCGCAGCCGGTCCAGCCAGACGAGATCCTGCGGGCCGAACCAGTGGGCCGCCGCTTCGTCGACGAGCCGCTGCAGGAACTCCCGGTGACGCCGCCGCAGCCGCTCCTCCTCCCCCGACTCCGTCAGCCGGGCCAGGCCGTAGCGGCGGATGGTCTCCAGCAGGCGGTAACGGACATGGGTGCCGTGGTCCTCGGGGAGCAGCACGGATTTGTCGACGAGCCCGGCCACGAGGTCGACGACGCAGCCGGCGTCGATTCCCTCGCCAGCGCAGACCTGCTCGGCCGCGCTCAGGTCGAAACCGCCCCTGAAGATCGAAGCTCGGGCCCACAGGACGCGCTCGGCGTCGCTGCACAGCCGGAAGCTCCAGTCCATGAGGGCGGTCAGGCTGCGCTGGCGGGGGTGCACGTTGCGGTGGGTGCTGGAGAGGATCTCGTGCGGTCCGTCCAACCGGTCGAGCAGTTGGGCCGGCGACAGCACGCGGAGCCGGACGGCGGCGAGTTCGAGCGCGAGCGGCAGGCCGTCGAGGGAGGTGCACACGGCGGCGACCGCCGCGGCGTTCGCCGCGCTGAGCTCGAACCCCGGGGCCGCGGCGCGGGCGCGGTCGAGCAGCAGTTCCACCGCGGGGTAGCGGGCGAGCTCGGCCGGGTCCGGGTGCTCGCCCGGGGGCGGCACGGCCAGCGGCGGCACCGGCAGGACGTGCTCACCCGGCACGTCGAGCGGCCGGCGGCTGGTGGTCATCACCGTCACTGCGGGAGCCGTGGCCAGCAGGTTCTCCGCGAGCGCCGCGCACCCCTCGATCGCGTGCTCGCAGCCGTCCAGGACGATGAGCGCGCGCTCGTCGGCCAGTCGTCGGGACAGGTCCTCAACGGTCAGCGTGCCGTCCTCGTCGCGGATGCCGACCGCCTCGGCGACGGTGGCCTCGACCAACCCCGGTTGGTCGACCTCGGCGAGGTCGACCAACTGGACGTGGTCGAAGGCGGGCGTTGCGTGCTGGGCGGCGAGCCGCTTGGCCAGCCGGGTCTTGCCGACCCCGCCGACCCCGACGAGGCTCACCAGCCGCGCGGACTCCAGCAACCGGGTGACCTCGTCGAGCTCGGACGTGCGTCCGACGAGCGTCGTGGGCTCAGCAGGATGACGACCTGCGGCACCGCGTGCCGGGGTCATCGCTCCTCCGAGGGCGCCCACATGACGCACCCCACACTACGACTGCAGGTGGACGAGGCAAGCTTGTTCCGACGCCGTCGCCCCGTCGCGCGATCGGTCAGCCGCTGACCTCACCGCACGAGGTCGGCACCCACCCCTGCGCGCCGCGGAACCGGACGACGCTCCACTGATCGTTGGTAGTGGGCGAGCAGGCACCGCCGACGTGGTAGGTCGCGCCCAGCACCGATCCGTCCAGCCGGTTCGTGCAGGCCCGCTGCCCCTTCAGCAGCAGCCCGATCACCCGGCCGTCGTTCAGCTCCGACCGGTTCTCCGGCGGGATGCCGTCACCGGTGGCGTGGACCTTGACCGTCTCCACGGCCTCGTAGCTGACCCGGCATCCCGCGCCGCCGCCGGATGCGGCGGCAGACGCGGGCGCGGACTCGGCCGGAACCAAGCCGGCGAGCACCATCGCGGCGGCCGCCGCGCCGGCAGCCAATCCCATCCGCAACATCCCGCTCCCTCCGTTCCCTTTCGATGCATCGTCACGATAAACCGTGACCGGGCCGGAGTCAGGACCCAGCGCGGATCTGCGGTTAATACCTAAGGGATGCTGCGGGCAGTAGGTAACCCTGCCGATGGATTCGCGGAACGCGTCTTCCGTAGCCTCGGGACGAGAGATCCAGGAACCAGGAAAGGAGACCAGTGATGACGACCGCCCCGGCCACCGGACGACGTCTCGACATCCCGGGCGACATCGCGCAGAACGCGATCCTGCCGCAGTCCTATGGCGACGAGCAGGGCCGGACCCACCCGGCGTACCGCTGGCTGCGCGCCAACCTGCCGCTCGGGCGAGCGAGCCTCGACGGCTACGACCCGCTGTGGCTGGTCACCAAGCTCGACGACGTCAAGGCGGTCGAGAAGGACGCGGTGCTGTTCAACGCCACCGCGAACAACCCGATCCTCACCACCCGGGCCGGCGACGACTTCATCCGGTCGATCACCGGCGGGACGATCCGTCACCTCGACGGACCCCCGTTCATGGACCCGCCCGAACACACCCGCATCAGGGCCGCGACCGGGCAGTGGTTCCGACCGCGGAACGTCGCACGGTTCTCCGAACAGGTCCGCCGGATAGCGCGCCGGTACGTGCAGGACCTGGTCGATTCCGGCGGCGAATGCGACGTCGCCCAGGACTTCGCGCTGCGCTTCCCGCTGCACGTCATCATGAGCCTCTTCGGCGTGCCGGTGCAGGACATGCCGATCTGGATGAAGCTCACCCAGGAGTTCTTCGGCGTCGACGACCCCGACGAACAGCGCACCGACATCGAGGCCAGCCCGGACCAGGCCGCCCGGCAGTTCCAGCGCACGATCGAGGAGTTCTTCGACTACTTCCGGACCTTCACCGCGCAACGGCGGGCCGAGCCGCGCGACGACCTCATGTCCGCCATCGCGAACGCGCAGGTCGACGGGGAGTTCCTGGACGACCGGTACATCAACAGCATGTACCTGTCGGTCGCGACCGCAGGCCACGACACCACCTCGTCCACGATCACCGGGGCCGTGCTGGCGATGGCCGGGGACCCCGAGCAGTGGACGAAGGTACGCGCCCGCCCGGCGCTGATCCCGGACCTGGTCGAGGAGTCGGTGCGATGGACCTCGCCGGTGAAGCACTTCATGCGCACCGCCTCGGCCGACACCACACTGCGCGGCGTGCCGATCAGCCGCGGCGACCGGCTCATGCTCAGCTACCCCTCCGCCAACCGGGACGAGGAGCACTTCACCGACCCCGACCGCTTCGACGTCGAGCGCTCGCCCAACCACCACATCGGTTTCGGCCACGGCGTGCACCTGTGCATCGGGCTGCACATCGCCAAGCTGGAGATGCGGATCCTCTGGGAGGAACTGCTGCCGAGGATCACCGGGTTCGAACTCGCCGGCGAGCCACGGCCGGTCGAGTCCAACTTCGTCGCGAGCTACAAGAGCCTGCCGATCCGGTTCAGCACGGCATGAGCAGGACCCGGGCCGGGCGAGCCCTCCGGAGCAGGACCACAGACCCGACCCACCCAGCGGAAGGGACCACCTCATGCGTACACCGCACCCCGCCACCTCGCGCCGCAAGCTCGTCGCCGCAGCGGCGCTTGCCCTGACGACGGCCCTGCTCGGCCTCCCGGGCACCGCCGCGGCTGCCGCGCAACCCATCAAGTGCGACGACACGGTGACCGGCCAGGCCGACTCCTACCCGGGGCCCCGCGCGTCGGACACCTACGACAACCTGTTCGACAACAGCTGGCGCGTTCCCGGGCTGGCCACCCACATCCCCCAGGGCACCGCCACCTGGTCGAACTGGGACGGCGAGGACGACCTCATTCTCGTCGCCGGCTACGACGAACTCGGGAAGACCTCCTCGGTGATCAACGGCATCGACGCGCGGACCGGCGAGAACGTCGGACACGCGAAGATCGAGTACTCCCACGTCGGGGGCATCGCCGTGTTCGAGCGCCAGGGGTGGGCCTACGTGTCCGGTCCGCAGGACCGCACGGTCCGCAAGTACAACCTCGCCGAGTTGAGGGAGGCGATCAAGAGCACCGAGGAGGGCCCGCTCCAGCCCAAGGGCGCGGACCAGACCGTCCACGGCTCCTCGTTCCTCACCAGCCACGGCCCGACGAACACGCTGTGGGCCGGCCAGTTCCTCGACGACACCCGCAGCCACATGAGCTCCTACACCGTCGCCGACAACGGCGACCTGGAGCAGCGGCCGGGATTCTGGGAGGTCCCCCGCAAGACGCAGGGATTGGTCGTGACCGAGGACCTGTTCATCTACAGCACCTCGCACGGCCGCAACAACCGCAGCAACATCTACGTCGTCCGCCGCGGCGAAGGATCATCGCGCCTCGACACCGCCCGGCTGAGCTGCTTCCGCGCCCCGAGCATGTCCGAAGGGCTCGCCGTCTACGGCGACCACGTCTACGTGGTCTACGAGTCGGGAGCCGACTACTACAGCCACGCCCACGACAAGCCGGACAACGTCATCACCGAGCTGCACAAGGCACCGATCGCGCGCCTGGACCATCTCGCGCCGCGATGATCCGCATCCGGGCTCGGCCGCCGGATGCCGGCTCGCCGTGGCTGCGGTCAGACGAAGGACAGGCGTGTGGCTAGTGTGCAAGTCCCCGTCGGACACACGCACTATCCACACGGGGCGTCGCCTCCACGTAGGCCGCCTTCTCCTCAGGTTCGTAGCGAACCTCGACGTTGAGCGCCTGGTAGAGCCGCTGGAACGCGGGCTTTGCCCTCGCCGAGCACTGCGCCGACGTCGCCGAGTGAGTCGATCAATTGCGTAGACCTCGGCCGCGTCCAGCGCTGCGCCGCTGGTCTGGGCGTTGTCGATCTCCGCTTGCGCTGCGGTCCGCTCCGCCTGCGCCTGGTTGATGACGTCGACCATCGACACTCCGCCATGGCGAAGGTCGGTTACTCGGCCGTCGCCGGATTCCGGCCCGCGACGACCAGGTCGAGCCCCGACTCGACCGCCCGCTCCACGGGCGAGCCGGCCGGTGCACCCCATCGCCCCGTAGATCATCAGCCCGCCCATCGGCACTCCCCTTCCTCGGACACCGACGCCGGGGCCGTCCAGGACAGCCGGCGTCCGGATAGCGGGGCCCACCGCGACGTGATCGACCCCACGCGTGCAGCAACCCGGTCCGATTCTGTCCGGATAGCGGCCTAACGTCGGCCCGAGAAGAACCGATGACGGAGGAACCGATGGCCGAGAACACGGGACTGGTCGACGCCCGAGCCCGAGCCCGCCACGTGCGCGAGCTGTACGAGACCCTCGAGGGGCGCCTGCTGGGCCGCACGTGGACCACCCCCGAACTGGCGATCGGCTTCACCAACGACGCCGCCTACGTCGGCCGCCTCGTCCTCGCCGCCGAAAGCACCTGGGACATCGACGGCGACACCGACGCCGAGCTCCGCCACAAGCTCGCCGAATGCCTGTGGTGGGCCTTCGTCCTCGCAGATCGCCTCGCCGTCGACCTCCCCGAGGCCTTCGAGTCCACGATGGACCGCATCGGCGCCGGGCTCGGGCAGGCCGTGGAGGGCCGTTGACAGGCCGTCCGACGAGCGCGGTCGGTTGTCGCTGACCCCGAACGGGCGAGCGCGCCGATTGCCGACCACCGCCTCTCGCAGGCTCTTCGATGTGCCCTGGTCTCGATCATCTGCGCGTCGAGCGCATCCCTCGTGCGCACGAGATCGGACATGCGGCTCGGAGATCCAGGCCGCGGTGAACACGTTCGCCGAGTCGGACGCCCGTTGGGCCGAACCAGCCGCTCGATCGACTTCCCGACGGCGACCACCTCGCCCTGACCGACGCCGCGGCCCCAGCGACACCGGGTCCGCGCCCGGGTCACGCCGGCGCCGGCTCCAGTCCCTGCGCCTCGCGCAGCTCCGGGAAGTCGGCGAGGCTGCCCCGCAGCACGTCGCGGATCGTCGTGGACTCCAGCACACGGCACATCGCCCGGGTCGCCTCGTCGTACACCTCGGTCAGCGTCGATGCGATGCCGTGGCCGACGTAGCACTCGGCATCCGGCGACGCCGCGTGCATCCCGAAGATCGGCTCGGCACCCGTTGCCCGGTACACGTCGAGCAGGGTGATCTCGCCGGCATCGCGGGTGAGCACCCATCCCCCGCTGCGCCCCCGGATCGACTCCACCAGCCCGGCGTCGCGCAGCTCCCCGAGGCACCGGCGGATCACGACCGGGTTGGTGTTCACGCTCGTCGCGATGCGCTGCGACGTCGCGATCTCCTTGTCCGTGCCCCGCCGGTCGAACGCCATCCACGTGAGCACGTGCACGGCCGTGGTCATCCGGGAGTTGGCACTCATGGACTCAAATGTAACAGCTTGTGCTACATTCGAATGTCACTGCTTCACTTACATTCGAAGGCCGCACGTGGGACAGCTCGACGACGAGGTCGCCCTCGACGCCGCGGTCGAGGAGATCGGCCCCGCCGCGACCGGCGCGGTCGCCGACGTGGGCAGCCTCGCCGCCTGACCCGACCGGACACACCAGCCACGAACCAGCACGGAGGCCCCGCCATGACCGTCCCCACCCCGCACGCCCCCGACGAGCCCGAGATCACGACCATCGGTGCCGCGACCTTCCTGTCCCTGACCGGGCACGGCCGCCCGGGAACCGAGCGCTTCTACGCCGGGAAGTCCGCGCTCAGCGCCGCGGCCGCCCGGCTCGGCCACCCCGGGCCCATCGAGATCCTCTACTGGTACGGCCCCGAACACGGCGACATCGGCATCGCCCGCTTCTACTGGACCGCCCCGCTCGACGCCCTGCGGTACCGGATGCTCGTCCGCGTCCCCGACGACACCGTCCTGCCCGAGGATCTCGAACGCGACCAGCAGATGAGCCTGTTCAGGATGACCGAGGGAACGGTCGTCCAGATCGTGCACCACGGCCCGTTCGCCGACGAGGACAAGACCCTCGCCCGGCTCGGCGCGTTCGCCGACGCGCACGGCCTGCGCCGCAGCGGGCCCCACCACGAGATCCACCTCGACGCCTTCGGCCCGCACACACCGCAGGCCGGACTGCGCACGATCCTGCGCGATCCCGTCGCCTGATCACGGCCACCCGACCACGAGAGGCGACGACGATGCTCGTCCTGGAACCGAAACCCCCTTGAGCACCGACCACGACGCACCGTCATCGCCGTCGACCTGCCCGGCCTCGGGGACAGCACCGGCGAGCTGCCCGCCCACGACAAGCGCACACCGGCAACTGTCGGCTCCTCGACCCGTTCTCGGCCTTGACCGGAGCGGCGGTCCACCACGTCGATCCTTGCTGGGTACCGGCGTCGCGCTCCTTCCCCAGCACAATCCGATCAGCGTAGTCGCCCCGACCGGTGTCGCCGCCGAGAACGGTGATACCGATCAGCTGGGCGATCCACCGCCGGGCCGGCGGCGATCATCTGGCGGTCAGGGTGATCTTGGAGCGCTTCTCGGGGGCGTACGGCCTCAGGGACACTGTCGGCAAAGCATCACAAGCGGCTACCCAACGCGAGGCGTGTGGTCAGTGCGCAACTCCCCCTCCGACACACTCGCTAGCCACACGCGAAGGCAGTGTGGCTACACCCCTTCATCCGCAGGTAGATAGCGGACATCGAGATCGAGTTCCCGGTACAGCCGCGCGAGCTCTCCGGCTGCGCGCTCGATCACCGCACCGACGTCCCGAGCGCGTCGATCATTGCCTGTGCCCACCCGCCTCACCGATCAGGCCCGCCGGCTCGGACTTCAGCTCGTCCTCCCGACGGGGGCTGTGCTTGTCGCTTCCGCGTTCCACCTCGTGTCCTTCCGTCGGGTCCGACCGGCCTACCCCGGAACAGGGCCGCCACGCACATTCACGCGTCGCAGCCAGCCGAGCTCCGGGCCGACCGTGCGGGTTCTGCTCCGGCCGCGTCGAGGACGGGCACAGCGCCCGTCACGGGTCGAGCCCACCCGGCGATCATCCGATCCCCGGCACCGGCCAGGTACTCGCGGAAGATCGCCGTACCGCAGGGGCGGTGTCCTCGTCGGCCGCCGGCACGCGCAGCCGGAAGCCCTCGGCACTTCGCGGGTTCGGTGCGGCCCAGTCCACGGTCAAGCCGCGATCAGGCCGGCTACCCCGGCCGGACCGGCGCCGACAGCAGCAGGTGGACACGTCCCGTCGAAGGCATCACGCCGGTCAGAGCACGGGTCAGCGCTGTCATCGCCGGTCCGGTACTTCCGGGCCGCGCCGGCGATCCTCGCGATCAGTGGAGTCCGGACCCGGGGGTCGGCTCCAACCGGACCACCGTTTCCGCCCTGCCCACCAGCGCGGAAACGGTGTCGATCACCGCCGCGCACCGGGGATGTCGATGGACGGCGTCCAGGATGCGGTCGCGGTCGGTGGCGTCCTCGAAGCGTCGAACCCAGACGAAGGCGTCCTCGTCGCCGATCACCGTGAACGCTCCCACCACGCGCATCCCCATCTCCTGGTGCAAGGGGATGACGGTCTCGTCCATGTAGCGGGCCAGTTCGGTGCCGCGGCCGGGACGGGCGTGCTCGGTGCGGATCTCGTAGAACATCGGTGCCTCTCCTTCCCGGCAGCCGTCAGGGCCGGGCTGCGCTGCGGGCGGCAGCGAGCGCGTAGGCGTCCGGAGACCCTTCCCACGGCCCGGTGCGCATCACGGTCCAGTGGGTGATCAGCCAGCGTCCGCCGACCTTGCGGAGCCCGAGCCGCCAGTAGCCGCGCATCGTGCAGTGGTCGACGACGCCGGGTTCCGCGGGGACGTGGTGGTAGGCCACCATGTGCGTGCGGCACTCGGCCTCGTCGCCGGAGAGCCGCACGAGGAGGTTCGAGGCGGCGTGGTGGGTGCAGTCGAAGCCCGTCAGCACCCCACGGGCCAGCTCGACCAGGTCGGCGGCCGCCATGGTCGTCGGCGGCCTGCCGAAGTGGTGGGTCGACAGGTCCAGGAGGACCTCATCGGCGAACAGCCGCCGCAGGGCGGCCCAGTCCCGGTCGTCCTGAGCGTGGGCGAGACCGGCGACGACGTCGGCGACAGCCACCCGGTCCACCAGGTCCTCCAGTGCGCTCACGCGCAGAGCTGCTGTGTCGACCGGTTCGCTCGCAAGCTCGCTCACACCCGTGCCTCCGCTTCCGTGGCTGCCATGGGGTGTCCCGCGGCCGGCGGCTCGATCACCGGCAGGACCAAGCGGCTGGGACGGGCCGGTCCGTGGTGGACCCGGTTGACCGCGACAGCCAGGTCGTCCTCGCCGTCGTCGGCGATCGTCCCGCCGGTGTTGGTGTTGCGGTCGTAGCGGGGGAAGTTGCTGCTGGAGACCTCGAGCCGGATGCGGTGCCCGGGCAGGAAGACGTTCGACGTGACGCACAGGTCGACGGTCAGCTCGTAGAGCGTCCCCGGCTCCAAGGGCTCCGGGTCGGTGAGCGACCTGCGGTAGCGGGCGCGCTGCACGCCCTCGCACAGCAGGATCGCCCTTCCGTCGGGGTGCACGTCGACGAGCTTGCCGGTGAAGTCGGTGTCCGGCGCCGAGGAGGAGACGTGCAGTACCAGGGTGACGTGGCCGGTGACCTCGAGGGGCCGGTCGAGCACGGCGGTGGTGAAGCACAGCACGTCCTCGCGCCTCTCGATCGCCGCCTGGTCGGCCGGTCCGGGGTACGCGCCGGGCACGGCGGCGAGCACAGCGCCGCCCACGCTCGGAACCGGGCGGCGCGGGTCGTAGAGGAAGGTGTCGACCGCCTCCACCGGTGCGGCATCGCGCGTCAGGACACCGTCGCCGGCAGCGGTGTTGGCGCGGCCGCCCCCGGCGAGGAAGAAGTCGGTGTACCGGGTGCCGGGTAACGGCCAGTCCACCTCGTCGCGCCACCGGTCGATGCCCATGACGAAGATCCGGATCCGGTGCGTCTCGTCGGGAGTCGCCGTCCTGCCGCGGACCCAGCGGTCGAAGAACCGGAGGTGCGCGGCGGTGACGTCGGCGGCCTTGATGCTGGCGTCGAGCCCGAACGACCGGTCGGGGAAGGTGCCGAGGTCGGCGCCGTCGGCGTGGCCCCAGGGGCCGATGAGCAGGCGCTGACCGTCGCGCGCCGCGGCGCTGCCCCCGTGGCGGCGCATCATCGTGTAGGACCGCACGGTCTCGCCGATGAACACGTCGTACCAGCCGCCCACGTGCAACGCCGGGACGGTGATGCTGCCGCACCGGTCGATCGCGGCGACCTGCGTCCAGAACGCATCCCGCTCCGGATGGCCGAGCACCTCGCTCACCCAGGGCAGGTAGCGGGTCATCACGCCGCGTTCGGCTACCGGCAGCGGGTCGTGCAGCAGCCGGGGATCGGACAGGCCGGTCAGGAGCGCCCGGACGTCGGACGGGTCACCGCGGCCGTCGGCGAGGTCGCGGCGCAGGTTGCGCAGGGCCGAGAGCGTGCCCCAGGTCAGGACGGCGTCCTGCGACAACGCGCCGCCCGCGGAGTACCACGGTGCCCCGTACGGGTCGGCGGAGCTCATCACCGGTGCGATCGCACGCAGCGCCGGGGGGCCGTGCACGGCCGCCTGCCACTGCGTGAAACCCATGTAGGACCCGCCCCACATGCCGACCGCGCCGTCGCACCACGACTGCCCGGCCAGCCACCCGAGGGTGTCGACACCGTCACTGCCCTCGTGGGCGTGCGGGACGAACGTCCCGGGCGAGCGGGAGGTCCCGCGGACGTCCTGCGCGACCACGGCGTACCCGGCCCCGACGAGGGCGAACACGTCCGGCAGCTTCGGGTTGCCGTACGTGCCGGCGTCGTCCTTGCCGTACGGGGTGCGGACCAGCAGCACGGGGAACGGTCCCGGCCCCTCGGGTCGCCAGACGTTGGTGGCGAGCGCGACACCGTCGCGCATCGGCACCGGCACGTCCACCTCCACGACGAACGTCATGCCCGAACCGGGTGCTTCCCGGGGCGCTGCGGCTGCTGGGTGATCATCCAGTGGCTGAACGCGACGTAGTGCCGGGCGAACTCCTGCGGCGTGCGCGCGTGCTCGACCGCCGCCGACAGCCGCGCGACGTGGGCGTACCGCGGGATCTGGGTGGCCTCGTAGGCGGCCAGCGCGGCGGGCACGTCGTCGGTGGTGGTGAGCAGGCCGCTGAGCAGAGCGGCGTCCTCGATGCCCAGCGTCGCGCCGGCGGTGATGTGCGGTGACATCGCGTGGGCCGCGTCCCCGGCCAGTACCACCCGCGCGGAGACCCAGTGCGGCAGCGGTGGCACGACCATGATCTGGTTGTGCAGGATCTGCTCCTCGGGGGTCGCGGCGATCAGGTCGGCCAGGAGCGTGTCCCGTCCTCCCTCCTGGAGGTGGACGACCCGTTCCAGGGCCTGCTGCTTCCGGGTGCCGGTCAGCGGGGGCGAGTCGAACTGGTTCAGCAGCCAGTAGACGTTCCCGTCGTAGGTGCGCACGTACCCGCCCCGGCAGCGGTCGTGGCCCAGGATCAGCCGGTTCTCGCGCACCGCGGTGCCGGTGGCCGGGATGACTGCGCGCCAGGCGTGGTGGCCGGGGTGCTCCTGCGCCGCGGAGCCGGGCACCAGTTGCGCGCGCACCGCCGAGTACGCGCCGTCCGCCCCGACGAGCACGTCGGCGTCCTCGCTGGTGCCGTCGGTCAACCGGACCGTGACGTGGTCGTCGTGCTCGTCGTACGCCTGGAACCCGGTGGCCAGGCGGATGCGCTCGCGTCCCACGGCGTCGGCGAGCAGATCGGTCAGCTTCGCCCGGTGCACCAGCAGGTACCGGTGGTCGTCGGCATCGAATCCCGGGGTCTCGAGCAGCCGCCCGGCCGGGTCGTGGAAGTACATCTCGCTGGGCTTGCCGATGGCGCGCACCTGGTCGCCGATGCCGAGCTCGTCGAACACCGCCAGCGCGTTGGCCCAGAGCCCCAGCCCCGCGCCGGCGGCGCGGATCTCCGGCGCGTGCTCGTGGACCACGACATCGACCCCGGCGCGGCGCAGCGCGAGCCCACTGGTCAGGCCCACGATCCCACCGCCGATCACCACAGCTCGCATCACAGGCCACCCCTGGTCGTGTACCGGGAGGTTCTCGATCCCATCGCGTCCTCCTCCGTCGGGTGCCGACGGTAGGAACCGCAGCCGATTGACACCAGTGCAACCTTGGTACAGAGCGCTTTCACCAATGATAATCGGCAGGTGGACCACGTCGACCTGAACCTGATCGAGGCGCTGGACGCGCTGCTCGCCGAGAACAGCGTCACGAAGGCCGCGGCGCGCCTGCACACCTCGGCACCCGCGATGAGCCGCGCCCTGGGCCGGCTGCGGCGCGCCTTCGACGACCCGCTCCTCGTGCGTGCCGGACGCGATCTCGTGCCCACTCCCCGGGCCCTGGAACTGCGCGGTGAGGTGCACGCGGTCGCCACCCGGGCGCGTGCGCTGTTCGCGCCGTCGAACACCGCCGATCCGCGGAGCGCGGTGCGCATGTTCGACCTGCAGGTCACCGACATGCTGTCCACGACGTTCATCCCGGCGCTCATCGACGACCTGCGGGTCCAGGCGCCGGGGATCTCGCTGCGGCTGCGGCCGGAGAACCTCGAGGACACCCCGGCCCTGCGCGAAGGACTGGTGGACCTGGAGATCGGGATGATCCGCCCGGGCGATCCGGAGATCCGCTCGGAGACGCTCGTCACGGAGACGCTGATCGGCGCGGTGCGGCCGGACCACCCACTCGCGGGGGCGAACGCCGTCACGCCGCAGCGGTTCGCCGCGGCCGACCACGTCGTCGTGTCGCGGCGCGGGAGGGTCCACGGCCCGATCGACGACCAGCTCGCCGACCGGGCCCTGCACCGGCGCGTGGTCGCCGTCGTACCCAGCTTCGCGAGCGCGCTGTTCCTGGCCCGCGAGACCGACGTCGTCTGCGTCGCCCCGGCGGGGCTGGGACGGCCGATGCTGGACGCACTCGGCCTGCGCACCTTCCCGATCCCCCTGCGACTGCCACCCGTGACGATCGCCATGGCGTGGCATCCGCGCAACCACCACGACCGCACGCACCAGTTGCTGCGCGAGCGCACCCGCCGCATCATGGCCGCCGCCGCCGACGCCAGCGCGCAGGAGTGACCGGGTCAGTCGACAACCGGCTCCGGCGCGAGGGCGCTCCGGCGACGGCGGATGTGGCGCACGGCTTCGATGACACCGGTCACCACGAACGCGAGCCCGACACCGACGGCGATCCCGAGCAGCGTGTTGTCCTGGAAGAAGACGCCGCCGAGGTAGCCCGTGAGTGCGGTGTAAGCGCTCCAGCTGGCGGTGGCGAACGCGACGAACAGCACGTACTTGCGCAGCGGGTAGCCGACCAGCCCGGTGGACAAGGTGGCCAGGTAGCGCCCGACCGGGATGAACCGCGTGGTCACCAGGATGAATCCCCCGCGGGCGTCGAGCTCGCGGGCGAACCAGTCGTGCGCCGCTCGGCGCTTGGAACCGGGTGGCATCCGCTTGAGCACCCGTGCACCCAGCAGCCGTCCGACGGCGTACGGGAGGAGATCGCCGAGGAAGGCTCCGAGTGTCGTGGCGGCGATGACGAGCACGATGTCGGTCTGCCCGGCGGCGGCGTAGACGCCTGCGACGATCACGACGGCTTCGCTCGGGATCAGCGGGAGGAAGGAGTCGAGGAAGGACACCGCGATGAGCACCGCGTAGAACCACGGCGAGGCGATGAGCGATTCGGCGAGTTCCAGCCAGTCGATCACGGGCAGCCGCCCGTCGGAGCCGAGCACAAGTGGATCTCCACAGGGAATCCCTTCCGGAAGCATCGGTGGTCCGGGCGTGGGCACGTCAATCGGGTGGAGGAGTCGTACGACTGCAGCACCGCCGCTATCCGTATTCGACGGCGATCCCGCACCCGCCGAATCCGTTCGCGATTCCACCGCGTCCTCCTCGGCCTTGCGCCGACGGTAGGATCAGCAGCCGATTCGCACCAGTGCAACCCTGATACTGAATCATTTCAAGCCTGATAATCGACGATTCCGACCGTTCCCGGCCCTGATCGCGGTGTGGGACGCGTTCGCGGGCTCCTCCACCGCTCAGGCGACAGCCCCGTGCGGCAGGACGGCGTGGACGCCCCACGTCTCGTTCGCGACCTGCGTGACGCGCAGGTCCACGACCGAACTGGCGAGTGCCGTGGCTGTGCCCCGGTCGAGGTCGTGGAGGTGCTGCATCCAGGTGACCATCGCGGTGAGGGCTTCCACCATCGCGGCGTTGAGGTCGGCGGCGAACCCGAACGTGATGCGCCCGCGGGTGGTCACGGCGTGCACACCGCGGACCGGAGCACCGGTGACGACGTCGAGCGTCACCCGCGTCGTCATGGGGCATTCGATGGCGGTGCCGGCCACCTCGCCATCGCCTTGCGCGGCATGGCCGTCGCCGAGGTGCACCAGCGCCCCGGGCACGGTGACCGGCAGGAACAGCGTCGCGCCCGCGGTCAGGTCACGACAGTCGATGTTCCCCCCACCGGCGGCTCGCGGCGTGATCGTGGAGTGCCGGCCCCGCTCGTCCGGTGGCATCCCGATCACGCCGAGGAACGGCGAGGTCCGCACGGTGTGGCCGCGGTCGCTGGTGGCGGTCCCGGCGGCGTCGTCGATCTCCCACAGCAGCCAGGACGGCGCTCCGGTGATCCCGAGCGCGCGGTTCAGCGCGTTGTCCGCGGCCCCGGCGACGGTCCAGCCCCACTCACCCGGGTCGGCCGAGACGATGTGGACCGCGAGCACGTCCCCCGGTTCCGCACCGCGTACCGCGATGGGCCCGGTGAGGCAGTGGCCGCGCCGCCCGTCGAACATCCTCGGCCGCTGTTCCCCCGGCGTGCGTTGCCGCTGGAGGTACCCGGCCGCATCGAGTGAGCCCGCGACGACGGTGTCGCCCGGGTCCACGGTCAGCACGGGCGGCGCGCTGCGGTCGAACACGTCCGTCGTGGATCCGCGCTCCGGGTGCAGTTCGTGGGTGGTCACGGAGATCCCCCGTCGTAGGGCCCGACGACGATCTCGGCGGACCTGGCGCGCGACACGCAGGCCACCACGCTCGAAAGGCGCTCTCCCCCGGTCGACACGGAGTCACGGTGCTCGACCTCGCCGCCGAGGACGGCCAGGCGGCACGTGCCGCACACGCCTGCCTCGCAGGACGACGCGACGGGAACGCCGTCGCGGCGCAGGGCGGCGAGCAGCGACAGGTGCGCGGGAACGTCCACGCGGCGCCCGTCGGGAGCCCACACCGCGGTGAACGGCGCGGACATCCCGCTGTGCGGGGCGGCGAACTCCTCCACGTGGATCCGACTGATCCGCCAGTGGGCCGTCAGCGCCTGCACGGCCCGCACCAGCGGAGCGGGCCCACAGCAGTAGATGCGCACGTCGTCGTCCGGAACGGCGAGGTACGGCCACAGGTCGAGCAGGCCGCGGTCGTCGCTGTGGTGCACGGTGTCCTCCGGGCCGTCGAACTCCTCCAGGAACGGGGTCTCCTCGGCGGACCGCGTCAGGTACAGCAGCCGCACACCGGTCCGTCCCTGGCCGCGCAACCGGCGCACCATCGCCCGCAGCGGGGTGATGCCGATGCCCCCGGCGATGAACAGGTACCGGGGCGACGGGCGGAGCGGGAACCTGTTGACCGGCGGGGAGACCACGAGGTCGGCGTCCACCGCCACGTCGTCGTGCAGGCTCACCGAACCGCCCCGGCCGCCGCTGTCGCGGCGCACGCACACGACGTACTCCCGCGGCTGCGCCCCGTCCGGATCGACGAGGCTGTAGCTGCGCCGGTGGCCGGCCGGGGTGGTCACCACGATGTGCGCACCAGGGTCGTACGCCGGCAGCGCGGACCCCCCGGGGTCCCGCAGGACGAAACGGCGGACGGTCGGGGTGAGGTCGGTCGTCCCGCTGACCCGCAGGCGCAGGTCAGACAACGACCTCGCCGCCCTTCTCCAGGACGCCGGCGGTGAGGACCTCCAGGTAGATCCCCATGAGCCGGTGCCCGTACGTCCTGTCGATCATGGACACCAGCGGCAGGTCGCGGCGGCCGCGCCCGGGATCGACCTCGGTCGCGGCGCAGCGCCTGGTCTGGCGCACGGCCCGCACGCGCACGCCACCCAGATCGAACTCCCGGCCGATCGCGTCCGACTCGGACCACGCCCGCAGGCCGTCCACGACGACGTTGGCCCGGAACCGCGCCGGGTCGACCGCGGTGCCGGTGCGTGACTCCAGGTCGCGGACCGAGGCGAGGTTGACCAACGAGAGCCAGTTCATCGGGCCGTCCCCGGCCGCGGCCGCGTCGGTGAAGCGCCGGCCCGCTTCCCGCGCGAGCAACGGCGCGACGCCCGCGGGCAGGTCGAGGACGCGGGCGAAGAACCGCACCGCGTCGTCGCGACCTTCCTCGGTGCTCAGGTCGGCATCCAGCACGTCGTGCCCCGCGACTCGCGCGGTGAGGACATCGGTCTGCGTGTCGAGGTGCGTGTCGATCCCGGCGAGGCGGTGGTCCGAGACCAGGGCGAAGAACTCCTGCTTCGGCAGTCCTTGCCGCGTACCGGGCCGATACCCACCGTCCGGACGGGCGAGCGCGAACGTCCGGTCGTGCGCGATTCCCGTGCCCGGCCGGAGTTCGACACGGACCAGCGGCTGCGCGCTGAGCCCCTTCACCGGGTAGACGAACAGTTCCTTCACCGAGCCTCGTCCCTTCACCGTGAAAGTGCTCCTGGCACGGCCGCGACTGTCGGCACGAATATGCTCGTGAAGGTGTGACTGGGCACGGGCATCCCACCCTCCTGTCTCTGCACGCTATTGACGACCGCCTCCGGGAATGAGGAGCCTAGGCGCATTTCAAAAGGGCGACAAGTGCACTCTCGACAACGTACGGTTCACTCCACGACAATCCGACCGGCCCGCCGAGCGCCGTAGATCAGCACAGAGCCCTTCCAACCCTGGCTGACGCGGTCGCGCGCTGGTTCGCCCGCGCTCCGTCGAGCCCCGCGCCCGCTGAAGCCACTCGCCGGTCAGGGACGTGAACCGCACCCGGCTCGGCCGGCGTCCCCTCGGTCCAGGATCGACGCGCACGGCGGGCCAGACCCGGCGGTGTCGACGGCGGTGACAGGACCCGGTAGCGCGGAGGGGCTCCACCCGGTCCATCCCACGCCCGTGTTGATCACCCGCTAGCCGGTGTCGAGCCTGCACGCAGTCCTGCCCGCGGTCCTCGCAGCGCGTAGTGGGTCGTCAGCGTGCCGGCGGGCCGCGAGGACGCACCTGACACTGCGCGGACGCCCCACTGCGCCCCCACCTCGTCACCGGTCCGGTCGAGGCCGTCCTCGACCTCATCCAGGTGGTCGACGCCACGTGGAAAGGGCTCCCTGGCCCGCAGCCCCGGCCCCCGCCGGCGCCAGCCGGTGGGACCGCCCGCGGGGCCGGGGACTCATCGCTCGGGTCCGGCGAGCAGGCGCCCGGCGGCGGTCCGGTCGGCCACATGCGCCCGGAACAGCTCCGCGGCCGGCAGCAGCCGGCGCTCGGTCGCCCAGGACATGCCGATGTCGCGGGCGGCGCCGTCGTCGGTGATCCCCAGGTGGACCGACCCGGTCGCCGGGTCGGCGACGGAGTCGCGGGCCGCAGGCACGATCGCGACACCGAGTCCGGCCGCGACGAACCCGCGGATGGTGGGCAGGTCGTCGCACTCGAAGGCGATCTCGGCGGTGAAGCCGGCCCGCCTGCACAGCTCGTCGCA
Organism: Pseudonocardia humida; assembly: GCF_023898865.1. Lineage (GTDB taxonomy): Bacteria > Actinomycetota > Actinomycetes > Mycobacteriales > Pseudonocardiaceae > Pseudonocardia > Pseudonocardia humida. Next base: position 28,023 of record NZ_JAGSOV010000089.1, read on the forward strand.
CTGCTGGCGCAGCACCGAGCTGGGCCGGATGGCGATGAACGGCTGGTCGGCGGACTCGGCCAGGGCCACCCGGCCGCGGTCGGCGAGCCGGTGGCCTGCGGGCACGGCCAGGTGCAGCGGCTCGCGGGCCAGCCGCCGCCAGCGCACGGCCCGGGAACCGACCCGCAGGGTGGACAGCTCCAGGTCGATCTCGCCGCGGGGGTGCAGCGAGGTCACCAGCTCATCGCGCTTGGGCTGCAGGACGAACCGGACGCCGGGGTGCGCGGCGCGGAAGCCGCCGACCAGGTCGGGCACCAGCCAGGTGCCCAGGGACGGCTGGAAGGCCAGCGTCACGGTGCCCGTCTCCGGCTCGACCAGCTGCTGGACGGCGGCCAGGCCGTCGTCCAGCTCGTGCATCACCGCGTCGACGTGGCGCTTGAACGCGACCCCGGCGTGGGTCATCCGCAGGGTGCGGCCGGTCCGGCGCAGCAGCGGCGTGCCGACCTCCGCCTCCAGCCGGGCCAGCGCCCGGGACACCCCGGACTGGGTGGTCCCCTCCAGCTCGCTCACCTCTGTCACGGTGACCCCGTCGGCGACCTGCTGGAACCAGCGCAGCGCGTTCGTGTCCACATCGATGACGCTAACGCATGAATTGCATATCAAAGTCTCATTGGACGCATGGATGCCCGGCGACGACACTGGACACCGTGAACATGAACCTGATGACCCGGGAGACCGCCACGACCGCCACCGCGCCCGCTCCCGAGACCACCACCCGTCCCGAGACCACCACCGGCCCCGCACGGACCGGTCGCCTGGCCGCCTTCCGCCGGGCCGTCGCCGCCCGCCGCGCCCGGCGCAGCGAGCTGTCCCGCACCATCGCCGCGTACCCGGCGACCCGCAGCGCCGCCTCCATCGCGCTGCTCACCAAGAGCGGCGCCTGAGCCCCGCACTCGGATCCCGACCGCGGTCGGTCGACCGCGGTCCTCAGTCCCCCCAGCAGTTGCGCACGCCGTAGGCGACGTCCCGGGACTCGACCCCCGGCGCCGGATCACCGGTGATCAGCTGGACCCCGGTGTCGAGGTACTCGGCGGGGGCCTCGCCGCCCCGGGCGGCCCGGGCCACGGCCTCGACGCCCTCGCGGGCCATGTTCTGCGGGTACTGCTGGGCCGTCGCGTCGATGGTGCCCGGCCGCACCCCGTTCTTGATCGCCTCGCAGCCGCCGTCGACGGACACCACGATCACGTCGTCCAGGTCCCGGCCGGCCGCCTCCAGCGCCTCGATCGCGCCGAAGGCCGCCGGCTCGTTGACGGTGTAGACGACGTTGATGCCCGGATCGGCCGCGAGCAGCCGCTCCATGCCGGCCCGGGCCAGGTCCCGGTCGCCCTCGGTGTCGACCGATGCCGGCGGCGGGCCTCCGGGGGCGATCCCGAAGCCCTGCAGGAAACCCTCACGGCGCAGTTCACCGGAGCGGATCCCGGGGGCCAGGTCGAGCAGCGCCACCCGCGGCTCGAAGCCGCGCTCGGCGGCCTCGGCGCTCGCGTAGCGACCGATCAGCTCACCGGCCCGGAAGTTGTCGGTGGCGAACAGCGCGTCGACCGCAGACTCGGGTTCGACCGGGGTGTCCACCGCGATCACGATCACCCCGGCCTCCCGGGCCCGCTCGATGGCCGGCACCAGCTCGGTGGAGTCGGTCGGGGCGATCAGGATGCCGACCGCGCCGGCCCCGGTCATCGACTCGAGCGCGGCCACCTGGCTCTGCACGTCGGTGTCGCTGGTCCCGGTGGCGGTCAGCAGCTCGACGTTCTCCTCCTCGGCGGTGTCCTCCGCGACCTCCCGCATCGTCACCCAGAACGCGTTCTCCTCCTGCTTGGTGATCAGGCCGACGGTGACCTCCTCGGCGTCGTCCCCGCAGGCGGTGAGGGTCAGGCCGAGCAGCGCGGCACCGGCCAGCGCGACCAGCCGGCGGGGCAGCCGCCGCGGGCTCCGGTGAAGAATCGTCACGGACCTCTCCTCCGGAGTCGCTAGGGCGTGCCCGCCGGTTCGGGGGCGCCGCTGTCACGGGTGGTGCGCAGGTCGAACAGCGCGTAGGCGGCCACCAGGGCCAGGCAGACCCCCGGCACCACGAAGCCCGCCGCGGCGCCGACCCGGTCCATGACCGCGGCGTGCACCATCGGCAGCAGCGCCCCGCCGAGGATGGCCATGACCAGCCCGGCGGCCCCGTACTTGGCGTCCTCGCCCAGGCCGTGCAGGGCGACGCCGTAGATCGTGGGGAACATCAGCGACAGCGACGCCGAGATCGCCACCACCGCGAGCAGCCCGACGATGTTCAGCGAGAAGATCGCCACCGCGCAGCACGCCACCCCGAACAGCGCCATGATCAGCAGCAGCAGGGTGGGCCGGAACAGCCCCAGCAGCCAGGTCATCACGAACCGGGAGACCAGGAACAGGATCAGGCTGGCCTGCAGGTACCACCCGGCGCCCTCGGCCGACACGCCGACCACGTCCTGGGCGTAGAGGATGGTGAACGTCCAGGTGCAGGTCTGCGCGGCCACGTTGAAGAACTGGGCGAGCACGCCGTAGCGGTAGTGCCGGTTGGCCCACAGCCTGCCGACGGTGCTGCCGCTGGGCACCGCCTCGGCGCCCGGGACCGACGGCAGGTCCATCCGGCGAAACGCGATCAGCAGCCAGATCGCCACCAGCACCGCGGCGATGCCGAGGTAGGGGCCGAGCACCAGGGACAGGTCCTGCTCCTGGCTGGCCCGCAGCTCCTCCGGACTCATGATCGTCTTGGCCGGCTCGGGGGTGAGCGCGGGCAGGATGAGCAGCGCCCCGAGCAGGACGCCGATGTTCGCCCCGACCGGGTTGAAAGCCTGGGCCAGGTTGAGCCGCTGGGTCGCCGACCGCTCCTCGCCCATCGCGATGACGAACGGGTTGGCCGAGGTCTCCAGGATGGACAGCCCGCCGGCCAGCACGAACAGCGCCAGCAGGAAGGCCTCGTAGACCAGCAGCTCGCTGGCCGGCCAGAACAGCACCCCGCCGATGGCCGCCAGGCCCAGGCCGACCAGCACGCCGGCCTTGTAGCCGAACCTCTTATTGATCATCGCGGCCGGGATGGCCAGCGCGAAGTAGGCCCCGTAGTAGGCGAACTGGACCAGCGAGGACTGGAAGTTCGACATGTCGAAGATGCTGCGGAACACCCCGACCAGGACGTCGGTGAGGTTGGCCGCGGCGCCCCACGCGGCGAAGCACAGGATCAGCAGCACGAACGGGGCGACCAGGTGGCGGTGCACCAGTCGGGTCCCGCCCGCTTCCGGTGCCGCCGGCTCCGCTGTCGCCACCTGCGACCACCGTCCTCACGAGTGCCTCGGCACCCAGTCCGAACTCCGCGGTGGACCCTAGCCGCAAATCCGGACCGGGGAGCAGTGAGAGCGAACGATGCCCTCGGTCGCCTCGAACACCGCCGCGGGCGGCTCGTCCAGTGGAGGGGCGTCGTGCAGAGCCGAGCGGAGCGACCGACAGCTTGCTGACCCGCCGAGCCGGGGCATGTGCGCATCTCGCTCTCGGACACGGGATTACCCCACGGCGGCAGTGCCCCCAGGATCAACACCCGGTTGGGGCGCCGGTCCTCGCAGTTCAGCCGGGAGTACCGGCGGCCGTTCGGCGCCCCACCCCGCAGCGACACCGTCCGGGAGCATGGGGCAGTGAGCTGATCCCTACGCGCACTCGGCCGCGAGGTCCGGTGTCGCCCGCCGGGCCGCGAGGGCGAGGGCGACGGCGGGCTCCGGCTCGGCGGTCGGCTCCAGCGGCTCGCCGTCGCGGTAGTGGCGGCTCAGGTTGCGGTAGTGCTTGCTGGCCAGCGCGTAGCCGGTCAGCACCAGCCCGAACAGCGCCGTGATGATGAACAGCAGGGCGACGCCGCGCATCGGGCCGGTGCCGAACCAGCTGCCGATCAGCTGGGCTCCGGTGCCGCCTTCGGCCATGAAGGGCATGAAGACGAACTGCGCGAGCGGGCTGATCAGGAACGCGGTCAGCGGCGACGCCGACTGCTCGACGCTCTGCGCGAACCCGAACACGCGCCCCTGGCGCTCGACCGGCACCACCTTCTGCAACACGGTCTGCTCGGACGCCTCCACGTAGGGCATCAGGAACATGAACACGGCCATGCCACCGATCAGCAGGATCACCGAGTGCTGGATCGGGAAGAGGAACGTGACCACCCAGAGCGCCATGTTGACCAGCAGCACCAGCCGCACCGGGTTGGACGACAGGCCGGTACGGGTGATCACCAGCCCACCGATGATCATCAGCGCGCTCAGCGCGCCCCAGATCAGCCCCCACGCCTGGACGGACACCATCGACAGGCCGTAGGGGTCCATCAGTGCCATGAAGGCGCCCATGAGCAGGTTGTTCAACGTGCTGAAGAAGATCAGCGGGAGCATGCCGGGGATGCCGCGCACCACGCGGATCGTGCCCCTCAGGTCGATGCCCTTGTCGTCCTCGCCCGCAGCGACGCTGTGCAGCTCGGGCACCCGCAGGGTGTGCATGTGGACCAGCGAGGCCCCGAGGACGACGACGGCGAGCACCAGCACCGGCAGCATCCCGCCCGCGCCGACCAGCAGACCGCTGATCACGGACGTGACCAGCATCGACACGCCGCTCGTGGTGCCCACCATGCCGTTGGCGCGGTCGCGGCGGGACTCGTCGAACAGTGCGGTGACGACCGTGGGCAGGGCGATCGAGCGCAGGTTGCCGACGATCACGCCCAGCATCAGCAGCGTGATCAGCACCCACAGGCGCACGCTCGCCGGGTTGGTCCACTCCTCGGCCGGCGTGACCACGTAGAGCGCCAGGCTCGCGGCGTACAGCCCGAGCGACACGGCGGCGGAGCCCTGCATCACGGTCTTCTTGCGGTGGTGGTCGACGATGCTGCCGAACCAGATCCCGGTGAGGGTGGTGAAGACCAGGAAGAGCCCGGCGATGACGCCGGTGGCGAACACCGAGCCGGTCTCCAGGTAGACGAAGAACGTGATCGCGAACCAGACGGTGAAGTTCGTGACCGACACGCCCAGCACGTTCACCAGCAGCTGCGCGAAGGTCCGCACCGTCGGGTCCGACAGCCGCAGCTGAGTCGATGCTCGCTCGTCGGTGCTGGTGGCAGTCATGGGAACTCCTGGGTCAGGGGTGGTCCGTCGGGTTCGCGTCGAGCCTCGGGGTTCAAGCCGACTTCATGTCAACCCGGTGCCGCTCGACCGTTCGTAGGAGAAGACCCGCCCCACAGCGAGAACTCATCGCCGCCGCGGCAGCACGCTGGTCCCGCCCGGCGCCGCGCGCCGACTTCGTGCCGGTCGACCGCCACACCGCGCTTCTCATCTGCGGCCAGCATCCACCAGCCGATCCGTACGCGGAGTACGTCGACCGGTACAACCACCGCCGGCGCCACGGCGAGCTCGGGCTGATCCCACCGGTCGAGCACGAGGACCAGCACCACGCCAGGACCGCCCCCGGCAACCCGCCGGAGCGTGAGAACCGAGCCTCCGTCAAACCCGGTGCTTGACAGTGCTCGGGGGATCTGGGAGGAGCACGGCGGGGCCGCGCTGGCCTACGCGAAGTGGCTGACCCGCGACGCGGCCACTGCCGAGGACGTGGTGCAGGAGGCGTTGCTCCGGGCGTGGCGGCACCCGTCGAGCCTGGCGAACGGCAAGGGTTCGGTGCGCGGGTGGCTGCTGACAGTGGTGCGCAACATCATCGCCGACCGGGCGCGGGCGCAGCGGTCGCGCCCGGCCGAGGTCGCCGAGACGGTCCAGGCCGGGGGGATCGAGCACGACCACGCCGATCGGGTCGTGGACAGCATGGTGGTGTTCGCCGTGCTCGGCCGGCTGTCGGCGGAGCACCGGGCCGTGCTGGAGCACCTGCACGTGCACGGGCGGACGGTGGTCGAGACGGCCGAGGTGCTCGGCATCCCGGTCGGCACGGTCAAATCGCGCTCCCACAACGCGATGCGCGTGCTGCGCGGGATGGTCTCGCCGGCCCGGGGAGGACTGGAGCAGGTCGCCTGAGCGATCGCGTTCGAGCAGCCCGCCGACGTCGGGATCGGCGAGATCACCATCGGGCCGACCGCCCAGGGGTAGCGTGCGCGACGCCTCCGACGTCGACATGGGGCCGGCGGCGACGACGTTCCGTGCGAGGCGACGGATCGGCCGTCGCGAGAGCCCGAGGTGGTCCCGATGAAGTACGTGATCCTGATCCACTCCAACCCCGAGCCGTGGGGGCACCCGACCGGCGACTTCCTGCCCGAGTTCCAGGCCCTGCCCGACGACGTCCGGGCCCGGCTGGTGCGCGACTTCGAGGAGGTCTTCGGCGAGCTGCGGGCCAACGGCGAGCTGGTCGGCGGCGAGGCGCTCGGCGATCCGGCCGCCTCGACCCTCTACCGCTGGCGCGACGGCGCCCCGCTCGCCGTCGACGGGCCCTACTCCGAGGCGAAGGAGCACCTGGCCGGGTTCTTCCTGATCGACGTCGAGAGCCGGGAGCGGGCCGAGCAGGTCGTGGCGAGGTTCGCCGGGCCCGGGGAGACCGTGGAGCTGCGTCCGCTGATGTCCTCCGGCGGCCCGGACCAGTGAACGCGCTGGCCGACGTGTGGCGCCGGGAGGCGCCGCACGTCGTGGCCGCGCTCCTGCGCCGCCACGGCGACCTCGGCGACTGCGAGGACGCCGCGCTGGAGGCCGCGGAGGCCGCGGCGCGGCAGTGGCCGGTCGACGGAGTCCCCGCCGACCCGCGGGCGTGGCTGGTCCGAGTGGCGTCCCGGCGGCTGGTCGACCGCTTCCGCGCCGACCGGGCCCGGACCCGCCGCGAGGAGTCCGACGCCCGGCGGGCGGTGGACGGGCCGGGCGCCGACGACGTCCCGGCCGGGGACGACACGCTCCGGCTGCTGGTCCTGTGCTGCCATCCCGCGCTGAGCCGCCCGTCGCAGGTGGCGCTGTCGCTGCGCGCCGTGGCCGGGTTGACGGTGCCGCAGATCGCCGCGGCCTACCTGGTGCCGCCGCGCACCATGACCCAGCGCCTCACCCGGGCCCGCACCCAGCTGCGCCGGGCCGGCGCCCGGTTCGCCCTGCCCTCGCAGGAGGAGCTGCCGGGACGGGTCGCCGCGGTGCTCGACGTGTGCCACCTCGTGTTCACCGAGGGCTACACCCGCGCCTCGGGCCCGGAACTGGTCGACGTGGCGCTGGCCGAGGAGGCGATCCGACTCACCCGCGAGGTGCGCCGCGCGCTACCCGACCACGACGAGGCGGCCGGCGCGCTGGCGCTGATGCTGCTCACCCACGCCCGCTCCCCGGCGCGCACCGACGCGCACGGCGACCTGGTGCCGCTGGCCGAGCAGGACCGCGGCCGGTGGCGGCGCGAACTGATCGACGAGGGCGTCGCACTGTTGGAGTCGACGCTGCCGCACGGCCACGTGGGCCGCTACCAGCTGCAGGCCGCCATCGCCGCCGTGCACGCCGACGCGGCGACCTACCAGGACACCGACTGGCGCCAGATCACCGTCCTCTACGCCATGCTGCACCGGGTCGCGCGCGGTCCGGCCGTCACGCTCAACCACGCGGTGGCCGCCGCGATGGTGCACGGGCCCGACACCGGCCTGGCGCTGCTCGACCCGCTCGCGGCCGATCCGTCGATGCGGCGCCACCACCGCTTCTACGCCGTCCGCGCGCACCTGCACGAGTCCGCCGGCTCTCCGGGGCCGGCGGCCGAGGACTACCGGCGGGCCGCGCAGCTCACCGCGAGCCTGCCCGAGCAGCGCTACCTGAACCGCCGGCTGGCCCGCCTCACCGAACCGCGGCCCAGGCCGCCGGGGCCTGCTCCTGCGCCGCGCCTGGTCGAGGCGGCCCATCCCCATGGCCCCGAGGCCGACGTGCCCGACCTCGAGGGCCAGGGGGAACCGCCGCGAGCGGGAGCCGGTCCCCGAGGTCAGCCGGCCAGCTGTCGCCGCATCGACTCGGCGTCGTGCAGCGCGGACATGTGCAGGAACCGCCCGTCGCGAACCCGGTAGACGGCGTACTCGACGATCTCGAACGAGGCACCGGTGGGAGCCACGCCGAGCCACTCCTCCGCGGGGGTACCCGTGTTGATCAGACGGGCGGCCAGGCGGTCACCGTCGAGGGCGAGTTCCTGCAGCTCCCAGTGGAGATCCGGCACCGCATCGACGGCCTCCTCCAGAACCGCGAGGACGTCGTCCCGGGTCCCCGGCTCGCTGTTGAGGGTGATCCGGTCGTTGATGAACTCGTCCATGCGGTCGAACTCGTGGGCGTTGAGCTCCGCGAGGTAGCGCCGGTAGAACCGGCGCAGATCGATCTCGGACATGGTGGCCTCCTGCCGCCCCTGATCGGGGCCGTGCGCCCTCGACGGCGAGTCGCTCCGCAGCCGCCAGTCCGATCCCTGTGCTGCCGCCGGTCACCACCGCCGTCCTGCCGTCGAACTGCCCCATCGGGGCTCTGACCTGTTCACAGTTAAGCACTGATCGGTACAGAACAAACGTAGCACAGCGGTCGCCCGACCGCGGGCGGACTATGCTCGACGTCATGGCAGGCACCCGGAGGGCGACGATCGGCCGGCCGCGGGAGTTCGACGTGGACGAGGCGCTCGAGCGCGCGATGCGGGTGTTCTGGGAGCAGGGGTACGAGGGGGCCAGCCTCACCGACCTGACCGCGGCGATGGGCATCACCCGCACGAGCATGTACGCGGCCTTCGGCAACAAGGAGGACCTGTTCCGCAGGGCGCTGGAGCGCTACTTCGCCGGACCGGCCGCCTACGCGGAGCGAGCGCCCGAGGAGCCGACCGCCAAGCAGGTGGCGGCGGCCTTCCTGCACGGCGCGGTCGACACCACCACCAGCCCCGAGCAGCCGTCCGGGTGCCTCAGCGTGCAGGGGGCTCTGGCCGCGGCCCCCGCGGACCGGGCCGTGCAGGATCTCCTGGCCGACGTCCGCAACGACGCCTGCGCCCGCCTGGAGGATCGGTTCCAGCGAGCCCGGGACGAGGGCGACCTGCCGCCGACGTCCGACCCCGGGCTGCTCGCCCGGTTCCTCATGACCGTGTCGGGCGGGATCGCCGTGCAGGCCGCGAGCGGCGCCGGCCGCGACGAGTTGCACCGGGTCGCCGACGCCGCGCTGCAGAACTGGCCGCCCGCCTGACGAGAGCCCGGTGGCAGATCGAAGATCAGGTCATGGTCCTCGGTCCCCAGCGGTGCGCGCTGGAGACGGCACCGATCGTTCGGAAGCAGCGATCATGAGTCCGCGCAGGACGTGCCCGACGAGCCGTTGCGCGGTCGTCTCGTCGCTGTGCCCTGCCAAGCCGTCGAGCAGGGAGATCAGATCGCCCACCGCGGTCGGTGCCCCGGCCCGGGTCAGCAGCTCCGCGAGGCAACGCTCCTCGATCTCGCGGTACCCGGCCAGCCGCTCGGGATGCCGCGCGGAGAACTCCGCGCCGCATCGCCCGCTACGCACCCGAAGGATCGCGATCCGGCGCAGCAGGAACTCCAGGCCGCGCCAGGGCTCGTCGTGCGCGAGGGCCTCGGCGAACAGGTTCTGGTGACCGGCGAAGGCGCCCGCGTACAGCGCGTCGAGCAGGTCCTGGCGGGTCGGGAAGTGCCGGTAGACGGTCGCCACGCCGACGCCCGCTTCCCGCGCGACGATCGCTGTGCCGACGTCGATGCCCCGCTCGCCGATCAGCCGACCTGCCGAGGCGAGGATCCGGCGCCGGTTGCGTGCGGTGTCCGCTCGGATCCGAGAGGCGGTCGTGCCGATCGCTCTCACATCGTCCTCCTCCGGGCACACCCGGGCCGGCCGGCTGTTTGCTAGATCCGAACGCCGGACATCGAGCCCGGCTTCCCCGCAGGAGGAACGCACGTGCGCGCAATCCGCTACGACCACTACGGACCACCAGAAGTCATGCACGTCGCCGAGGTGCCGACGCCGGTGCCCGCCGCAGGTGAGGTGCTCGTCGCCGTGCACGGGGCCGGGGTCGGCGGGGGTGAGCAGGCGATCCGGGCGGGCGAGCTTCGTCGGCTCCTGCGTGGGACCTTCCCCCGCGGGGTCGGGGTGGACTTCGCGGGTCGGGTGGCCGCCGTCGGGGCCGGCGTCACGCGGACCCTGGTCGGCGACGCCGTGTGGGGGATCGTGCCGCACGGGACCTTCGGCAGCTCAGCCGAGTACGTCGCCGTCCCGCAGCAGCGGGTGGCCCCGATCCCGGACGGCCTGGATCTGGTCACCGCGGCGGCGCTGCCGTCCGTGGGGACCACCGCCATCCGTGCCCTGGTGCACGAGGCGCGCCTCGCGCCGGGCGCGCGGCTGCTGGTCCGCGGCGGCGCGGGCGGGGTGGGCAGCGTGGCAGTGCAGCTCGGAGCGGCACTGGGGGCGCACGTCACGGCGCTCGCGGGCGCGGGAGCGCTCGACTGGGTCCGTGGGCTCGGCGCGGCCGAGGCTCTCGACTACCGCGACACGCCTCCCGGCGCGCTGCCCCGGTTCGACGTGGTGCTCGACCTGGTCGGGACGGACATCCCGGCGTACCGGCGGCGGCTGACCCGTGGCGGCCGGTACGTCGGCCTGGCCGTGGACCCGGCACGTCCGGTGCGGTCGGCCACCTCCGCGGTCGGGAACAAGCTGCGCAACCCGCGCCGGTACCGGATGTTCAGCAACGACCCCTCCCCCGAGCTGCTCGCCGACCTGACCCGCCGGGTCGAGGCCGGAGAGATCCGCCCGCTCGTGGCCGGGCGGCTCCCCCTCGAGGGCGTCGTCGAGGCCCACCGCCGTCTGGAGGCCGGCGGGGTGAAGGGCCGCTACGTACTGGAAACCGGCAAGGGGTAGGCCTGTGATCGCTCGGCCGGTCTGCTCCGGGAGGCCAAGGCCGCTCACGAGTTCAGGTTGGTCGTGAGCATCCCGAGGACGGCGTCGAAGCCGCCGGCCGGAGTCGGTGGAAGCGTCGGAACGGCGGCGCGGACGCGCTCGAGCACATCGGCGGCCGAGGCGTCCGCCTGCTCGAGCAACCGGGGTAGGTCCACACCGGTCATGACGCCGTCCCTCTTGACCGCTCGGCCTGCGACCAGCACGGTGCGCACATCCGCGGTGGAGGTCTGGAAGATCAGGGTCCCGGCCGCGTCGATGTGCGGGTGCTGGGCCGTGCTCGGGCCACCGACGACGATCAGATCGGCTTGCTTGCCGGGGGTGAGGCTGCCGACCCGCTCGCCGAGGCCCACCGCCTCGGCGGCGTTGACGGTGCTCCACCTGAGCGCTTCGAGCGCCGTCGTCGACACTCGCTCGGGATTGCGTCCAGCCAGGTTGAGCGCTTCGGTATCGGCCCACCGCTTGAAGCCCAACCCCTGGCGCAACTGGCTGAACAGATCGCCGCTGCCGAGGGAGATGATGTCGCAGGACAACGTCGGCGCGATCCCGTGCCGCTCGCAGGCGGCGAAGACCGGCAGGCCCATCCCCATGTTCAGCTCGGTCTCCACCGAGATGGAGACCTTGGCCCCGGCGCGCGCCAGCGCCTGCCACTCCTCCTCGGCGAGGGTGTTGCAGTGCACGTGCACCTGGTCGGCGCCGAGCAGGCCCGCGAGGTCCAGCTGCTGGATCCCGCTCGGCGCGCCCCACACGGTTCCGGTGTGGGTCACCTGCAGTGCTGAGCGCTCGCGACCGACGCCGACCTCGGCGGCGGTCACCGACAGCGGTACGAGTCCGGGTTCTGTCAAGGCCACCCCGAGGGTGAGCAATCCTGAGTTCGACGCGAAGTAGGTGTCGGCGATGCGTGCGAAGTCCTTCAGCCGCCCCCCGTGGTCGCTGAAGTGCTGGGGCGCCATCGGGCTGCTGTCGAAGAAGCCGTAGCCGAAGATCGCGCGGATGCCCGCGTCCCGCAGTCCCGTCACGGCGGCGTCGCTGTGATCGGGGGTGTTGTTGCAGTGCGAGAAGTCGAGGATGGTCGTCACCCCCGACGCGAGCGCGTCCACGGCACCGAGCAGGTTGCCCAACCGAACATCTGCCGCTGTGTAAGCGGGGGATACCGCCAGCCGCATCCCGTAGAAGTAGCCGGCCAGCGGCCAGTCGGAGCACAGCCCTCGCATCTGCGTCTGCCAGGTGTGGCGGTGGGTGTCGATCAATCCCGGTGCGACGATGTGGCCGCTCGCGTCGACGATCTCGGCGTCGACGTCTCCGAGAGAGGCCGCCACCGCTGTGATGCGGCCGTCTTCGATGAGGACGTCGCCCTGTGGAAGCTCGCCGATGTCCGGGTCCATCGACAGGACGTGCCCGGCTCGGATGAGAGTGCGCTGAGTCGCCATCCTGGTCACCATCCCTCCGCGCTGTCACCCTCGCTTCCGTTCACGCCCGCAGGGTCGCCTCGATGAAGGAGAACGGGCTCGGGGTCGGCACGATGCGGTCCAACGCGAAGCCTGCCGAGGAGAGGAGCTGCTCGAACTCGTCCGCGCTGCGCTCCTTGCCGCCCTGCATGGCGAGCATGACGAGGTCGATGGACTTGGTGAGGTGCGGCTCGTCGCCTGTCGGCACGATGCCCTCGACCACCACCAGCCGGGCTCCCGGCTCGGCGGCGGCCTTGATGCTGCCCAGGATGCGCAGGCACCTGTCGTCGTCCCAGTCGTGCAGGATGTAGGACAGGACGTAGACGTCGGCGGGCGGCACCGACTCGAAGAAGTCACCGGCCACCACGTCTATGCGGCCGGTGAGCCCCTGCTGTTCGAGATGGCGCCGGGTGTCGGGCACCACCTCGGGCACGTCGAACACGATGCCCCGCCGGTCCGGCTCGTTCTCCAGGAGCCGGACGAGCACCGAACCGCTCGCTCCACCGATGTCGGCGACGACCGCACCGCCGGGGAGCCGGTAGCCCTCGAACATCCCGGCGCGCAGGCCGCCGGTCACGTTGGCCATCGCGGTCGACAGCAGCGCGACCCGCTCGGGGTCCTTGACGATCCAGTCGAAGAACGGTTGCCCGAAGTAGTGGGTGGCCGCGGTCTCGCCCGTGCGGACGTTGTGCAGCAGTTCGCTGAACGGGAGGTAGTGGGTTTCCATCCAGAACAGGGTCGCGGCTCGTGCGGAGTCGGCGCCGTTCGCGGACAGGGTGGCGCCGAGCGGTGTGGTCTCGACGGTGCCGTCGGGCAGGTGCCGGAAGACGCCGATCGGGGCGAGGGTCCGGATCAGCCTGCCCAGCGGCTCCGGCTGCGCTCCGCAGGCGGCCGCCAGGTCGGCGACGGTCTTCGGGCCGTCGTCGAGCTGCGTGGCGATGTCGAGCTTCGCGACGACGTACAGGGCCTGGGAGAGCTGGAACCCGCCGACGAGCTGGATCATCTGCATCGCCGGGGGAAGCTCGCCGGTGGGCTGATCCGCGGCATCGCCGGCGGGAGCGGTATCGGGCACGTCATATCTCCTCGGTCACGTTCGCATCAGGTCGTCGAACTCGGTCCGGATCATGTCCAGCCGGTCGGGGTCGAGACCGCCGACGACGGCGCCGGGCATCGCCGGCCCGACGGCCGCCATCGACCACCATCGGGGCGCGGACGGCTCCTCTCCATCCCGTGACTCAGGGACAGCGCCGATCCCGATCCCCCGATCGTGGGGGGTCCGGGGTTCCGGTGGCCCCGGCCCGCATCGGAGCCGTCGACGGCCGGCGCGTCGGTCGACCTGGTCGGAGGGTTGCAGCCCGGGTCACCAGTGCGTGTGCGCGGCCTGCCACTCGATCCCTGGTCGAACGATGTCGTCGAACAGCGTGGCCACGAGCTCGCCGCGGCTGGCCACGCCGACCTTGCGGAAGACCGCCTTGAGGTGGTCGCGCACCGTGTGCGGCGAGAGGTGGAGCTCCGCGGCGATCTCGTTGGTGGACAGGCCACCGGCCACGGCGCGGGTGACCTCCTGCTCGCGCGCGGTGAGGCCGTAGGCGTCGAGGAGTATCGGCGCGACGTGGCTCGACGACGCCGGCATGACGACCAGCGCCGTCGAGGCGGCGGCGCCCCCGACCGCCGCTTGCCGGGACGCCGTGACGGTCAGCCAGCGACCGCTCGGCACCCGGAGCCGAACTGTCGCCGGGCCGTCGTCGCGGCCCGCGGTCACCGCAGCGGCCCGCGCGGTGAGGGCGGTGCTCACGGTCCGGAACTGGTACTTGTCCCACCACCCCTCGCCCGCGAGCTCGGTGAACCAGCGTTGGGCCTGCAGGTCCGTCGACACCAACGCGTCGTCCGGCCCGAACACGGCGATCCCGGGATGGTCCGGGCCGGTGGGTGCCACGTCCGGTTGCGTGACGGCCGTGATCGTCGCCAGCGAGGCGGCGATCTGGGAACCCGCCGCGGCGACCCGGTCCACCTCCCGGGCGGTGAACGGCGGGCGCCCGACTCGGCGCATCAGCACCGCGACACCCCACGTGCGACCCCCGGCGCGCATCGCGACGCGCAACTCGTCGCCGTAGGCGAGCGGGCGCAGGAACTCCCGGTAGCGCGCGCTGCGCCGCAGGTTGCCGTCGGTCGCGGCGAGCAAGCTGGCGGCCGGCTGGTCCGAGCGGGCGAGATCCCGGAAGAGGAGCACGTCCTCCACCGTGTTCTCGCGGTGCCAGTAGTCCCTGCACCTGCCCTGCTCGACGTTCTCGATGAGCACCGGGTTGGCGGGCAGCATCGTCGCCGGGTCGACGGCGAACCACCCGGCCGCGTCGAAGGGGACGCTGCGACGCAGCCGCACCGACGCCCGAGCGAACACCTGGGCGTCGGGCTCGACCGGCGGAGCGGGCGGTACGGCCGGCGGTGACATGACGGGCGACGACCCTCGATGTCGCTTCGAACGGACGCTTCCAGCGAACCGTGCACCAGGTCGCAGTCGAGCGCCCGAACCCGCACCGGGGTCGTTCGTCGTCCCGTCGTCGGGCGGGCCCTGCGAGCGGCCACCGCCGCTCCCCGGGCGAACTCGGGAGCCTACGCCGGAAACGGCGTGACCCGGCTGGTCGGCCCGGAACACGCCGTCGGGGTCGTGGCTGCTCTGCACCGCCTGGAGCCTACGCAGCGTCGCGGTGGGGAGCACCCGCGTGCCCGTCCGCCCGGTACGCGGCGACGCACGGCCACCGACCATCCCGCCCGCGCCCCGGCCGCCGTCGCTCACCGCTCAGCCGCTGAACTCGCTCAGCCGGTGGGTTCGGTCCCGACGGCGTCGACCACCCCGGTGGTCACCGAGGTCGAGTCCAGCACCGTGCCCGCCGGGGCGCCGTCGGGGCCGGCCGTCACCTGGACCAGTGCGCGCTGAAGGACGGCAGCGCGTCGGACGTCCGCCGGGTGATCCACTGGCTCCGGGAGAACTACGCCGAGCCGGTCCGGGTGGAGGACCCGGCCCGCCGCGCCACGCTGAGCGTCTCCACCTTCCACAAGGTGTTCGCCACGGTCACGGCGATGAGCCCGATCCAGTACCGGAAGCGGATCCGGCCGCAGGAGGCCCGCCGACTGCTCGTCGCGGGCGGCACCGACGTCACCGGCGCCGCGCACGCCGTCGGCTACGACAGCCCCTCGCAGTTCAGCCGGGAGTACCGGCGGCTGTTCGGCGCCCCGCCCCGCCGCGACGCCGTCCGGGAGCGTGCCGAGCAGCGGATCGCCTAGGCCGGACGGTCCCACACCTCGCCCCGCCGGCGCGCCCGCAGCGCGGTCCGACCACGCGCGAGCGGTTCGATCAGGGCGGGAACGGCTCAGTCCGGCTGCCGGACGATGCGGTCGCGCCCGTCGGCGCCGAGTCGGATCGCGTCGACCAGCATCTGCACGAGCTGCTCCACGCCGACCCCCCAGGTGTCCTTGGCCAGGTGGCCGCTGAGTTCCAGTCCGGCGATGCCGTGGGCGCTCGACAGCACCAGGGCGCCGTAGCGGTGTGCGTCGGGTTCGCCGACCACGTCCGCGACGAGGGTGAGGAACTCGTTCTCGAGGCGGCCGGCGGCATCGACGGCCGCCGGCGCGTCCGCCGGGATGCTGAACATCAGCGCGTACAGGTGCGGCTGCCGGCGGGCGACCGCGATCAGGCCCAGGACCGCTCGCTCGAGCCGTGCGCCCGGGTCGGCGTCGAGGTCGGCGCGCAGCTGCTCCACGTCGTCCGCCAGCGCGTTCCACGCCTCGACCGCGAGCTGGGTCAGCAGGTGCTCCTTGCTCTCGAAGTGTCCGTAGGGCGCGCCGCGGGAGACCCCGGCGAGCGCCCCCACCGCGCGGAGGGTGACGGCGTCGGGCCCGCCCTCGTCGAGCAGCTGGGACGCGGCGCGGATGAGGGTCCGCCGCGTCGCAGCCGCCGTCTCGGCCCGGGTCACCACGCCGGGCAGTTTACTTGACAATGTCACATGGATGGGCCACCGTCGTTCATATGACGTTGTCACATGAAATGCCCACCGCCGAAGCCCTCGTGCGCCGCTTGCACGATCGTGCCGAGATCAGCGACGTCCAGCTGCGGTACGCCACGGGCACCGACTCCCGCGACTGGGAGCTCTTCCGCAGCTGCTTCACCGAGGAGGTCGAGGTCGACTTCAGCGACGGCTTCGGCCAGCCCGTCGTCCGGGTGCACGCCGATGACTGGGTGACGGCCACGGCCCCGCGGATGGAGTCCTTCCGGGCGACCCAGCACATGATCACGAACCTCGTGATCACGTTCGTCGACGACGACCGCGCCACCTGCGTCGCCTACGTCCGGGCCAGCCACCACCTCCCGAACAGCACCGGCGACAGCGACCAGACCGTGCACGGGTACTACACCAACCGCTTCGAGCGGACCGCGCACGGCTGGCGGATCGCCGCGGTCAAGTTGACCGCGCTGTGGATGACCGGCAACTTCGGCATCTTCCAGGCGGCCCTGGCTCCCCCGCATCCCCGCCCGATCTGACCGGCCGCACCATCGTCGGGTAGCAGGCGGTGCGGCTGGCCGCGCGACCCAGGTGCTGGTCCTGACCACCTTCGACCTCGACGAGTACGTGTGCGGGGCGCTGCGGGCCGGGCGTCCGGGTTCCTGCTCAAGGATGCGGGCCCGGAGCGGCTGCTGGCGGCGTTGGCCACGGTCATGGGCGGTGACGCGCTGCTCGCGCCCAGCGTGACCCGGCGACTCGTCGAGGCGTTCACCCGCCAGGTCCGCTCCGCCCCGGTCTCCACACCACCGGACCTGGGCGCGCTGACGTCCCGCGAGGTCGAGGTCCCCGCGCAGGTCGGCCGCGGTCTGTCCAACCCGGAGATCGCCGACCGGCTCGTCATCAGCGAGGCGACCGTCAAGACCCACCTCAACCGCGCGATGACCGAACTGGACCTGGACAGCCGGGCGCAGGCGGTGGTGGTGGCGTACGAGACAGGGCTGGTGACACCCGGGAGCGGGCACACGGCCGGCGACTGCGCAGAGTGATCTGCAGGGTGTCCACGCGCCGACGGCGGTTGCCGTCGGGACGGCCGAACGCGATCGCCTCCTGCACCGGGGTCAGGAGCCGACGATCCGCGAGATCGCGAGGCTCGCCGTGCGCAGGGCCACGCGGACGCCGACCTGCGACCCGCCCTCGTCGGGTGCGACCAGTGACAGCGCACCCAGTGGGTCGCCGCGGCGGCTCAGGATCGGCGCGGCGACCGAGGACATCGTGGTGGGACCGGTGGGTGCTGGGTTGGGTCCGATGCGCAGCGGGTTGGGCCCGGTCATCGCGCAGACGCCCTCCCTGCGGACGGTGGCCATGAGCCGGCGGAGGTTGCCCGCGTCGGGTGCGGTGGCGAGTGCCTCGTCGCGCACCTGCTCGGGAGCGTGGGCCAGCAGGGCGACGCCGATGCCGGTCCGGGCGAGGGGGAGGCGTCCGCCGACGCGGTACTTGACCGCGGCGGCGTCGCGCGCCGAGAGGCGCTCGACGAGCACGGCCTCCTGGCCGTCGCGGACGGCGAGGAGGATGTGTTGGCCGGTGACCTGGTGCAGGTCCTGCATGAACGGGAGCGCGGCGGCGCGCAGCCCGTGACCGCGGGGGGCCAGCGAGGCGATCTCGAGCAGGTGCAGGCCGACGACGAAGTCGCCGTTGTCGAGGCGTTCGAGTGCGCCCACGCCGATCAGCTGAGCGGCGATCCGCGAGGTGGTGCTCTTGGGCAGGCCCGCCCGGGCCGCGAGCGCGTGCAGGGGCAGGCCCTCGCCTGCGGCGGCGAAGGCGCCCAGGACCCGGAAGGCCCGCTGCAGGATCGGCTCGCCGTGCAGCGGCCGTCCGGAGCGACGGGTCGGCACGACCGTGCCGCTCATCGGAACCGCCGGTGCGCGACGCTGCTCACCCGCCGAATGCTAGCGCCGTGACCCGCGCAGACCACGACGATCGGACGCCGGTGGTGATCGCCGGCGCCGGTCCCGCCGGGCTCGCCGCCGCGAGCGAGCTCGCCCACCACGGCATCCGGACCGTGGTGGTCGAGCCCCGCCGGCACGTCTCCCACCTCAGACCCCGCGCGAAGACCACCAGCGCGCGGACGATGGAGCTGTTCCGCCGCTGGGGTGTCGCGGACACCGTGCGCGCCGCGGCACCGCTGTCGCCGCACTGGAGCCGGCGCGTCGTGTTCTGCGAGACGCTCGCCGGCGAGGCGATCACCGAGTTCCGGGACGTCTTCGGGCTCAGCGCCGCGGAGCACGGGCTCGCCGCCGAGGCGGGCCAGCAGGTGGCGCAGCCGGTGGTCGAGGAGGTCCTGCGCGAGCACCTGGAGCGCAGCGGTCTCGCCGAGCTCCGCCTCGGCGAGCGCCTGCGGGGCTTCACGGCACAGCCGGACGGCGTGACCTGCGAGGTCGTCCGGGCCGACGGATCGATATACCGGCTGGACGCGGAGTACCTGCTCGGGTGCGACGGCGGCCGGAGCGCGGTGCGGAACGGCATCGGGGCCACGCTCCGCGGCGGCTCCGCCCCGGCGGCCAACCTCAACGCGGTCATCCGGGCCCCCGGCCTGCGGCCGGCGGCGGGTACGGCCCTGCACTACTGGGTGGTCGGCACGGACGTGCCCGGCGTCGTGGGTCCGCTGGACCGCGCCGGGACGTGGTGGGTCAGCCTCGGGGGCGTCGGTGGGTCGGCCGACACGGAACGTGCCGTGGGGCTGATCGCGGAGCTCGCCGGTCGGCCCGTCGCGGAGCTCGGTGTCGACGTGCTCTCGACCGACCCGTGGACGCCGCGGATGATGCTGGCCGACCGCTGGGCCACCGAGCGGGTCTTCCTGGTCGGCGAGAGCGCCCACGTCAACCCGCCCCTGGGCGGGCACGGGTTCAACACCTGCGTCGGGGACGCGGTCAACATCGGCTGGAAGCTCGCCGCGGTGCTGCGGGGATGGGCCGGTCCCGGATTGCTGGCCTCCTACGAGGTCGAGCGTCGCGGGGTCGCCGAGCGCACCCTCGCCTCGGCCGTGCGCAACCTGCGGGCCTCCGGACCGGACCGGGCGACCACCGCCGACCGGATCCAGGAGACCAAGGCGGAGGAGTTCCACTCGCTGGGGCTGGTCCTGGGCTACTCCTACGCGGGCTCACCGGTGGTCGCCGGCGAGGGCGACCCGCCACCGCCCGGCGGGGGGAGCAGCGTGCAGAGCTATGCCCCGACGACCCGGCCGGGGGCACGCCTCCCGCACGCGTGGGTCGGTCCCGGGCATGCCCTGTACGACGACCTCGGCCGCGGGATGACCCTGCTGCGGCCACCGGACTCCGACGCGGCGGCGGTCGACGCCTTCGCCGGGCGGGCCGCCGAGCTGGGCGTGCCGCTGACCCTGATCGATCTCCCCATCGGGACCGACCGGGCTCCGGACCACCTCCTCGTCCGGCCGGACCAGCACATCGCCTGGCGTGGGCGCGACCTCGCCACCGTCGACCTGAGCCGGCTCTGCGGCATCCCGCAGCCGCAACGGCTCGCCCACGGATGACCTCATGAAGGGAGCGCACCCGTGCCCATGCACCGGCTGACCGGGATCACCCTCGGCGTGCCCGACGTCGCGGCGACGGCCGCCTACTACACCGACTTCGGCCTGACCCCGCTGCCCGGTGCCGACCCGGGCACCGGCCGGTTCAGCACCGTCGACGGCGGCGAGCAGCTGACCCTGCGGCACTCGCCGCGCCGACGGCTGCTCGACCTCGGCATCGGGGTGGACGACCCGGACGACGTCGACCGCGTGGCCGACAGCCTCTGGCGACTGGGTGTCGAAGCAGCGCGGTCGGCCACGTCCGTACGGGCGAGCGACCCCGGCACCGGGGTGCGGGTCCACGTGGAGATCGCGCCCCGCATCGCCTCGCAGCCGAGCCCCGCCCCGGCCTACAACCGTCCGGGTGACGTGACGCGGCCCGGCCTGCGGGCGGACGCCGTGCTGCGGGACGGGCCGGTCCGACCGCGGAAGCTGGGCCACGTCGTGCTGGGCTCCACCGACCAGGAGACCTCGCACCGCTTCTTCACCGAGGGCATCGGGCTGAAGACCAGCGACACCGTGCCCGGGGTCGCCGCGTTCCTGCGGTGCTCCACCGACCACCACAACGTGCTGGTCCAGCGCGCGCCGGTCGCCTTCCTGCACCACACCTCCTGGCAGGTCGACGACGTCGACGAGGTGGGGCGCGGCGCCACGGCGATGCTGGAGGCCGACCCGGAGCGGCACGTGTGGGGCCTGGGAAGGCACGCCATCGGGTCCAACTTCTTCTGGTACCTCAAGGACCCGGCCGGCAACTTCTCCGAGTACTACTCCGACATCGACTGCATCGTCGACGACGCCCTCTGGACGCCCGGGGTGTGGGAGGGCGCCCGGTCGCTCTACCAGTGGGGGCCGCCCCCTCCGCCGTCGTTCCTCGCCCCCGACGACCTCGCCGCGCTGATGACCGGGGCGCACTCCGCGTGAGCCCGCAGACCGAGAAGGAGACGGCAATGGCCGCTGACCCCGCCTCGCGCGACGTCCACGTCGCGCACGACCAAACCCCGCACCAGGTCGACCACCGGGAGATAACCAAACACAAAACCCCCGGACCCACCCCTCCCGGGAGGCTCCGGCTGGGGCCGCGCCCCCCCCCCCCCCCCCCCCCCCCCCCCCCCACGACCATCCCGAGCAGCAGGTCGACCTCGGTGAGATCACCATGAACTACGCCGAGGCCGGCGCACCGGACAAACCGGCCCTGCTGCTGATCCCCGAGCAGACCGGCTCGTGGTGGGGGTACGAGCAGACGATGGCCCTGCTCGCCGAGGACTTCCACGTCTACGCCGTCGACCTGCGGGGACAGGGGCGCAGCAGCTGGACCCCGAAGCGCTACAGCCTCGACAACTTCGGCAACGACCTGGTCCGCTTCCTCGCCCTCGTGGTGCAGCGCCCCGCCATCGTCGCGGGCAACTCCTCCGGAGGTCTCCTCGCCGCCTGGCTGTCGGCCTACGCCATGCCGGGCCAGATCCGCGCTGCGCTGTGCGAGGACGCCCCGTTCTTCGCCTCCGAGCTCGTGACCACGTGCGGCCACTCGATCCGCCAGGCGGCCGGACCGCTGTTCGAGCTCTTCCGCACCTACCTCGGCGACCAGTGGAGCGTGGGCGACTGGCCGGGCTACTGCCGCGCGGCCGGCGCCTCGTCGTCACCGACGGCGCGGTTCTTCGTCAGCGACGAGATCCCGCAGAACATGAAGGAGTACGACCCGGAATGGGCCCGGGCCTTCTACGAGGGCACCGTCGCACTGCACTGCCCGCACGAGCGCATGCTGACCCAGGTCAAGACGCCGGTGCTCATCACCCACCACATGCGTGGCATCGACCCCGAGACCGGCGACCTGGTCGGCGCGCTCTCCGACGAGCAGGCCGCCCGGGCCCGGCAGCTGATGGAGTCGACGGGGGCGAGGGTCGACTACGAGTCGGTGCCCGACGCGCTGCACATGATGCACCAGTTCGACCCGCCCCGGTACACGAAGATCCTCACCCGGTGGGCGGCCACGCTGACGGCCTGACCAGCTCCGTCCACCGACACCGATCGGAAAGGTGGGTGCCATGCGCCTCGCGACACGTCACGGCCGTGCGGTCCTGGTCTCGCCCGACGCCGCGTCCCTCGTCGACGTCGCGGAGGTCAGCGGGGGTCGTTTCGGCCCCAGTCCGCGCAGCGTCTACGACGTGTGGGATGCGTTCGTCGACTGGGAACGCAACGCCTCGATCGACTTCGCCGCGGCGGGAACCCCGCTGGCCCTCGCGGAGCTCGGGGCGCCCTCGCCCGATCCCCGGCAGGTCTTCGCGATCGGGCTCAACTACCGCGACCACGCCGACGAGTCCGGACTCGACCACCCGACCTCACCGCCGACGTTCACAAAGTTCGTCGGGAGCTTCGCCGGGCCGGTCGGCGAGCTGGTGCTGCCGGCGGCGACCGTGGACTGGGAGGCCGAACTGGTGGTCGTGCTGGGCCGCCGCGCCGAGCGGGTGACCGCCGCCGAAGCGTGGACCCACGTGGCCGGTCTGACCGCGGGGCAGGACTACTCGGAGCGGGCCCTGCAGCTCACCGGCCCGGCTCCGCAGTTCTCGCTGGGCAAGTCGTTCCCCGGGTTCGCCCCACAGGGACCCTGGCTGGTCACGCCCGACGAGGTCGCCGACCCCGACGACCTCCCGGTCGAGTGCCGGGTGAACGGCGAGGTGGTGCAGCGCAGCTCCACCAAGCAACTGATCTTCTCGGTGCCGCACATCATCGAGCACCTGTCCGCGGTCCTGCCGCTGCTGCCGGGCGACGTCGTCTACACGGGCACGCCGGCCGGAGTCGGCGGGACGCGGACGCCTCCCCGCTTCCTCCGGGAGGGCGACGTCGTCGAGACGAGCATCGGCGGCATCGGCGACCTCCGCCAGGTCTGCGTCGACAGCCGCTGACGGCGTTCACGAGACGCCCGGGAGCGCACCCGACGAATCCCGCCAGCGCAAGCGGGGCGGCACCGGGCAGAGTAGGTGGGGTGCGTGCCGCCGACGCCCATCGCGACCTGGTGGTCAAGTCCATCGACCTCCACACCGGTTCCCTGCGGTTCATCCGCCCCCGCGACGCCGCGGTCCTCCTCGACCTCGAGGACGTGGCCGTCGACGAGGCGTACCCGCCGTACTGGGCGAAGCTGTGGCCCAGCGGCGTCGAGCTGGCCCACCAGCTGTCGACGCACGACTGGAGCGGGACATCGGTGGTGGAGCTCGGCTGCGGCCTCGGGCTGCCGGCCATCGCCGCGGCACTCGCCGGGGGCACCGTGCTGGCCACCGACCGCGCCCCGGACGCGCTCACCTTCACCGCGGCGAACGCCGGGGCCAACCACGCGGAGGTGGAGACCGCGCTCTGCTCGTGGGACGCGCCCGAGCCACTGGTCGCCCGCGGCCCGTGGCACCTGGTGCTGGCCTCGGACGTGCTGTACGAGCGCCGCAACTCCGACCAGCTGATCGCCCTGCTCCCGCGGCTGGTCACCGACGACGGCGCGGTCTGGATCGCCGACCCCGGCCGCGAGATGGTCCCGGAGTTCCTCGACGTCACCCGGGCCACCTGGCGCACCGTCGAGGTCGTCCCCACCCGCCGCCAGGACGTCCAGCTCATCCGCCTGGCCGGCCCACCGCGGTGAGCCTGCCGCCGCCGAGAACAGCGTTCTGGGACCACGCGGCGCTGCGCGCCCGGTGGACGACCGTGATCAGGAAGCGCTCGCTCGGCGACTCACCTCGCTCAGCTGCTGATCCAGGAGCTCGCCGATCCGATCGCGCCGCTCCCGCCACGCCTCCCCCGTCATGCCGCGACTGGGCATCTCCACGGCCATCAGCAGGTAGAGGTGCAACCGGTACAGCGCAAGGCGACGACGGGCGGGCGCGTCCAGCGCGACCGGCCCACCGGCGCCCCGCGCATACCCCTCGAGGAACGGGTGGCGCGGCTCGTCCTCGATGCGGCTGTAGAGCGCCGGCGACACGAAGTCCATCAGCGGATCACCACGGAGGTACCGCTCACCGTCCACGAGGCCGGTGAGCCGCAGGCCACCGTCCGCATCCGGCGCGGCCAGCACGTTGCCGTCCCAGCCGTCGAAGTGGACCAAGGCCGGCCTGGTGACGAGGTCCAGCACGTCGCCGTGCCGGTCGACCAGCCCCCGGATCCGCGCCGGCGCAGCGGGCAGCTCGATCCCCCAGACGTCCGCGTCGACGAGCAGCTCGTCCACGATCGCGGCGAACACTCCCCGCCAACTCGGCCCGGCGATCCGGCCACCGTCGTAGCCGTACTCGTCGGCGGGGACCGTGTGCAGCGCGGCGAGCGCAGCCCCGAGATCCCGGCGCACCGGCGAGTCGTCCACGGCCTCTCCGGCCGCCGCCGACGCGGCGAGCGACCGCCCCGGCAGGAACGTCATGAACATCCACTCGCCGTCCAGCACGTCCGGGTCGCGGCCGACGTGCAGGACCCGCGGCACCGGTACCCGCGCCGCCCGCTCGGCGACGAGACGGTAGTAGCGCGCCTCCGCCGCGAGCAGCCCGCGCTCGTACCCCAGCAGCCCGACCGCTGCCGGCGGCGACACCTTGAGCACCACCGTCCGCCCGTCGTCGAGGCGCACCCACCACACAGCCGCGAACCCACCGCCGGACATCGGACCGGCGTCGATCATGCAGCGCCGGGACCCGAACGATGCGCAGACGAGCTCCGCGACGTCGGCCGGCTCGAGCACACGCTGGGTCGGGCTCGGGCCGACGTCCGTCATGGCCCGCACCGTAGCGCGATCGAGCACACCAGCCGACCCGCGCCGGACCGCCGGCTGCATCCGCCCTCAGCGCTTGACCGTGTAGTGCAGGTGCAGCACACGCTCGCCCTGGACCACCCGGTCCGGGTCGTCGAGCAGCACCGTGCCGGCGTGGCTGCCGAAGAAGCGCACCCCTTCACCGAGGACCACCGGGGCGACGTCCATCGCGACCTCGTCGACCAGCCCCGCCGAGAACGCCTGCCCGCCGACGTCGCCCGCGGTCACGCAGACGAGGCCGTCGCCCGCCAGCTCCTCAGCCAGCGCGATGCCCGCCTCGACCGAGTCGGCGGTGTGGAACGGCGCGTCCGGGTGGTCGGCGAGCCACTTCTCCGGCAGCGGCCGGTGGGTGACGACGACCAGCTCGTCCCCGGCGGCCGGCTTGCCGTCCCAGCCGTTCGTGGTGTCGAACAGGTGCCGGCCGATCACCGTGACCGTGATGGCGTCCCAGAAGGGCTGGACGTACGCGGCGGACGTCCGCGAGACGCGGAACGTCCAGCCGCTCGGCCGGGCGGACAGCTCGGTGTCGCCGTTGCCGTACCAGTCGAACAGCGGCCCGACCGAATCGTCGGGGTAGGCGATGTAGCCGTCGACCGACACGACCGCCTGCATCACGACCCTGGCCATGCCCGCTCCTCAGCCGAACGTCGGGACGCTGACGTGCGCCGGCTCCACGAGGAACGCCTCGCGGTCCTCGTCGCGCGGGTACGGACCGCCGGTGTACTTGGCGAAGATCCGGTCGACGATCTCCCAGCCCGCGTCGCCGCCGACCCGCTCCACGACGCGGCCACGGACGAGCGCGCTGCGGACCAGGTCGTCCCGGTCGGTCACGGAGATCGCGACGCGGTCGTCCGCGACGAGGTTGCGGCCCTTGCGGGAGGTGGGCGCGGTGAAGAACGCGAGGTACCCGCCCTCGACGTCGATCATCACCGGCACCGAGTGCGGCCCGCCGTCGGGCAGCAGCGTGGCGATGTGGGCGATGTTCGGCCCGGCGAACAGGGCGCGGGCCTCCTCGGTGAGCACGGCCATGCTGAGTCCTCCTCCAGCCGGCTAGCGGTCGTGTCCGCTGAGCCAGGCGACGTAGTCCGGTACGGCGCGCTCGACGTCGTACTCCGGCCGGAAGCCGGTGTCCTCCCGCAGCCGGGTGGTGTCGAGGTAGTTGTCCACGGGCCGGTCGGGGTTGCGGCCCTCGGGGAGGGTGATGTCCGCGCCCGGGACCGCGGCGTTGATCGCGGTGACGACCTCGCGGTAGGGCACCAACCGTCCACTCGAGACGTTGTACGTGCGGTGGTGCAGCCGGTCCGCGAGCATGAGCAGCGCGATCGCCCGGCCGCAGTCCTTCACGTAGCAGAGGTCGGTGGCGTCGTCGGCGTACGCCGGCGGCCGGGGCGGGCTGAGATCGGGGTCCTCGCCCCGGACCGCCGCGCTGAGCAGGCGGGGAAGCGCGAAGAACGGGTTGTCCGGCAGGCCGAGCGGCCCCCAGACGGTGCCGATCCGCAGGTTCACCACGTCGAACCCGGCGCTGTCGCCGGTCAGCGCGGCGAACAGCTCCGCGGTCTTCTTGAACACCGGGATCTGGTGGGGCGCCACCGCCGGCAGCGCGGCGTCCTCGCGCCACGGGACCCCGTCGACCCCCGCGTACACGGCGATGCTGCTGGCCACGGAGAACCGCCGCACTCCCCACGCCGTCGCCGCCTTCAGCGCGGTGAGCAGACCGAGGGTGTCGGCGCGCAGGTACTCGACGGCATCGGGGAGGTCGTGCGGAGCCGCCGCGAGGTGCACGATGCCGGTGATCTCGTGCCGCTGCCCGATGTCGAGGAAGGCCGCCTCGTCCCGGGTGTCCACCGGTTCGACGACGACCCGGCCGGCGGGCTCGTCGGCGAGGTACTCGGGCAGGCCGGTGGACCGGTGGGCGGTGAGCACCACGGACTCGCCCAGGTCGAGCAGGGCCCGTGCGGTGTGCGATCCGATCGAACCCAGGCCACCGGTGACGAGGATCATCGAGGCCCGGCCGTCGGTGCGAGGAGCTGCATGATCGCGACGCTAGGCCGGCACGCGCCGCCGCTCTTGTACGAAACGGCCATCCCGGGCCCGCAGCATCGGGACGTAGGACGCGGCGTGGTCGTGCCCGCAGGTGCACGCCGCGCCGTACTGCGCGAGGAGTTCGCCGGGTGTCGCGCCCGCGAGCCGGCGGCACTCGCGGCTGAGGTGCGCCTGGTCGTGGTAGCCGACCTCGACGGCCCACCCCGCCAGATCGGCCTCCGAGGCGCCCTGTTGGACCGAGGCCTGGACGCGGGCGACGAAGCCCTGGAACCGCAGGATGCGCTGCAACTCCTTCGGCCCGACGCCGACCGCGGCCCGGCAGCGGCGCCGCAACTGGCGTTCGGAGATCGACAGCAACGCGGGCAGGGCGGCCGTCCCGCCGCCGTGCCACGGCATCAGGTTGCGGACGGCCTCGTCGACCAACGGGTCCGGTTCGCGGGCGGCTCGCGCGACGAACGACTGGAGCCGGTCGAGCGCGACCCGCGGTGTCGCGGCGTTCCCGAGGAGGTCCGTCAGACGGGCCAGGTCGCGCCAGAGGTCGGTGCCCGCGATGTCCTGGTCGACCAGCTCGTCGGCCGGCATCCCGACCAGACCGCCGAGCACACCCGGGCGCAGCCGCATCCCGACGACCGTGCCTCCCGCCGGGATCTCCCGGTACGTGGACGTGGTCAGCGGCCCGAGCAGCCGGGGCGCCCCACCGAGCACGCACCGCACCTCGGCGCCACCGTGCGGTACGTACCGCTGCGCCAGCGGCCGGTCGCCCACCCGCTGGATCCAGACGGACGACGCGAACGCGGCCAGCGCGGGGGCCGGTGCGCGCTCCACGTAGGAGGACTCCCCTGCCACCCCACCATCATGCTGATCCAGCGCCGATCGCCAACCCCCACGTCGAGCCGTGCGACCAGTGCGCGCAACTCCCCCCTTGGTCGACCGAACCCCCGGGTCGTGCAACGCGAGGCCAGGTCCTCGACGCCTAGCGTGAAGCGAACGGCGCTCTCGCCCAACGAGGCTGGGCCACCGCACCACTCGCTCGTCGGGCGGGACGAAAGTCGCTCTCGCTGCACCAGGCGCAACGAAAGTCGCGCTCGCTCCACCGCGCGCAACGAATGTCGCGCTCGCCCCACCAGGCGCAACGAGAGTCGCGCTCGCACCCCGGGCGAGGCGGCGCGCAGCGCCGCGAGCCGGGCCGAGCCCCGGGGGGGGCGCCGCGCCCCCCCCCCCCCCC
>NZ_JAGSOV010000090.1 GCF_023898865.1 Pseudonocardia humida
CGCGCCGACGGGCCACTGGCCGCCCCCGTCCGCGGCCCCGGCCGGCCCCGACCCGCACCCGAGCGGCCGGGGCCCGGTGGGCGCCGGACCGTCGACCGGTCGGTGGCCCGCTCCCCCCGCCGGCGACGGGCGCCGCCCGACCGACGGGTGGACGGGGCAGCAGCCCCCCGCCCCGCGGCCCGCGGAACCCGGACCGGCCGGCTTCCCGCCGCACGGTCCGGCCGGACCGGTGCACCCGAGCGCCGCGCGGCGCGGGCCCGGCACGCCGCCCGACGGGCTCGCGTCCGCGCCCACCCGCCCGGCCCGCCCCGCCGCGACCCCGGACGACTCCGGGCCGTCCGCCACGACCCGGCCCGCCCGCCCGGCCGCCGCGCCCGCGGGCGGTGCGGCGAGTGGACGGCGGGGGAGGGCCATCCGGTCCGGCCGCGGGCCGGACCCGGCCTCCGGGGATGCCGGAGGCGAACGCGGCGCGAGCGCAGGCCCGGCCCTGCCCCGGCACCGCTCGCGGATCACCGGGCCACCGTCGACCGGGCGCCGCTCGCTGGCCGTGCTCGGCATCATCGGCGTGCTGGCCGGTGGCTACGCCTTCAGCGGGTCGCAGCCCACGCCGCCGGTGATGATGATGGTGCCGGTCGGGATGGCCCCGGAGTTCACCGGCGACGACGAGTGGGCGACCCGGGCCGGGACGGCGCTGACGTCGGTCGACCAGCAGCTCGTCGAGCTGGACGCCGCCGAGGAGGCGTGGAACGACACGCCCGCGGCCCTGGACGACGAGGAGCCGCCGACCGCGATCACCGAGCTGCGCGAGCGCCGCGAGGAGCTCGAGCGGCGCCAGGCGACGCTGCAGGCGCAGCTGTCCACCTACACCTCGCTCAACCAGGCCCGCGACGAGCTGCGCACGACCGAGGCCTCGCTCCGCTCGGTCGAGGACGCGCTGGCCAGGACCCCGCGCGAGCCGGGCTCGCGCGAGCAGGCGGCGCAGGTGGCCGCCCTGGAGGACCAGCGCGACCAGCACCGCAACCGGCTCGAGGCCGGCCGCGAGGAGCTGAGCCGGCTGCAGGACAGCGTGCGCAGCGCGATCCGCACCCCGCTGCCCGACGACGCCGAGGTCACCGACGACGTCCGGGCCGAGGCCCTGGAGGCCGTCGAGGCCGAGGGTGGCGACGCCCGGACGACCGACGACCGCGGCGGCGAGCAGCCGGCCCGCCCGGATGCCGACGGGGGCGACGGCGAGCGGGGGTCCGGTCCGGCGCGGGGTGGTTCGTCCAGCGACCGGGAACCCGAGGCCGACACCGACGACACCGACGACACCGACGACACCGACGACGCCCCGGGCACCGCCACCGCCACGCTCGACGACGGCGAGGAGGGCGTGGGCTCGGCGGTCGCCGGTGGCGCCGGGGAGGCGGCGTCCGCCGCGACGTCGGGCGGCGACGGGCGGCTCGTCGAGGGTGGCGGCCTCGGCTCCGCCGTCGCCGACGCCGCCGGTCGGGCCGCCGCGGGCGCGACCTCGGGCGGCTCGGGTCGCCTGGAGGACGGTGGCGGCCTCGGCTCGGCCGTCGGCGGAGCCGGCGGCGGGGTGCTCCCGCGCTGAGCGCCGGCGCCACGTCCGTGGGCTCCACCGGGCCGGGCGCTTCCCGCAGGCCCGGGGCGCGACCCGGACGGGTGCCGGGCGTGCCCGCCACTCCTTCGGGTCAACCGGGGGTCCCCGTGCGGACTGAACGTGACGTCCCCGGTCCGCGTGGCAGCCCGGAACCGGGCGGCGCCGCCGGTAGCGTGCCCCGGGTGACCGCTGCTCCCGTCCTGCCGTCCGCTGGGGCGCTGCCACCGCACGTCCGCTCGGCCTTCGGGGTCGCGGACGTGGAGCCCCGCCCGGCGGTGTGGGCCGGTCGCCGGGCGTGGCGCTGCGGCGAGCTGCTGCTGCGCCCCGTCCCGGACAAGGTCGTGACGGCCTGGTCGGCGGGCGTGCTGGACGGCCTGAAGGTCGACGGGCTGCGCGTCGCCCAGCCCGTGCGGTCCTCCGACGGCCGATGGGTCGTCGGGGGGTGGGCGGCCAACCGGTACGTCGCCGGCACCGTCGAGCCCCGCTACGACGCCGTGCTGACCACGGCGCTCCGCCTGCACGAGGCCCTCGCCGGCGTCGACCGCCCCCGCCTGCTCGACGGCCGCGACGACCTGGCCACGCGCTCCGCCGCCGCGGCGTTCGGCGAGCGCCGCGTCCCGCTGGACCCGGCCACCGGCGGCACCCTGTTCACCCAGCTCGCCGCCTACCGGGCGCCGCTGCACCTGACCCCGCAGCTGGTGCACCCGGAGCTGTTCGGCGCCGTCCTGTTCGACGAGCACGGCGTGCCCGCGCTGGTCGAGCTCGTGCCGTGCTGGCGGCCCGCCGAATGGGCCTCGGCCGTCGTGGTCGTCGACGCCGTGGCCTGGGGCGGGGGCGACCGCGGGCTGCTGGAGCGCTGGGCCGACACCGACGAGTGGCCGCAGGCGCTGCTGCGCGCCGTGCTGTTCCGGTTGGCGCTGCACGCGCAGCACCCGGAGGCCTCGTCGAGCACGCTGGAGGGCCTGGAGCGGGCCGCCGGGCTGGTCAGCGCCCTGCTCTGAGGACTCACACGGGTCCCGCGGGGTGGTGAGCACAGCTTTGCCGTGCCGTCACACGACCCGCATCGCCGGGTAACGGCGCGTTCCTAGCTTCGGGATGTCATCGACACCCGAGGAGGCCTGGCGTGAGTACCGCCCCGATCGACCCCGGCACCCGTTCGGAAGGGCTCGTGCGCGGCCGCTGGATCGACCACTGGGAACCGGAGGACCCGGCGTTCTGGCGGCGCGTCGGTGCCCCGATCGCCCGCCGCAACCTGTGGGCCTCCATCGCCGTGGAGCACGTCGGGTTCTCGGTCTGGACCCTGTGGTCGGTCTTCGTGCTGTTCATGGGGCCGGAGTACGGCCTGGACGCGGCGGCCAAGTTCCTGCTGGTGTCGACGGCGTCGTTCGTCGGCGCGGTGCTGCGGGTGCCCTACACGTTCGCCGTGGCCCGCTTCGGCGGCCGGAACTGGTCGGTGATCAGCGGCCTGCTGCTGCTCGTGCCCACCGTCGCGGCGGCGTTCGTGCTCCAGCCGGGCACGCCCTACTGGGTGTTCCTGCTGATGGCCGCGCTGGCCGGGGTGGGCGGCGGCAACTTCGCCTCGTCCATGACCAACATCAACGCCTTCTACCCGGACGCCCGCAAGGGCCTCGCGCTCGGGCTGAACGCCGGTGGCGGCAACATCGGGGTCGCGGTGATCCAGCTGGTCGCGCTGCTGATCATCGCGGTGGCCGGGGCGGGCCAACCGAAGATCATCCTCGGGGTCTACATCCCGCTGATCGTCGTCGTGTCGGTGGTCGCCGCGCTGGGCATGGACAACATCACCAGCGTGCGCAACGACACCGGCGCGGCCAAGCTGGCGCTGGCGCACCGGCACACGGCGATCATGTCGTTCCTCTACATCGGCACGTTCGGCTCCTTCATCGGCTACTCGTTCGCCTTCGGGCTGGTGCTGCAGACCCAGTTCGGCCGCACGCCGCTGGAGGCCGCCGCCGTCACCTTCATTGGCCCGCTCATCGGCTCGCTGATCCGCCCGCTGGGCGGCTGGCTGGCCGACCGCCTCGGCGGCGCCCGGGTGACGTTCTGGAACTTCGCGGCGATGGCGCTGGCCAGCCTGCTGTGCATCGGGGCGTCCGGGCTGGGCTCGCTGGGGCTGTTCACCGCCGGCTTCATCTGCCTGTTCTTCTTCGCGGGCGTCGGCAACGGCTCGACCTACAAGATGATCCCGGCGATCTTCCGGCGGGAGGCGCTGGCCCGGATCGCCGAGGGCGCCGAGCAGGGCCCCGCGCTGCGGCACGCCCGACGGGTCTCCGGGGCGGCGCTCGGGCTGATCTCCGCGGTCGGCGCGCTCGGCGGGCTGCTGATCAACCTGGCGTTCCGGCAGTCCTTCGCCGCCGCCGGCTCCGGGGTGCCGGCGTTCTGGGCCTTCCTGGCGTTCTACGTCGTCTGCGTCGCCGTCACCTACGCGGTCTACGTGCGGGTGGCGCCGGTGCGCGCCGGTGCGCGGCCGCGGCTGGCCTCGGTGCGGGTCTGACCGGCCCGGTGGCGCGGTGGCACCGGTGTTACGCCGGTGTCATCGCGC
Organism: Pseudonocardia humida; assembly: GCF_023898865.1. Taxonomy (GTDB): domain Bacteria; phylum Actinomycetota; class Actinomycetes; order Mycobacteriales; family Pseudonocardiaceae; genus Pseudonocardia; species Pseudonocardia humida. Next base: position 4,164 of record NZ_JAGSOV010000090.1, read on the forward strand.
GTCGCGGTGCAGGTAACGCGGGCTGCCTAGCGTCGCTGCCCGTGACCGGGCGGCGCGGGCAGCGGGACAGTGACGAAGTCGAAGCCGATCGAGGTGGTGGCGCTGCGTACCGTGGGGGACACCGCGGTGCCCACGGCGCGCCGACCGCGAGGACGAGCCAGGAGGGCGGACCGACGTGTCGACGGCGATGAACGACGCGGTGCCCGCCACCGCCGTGGCGCCGCTGGCGGGTTTCACCGTCGGGATCACCGCGGCCCGCCGCGCCGACGAGCTGGCCACGATGCTGCGCAGGCGCGGGGCCGAGGTGGTGCAGGGGGCGGCGCTGCGGATCGTCCCGGTAGCCGACGACACCGAGCTGGCCGAGGCCACCCGGGCGCTGATCGCGGCCCCGCCCGACATCACCGTGGCGACCACCGGCATCGGCTTCCGCAGCTGGGTGTCCGCCGCCGACGGGTGGGGCATCGGCGAGGAGCTGCTGACCGCGCTGGGGCGCAGCAGGCTGATCGCCCGCGGCCCGAAGGCGCGCGGCGCCATCCGGGCCTCCGGGCTGGTCGACGCCTGGTCACCGCCGTCGGAGTCCTCCGCCGAGGTCCTGGAGCACCTGCTCGAACGCGGTGTCGACGGGCTGCGCATCGCCGTCCAGCTGCACGGCGAGCCCCTGCCGGACGTGGTCGAGGCGCTGTGCGTGGCCGGGGCCGAGGTCGTCGAGGTCCCGGTGTACCGATGGGTGCCCCCGGTCGACATCGCCCCGCTCGACCGGCTGATCGACGCGGTGCTCGGCGGCGGCGTCGACGTGCTGACCTTCACCAGCGCCCCGGCCGCGGCCAGCCTGCTGGCCAGGGCCGGTGAGCGCGGCCTCCGCGACGACCTGCTGGCCGCGCTGCGCGGACCGGTCCTCGCGGTGTGCGTGGGCCCGGTGACCGCGGCCCCGCTCGAAGCCGTCGACGTGCCGACGCTGCAGCCGCAGCGCTCGCGGCTCGGGGCCATGGTGCGCGCGCTGGAGGCGGAGGTGCCCACCCGCACCCGCTCGCTGCCCGTGGCCGGGCACCGGCTGCAGCTGCGCGGGCACGCCGTCCTCGTCGACGGGGTGCTGCGGATGGTGCCACCGGCGGGGATGGCGCTGCTGCGCGCGCTGGCCCGGCGGCCCGGCCGGGTGGTGCCGCGCGCCGAGCTGCTGGCCGCCCTGCCCGGCGGCGGCGACGACGAGCACGCCGTGGAGACGGCGATGACCCGGCTGCGCGCCGCGCTGGGCGAGCCCCGGCTGGTGCAGACCGTGGTCAAGCGCGGCTACCGGCTCGCCCTCGACCCCGCCGCGGACCCGGTCCCGGTCGGCGGCCACTGCCTGCACGGAGACGCGCTGTGAGCCCCGCCCCACCGGTCGAGCCCGCCCTGCTGCTGGTCGCGCACGGCACGCGCGACCCGGCGGGCGCCGTCGTCACCGAGCAGGTCGCCGCGGCGGCCAGGGCCCGGCTGGGCGTGCGGGTGGCGGTCGGCTTCGCCGACGTGCGCCGCCCCACCCCGGCCGACGCGGTGGCCGAGCTCGGCGGCGGGCCGTGCGTGGCGGTGCCGATGTTCCTGGCCGCCGGCTACCACGTGCGCAGCGACGTGCCCGCACAGCTGGCCGCGTTCGACGACGTGCTGGTGGCCGAGACGTTCGGGCCCGACCCGGCGCTGGTGGCCGCGGCCGCCGAGCGGCTGGCCGAGGCCGGCGCGCGACCGGGCGATGCCGTGGTGATGGCGGTCGCGGGCTCCTCCGACCCGCGGGCCAGGGCCGACAGCGCCCGCGCTGCCCGCAGGCTCGGCCGGCTGCTCGGCGGTCCGGTCACCCTCGCGACGGTCGCCATCGGCGGGCCCCGGGTGGTCGACGCGGTGGCCGCGCTGCGCCGCGACGGCGCCGAGCGGGTGGCCGTGGCCAGCTGGCTGCTCGCCCCCGGGCTGTTCCAGCGCCGCCTCGACGAGTGCGGGGCCGACGCCGTGGCCGGGCCGCTCGCCGACCACCCGGCGGTCGTGGAGCTGGTCGGCGAGCGCTACCGGGCGGCGCTATCCGGAGCGCGGCGCACGGCGTGAGGGCCGGGGCAGCCGCCCGTCCACCAGGATGACGCCCTCGGCGCGCAGCCGGTCGCTCTGCTCGTGCGCGATGTGCGGGGCGCAGGACCCGTCGGCGCGCAGCACGCGGTGCCAGGGCAGGTCGTGGCCGTCCTCGGCGAGGATGCGGCCCACCAGCCGGGGCGAGCGCAGCCCGGCCCGCTCGGCGATCTCGCCGTAGGTGGTGGTCTCGCCGGGCGGCACCGCCAGCACGGCGGCGCGCACCCGCTCGACGGTCTCCTCGTCCACGCTCAGCCCGCCAGGAACGCCGCGATGTGCGCGGTGGTCTCGGCGGGGCGCTCCAGGTAGAGCATGTGGCCGGCGTCGACCTCGATCACGGTGAGCGCATCGCCCATCTCGTCGCGGCAGGCCGCGAGCCACCCGGGCCGCACGAAGTCGGCCTTGGTGGCCGGCACGACCAGCGTGCGGGTGCCGGCAGGCGGGATCGCGGCCGGTCGGGCCATCTCCGACCACGCCGCGACCACCGATGCCGGGCTGTAGCGGTAGCGGAAGCGGTCGCCGTCGGCGACGAGGTGCTCGGTCAGCTCCGCCTCGACGAGCGCGGCGTCGACGCCCTCCCAGCGCCCGGCCCGGTCGGCGCGCGCGGCGGCCAGGTCGGGGAAGGACAGCTCGGCGCGGCTCTCCTCGGCGGTCTCCAGCATGTCCTGCGGGTCGAGGCCGAGCGCCGGGTCGAGCAGGACCAGGCGCTCCACGCGCTCGGGCGCCGCGCGGGCCAGGTGCACCGCGATCGCGCCGCCGAACGAGTGCCCGATGACGGGCACCCGGTCCAGGCCGAAGCGGTCGAGCACGGCCAGCGCGTCGGCGACGTGGCGTTCGAGGTTCCACGGGGGCACCCACGGCGAGCGGCCGTGCCCGCGCAGGTCGACGGCGAGCAGCCGGACGCCGGGCAGCGACCCGGCCACGACGGCCCAGCGCCGGGCGTGCCCGGTGACCCCGTGCAGCGCCAGCACCGGCAGGGCGTCGGACGGGCCGAACTCGACGACGTTGAGCGGGGCCGGTTCGACGGTCACGGCGGTGATCGTGCCACGCGGGTCCGACACCGTCCCGGGCTCCACCCGACGTCGGGCCGGGCAGCGGGTGGGGCGCCGGGCTGTCGGGGGCGCGTGGTTGCATCGGAGCGTGTCCACGACCGCGCGGTCCGTCCGCCCCGGCGCCCTCGCGCCGGGGCTGGTCCGCGTCCCGCGGGCGCGGGCGGCCGAGCCGGTGTGGGACGAGGCGGCCCGCCGGGTACTGGCCCACCGCGCCGGTCCGCTGCGGGTGGTCGGTGGCCCGGGCACCGGCAAGACGACGCTGCTGCTGGCCGCCATCGCCGCCCGGATCACCGCGGGCGCCGGCCCCGAGGCCGACCCGGCCCGCACCCTCGTGCTGGTGGGCAGCCGGCGGGCCGCCGGGGAGCTGCGCGAGCGGCTGGGCGAGCTGGTCGGCGGCGGCGCGACCGACCGCACCCTGCGCGAGCCGCTGGTCCGCACGGTGCACTCCTACGCGTTCGGCGTGCTGCGCCTGCACGCCGCCCGCCACGGCGACCCGCCGCCCCGGCTGCTGGCCAGCGCCGAGCAGGACGTCGTCGTCCGGGAGCTGCTGGCCGGCGAGGTCGCCGAGGCGGTCCCGGGCTCGGGCTGGCCGGAGCGCCTGCTGCCGGCGATCGGCCTGCCCGGCTTCGCCGCCGAGCTGCGCGAGCTGCTGCTCCGGGCGGGCGAGCGCGGGATGGGCCCCGACGAGCTGACCGCGATGGGGGAGCGCCACGACGTCGGCGCGTGGCGCGCGGCCGGTCGCTTCTACCGGGTCTACGAGCAGGTCAACCTGCTGCGCGGGGCGGCGGGCCGGGGCGCCCCGCAGGCCACCGCCCCCGCGCTCGACTCCGCCGAGCTGGTGGCCGCCGCCCTCGACGCGCTCGCCGCCGACCCCGACCTGCTCGCCGCCGAGCGCGACCGGATCCGCCACCTCGCCGTCGACGACGCCCAGGACCTCGACCCGCAGCAGATGGAGCTGGTCGGGGTGCTCGGTTCCACCGCCACCACGGTGCTGCTCGCCGGCGACCCCGACCAGGCCGTGCTGAACTTCCGCGGCGCCGACCCGGAGGGCATGCGGGCCGTCGAGGCGGAGACGGTGGTGCTCACCGTCGACCACCGGGGGGCGCCCGCCGTCCGCGAGGCGTGCGGGCGGCTCGCCGCGCGGCTCCCCGGCGCCGGGAGCGGGCGCCGCCGGGTCGCCCCGCCGGGCGACCCGGGCCCGGAGGGCGACGTCCGGGTCCGGGTGTTCGGCTCGGCGGCCCAGGAGGCCGGCTGGGTGGCCGACCAGCTGCGCCGCGCCCACCTGACCGGTGGCGTGCCCTGGTCGCGGATGGCCGTGCTGGCCCGCTCCACCCGCCGCTCGCTGCCGACGCTGCGCCGGGCCCTGCTGGCCGCCGGGGTGCCCATCGCCGCCCCGAACGACGAGCTGCCGCTGGGGCGCCAGCCCGCCGTCGTGCCGCTGCTGCTCGTGCTGCGCTACGCCACCCGCCCCGGCGAGCTCGACGCCGACGCGGCCACCGCGCTGCTCACCTCCCCGCTCGGCTCGGCCGACCCGATGCGCATGCGCAGGCTGCGCCGCGGGCTGCTGCGCCTGCACGCCGCGGGCGGGGGCCCCGACCGCCGCCCGCCCGGCGCGCCGGTGGCCCCGGCGGAGGCCGAGCGGATCGGCAGCGACCCGCTCCTGGTCGAGGCCCTGCGGGCGGCCGCCCGCGGCCGCCCCGACCCGCTGACCGCGCTGCCCCCGCAGGAGACCGCCCCGCTGCGCCGGGTCGGCGCGCTGCTGGCCGTGGCGGGCGAGGCCGCCCGCCACGGCGAGAGCGCCGAGGAGGTGCTCTGGCGGGTCTGGCAACACAGCGGACTGGGCCCGCGCTGGAGCGACGCCAGCGCGCGCGGCGGCCCGGTGGGCGCGGCCGCCGACCGCGACCTCGACGCCGTCCTCGCGCTGTTCGCGGCCGCCTCCCGGCACGCCGACCGGCTGCCCGGCGCCGACGTCGCCAGCTTCACCGAGTACCTGGCCGAGCAGCAGCTCCCCGGCGATTCGCTGGCCCCGCGGGCCCCGCAGGGCGAGGCCGTCGCCCTGCTCACGGCGCACGCTGCGCGCGGGCGCGAGTGGGACGTGGTGGCCGTGCCCGGCGTCCAGGAGGGCACCTGGCCCGACCTGCGCCTGCGCGGCAGCCTGCTGGGCAACGAGCGGCTGGTCGACGTCGTCGCCGGAGTCGCCGAGCCCGACGCCAAGGTCTCCCGGGTCGCGCCGCTGCTGGCCGAGGAGCGCAGGCTGTTCTACGTGGCCTGCTCGCGGGCCCGGCACACGCTGCTGGTCAGCGCGGTGCAGGGAGCCCCGCAGGGCGCATCGCCCGGCGACGACGAGCAGCCATCCCGCTTCCTCGACGAGCTCGACCCGGTCCCCGCAGGCCAGGCCGACCGCCCCCTGCACCGGCCAGGGCGCTCGCTCGTGCTGGCCGAGCTGGTCGGCGAGCTGCGCCGCGCGGTGGCCTCGCCCGCCGAGACCCCGCAGCAGCGGGCGCGCCGCCACCGCGCCGCGGTCCAGCTCGCCCGGCTGGCCGAGGCGGGCGTCCCGGGCGCCCACCCCGACGACTGGTACGGCCTGGCCCCGGTCTCCTCCGACGGCCCGCTGCGGGTGCCGGGCGAGGTCGTGCCGGTGTCCCCGTCGGACGTCGAGAAGATCGTGCGCTGCCCGCTGCGCTGGGTGCTGGAGCGCCACGGCGGGGGAGACGTCGGCGCGCTGGCCGCCGTCACCGGCTCGTTGGTGCACGCGCTGGTGCAGGCGGGCGCGGCCGGCGCCGACGGCGCCGAGCTGGAGGGCGCGCTGCGCGAGGCGTGGTCCCGGTTGGACGCCGGGGCGCCGTGGTTCGGCCGCCGCGAGCTCGACCGGGTGCGCGGCATGCTCGCCGCCTTCGACGGCTGGGTCCGCTCCAGCCGGGCCGAGGGCCTGCGGCTGGTCGCGGTGGAGCAGCCCGTCCAGCTCGACATGGAGGGCCCGGGCGGGGGGCCGTGGCTGCGGCTGCGCGGCCGGGTCGACCGCCTGGAGGTCGACCCGGAGGGCCGGCCCGTCGTCGTCGACGTCAAGACCGGCAAGGCGGCGGTCAGCGCCCGGGCCGCCGCCGAGCACCCGCAGCTGGCGGTGTACCAGCTGGCCGCGGCCCTGGGCGCGTTCGGCGAGCTGCTCGACCCCGGCCGCGGCCCGGGCGGCGCCCGGCTGGTCTACGTGGCCGACCAGAAGGCCGGGGGCCAGCCGAAGGAGCCGGTGCAGCCGCCGCTGGACGAGGTCGACGTCGAGCACTGGCGCTCGGTCGTGGAGCGCTGCGCTGAGGAGACCTCCGGCTCGACGTTCATCGCCCGCCTCGGCCCGGACTGCGAGCGCTGCCCCGTGCGCACCAGCTGCCCCCTGCACGACGCGGGCCGCTCCGTGCCCCGTCAGTGAGCCCGGTGGCCGGGCGCGTAACCCGTCCGTGCGTCGCTCGTTGGTAAAGAGTCGGTAACCCACTCGGGTGAGGTCGTGACCTCATCGCAACCCGCCGGGCCCCGGGACGTCTACCTGGTGTCAGCACGTCCCTGCGGAGCGCAGTTGTCGCGCGCCACGCAGGGGAAGGTACGGTCCCTCGACGCCGGCGCTCCCCCAAGCTCCCCCCCGGCTCGTGGTACTCGCAGGCAGGAGACGCAATGCCCCACATCCCGGTGCGCGTCCGCGCAGCGGTGGCCGGCGTGGCGGTCGCCATCTCGGTGGCCGCCTGCGCAGGCGCGGACCCCACCCCGGCCGCCCCCGATTCCGGGCCGGACCTGTTCGACGCGCTCCCGCAGAAGGTGGAACTGCCCCCGGTTCCGGAGATCCCGACGACAACGGTCGCTCCGCCGGCCCCCACCGTTACGCCCAAGCCCAAACCCAAGTCGGAGGTCAAGAAGGCCGCCGAGGACGCGGGCCCCAAGCTGGACTGGAAGCGGGTCGGCGGCGACGAGTTCGACGGCGGCCTCGACGAGGACACCTGGAACCTCTACGACAGCATCGGCGGCTTCGGCAACGGCCTGCGCCGGCCCGAGGCGATCTCGGTCTCCGACGGCACCTTGAAGATCACCGGTCGGGACGAGGTCTCCGGCGGCATGGGCCACTCCCACGGCCAGCTCTACGGGCGCTGGGAGTTCCGCGCCCGCACCGAGCCCGGGCGCGGCTTCGGCTCGGCGATCCTGCTGTGGCCGGACTCCGAGCAGTGGCCGGAGGACGGCGAGATCGACATGATGGAGGTGCCGACCGAGGACCGGGTGCGCGCCCACTTCGTGCTGCACTACGGCGAGGACAACAACATCGTCGGCACGTCGGTCCCGGGCGACTACACCGAGTGGCACACCTTCGCCGTCGAGTGGCTGCCCGACCGGCTCACCTGGTTCGTGGACGGCAAGAAGCACTTCGAGACCACCGATCTCGAAGCCATCCCGAAGACGCCGATGCACCTGACCATCCAGCTCGACCAGGGGCCGAAGAAGGACTGGCTGCCCGAGCGCGACGAGACCACCCCCGACGAGGTGTCCCTCGAAGTCGACTGGGTGCGTGTCTACGAGCTCTAGGCCCTTCGCGAGGGGATGATCTGCCGGTGGAGCTGACTCCGGCGGCGCTCGCCACCGCGCTCGGCCTGCCCCCTCCCACCGAGGAGCAGGCCGCGGTCATCGCCGCCCCGGCCCGCCCGGCGCTCGTCGTCGCCGGGGCCGGGGCGGGCAAGACCGAGACGATGGCGGCCAGGGTGGTCTGGCTGGTCGCCACCGGCCAGGTCCTGCCCGAGCAGGTGCTGGGCCTGACCTTCACCCGCAAGGCGGCCCAGCAGCTGGGCAGCCGGGTGCGCTCCCGGCTGCGCAGGCTGGCCGCGTCCCGGCTGCTCGACGAGCTCGACCCCAGCGGGGAGCGGCGGACGGCCGTCGTGGCCGGCGAGCCGACCATCTCCACCTACCACGCCTACGCGGGGCGGCTGGTCGGCGAGCACGCGCTGCGGCTGCCCGCCGAGCCCGCCGCCCGGCTGCTCGGCGAGACCGCGTCGTGGCAGCTGGCCCACCGGGTCGTCAGCAGCTGGGCCGACGACCTGGACGTCGACGTGATGCCGCCGACGGTCACCGGCTGGCTGCTGGCGCTGGCCGGGGAGCTGGGCGAGCACCTGGTCGAGCCCGAGCAGGTCCGCGCCCACGCCGAACGGGTCATCTCGGTGCTGGCCGCGGCGCCGCCGGGCAAGCGCCAGCGCGCCGAGCCGTCCCAGACCTACCGGCGCTGGATCGACGCCCAGCGGATGCGGATGGAGCTGCTGCCGCTGGTGGAGGCGTTCACCGCGCGCAAGCGGGCCGAGCGCGCCGTCGACTTCGCCGACCAGCTGGCCATCGCCGCGCGCGTCGCCGCCGACCACCCCGAGGTCGGCGAGGTCGAGCGGACCACGTTCCGCGCCGTGCTGCTCGACGAGTACCAGGACACCGGCCACTCCCAGCGCGTGCTGCTGCGGGCCCTGTTCGGCACGCAGCCCGGCGAGCCCGTGCGGACCGAGGGCCCGGCGGTCACCGCGGTGGGCGACCCGTGCCAGTCCATCTACGGCTGGCGCGGGGCCAGCGCGGGCAACCTGGTGCGGTTCCGCACCGACTTCCCCGGCCCGGACGGCCCGGCCGACGAGTACGGGCTGATGACCAGCTTCCGCAACCCGCCGGAGGTGCTGGCGCTGGCCAACGCGGTCTCCGCGCCGCTGCGCGAGGCCCCCGGAGCGGTCGGCGTCGGGGCGCTGCGCTCGGGCCCGGGCGCCGGGTCGGGCCGGGTGCGGGTGGCGCTGCTGCCCGACGCGGCCACCGAGATCGCCTGGATGGCCGACGCCGTCGCCGAGCGCTGGGAGCAGGGCGGGGAGTCGCCGCCGACGTCGGCGGTGCTGGTGCGCAGGCGCGCCGACATGGACGCCATCGCCACCGCGCTGCGGGCCAGGGGGCTGCCGGTCGAGGTGGTCGGGCTGGGCGGGCTGCTGGACACACCGGAGGTCCGCGACCTGGTCAGCGCGCTGCGGCTGGTGGCCGACCCGCTGTCCGGGCCGGCCGCCGTCCGGCTGCTGACCGGGGCCCGCTGGCGGCTGGGCGTCTCCGACCTGTCCGCGCTGTGGCAGCGGGCCCGCGAGATCGTGCCCGGCGCCCCGGCCCGCCCCGGGCCGCTGACGCCGTCGGAGCTGGCGCTGGGCGCCTTGCCGGGCGAGCACGCCCAGCAGGCCGGGCTGGTCGACGCCCTGGACGACCCGGGTCCGGCCGAGCGGTACTCCCCGCTGGGCTACGCCCGGATCACTCGGCTGGCTCGCGAGCTGGGCTGGTTGCGCTCGCGGGCCTCCGCGCCGCTGACCGACCTCGTCGCCGACGCCGAGCGCATCCTGCTGCTCGACGCCGAGACCGCCGCCCGGCCCGGCCCGGTCGGGCGGGCGCAGCTGGACGCGTTCGCCGACGTGGTCGCCGACTTCGCGACCGGCGCCGAGGTCGCCACCCTGCCCGCCCTGCTGGACTACCTGGAGACCGCCGAGCGCGCCGAGGACGGGCTCTCGCCCGGCGAGGTCGAGGTGTCCACCGACCGCGTCCAGGTGCTCACCGTGCACGCGGCCAAGGGCCTGGAGTGGCAGGTCGTGGCCATCCCGCACCTGGTCAGCCAGGTCTTCCCCGGCCGCAAGATCGGTGGCACCTGGCTGACCAGCCCCGCCGAGCTGCCGGTCCCGCTGCGCGGCGACGCCGCCGACCTGCCCGGCATCGACCTGCCCGACAGCTCCGACCACACCGCCGACCGCAAGCAGCTCGAAGACCTGGTGAAGCAGCACTCCGAGGCCCTCGACGAGCGCAGGCTGACCGAGGAGCGGCGGCTGTTCTACGTGGCGCTGACCCGGGCCGAGCGGGTGCTGCTGGTGTCCGGGCACCGGTGGGGCGCCACCGGGGAGAAGCCGCGCCGGCCCTCGGAGTTCCTGGTCGAGGTGGCCGCCGCGCACGCGCCGGAGGAGTGGGCCGACGAGCCGGCCGAGGGCGAGGTCAACCCGGCCACCCTCGAGCAGCCCACCGCGCAGTGGCCCGTCGATCCCCTCGGCGACCGCTCCGCCGACGTGCACGCCGGCGCCGAACTGGTCCGGGCCGCCCTGCGCGGCCTCGACGAGGCCAGGGTCGCGGCCGCCGCGGCGGTGCCCCCCGGCTCCCAGCTGGACCTCCTCGGCCCGGAGGAGCCCGCTGAGCCCCCGGAGGACGAGTTCGGGGCCCCGCCCGACGACGACCAGGACGACGGCGACGGCGACCCGGAGGGCTGGGCGGCCGACGTCGAGGTGCTGCTGGCCGAGCGCGCCGCCGCCCGCGCCCGCCCCACCGTCGCGCTGCCGGCCCAGCTGTCGGTGAGCCAGCTCGTCGAGCTCGCCGACGACCCGGCCGCACTGGCCTCGGTGCTGCGCCGCCCGCTGCCGATGGCCCCCAACCCGCACGCCCGCCGCGGCACCGCGTTCCACGCGTGGCTGGAGCAGCGCTTCGGCGCGGTCGGCCTGCTCGACATCGACGAGCTGCCCGGCGCCGCCGACGAGGGCGCGGCCACCGACGACGTCCTGGAGGACCTGCAGGCCGCCTACCTGGCTTCGGCCTGGGCCGACCGCTCACCGGTCGAGGTGGAGGTGCCGTTCGAGACGGTGCTGGCCGGGGTCGGGGTGCGGGGCCGGATGGACGCGGTGTTCCGCGACGAGGACGGCGGCTTCACCGTCGTCGACTGGAAGACCGGCGCCCTGCCCGGTCCGGACCGCCTGCCCGCGCTGGCCGTGCAGCTCGCGGTCTACCGGCTGGCGTGGGCGTCGATGGCGGGCTGCGAGCTCGACCGGGTCCGGGCGGCGTTCCACTACGTGCGCCAGGACGTCACCCTGCGCCCCGCCGACCTGCTCGACGCCGACGGCCTGCGCGACCTGCTCGGCTCCGTGCCGCTGGCCGGCTGACCGATCAGATCAGCTCGGCCAGCTTGGTCATGGTGTTCCAGTTGCGCGCGGTCACCATGATCTTCCAGTGCTTCTCCGCGGACCCGCCCACGGGCGGCGCGCCCATCAGCCCGTCCGGGCACCACTGGTAGATCACCCGGGGCCCGAGCCGGGAGTTCTCCGGGTCGAGCTCGGTCGGGTCGTGCGCCGCGAGCTGCTCGGCGTCGGGCTGCTCGGCCAGCACGTGGGCCATCATCCGCGAGCCGTTGTCGGCCACGTCGGTGAAGGGGTGCCCGTCGACGATCGCCCGCAGCTCGTCGGCCGTCAGGACGACGCAGCGCACGTCCATGCCCAGCGCGGCGTCGATGGCCGCGGAGATCCGCCGCTCGTGCTCGACCGGGTCGGCGTCGGGCCCGGTGAGCACCGCGTTGCCGCTCTGCAGGTGGGTGCGGACCTCGGTGTAGCCGGCGCCGTCGAGCAGGGCGCGCAGGTCGGCCATGGCGACGCGGCGGCGGGGGCCGAGGTTGATCCCGCGCAGGAGCAGGGCGTAGCGGGGCACGGTCGGGCAGGGTAGCGGGGTCAGCGGCGCGGGAGCACGTCGAACGGGGTGATGACGGCGGGGGTGAACCAGCGGTCGTCGCCGAAGGCGTCGGTGTCGTCGACGAGGTAGGACGGGCGCCGGTGCTCGCGGTTCTGCGCGCCCGCACCGGCGCCGAAACCGGCCCCCGGGATGTAGCCGGCGCCGGGCGAGCGCCCGGTCGTGCCGGGCGCCTGGCCGCCCGCCCCCGCGCCGGTCCCGCCGGTTCCGGGTGCGCCGCCGGCCCCGGTGCCGCCGGGGAGACCACCCGGCCCGGTGCCGCCCGGGACGCCGCCCGGTGCGGCGCCGCCGGGGAGGCCGCCCGGTGCGGAGCCGCCCGGGACGGCTCCGGGGAAGGCGCCGCCCGGGATCGGGACGCCCGGGATCGGGACGCCCGGGACCCGACCGCCCCCGGGCAGCCCACCGGGAACGCCGGCCGGAACTCCGGCTGGACCTCCGCCCGGAACGCCGCCGGGGACGCGGCCGGGGATGCCGCCATTGGGCGCGCCACCCGGCCCGCGGATGATCGGGTCTCCCGGCGGGAGCCCGCCACCGGGCCGCCCCGGCCCGCCCGGCCCCGGCGTGGTGCGTCCCGACGGTCCCGGAGCCGTGCCCGGCACCGGTACGCCGACGGGAGTACCCGGCAGGGGAGCGATCGGCCCACCCGGCACCCGCCCGCCCGGCCCGCCGCCGGGCCCAGCCGGACCCGGCGCGACGGGCACGGGGAACCCCCCGGCCGCCCCCGCCCCGGCCCCACCGGCCACCGACCCGGGGACGGGCCCACCCGGCACCTGCGCCGCGTTGGCCGCGATGACCGCCGCTGCGTTCCGGGCCGCCTCGGCGACCCCGCTGAAGACGCGCGAGAAGATCCCGCCACCATCGGTGGACCCCGCGGTGACGGTGATCGGCGTGGCGAAGGGGTGGATGTGCGGCTTGTTGCGCGCCGAGTTCGACGTGTAGGTCTCCATGACCTGCACGGCCTGGTTGGCCAGCTCCGCCCGCCGGACCTCCTCGGCCTGCCAGTCCCCGACCAGCGAGATCGGCCCGAACGGGTTGCCCCCGGTGAAGCTCTCCGGATCCCACACCGACACCGGCGCCGGCGGCGCGGGCATGGTGTTGCGCATGGTCGCGACGTGCTCGGCCTGGGTGTCCAGCGCCGCCCCCGTGATCGACGCGGAGCGCACGGCCTGCCGAACCCACGAACCGAGCAGTTCGAGGTTCTGCGCGGCCTCTGCAGCGGTCGTTCCCGCCCAGCCCTCGCCGAGGTTCCTCGTCTCCGCCTGCAGGGACAGGTCGACCTCGGCGAGCTCCTGCTGGACGCTCACCCACATGCCCTGGGCGTCCACCGAGGCCAGGTGCCCGGGGCCCGCCCAGACCTGGTCGTAGATCTCCTGGTGGGTGAGCCCGTTCCACCTGATGTCGTCCATCACGAACCGCCCCCCGGGCGCCCGGCGGCGAGGACGGCCGCCTCGGCCTCTGCCTCGGTCCTCTCGTAGCCAGCCAAGATGTCGCGCAGTGTCCTGGTCACGGCCCGCAGTTCAGACTCGTACTTCTTGATGGCCGCATAGGTGCTGTACTCGCCGTCGAAGACCTGCGCATTGTAGTGGCTGGTCATCTCAACACTGACCCTGTCGGCGGCCCACGGCACTTCTATCCGCCCTCGTCGATTCAAGTCCGTCAGAATCGAGTAGACCCGATTGGCGGCATTCTCATAAGTAGAAATCATGGATCTGATCTTGTCCGGGTCGACGCGCAGGGTCGACGGCTGCAGTTCGGGCATGTGGGTCCCTCCTGTGCTCGACGGTCAGCTGCGTTGCAGCGTCTCCATGGCCGCTTCGGCGACTCGCACGGCGTCTCGACACAGCTGGTCGGGAGGGATCGGGGGTTCGCTTCCCGAGTCGTGGAACTGCACGTCGAGGAATTGGCCTTCGGCTACATCGACATCTACAGAGCAGAAGTTGGGGAGTTCCGGCTTCGCAATGACGGCAGGGAAGCCGGCGATGGTCGTTGGTGTCACTTCGTCGCCAAGAGTGCCGGGAGCGAGCAGCTCCGCGATGCCGCTGCCGGTGGCGAGTGCAAAGCTGACGCCGATGTCCCGGGGCTCGAAGCCGGTCATCGAGCAGGTTCGCCCGGCGAAGAGCGGCGCGTCGGTGGTATCGGGAAGCGGCTCGCTGGTGATGCCTAGATCAGTGCGCTGAGTAGGGGTGAGGAGAGCGCAGGGATCCACGTCATCGAGGGGCAACTCGCGAGGACGGGTCGGGAGGCCGGCATCGCCGGTGCCCTCCGCTCCCTGCCTCGCAGGGCTCGCCTCCCCGGCCACCGGCGCCGAGCAGCTCACTACCGCAATCGCGATGGTCAGCAGCATGAGCAGGCGGCGCATGCGGCCGACGGTAGAGCAGCGTCCCCGCCCGCCGGGCCCGTTTCGGTGAACTCGTCGTAGCGCACCGCTCGCGGTGCGTGGAAGTGGGCACCACGGCCGGGATCGGCGGGTTCGCGCGCTATCGTCCGCGCGTGCGGAGAGATCGACGCAGGCGGGCCGTCGTCGACCCGTCGCTCGTCGGGCCGGTGCGGATGCCCGAGTCGGGGGTCAGCCCGCTGCGGTCGTTGCTCCAGCGGGTGGCGATCGCGCTGGGGGCGCTGACGGCGACGGCGCTGATCGTGTACTTCGGCCGCGACGGTTACGTCGACAACAACAGCGAGGACGGCATCAGCCTCCTCGATGCGTTCTACTACTCGACGGTGTCCGTCTCCACGACCGGCTACGGCGACATCGTGCCAGTCAGCGAGGCGGCGCGGCTGATGACGACGCTGTTCGTCACCCCGCTCCGGTTGATCTTCCTCATCACCTTCGTCGGAACCACCGTGGAGCTGCTCACCGAGCGGTCCCGCCAGGCGTTCCAGGTCCAGCGTTGGAGGGCCCGCGTGCGCGACCACACGGTCATCGTCGGTTTCGGCACCAAGGGGCGGGCCGCGGTGGAGACGCTGCTGGGGGAGGGGGCCGAGCCGACCAACATCGTCGTCGTCGACACCGACCGCAGCCAGCTCGACGCCGCCTCGGCGCTCGGTCTCGTCACCGTGACGGGAAACGCCACGCGGTCCAGCGTGCTGCGCATCGCCGGTGTCCAGCACGCGGCGGCGATCGTGGTGGCGACCAACCGCGACGACACGGCCGTGCTGGTCACGCTGACCGCGCGCGAGCTGGCGCCGCAGATCCGGATCGTGGCGTCGGTGCGGGAGTCGGAGAACGTCCACCTGCTGCGCCAGTCCGGGGCGAACTCGGTGATCGTCTCCGCGGAGACGGCGGGCCGGCTGCTCGGTGCGGCCACCACCACGCCGTCGGTCGTGGAGGTCATCGAGGACCTGCTCACGCCCGACGCCGGGTTCGCGATCAGCGAGCGGCCGGTGGAGGAGTCCGAGGTGGGCGGGTCGCCGCGGCACCTGGCCGACATCGTGCTCGGGGTGGTGCGCGGCGACCAGCTGCACCGGGTGGACGCCTCGGTGGTCGACGCGCTCGAGCGGGGCGACCGGCTGCTCTACGTCCGCAAGGCCAGCAGCCCCGACGAGGACTGATCCTCAGGGCCTGCGCAGCCGCCTGCGGACCACCAGCGCCGCGGCGGCCCGCAGCGCTCCTCCGGCGTCGGGCTCCGAGAGCCGCACGGTGACCTCCGGGCGCGACGGCACGCGCGACCGCAGCTCCGCGGTGACCGCGGCCGCCAGCGGCTCGCCCAGCCGGGCGTAGAGGCCGCCGAGCACGACGGTCGGGACGTCGACGAGGTTGACGACACCGGCCAGCGCGACGCCCAGGGCCCGCCCGGCGACGGCCGTCGCCCGACCGGGGTCGCGGAGCAGCGCCTCGACGTCCCGGGCGCCGGTCAGCTCGAGCAGGGCCCGCTGGCCGGCCAGCTGCTCGAGGCACCCGCGGCCACCGCAGCTGCACGCCGGCCCGTCCGGGTCGACGACGACGTGGCCGAGCTCCCCGGCCCGCCCGCCCGGTCCGCGGAACAGCTCGCCGCCCAGCACGATCCCGGCACCGACCCCGATCCCGCCGGAGACGTGCACGAAGTCGGGCGGACCGCCGTCGAACCACAGCTCGGCCGCGGCGGCCAGGTCGGCCTCGTTGCCCACGTCGACCGGCAGCCCGAGGCGGGCGGCCAGCTCGGCGTCGACGGCGACGTCGACCCAGCGGGGGAGGTTCGGGGCGCGCTGGAGCACGCCGTCGCGGCCGACCACGCCGGGCAGCGCCACCCCGGCGCCCTCGACCGGCAACCCGGCCTCGGCGACGACCTCGGCGGCCAGCGCGGCGGCTCGGTCGAGGCCGACGGCCGGCTCCCGGGTGCGGTGGTCGGACGCTGCGCTGCGCTGCGCGCGCACGGTCCCGGACAGGTCGACGACGCAGACCCCGACCTCGTCGACACCGATCTCGATACCCAACCCGGCCGGGCCCGACCGGTTGAGCTGCAACGGGCTGGCCGGGCGGCCCGTCGTGCCGCGGGCGACGGCCAGCTCGGTGACCAGCCCGTCCGCGATCAGCTCCTCGACCAGCGACGACACCGTGCCCCGGGTGAGCCCGGTGCGCTGCGCGACCCCGGCCCGCGACACCGGCTCGCCCTCGGCGATCTCGCGCAGCACGAGGGCGAGGTTGTGCCGGCGCACGGTCTGCTGGGCCGACCCCGCGCCGCGCCGGACCGGCTCGCCCGTCGTCACCGGCCGCCTCGGGCGGACCGCCCCGTCCCGGGTTCAGGAAAGCCACGATGCTGCCCGGAGAGGGCGGCATCGTGGCTTTCCCGAACCTCGCGGGCGGGTCCGCCTGCGGGGGACGGGATCACCGGAGCCGGACGGCGGTCATCTCGCGCACCTGGGCGTAGCGCTCCCGCACCGCGGGCTGCGGCTCGGCCTCGAACGACTCGGCGTCGGCCCCGGACCACACGGGCGCGGAGGGCCCGCCGGTGAGCACCCAGGCCGCCTGCCGGGCGGCGCCGTCGGCCACGTACTCGCCGGGGGTCGGGCGCAGCACCGGCACCCCGAGCAGCGCGGGCGCGATGGCGGCCACCGCGTCCGAGCGGGCGCCCCCACCGACCAGGAACGCCCTGCGCGCGGGCACCCCGGCGGCGACCAGGGCGTCGAGCGCGTCGCCGAGCCCGCTCAGCAGCCCCTCGACCGCGGCCCTGGCCAGGTGGGCCGGGGTCGAGGTGGCGAGGGTGAGGCCGTGCAGGGCGCCGGTGGCGTCGGGCCGGTTGGGGGTGCGCTCGCCCTCCAGGTACGGCACGAGGACGAGCCCCCCGGAGCCGGCGGGGGCGCTCAGCGCGAGCCGCGACAGCTCGGCGTGGTCGACGCCGAGCAGCGCGCACGCCGCGTCGAGGACCCGGGCGGCGTTGAGGGTGGCGGCCAGCGGTAGGTACTCGCCGGTCGCCGAGGCGAAGCCGGCGATGATGCCGGTGGCGTCGGCGGTGGGCTTCGGGCTCACCGCCGACACCACCCCCGAGGTGCCGAGCGAGACCACGACGTCGCCGGGGACCGCGCCGAGCCCGAGCGCGGCACCGGCGTTGTCGCCGGTGCCGGGGCCGAGCCGGATGCCGTCGGGCGTGGTCCCGGCGTCGTCGGAGGGCCCGAGCACCCGCGGCAGCACGACGTCGTCGCGGCCGAAGGCGCGGGCCAGCAGGTCGCGCCGGTACTCGCCGGTGGTGGCGAAGTAGCCGGTGCCGCTGGCGTCGCCGCGGTCGGTGACCAGGTCGTCGAGCGCGCCGGTGCCGCGCAGCTTCCAGGTCAGCCAGTCGTGGGGCAGGCACACCGCCGCGGTGGCGGCGGCGTTGTCCGGCTCGTGGGTGGCCAGCCAGCGCAGCTTGGTGGCGGTGATGGAGGCGACCGGGACGGTGCCGGTGGCGTCGGCCCAGGCCTGCGCGCCCAGCTCGTCGACCAGGTCCTGCGCGGCCTGCGCGGAACGGGTGTCGTTCCACAGCAGGGCCGGGCGCACGACCCGGCCGTCGGCGGACAGGCACACCATGCCGTGCTGCTGGCCGGCCACGGCGATGGCGCCGACGCCGTCCAGCCCGCCGGCGTCGGCGATCGCCGCCTGCAGCGCGTCCCACCAGGCGTCCGGGTGGACCTCGGTGCCGGTGGGGTGCGTCGCCCGGCCCTGGCGGGCGAGCGCGCCGGTCTCCGCGTCGCGGACCACGACCGTGCACGACTGGGTGGACGAGTCCACCCCGGCCACCAGCGTCATCCCCGGGCGCCCATGACGTGCTCGAGGGCGAGCTGGTTGAGCCGGACGAAGCCGTAGCCGCGCTCACCGGCCTTCTGGGCGTCGTAGTCCTCGAAGGCCGACCGGTCGGCCACCAGGTCGGCGACGGTCTCGCCCGGGTTGAGCGTGGGCTTGGCCAGCTCGGCGACGCCCGCCGTGGCCATCGCCTCGACGACCTCCGGGTCGGCGCGGAACGCCGAGGCCCGCTCCTTGAGCAGCAGGTAGGTGCTCATGTTGGCCGCCGCCGACGCCCACACGCCATCGACGTCCTCGGTGCGCAACGGCTTGTAGTCGAAGTGGCGGGGGCCGTCGTAGCCGGGACCCCCGCCGGGGGCACCGTTCTCGATCAGGTCGACGGTGGAGAACGCGTTGAGCAGGTCGCCGTGGCCGAACACGAGGTCCTGGTCGTACTTGACACCGCGCTGGCCGTTGAGGTCGATGTGGAACAGCTTGCCCGCCCACAGCGCCTGGGCGATGCCGGAGGTGTAGTTCAGCCCGGCCATCTGCTCGTGGCCGACCTCGGGGTTGATCCCGACGATGTCGCCGTGCTCCAGCTCGGCGATGAACGCCAGGGCGTGGCCGAGGGTGGGCAGCAGGATGTCGCCGCGGGGCTCGTTCGGCTTGGGCTCGATCGCGAACCGGATGCCGTAGCCCTGCTCCTTGACGTAGGCGGCGAGCAGGTCGATGCCCTCGCGGTAGCGGTCGAGTGCGGCCTGGATGTCCTTGCCGGAGTCGACCTCGGCGCCCTCCCGGCCGCCCCAGAAGACGTAGGTCTTGGCGCCGAGCTCGGCGGCGAGGTCGAGGTTGCGCAGCACCTTGCGCAGCGCGAAGCGGCGCACCCCGCGGTCGTTGCTGGTGAAGGCGCCGTCCTTGAACACCGGGTGGGTGAACAGGTTGGTGGTCATCATCGGGACGACGACGCCGGTCTCGTCCAGGGCCTTCTTGAAGCGGGCGATGATGCGGTCGCGCTCGTCGGGTGCGGTGCCGAACGGGATGAGGTCGTCGTCGTGGAAGGTGACGCCCCAGGCGCCCAGCTCGGCGAGGCGGTGCACGGACTGCACCGGGTCGAGGTCGGGGCGGGTGGCGTCGCCGAACGGGTCGCGGGCCGGCCAGCCGACCGTCCACAGCCCGAAGCTGAAGCGGTCCTCGCGGGTGGGCTGCGGCATGATCGACTCCTTTGTTCGATGACCGTACAAACCCCATGACGGTAGCCTCCGACGGGTGCGTCTGGCTACGTGGAACGTGAACTCCGCCCTCTCGAGGCTGCCCCGACTGCTGCCGTGGCTCGACGAGCGCAGCCCGGACGTGGTCTGCCTGCAGGAGACCAAGCTCTCCGACGAGGCCTTCGCCGAGGCGTTCGACGGACCGTTGGCCGAGCGCGGCTACCAGGTCGCGCACGTCGGTGAAGGCCGGTGGAACGGGGTGGCGCTGCTGTCGCGGGTCGGCCTCGACGACGTCGAGCGCGAACTGCCCGGCGCGCCGCGCTTCCCGGACGCCGACTCCCCGGTCGAGGCCCGCGCGGTCACCGCCACCTGCGGCGGGCTGCGCGTGACCTCGGTGTACGTGCCCAACGGCCGGGCCCCGGCCGACCCGCACTACGCCTACAAGCTGGAGTGGCTGGCCGCGCTGCGCGAGTCGGTGACCAAGCCCGCCACCGCGGTCGTCGCCGGCGACATGAACATCGCCCCCACCGACGCCGACGTGTGGGATCCCGCGCTGTTCACCGAGTCCACCCACGTGACGCCGCCGGAGCGCGAGGCGCTGGCCGGCCTGCTCGGCATCGGCCTGCACGACGTCTTCCGCGACCGCTGGCCCGACCCGCACCTCTACACCTACTGGGACTACCAGAAGGGCCGGTTCCACCAGGACAAGGGCATGCGCATCGACCTGGTGCTGGCCGGCGACGACCCGGCGGGCCGGGTGGCCGCGGCCTGGGTCGACCGCAAGGCGCGCAAGGGCAAGGGCCCCAGCGACCACGCCCCGGTGATCGTCGACCTGGACACGGCGCCGGACGGGGAGATCGGCCCGATCGTCCCGCCGGCCTCCAACCCCGTCCGGTGAGGGTCGTGGGGGGGGGGGGGGGGGGGGGGCGCGGGGGGCACCCCCGACCCCCCGGACCACCACCCCCGCCGGGGGCGTGGGGGGGGGGTGGTTGATCTCACCTACAGAGCCCCCCCCCCCCCCCCCCCGGACCCGGGTACCAGCCGAGCGTGGTGTCTGCCGAGAACCGTGAGTTGACCGTCCTCGACCCCCGCACCGGTGAGGTGGCGTCCCGGGTCCCGATCGCCTCGGCGCAGCGGTGCGACGAAGCCGTGCGGAACGCCCGCGGCGCGGCGCGGGCGTGGGCCCGCACACCCGCAGCCGAGCGCGCCGCGGCCCTGCACGCGGCCGCCGCGGCCGTGCGGGAGGCCGCCGACGAGCTGGCCGGGCTGAACGAGCGGGAGACCGGCAAGCTCCGCGACGACGCCCGCGGCGGCGTGGACGCCGGGGCCGGCACCCTCGTCCAGTACGCCGAGCTGGGCCCGGTGCACCGCGGCCGGGCGCTGCACGGCGGCCCGGACGCCACCGACCTCATGGTCCCCGAGCCGCGCGGCGTGGTGGCCGTGCTGACCCCGTGGAACGACCCGGTCGCGGTGGCCGCAGGCCTGATCGGGGCCGCGCTGGCCACCGGAAACACCGTCGTGCACAAGCCGAGCGAGCGCTGCCCGCGCACCGGGCGCCGGTTCGCCGAGATCCTCGCCGCGCACCTGCCGGCGGGCGTCCTGGAGGTCGTCGACGGCGACGGGGAGGTCGGCGCGCGGCTGGCGGCGGCGCCGGTCGACGTCGTCGCGCACGTCGGCAGCACGGCCACCGGCCGCTCGATCGCCCGGGCCGCCGCCGGTACCGGCGCGAAGGTCCTGCTGGAGAACGGCGGCAACGACGCGCTCGTCGTCGACGAGGGCGTCGACCCGCAGTGGGCCGCGGCGCAGGCCGCGCTGGGCTCGTTCGCCAACGCCGGGCAGATCTGCGTGTCCGTCGAGCGGATCTACGTGCACGCCGCGCTGGCCGATCCGTTCCTGGCCGCGCTGGCCGGGGAGGCCAAGGAGTGGGGCGAGCGCATCGGCCCGCTGGTCGACCAGCGCCACCGCGAGCACGTGCACGGCCACGTCGCCGACGCGCTGTCGGCCGGTGCGCACGCGCTGGCCGGCGGCGAGGTGCCGGACGGGCCCGGCGCGTTCTACCCGCCGACGGTGCTCGCGGGCGTCGAGCCCGGGACGGCGGTGCTGCGCGAGGAGACGTTCGGTCCGGTCGCCCCGGTGCGGGTGCTGCCCGATTTCGACATCGCGCTGCGCGAGGCCGCCGACGACGCCTACGGCCTGTCCGCCGTGGTGCTCACGGCGGACATGACGCGCGCCCAGCGGGCGTGGCGGGAGCTGCCGGTGGGCACCGTGAAGATCAACAACGTGTTCGGCGGCGCGCCGGGCGGGGCGGCGCAGCCGCGCCGGGGCAGCGGCCAGGGCTACGGCTACGGCCCCGAGCTGCTCGACGAGATGACGACCACCAAGGTCGTGCACATCGGGTCCCCGGGATGATCCGCACGACGCACGTCGGCAGCCTGCCCCGCTCCGACGACGTCCTGGAGGCGTTGGCGAAGCGCGAGGCGGGCGGTCCGGAGCCCGACCCGGAGCTCGTCCGCCGGGCCGTGGCCGAGTGCGTGGCCCGGCAGGTCGAGCTGGGCCTGGACGTGGTCAACGACGGCGAGACGGGCAAGTCCAGCTACGTGACCTACGTGCGCGACCGGCTCACCGGCTTCGCGCCCGGGCGGCCCCCGCCCGGTCGGCGCGACAACGCCCTCGACGACTTCCCCGAGTTCGCCATCCGCACCTGGCACCGGGCCGCGGCGGAGACGGTGTGCAGCGGCGAGGTCCGCTACCGCGGCACCGGTCCGGTCGAGGCCGACATCGCGAACCTGTGCGACGCGCTCGTCGAGCACCCCGGCCGCGAGGGCTTCCTGACCGCCGCCTCGCCGGGTGTCGTCGACCTGTTCCACGCCACCACGCACCACCCCGACCGCGAGTCGTACCTGCTGGCGGTGGCCGAGGCGATGAAGACCGAGTACGACGCGATCCACGCCGCCGGCCTGCTGCTCCAGCTCGACTGCCCCGATCTCGCCGTCCAGCGGACGTTCTTCCCGCCCGGCGCCGAGGGCCTGTCCGCGTTCCGCCGGCTCGCCGCGCAGAACGTCGAGGTGCTCAACCACGCGTTGCGCGACATCCCGCCGGAGCGGGTGCGGCTGCACCTGTGCTGGGGCAACTCGGAGGCCCCGCACACCCGCGACGTCCCGCTGCGCGACGTGCTCGACATCGTGCTCGGCGCCCGGGCGGGCACGCTGTCGTTCGAGGGCGCCAACCCCCGCCACGGCCACGAGTGGGCCGTGTTCACCGAGGTCGAGCTGCCCGACGACCGGCGGATCCAGCCGGGCGTGGTGGACAGCAGCACGCACTTCGTCGAGCACCCGGAGCTGGTCGCCGACCGCATCGAGCGCTACGCCCGCGTGGTCGGCGCCGACCGGGTGATCGCCGGCACCGACTGCGGGATGGCCACCTTCGCCGCGGGCGGATCGACCCTGGACGGCCGGGTGGCCTGGGCCAAGCTGGGGTCGCTCGTCGAGGGCGCCGCCCTGGCCACGGCCCGGCTGCGCCGCCGAGGCGACGTTCGATCGGGTGACGTGGGCGACATCCCGACTGGGTGACGGCCCAGCGGGCACCCGTGGAGCACGTTCCCCACCTGCTCTGGAGTCGTGATGCGTCGTCGCGCCCTGCCCGCCGTGCTCACCGTCGTCGCGCTGGTAGCCATCGCCATGGCGTCCTACCTGGCCGCCAACGCGGTCCTGCTGCCCGACCCGGTCGCGGTCCAGACCGCGGCGCTGCCGGCCGAGGCCACCGTGGAGCCCGTGGCCGCGGCCCCGGCCGCAGCGGACCCCAGCGCCCCCGGCTCGTTCGGGCTGGCCCTGGTCGTGTGGGGTTCGGTCCTGGTCCTCGCGGTGGCCACCTGGGCGGCCCGCGGCATCCGGAAGGGCGCCGGGCCGGTGCCCGACGCCCTCCCCGCGCGGCCCTAGCTCATCGCACGGTGACCGTGCTGAGAACCACGTTGTCCAGGCGGTCCGGGTCCAGCACCGCCGAGTTCGTCGCGAACGGGATCGTCTTCGACCCCCGGGCGCCCGCGTCCACGACGAACGTCACCTTGTGGACGACTTCCGCGCCGGGGGCGAGCTGGGCAGGACGAAGGCGGCCGCCGACGGCGTGCTGACCGCGCCGGGCGCCGCGGTGATCCGCAGCCCCGACGGCGCGCTGGCCGCGGTGGAGACGGCGCAGCGTGACGGGGGCCGTCCGCGCCGAACCCGCGCGCGCCGGCCGCCCCGGGCGTGGCAACCTGGCCGGGTGAGCACCAGCACCGCCGCCCCCACCAGCATCGACGCCACCTCGTCGGACGCCGTCGCCGTCCGCGAGGCCGCCCAGCGGGCGGCCGCCGCCGCGCCCGCGGTGCGGGCGGCGGGCGGCCCGGCGATCGACGCCGCCCTGCGCGCCGCGGCGGGTCTGCTACGCGAGCGCTCCTCGGAGCTGCTGGAGGTCAACGCGGCCGACGTCACCGCGGCCGAGGCCGCCGGGATGGCGTCCGGCCTGCTCGACCGGCTCCGGCTGACCCCCGAGCGCCTCGCCGACATCGCCCACCAGCTGGAGGTGCTGGCCGACACCCCGGAGCCGGAGGTCCAGCGCTTCGTGCGCGCGCTGCCCACCGGCGAGCGGGTGTTCGAGCGGCGGGTGCCGGTCGGGGTGATCGGCGCGGTGTTCGAGGCCCGCCCGAACGTCACCGTGGACGTGGCCTCCCAGGTGCTCAAGGCGCGCAGCGCCGCCGTGCTGCGCACCGGTTCCGCCGCGCTCGGCTCGGCCCGCGCGCTGGTCGAGCGGGTGCTCGGACCGGCGCTGGAGGGGGCCGGGGTGCCGGCCGCGGCGGTCCAGCTGGTGCCGACGCCGGGCCACGCGGGCGCCGAGGCCCTCGTCGGCCTGCCCGACCTGGTGCCGCTGGTGGTCGTGCGGGGCAGCGGGGAGGTCACCCGCAAGCTGTCCGCGCTCGGCGCGGCCGCCGGCACCCGCGTGCTCGCCCACGCCGACGGCGGCGGCGTGCTCTACCTCGACGCCAGCGCCGACCCGGCGCTCGTCGAGCGGCTGGTCACCGAGGGCACCGACCGGCTGGGCGTGTGCAACCGGCTGAACCTGCTGCTGATCGACCGCCCCGGCTACGACCGGCTCTGGCCGGTGGCCGAGCGGGCGCTGTCGGCCCGCTCGATCACCCCGAGCCTGCCGCCGCACGAGCACGCCCTCGGCCACGAGTGGGCCCTCGACTCGGGGGCCGAGGCGCACGTGACGGTCGCGGCCGTGGACGGCCCGGTCGACGCGGCGCGGACCGCGGCGCGGGAGACCTCCGGCCTGGCCGCCACGGTGTGCGCGGCCGACGAGGACGCCGCGACCGCCTTCATCGACGCCTACACGGGCACGGGGGTGTTCTGGAACGCCACCACCCGGCTGCTGGACGGCTACAAGCTGCTCGGCCTGCCCGAGACCGGCATCAACGTCGACCACACCCCGGGCCCGCGCGGCCCGGTGACCTACCCCGACCTGTCGCTGCGCCAGTTCGTGGTGCTGCCGGCCGACCGCGGGTAGGCGGGGTCAGCCGACGCGCAGCGCGTCGAGCAGCCGGGTCAGCGCGGCCAGCGCGTCGGCCAGGTCCTGCGGGTCGTCGGTGCCGGCGACCCACAGCGCGGCCTCGTTCATCGCCCCGGACAGCAGGTGCGCCAGTGGGGCGACCGGCTGCGGGGCGAGCACGCCCGCGTCGACCAGCTCGGCCAGCGCCTCGCCCAGGTGCCGGCCCGCGCCGGTCTCGTCCATGGCCCGCCACTCGCTCCAGCCGAGCACGGCCGGGCCGTCGACGAGCATGACGCGCCGCGCAGCGGGCTCGGTGCTGGCGGTGAGGAACGCCCGGCAGCCGGTCGTCAGCCGCGCCCACGGGTCGGGCTCGCCGTCGGCCGCGGCGGCGACGGCGTCGGCCACCTCCTGCTGGACGTCGGCCAGCACGGCCCGGAACAGGTCGGTCTTGCCGCCGGGGAAGTGGTGGTAGAGGGCCCCCTTGGTCACTCCCGCGGTGCGCACGACCTCGGCCAGCCCGACCGCGGCGTAGCCCTGCTCGCTGAACAGCCGCCGACCCACCCGCTGCAGCTCACTGCGGGTGCGCTCGCGTTGCTGCGCCCGCACGCCGTCCGCCATCGCCCCTCCTTGACATACCGACGGTACGCCAATACCGTCCTTCGCATACCGATGGTACGCGAAACCAGGAGGACGCGGTGCACCTGACCGGCTTCTACCCCGTGCTCGGCACGCCCCGGCTGCGCGAGACGCACGAGTTCTACGCCCGGTACTTCGGCTTCGAGACGACCTTCGAGACCGACTGGTACGTCAGCCTGCGCCGGCCCGGGCCGCCGGACGTCGAGCTGGCGCTGCTCGACCCCACGCACCCGACCGTGCCGGCCGGCTACCGGCGCCCGGTGCAGGGCGTGCTGCTCAACGTCGAGGTCGCCGACGTCGACGCCGAGTGGGAGCGGCTGGTCGTGCGCGGCGGCCTGCACCCCGAGCTCGAGCTGCGCAGCGAGCCGTTCGGGCAGCGGCACTTCATCGTCGCCGACCCCGGCGGCGCACTGGTCGACGTGATCACGCCGATCGAGCCCGCGGCCGAGTACGCCGCCGCCTTCCGGGACGACTAGCCCGTCGCCCGCACCCCCGAGGGCCGAACGGGGGTGCGGCTACCACCGACCGGACCTGGGGGGATACCTGGTACCGCGCCGGTCCGGGCGGGAGGACCATGAGCGCATGGTGACCACCGCCGACCGCCCCGCGACATGGGACCTGTTCCGCAGCTCGGGTGAGGATCGGCCCGTACCGTCCGCCCGCGCCGACGCGATCACCACCGCGCTCGGTGTCTGGTTCACCCTGGGGCTCTTCGTCGACGCCTACGCCCACGCCAACCTCCCCGGCCTGGAGACGTTCTTCACGCCGTGGCACGCGGTGTTCTACAGCGGGTTCGCGGCCGTCGGGCTGTGGGTCCTGTGGCTGGTGTGGGGCCACGTGCGGGAGGGCAGGCGCGGGCTGTCGGCGGTGCCGCTGGGCTACGGGGCCACGGTCGTCGCGCTGCCGGTGTTCGCCGTGTCCGGCGGCGTCGACCTCGTCTGGCACGAGGTCATCGGCATCGAGACCACCACCGACATCTTCTTCAGCCCGAGCCACCTCGGCCTGGTGGTGTCGATGATCGTCATCCTGACCAGCCCGCTGCGCTCGGCCTGGGCCCGCCACCCCGCGGGCACGCGCCCGTCCCTGGGTGCGGTGCTCCCCGGGGTGCTCACCCTGGCCTTCGCGGCCAGCCTGGTGCTGCTGTTCCTCACCTACGGCAACGCCTTCCTGCGCGACTCGTCCTCCGTCGTCGGCGCGCTCTCCGATGCCGACGACGGCCAGGCAGGCCGGCTGGCGGCCAGCATCGTGATCACGACCATGGTGCTGGTCGCCCCGCTGCTGCTGGTGGCCCGGCGCTGGGCGCTGCCGCGCGGCACCGCCACCGTGCTGTTCGCCGTCTGCGCGGTGATCTCCGCGGTGCTCACCGGCTTCGAGGCGAACGAGATCATGATCGCGACGGTGGTCGCGGGCGCGCTGGTCGACGTGCTGGCCGCGGTGCTGCGCCCGAGCGGCGCGCGGCGCGCCGCGTTCTGGCTGTTCGGCTTCCTCGCCCCGGTGCTCACCTGGGCGGTCTACCTGGGGGTCGCCTCGGCCACGGTGGGGCGGCTGCCGCTGGTGGCCGAGTTCTGGACGGGCATCCCGCTGGTCGCCGGGCTGGTCGGATGGGCGCTGGCGGCGCTGCTGCTGCCCGACGCCGCGGCGGGCGCGCCCACCGCGCCGAAGGGCGCCGCCTCCGTCTAGATTCGGCGGCGTGCCTGTCGAAACCCCTGCCCGGGAGATCCACCGGGTGACCCTGGCCAACGGACTGCGCGTGCTGGTCGTGCCCGATCCGTCGACGCCGGTCGTCGGCGTGGCGGTGCACGTCGACGTCGGGTTCCGGTCCGAGCCGCAGGGGCGCACCGGCTTCGCGCACCTGTTCGAGCACCTGATGTTCCAGGGCTCCGAGAGCCTGGAGAAGCTGGCCCACTTCCGGCTGGTCCAGGGCTCGGGCGGGAGCTTCAACGGCTCCACCCACCAGGACTACACCGACTACTTCCAGGTCCTGCCGGCCGCCGCGCTGGAGCGCGCGCTGTTCCTGGAGGCCGACCGGCTGCGCGCCCCCCGGCTCACCGAGGAGAACCTGCGCAACCAGGTCGACGTGGTCAAGGAGGAGATCCGGCTCAACGTGCTGAACCGGCCCTACGGCGGGTTCCCGTGGATCCTGCTGCCGCCGGTCCTCTACGACACGTTCCCGAACGCGCACAACGGCTACGGCGACTTCACCGAGCTGGAGCAGGCCACCGTCGAGGACGCCGCGGCGTTCTTCGACACGTACTACGCGCCGGGCAACGCCCAGCTCACCGTGGCCGGGTACGTCGACGTCGAGCGCACCCTGGCGCTGGTCGAGAAGCACTTCGGCGACATCCCCGCGCGGCCGACGCCGCAGCGGCCCTCGTTCGCCGAGCCGGTGCCGGGCACCGAGCGCCGCGAGGCCGTCCCCGACGCGCAGGCCCCGCTGCCCGCGCTGGCGGTCGGCTACCGGCTGCCCGACCCGGGCGCCGACCTCGACGGCTACCTCGCCCACGCCCTGCTGGCCTCGGTGCTGGGCGAGGGCGAGGCGGCCCGACTGCAGCGCCGCCTCGTGCACGCCGACAGCCTCGTCACCGACGTCTCGGCCGGCGCGGGCCTGCTGGGCCCGCTGGACGCGCGCGACCCCGACACCTTCACGATCACCGCGATGCACCCCGCCGGCGTCGACCCCGACCGCGTCCTGCGCGCCGTCGACGAGGAGCTGGACAAGCTGGCGGCCTCCGGCCCGTCCACCGAGGAGCTGGCCCGCCAGGTCGCCCGCTGGTCGGCGGCGCTGCACCAGGAGAACGACCGGGTCATGTACCGGATGCTCGGGCTGGGCGCGCGCGAGCTGCTCTACGGCCGGGCCGAGATCAGCGACGAGCTGCCCGCCCGGCTCGCCGCCCTCACCCCCGACCAGGTCCGCCGGGCCGCGGCCGCGCTGCGCGGCGCCGGGCGCGGCGTGCTGCTCGTCGAACCCTCGGCGCAGCAGTGGGACCCCGCCGAACCGACCACCGAGACCGTCGACCCGGCGCAGGCCGCGGGGGAGCAGGCATGACCATCACGACCCACCGCACCGCCGAGGAGATCGGCCGCACCCCGCTGGGCCCGCGCCCGCTGCCCGACCTCGGCGACACCCGCTCCGTCCCGCTGCCCGACGTCGTCGACCGCGTGCTCGGGTCCGGCCTGCGGGTGCTGGCCGTGCACCGGCCGAGCGTGCCGATGGTGGAGCTGCGGCTGCGGGTGCCCTTCGCCGACCCGGACCCGGCGCCCGACGCGACGCCCGGCCACCCGGCCGTCGCCGAGCTCCTGTCGTCGACCCTGCTCACCGGCACCGCCTCGCGCGACCGGGTGACCATCGACGACGAGCTGGCCGCCGTCGGCGCCGACCTGGGCGTCTCGGTCGACCCCGAGCGGCTGGTCGTCGGCGGCTCCGGGCTGGCCTCGGGGCTGCCCGAGCTGCTGGCCGTGCTCGGCGACGTGCTGGGCGCGGCGTCCCACCCCGACACCGAGGTCGCCCGCGAGCGCGAGCGGCTGGTGGACCGGATCGCCGTGGCCCGCGCGCAGCCCCGCTCGATCGCCCGGGAGGCACTGCAGCGCAAGCGCTTCGGCGACCACCCGATCACCCGCGAGATGCCGCGGGCCGAGGACGTCTCCGCGGTCACCGCCGAGCAGGTGCGGGCCCTGCAGGCCGCCGCGCTCGTGCCGCGCGGGGCCATCCTCACCCTGGTCGGCGACATCGACCCGGACGCGGCCATCGCCCGGGTCGAGGAGGCGCTCGGCGGTTGGGCCTCCGGCACCGAGGCGCACCGGCTGTCCGCGCCGCCCGCACTGGCCCCCGGCGACCTGCTGCTCGTGCACCGGCCCGGCTCGGTGCAGTCGCAGCTGCGCCTCACCGCCCCGGCGCTGCCCCGCCACGACCCCCGCTACGCCGCCCTGCAGCTGGCCAACCTGGTCTTCGGCGGGTACTTCTCCTCGCGCTGGATGGAGAACATCCGCGAGGACAAGGGCTACACCTACGGCGCGCACTCCGGACCGGAGTTCGTGCCCGGCGGCGCGGTGCTCGGCGTGGAGACCGACGTCGCCAGCGACGTCACCGCCGCGGCGCTGCTGGAGACCCGCTACGAGCTGGGCCGGATGACCGCGGTGCCGCCGACCGCCGCCGAGATCGACGCCGCCCGCGCGTACGCCGTCGGGTCGCTGCTGATCTCGCTGGACACCCAGGGCGGGCTGGCCTCCACGCTGTCCGCGCTGGCCGCGGAGGGCCTGGACGTGGAGTGGCTGCGCGGCTCGCCGGGGCGGCTGCAGGCGGTGACCGCCGAGCAGGTCGCGGCGGCCGCGCTGGAGTTCTTCGCGCCGAGCCGGTTCACCGGGGTCGTCGTGGGCGATGTCGACGTGATCGGGCCGGGGGTGCGGGCGCTCGGCGGGGTGACCGGGCCGTGACCGAGCTCGGCGAGGCCCCGCTCGCGCAACCGCCCGCCTCGGGGTTCGTGCTGCTCGACTCGCCCGTGCTGTCCCGCTCGGCGGTGCTGCGCGACGAGCCGATGCGCACCGACTCGACCCGCCAGCTGGCCGGCTGGTCGTCGGCGCGGCTGGTCGTCGTCGACGAGAGGGGCCGCACGCCGGTCGTCCGGGACGGCGACACCGCCACCCTGACGACCAGGCCCACCGAGGGCGACAGCCCGCCGGAGGGGGCCGTGCTGCTGGGCGAGGCCGACGGCGTGGCCTACTGGGCGGTGCGCGGCGCGGCCGACCCCGCCGCGGACGACGACCCGGCCGACTGGCAGGACCTGCGCATGGTCGGCGCGGCGCTCGACCCGCTCGGCGCCGGGCTGCTCACCACCGCGGTGGCCGTGCTCACCTGGCACGAGCAGTCGCGGTTCTGCGCGCGCGACGGCTCCCCGACGCGCGTCGGCAACGCGGGCTGGCACCGCGTCTGCGAGGCAGCCGGGCACGAGGAGTACCCGCGCACCGACCCCGCCGTGATCTGCCTCGTGCACGACGGCGGCGACCGGGTCCTGCTGGCCCGCCAGCCCACGTGGCCGCCGGGGCGGTTCTCCGTGCTGGCCGGGTTCGTCGAGGCGGGCGAGTCGCTGGAGGCCTGCGTGCAGCGCGAGATCCAGGAGGAGGTCGGCGTCGCCGTCCGCGACGTGCGCTACCTCGGCAGCCAGGCCTGGCCGTTCCCGCGCTCGCTGATGGTCGGCTTCCACGCGCTGGCCGACCCGGACCAGCCGCTGGTGCCCGCCGACGGCGAGATCGCCGAGGCGCGCTGGGTCACCCGCGCGGAGCTGCGCACCGCCCTGGACGTCGGCGACTGGGCCGGGCGCCCCGGCGACGCCCAGCCCCTGCTGCTGCCCGGCCGGGTCAGCATCGCCCGCAGCATGCTCGACGCCTGGGCCGCGCTCGACTGACCGGGCACACCCCGTGGTCACGGTGCACACGTCGGGACCTGTGCACCGTGCCCGTCAGGTGTGCGCGGTCGCCTGGGTGATCAGGCGGCGTCGAGCCGGGCGCGGACCTCGGCCAGCGTCGGGTTGGTGGCGGTCGAGTCGTCCGGGAAGCGGACCACCGGGACGGTCTGGTTGCCGCCGTTGACACCCTCGACGAACTTCGCGGCCGCGGGGTCGCGCTCGATGTCGACCTCCTGGTAGGAGATCCCGGCCTGCTCCATCTGGAGCTTCAGCCGGCGGCAGTAGCCGCACCAGGTCGTCGAGTACATCGTCACTTGGGGGGTGGGCGAAGACATGTCCCGTTCAACCGCGCCGCGGCGCCGGGTCTTCCCGGACGGTGTCAGGATGGCCCCGTGCGCCCCGACACGGAATCCCCCGAGTCCGGTCTCGACGAGGAGCAGCTGGCCGCGGTGACCGCTCCTCGCGGGCCGCTGTGCGTGCTCGCCGGGGCCGGCACGGGCAAGACCCGCACCATCACCCGCCGGATCGCCCGCCTGGTGGCCACCGGGCACGTCGCTCCCGGGCAGGTCCTCGCGGTCACCTTCACCGCGCGGGCGGCGGGGGAGATGCGCACCCGGCTGCGGCTGCTGGGGGTGAGCGGGGTGCAGGCCCGCACGTTCCACGCCGCCGCACTGCGCCAGCTGCGCTACTTCTGGCCGCGGGTCGTCGGCGGCGAGCGCTGGCAGCTGCTGGAGGGGAAGCTGCGGGTGGTCGGGCAGGCCGCGGCGCGGGTGAAGGCCGGCACCGACGCGGCCTCCCTGCGCGACTTCGCCAGTGAGATCGAGTGGGCCAAGTCGAGCCTGGTCACCCCGGAGCGCTACCCGGCCGAGGTCGCCGCCCGCCGCCGCGACACCCCCGGCTCCGCCGAGCAGGTCGCCGCCGTCTACGCCGGCTACGAGGCTCTGAAGAACGGCGCCGAGCTGCTCGACTTCGACGACCTCCTGCTGCACACGGCCGCGGCGCTGGAGGAGCACGGCGCGGTGGCCGAGGAGTTCCGTGACCGCTACCGCTGCTTCGTCGTCGACGAGTACCAGGACGTCACGCCCCTGCAGCAGCGGCTGCTCGACGCCTGGCTCGGCGACCGCGACGACCTCACCGTCGTCGGCGACGCCAACCAGACGATCTACACCTTCGCCGGCGCCACCCCCCGCCACCTGCTGGAGTTCAGCCGCCGGTTCCCGGAGGCGACCATCGTGCGGCTGCAGCGCGACTACCGCTCCACCCCGCAGGTGGTCGGCGCGGCCAACAAGCTGATCAACGCGGCCCGCGGCCGCCCGGCCGGCAGCAGGCTCACGCTGATCGGCCAGCAGCCGCCGGGGCCCGAACCCGACTTCGCCGAGTACGACGACGAGCCGGCCGAGGCCGTCGCCGTGGCCCGGCAGATCCGCCGCATCGTCGCCGACGGCACCCCGCCCGCCGAGATCGCCGTGCTGTTCCGGATCAACGCCCAGTCCGAGGCGTACGAGCAGGCCCTCACCGAGGTGGGCGTGCCCTACCAGGTGCGCGGCGGGGAGCGGTTCTTCTCCCGACCGGAGGTGCGCAGGGCGATGACGCTCATCCGCACGGCGGGTGAGGTGGACGCCCCGCTCGTCGACGCGGTGCGGGCGATCCTGGCCCCGGTGGGGCTCACCCCGGAGCCGCCCGGCGGAGCCGCCCAGCGCGCCCAGTGGGAGTCGCTGCTCGCGCTGGTCGAGCTGGCCGAGGAGCTGCTGGCGGTCGAGCCGGAGGCCGACCTGGCCCGGTTCGCCGCCGAGTTGCAGACCCGGGCCGACTCCGCGCACCCGCCCGCCGTGCAGGGCGTGACCCTGGCCTCGCTGCACGCGGCCAAGGGCCTGGAGTGGGACGTGGTGTTCCTGGTCGGCCTGGTCGACGGCACCCTGCCCATCCAGCACGCCGACGGCGACGAGGCCGCGATCGAGGAGGAGCGCCGCCTGCTCTACGTCGGCATCACCCGGGCCCGGCGCCGGCTGCAGCTGTCCTGGGCGCTGGCCCGCCAGCCCGGCAGCCCGCGCCGCAGGCGGCGCAGCCGGTTCCTCTACGGGCTGATCCCCGAGCACCACCCGGCGTCGAGGGTGGGCGCCGAGTCCTCCCGCGGTGGCCCGAAGCCCCGCTGCCGGGTCTGCGGCTCGCCCGTGTTCGGGGCGGACGCCACCAAGCTGCGCCGCTGCTCGGACTGCCCGTCCGATGTGGACGTCGAGCTGCTCGACCGGCTGCGGGGCTGGCGCAGTGAGCAGGCCCGCGAGCAGAACGTGCCGGCCTTCGTGATCTTCACCGACGCGACGCTGACGGCGATCGCCGAGCAGCGCCCCTCCGACGCGGGCGCGCTGGTCGGGATCCCCGGCATCGGGGCCCGCAAGCTGAACCGGTACGGCGAGGCCGTGCTCGCCCTGATCTCCGACGGGTAGTTGACGGGAGAAACTTCCGGTAAATCAGTTGTGCGCTCGCCCACCCTGTCCCTAACGTAGCTCCTCGACGGTCCTGACAGCCCGTCCTTCGCCACGACCAAACCCTGAAGGGGGTGCCACCGATGAAGATCTTCTACGAGATCCCGTCCCACGGCACCCGTCTGTCCTTCGCGGGGATGTCGAAGCCGCTCGCGCAGGGCGTGCGCGCGTGGCGGCAGCGACCGACGAGCCTGCCCGTCTCCGTCGGCACGGGGATCGCCGTGAGCACCACCGATAACTGCACACGTGTGTCCGAAGTGGAGCATCGTCATACCTAGGCGACAGCCACTGGCCCTCAAGACCGAGGCCGCGGACCCACATCGGGATCCGCGGCCTTTTTGTTTGTCCTGCCTGACCCCATCTCTCAGGAGGTAGAAGTGCTAGTCAGATCAGTCCCGTTGGACGGCGGGGCGATCAGCGAGTCGTTCGGCGGTGGCACGACCGTCGGCGTCGGGACCTTGCTCGACGCGGCACCCCGCGCCGGCCTGGACCTGCCCTGCCGGTCCGGCGACGCCGACCTGTGGTTCGCCGAGGCCCCCGCCGACCTGGAGCGCGCCAAGGCGGCGTGCGGTACGTGTCCCATCCAGGCCGAGTGCCTGGCCGGGGCCGTGCGCCGCGCGGAGCCCTGGGGCGTCTGGGGCGGCGAGATCTTCGAGCGCGGGAACGTGATCCCGCGGAAGCGGCCGCGTGGTCGGCCGAGCAAGGCAGACCTGGCCCGCGACCGGGCCTACGCCGCGGCCCAGTCCGCCTGACCGAACCACCACCCGCCCCACCGTGGGCGCCCGCCACCGGCGGGCCCTGACCGACAGGAGATCGATCGTGACCAAGCCGCAGACGGATCTGGCACCTCGTCCCGCCGACCTCGACCGCGAAGGAACCGCGATGTTGCTCCACGAAGCACTGGCCAGATCCCGACAGCAAGAGGCGGTGGAGGCGGCCCGGCGCTACGCGCTGGCCCGCCCCCTGGCCGCGGGCCGGACGTGGTCCCGGCTCGCCCGCTTCGCCGCCCGGCGCGCCGCTTCCGCGCGTGCCGCCGCCGGCGTGGCGCCGCTCGACTGAGGCCTGACCGCCCTCGAGCGGGTACCGCGGCGCTCTCCGACGCGCCGCCCGACGGCTGCCCCGGAAGACTCGCTACCGGCCGGGGCGGCCGTCGGCCACCCTGCGCGTGCCGCCCGGACCGTGCCCGTGCCGGCGGGACGCGCCGGCCGG
>NZ_JAGSOV010000091.1 GCF_023898865.1 Pseudonocardia humida
GCCCGCCGCCCCCGGGGCCGCCGGCCCCCGCCGCCCGCGGGGGCGGGCCCCCCCCCCCCGTCCGGACCGGTGGCGCTCATCCGCGCCGCCCGGCCCGCTCCTCCTCGTCGCCGAAGATCCACGGCTGCCAGCGCTGGACGATGCCGCGCACCGGAACGTCGGCGTCGAGCTGGCAGAGCACCCCGAGCGTGCCCATCGTCACCCGGTGGATCAGCAGGTGCTGCGCGGGCAGGTTGAGCTCGCGGCTGGTGCG
This sequence comes from Pseudonocardia humida, assembly GCF_023898865.1. Lineage (GTDB taxonomy): Bacteria > Actinomycetota > Actinomycetes > Mycobacteriales > Pseudonocardiaceae > Pseudonocardia > Pseudonocardia humida. Next base: position 254 of record NZ_JAGSOV010000091.1, read on the forward strand.
GAAGTGCGGGCTGCGCAGGTCGCCGAGCCGCTCGGCCTGCCCCTGCAGCCAGGCCCGGTCGAACCGGAACATCTCGGTGCGCAGCGGCTCGGTGAACGGCGCCAGGAACGCCATCACCTCCGCGGCCCCGACCTCCGAACCGGGCCGCACGAAGTTCTCCCGGCGCAGCAGCGCGAGCAGGTCGGCCGGACGGTCCTCCAGGGCCAGCCGCACCATCATCGACAGCGGCCGGGGCAGCCCGTCGGGCAGGCGGGCGACCGCGCCGTAGTCGAGCACCAGCAGCCGGCCGTCGTCCATGATCTGGAAGTTGCCCGGGTGCGGGTCGGCGTGCAGCAGCCCGACCCGGGCCGGGCTGGAGTACAGGAACTCGGCCAGCAGGACCGCGGCGGCGTCGCGCTCGGGCCGGGTGCCCGAGCGGATCACGTCGGACAGCTTCCGGCCGCTGACCCACTCGCTGATCATCGCCCGGGGCGCCGATGCGACCACCCGGGGCACCTTGACGCGGTCGTCGCCGTCGAAGGCCTCGGCGAAGACCCGCTGGCTGGCGGCCTCGTCGCGGTAGTCGAGCTCCTCCTCCATGCGGTCGCGCAGCTCGGCGACCAGCGGCTTGAGCTCCAGGCCCGGGGCCAGCGGCTGCATGAGCCGGGTCATCCGGGAGAGTTGGCGCAGGTCGGAGCGCAGGGCCTCCTCGGCGCCCGGGTACTGCACCTTGACCGCCACGTCCCGGCCGTCGTGCCAGACGGCGCGGTGCACCTGGCCGATGCTCGCCGCGGCGGCGGGTGTCTCGTCGAACGCGGCGAAGCGCTCCCGCCAGCCGCGCCCGAACTGCTCGGCCAGCATCCGGTGCACCTCGGCGGTGGGCATCGGGGGCGCGGCCGTCTGCAGCTTGACCAGCGACTCGCGGAACGGGGCCGCGTACTCGTCGGGGATGGCCGCCTCGAACACGCTCAGCGCCTGGCCGAACTTCATGGCCCCGCCCTTGAGCTCGCCGAGCACCGCGAACAGCTGCTCGGCGCTGCGGGCCATCATCTGGGCCGAGATCTGCTCGCCGTCGCCGCCGGCCAGCCGCCGCCCCCAGCCGGCCGCGGCCCGCCCGGCCATCCCGAGCGGGAGGCTGGCGAGCTTGGCCGTGCGGGCCGCGGTGCGGCGGGGGATGTCGGTCAAGGCGGCTCCTCGCGTGCGATCCCACGGGCAGCCGGACGGTCGCCCGGCGAGTCGTGGTCACCATGATTGTCCCCCCATGCGACGGGTGCGCGCATGTCATCTGGTGGTGGCCCGTCACACGGCGCCGTTCGGCGAACGGTCACGGCGGGGCTGCGGGACCCGGCGCGGGACCCGGGACCGCCGCGGCCCGGCGCCCGGCGGCCCCGCAGCCGCAGTCGGGATGCGGCGGCCACGCCCGCCTGCGCAGCGCGCCCGCGGAGGGCTCCAGCTCCAGCGTGGCGTCGAGGGTGGGCGGGGTGAGCCCGCCCCCGGCCGCGCCGTCCAGGGCGACCAGCGCCTGCGCGGTGGCCAGCGCGGCGGTGGCGACCGCGCAGGCCGGGTCGGCCGTGCCGGGCTTGCCCACCAGCTGGGCGGCGACGGCGGGCCACGCCCGGTCGCGGGCGCGCCGGTGCAGCTCGAGGCAGCGCAGGCAGGCCGTGCGCCCGGGCAGCACGAGCGGGCCGACGACGCCGGTGCCGTCGCGCAGGCGGACCGCCAGGTGCGCCCGCCCGGCCGCGTGCAGCTTGCCCACCCGCACCGGCTCGGGGACGAGCGCGTCGGTCAGCAGGACGAGGTCGGGGGAGAACCGCGCCGGGGCGGGGCCGCTGACCGCGCGGGGCGCGACGGCGGCCACCGCCGCGGCCAGCGCCTGCGCCCGCGGCCGCCCGCGGTCGGCCTCGATCAGGCCCGTGCGCAGGTCGGCAGCCGTGACGGTGCCGGCCGTGCGCAGGTGCACCGTGCCCACCCCGGCCGCCGCCAGCCCCAGCGCCACCCCCACGGCCAGCGGGCCCGCCCCCTCGACGAGGACGGCCGCCCGGCGGCGGTGCTCGTCGGCGCGGCGCAGCGCCGACGCGTCGACGACGACTCCGGCCCTGTGCAGCCGGGACAGCAGGTCGAGCGCGTCGGCCCGGCGGGCTCCGCGGGCCACGGCCCGCTCGACCAGCTCGTCGCGCGCGGTGGGGGTGGCGAGGTCGTCCACCAGGGCGGCGAGACCGTCGGGCAGGCTGCCGACGACCACCGCGGTGCCCGGGTCGAGGCCGACGAAGCGCTCCCCGGGACCGGTGCGGAACACCCGCCGGTGCGGTTCCAGGCCCAGCACGGCGGGCAGGGCGGACGGGACGGGACCGGCTGGGGCGTCGGCGGGCGGCAGGGTCGCGGTGTCGGTCATGGCGACGATGGTGCGCCCGGCGGGCGGCCCGGCGCATCCGGTTGTCCACAGGCGTGCCGGAGCTGTGGACAACCGCGGCTCCGCGCTCCGCGACGGCCGCGGGGGCGCCCCGGCACCATTAGTCTGGGGGAATGGCGCACCCTGCGGTCGTCGAGGTCCGGCGCAGCGATCGTCGACGACGGATGGTCAGCGCCCGGCGCGAGGGCGACACCGTGATCGTCTTCATCCCGGGGTGGATGAGCGACTCGGAGGAACGCCGCTGGGTCGACGAGATGGTGCGCAGGCTGGAACGCAGCGAGGCCCGCCGCCGCTCGCCGGGGCGCAAGGGCGACGACGCGCTGAAGCGGCGCAGCGTCGAGCTGTCGCGGCGCTACCTGGAGGGCCGCGCGGTGCCGACCACCGTGCGCTGGGTGCCGCCGATGCGCACCCGGTGGGCGTCCTGCACGCCGGTCGACGGCACGATCCGGATCAGCGAGCGCCTGCGCGACGTGCCCGGCTGGGTGGTCGACTACGTGCTCGTGCACGAGCTGACCCACCTGCTCGAAGCCGGCCACGACGAGCAGTTCTGGGCGTGGGTGCACCGCTACCCGCGCGCCGAGCGCGCGATCGGCTACCTCGAGGGCCTGTCCGCGGCGGCCGGGCTGGGCCTGTCGGGCGTCGACTCCGAGGAGCCCCCCGCCCTCGACGACGACCCGGAGGAGGCCGCCGCCGAGCCGGCCTGACCTGGCGGCGGGCTCCGTCCGCGGCCGTCAGCGCCCGTCAGCCCTTGGGCCGCGGGTCCTCGGGGTCCTCCGGGGCCTCCTGCCCGGCCAGCTTCTCCAGCTCGGCCATCGGGTCGCCGATCTCCTTGCGGGCCACGAACGCGGCCGGGTCGTCGAGGTCGTCGGCCGTGGGGACGAGGTCGGGGTGCGCCCAGAGCGCGTCGCGGCCGGCGGTGCCGCGCTGCTCGCCGAGCAGCCGCCACAGCTCCGACGCGGCCCGCAGCCGGCGCGGGCGCAGTTCCAGCCCGACCACGGTGGCGAAGGTCTGCTCGGCCGGTCCGCCGGAGGCGCGGCGGCGGCGCAGCGTCTCGCGCAGTGCGCCCGCGCCGGGCAGCCGCTCGCCGACCGCGTCGGCGACGACCGCGTCGACCCAGCCCTCGATCAGCGCGAGCAGGGTCTCCAGCCGGGCCAGCGCGGCCTGCTGCTCCGGGGTGGTCTGCGGCTCGAACAGGCCGGACTGCATGGCCTCCTCGATGGCGGCGGGGTTGGCCGGGTCGATGCCGCGGGTGAGCTCCTCGATGCGCGAGGTGTCGATCTGGATGCCGTGCGCGTAGGCCTCGACCGCGCCCAGCAGGCGCTCGGTGAGCCACGGGACGTGCGCGAACAGCCGGTGGTGGGCGGCCTCGCGGGCGGCCAGGAAGATCATGACCTCGCTGGCGGGGCGGTCGAGGTCCTTGGTGAACTTCTCGATGTTCTCCGGGAGCAGCGCCGCGACCCGGTCCGGGCCGAGCGGGATGCCGATCTCGGTCGAGGCGAGCACCTCGGCGCCGAGCTGGGCCAGGCCGTTGCCGAGCTGGCTGCCGAAGGCGAGCCCGCCCATCTGGCCCAGCATGGCCAGCATCGGGCCGGCGGCGCTGCGCACCTCCTCGGGCATGGCCTCCACCCAGGCGCCGGACATGCGCCGGGCGACCGGGTCGCACAGCCGCTTCCAGGTGGGCATGCTCGCGGTGACCCACTCGGTGGCCGACCAGGCCTTGGTCTCGGTGGCCCCGGCGGGGAAGTCGGTGACCGGGTCGAGCCACAGCTCGGCGAGCTTGACCGCGTCGCTCACCGCGGCCCGCTGGGCGCCGGTGAGCGAGGAGGTGGTGGCCGCGAGGCGCTGGCGGGCCAGCTGGGCGGCGAGGTCGTAGTTGACCGGACCGCCGTCGCCGGAGCTCTGCGCCTGGCTGAGCATCTGGCCGAGCTGGGTGAGCATCTGGCCGAGCTGGCTGACGTCGAACCCGCCCGGGCCGCCGGGCATGCCCGGCATGCCGGGGATCCCGCCGGGGGGCATGCCCGGCAGGTTGCCGAGGCCGAACGGGTCCTGCGGACCGTCGGCCGGGCCCTTGCGGTCGTCGTCGCGGTCGCGGTCCTTGTCGCGGTCGGCGGGTCCGAAGCCGAACGGGTTGTCGCCCATGGGTTCACGGTACGCGGGTGCCGCGCGCTCCGCGTTCGCCCTCGGCGTGCGGACGTCCCGCGGCCGACCGCACGCCGGGCCCACCCACCGTGGTCATAGGCTCGCCGCCGTGAACCGCAGCACGTGGAACATCGCCGCTGCCGGGCTGCTCGCGGTGGTGCTCGGCGTGCTGGGCGGCACCCTGCCCGTCCCCCTGGTCGCGCTCGGCCCCGGCCCGACCTACAACACGCTCGACGCGATCGACGACGTGCCGGTGATCCAGGTCGACGGCCTGTCGACCTACCCGACGTCGGGTCACCTCAACATGACCACGATCGCCGTCTCCGACCAGCTGACGATGTTCGGCGCGCTCGGCGCGTGGGCCTCGGGGTACCGCCAGGTCGTGCCGCGCACCACCATCTACCCGCCGGAGAAGTCCGACGCCCAGGTCCAGGAGGACAACTCCGCCCAGTTCGCCGCCTCGGAGGCCAACGCCGAGGTCGCCGCGCTGTCCCAGCTGAGCGTGCCCACCCGGGTCGTGGTCGGCGAGCTGACGCCGAACTCGCCCGCCGGGCCGTCCCTGCAGGTGGGCGACGAGCTGGTGTCGGTGGCCGGACGCGCGGTCGACTCGCCGGTCGCGGTGGCCGAGGCGCTCCTGGACACCGTGCCCGGGCAGTCGGTGGCGGTGACCTACCGGCGGGCGGGGCAGGAGGGCAGCGCCGAGGTCGTGCTCGGGGCGAGCCCGGACCGCCCGCAGGGCCTGCTCGGCGTGCGGCCGGGCATCGAGCCGCAGGAGGGTGACATCACGATCAGCCTCGGCGACGTCGGCGGGCCGTCGGCCGGCCTGATGTTCGCGCTGGCCGTGGTGGACAAGCTCACCCCGGGCGAGATCACCGGCGGCCGGTTCGTCGCCGGCACCGGCACCATCACCCAGGACGGGCAGGTCGGCCCCATCGGCGGCATCCCGTTCAAGATGGTCGCGGCGGCCGAGGCGGGCGCGGAGCTGTTCCTGGTGCCCGCGGACAACTGCGCCGAGGCCGCGTCGACGGCGCCGTCGGGCCTGCGCCTGGCCAGGGTCGCGACGCTCACCGACGCCATCGCCGCCCTGGACGCGGTGCGGGCGGACCAGCCGATCGCCTCCTGCTGAGCCGGCGCGAGCGCACCACGCCGCCGACCGGCGCGGACTGCGCCGATCCGGACATTCGGGGCCCCCACGGGAACTCCACACGTCATCCGTAGAGTTGGGTGAGCAGGGCGTGCTGTCGGGCCGGCTGCCAGGGGCGATCGGGACGTTCGCCGCCGCGTCGGCCGGACGGCCGCCCGGCGCCCGAGACCCGAATCCCCAGGAGCGTGCCCTGTGGCCATGCGGCCCCCGGTGGGAGCCCCCACGCTGACCCGCCGTACCCGGATCCTGCTCATCGTGGCGGGGATCCTGGTGCTGCTGCTGCTCGGCGGCTCCCGCCTCATCAGCTTCTACGTCGACTGGCTGTGGTTCGGCGAGGTCGGCTTCCGCGACGTCTTCACGACGGTCCTGTTCACCCACATCGTGCTGTTCCTGATCGGCGGGCTGCTGATCGGCGGGTTGGTGGCGCTCTCGCTGGCCATCGCCTACCGGACGCGCCCGGTGTTCGTGCCGGTCTCCGGCCCGGAGGACCCGGTCGCCCGCTACCGCACCGTGATCATCCAGCGGCTGCGGCTGTTCGGCATCGGCATCCCGGTGCTGGTCGGCGTCATCGCGGGCGTCGCGGCCCAGGGCAACTGGGAGACCGTCCAGATGTTCCTGAACTCGACGCCGTTCGGGGTCAGCGACCCCGAGTTCGGCATCGACATCGGGTTCTACGCCTTCCAGCTGCCGTTCTACCGCTACGTGCTCGACTGGCTGTTCGTCGGCGTCGCGGTGAGCTTCGTGGTCGCGCTGGTCGCGCAGTACATCTTCGGCGGCATCCGGCTCACCGGCCGCGCCGGGCAGGTCTCGGCGGCGGCCCGCGCGCAGCTGGCCATCCTGGCCGGGGTGTTCGTGCTGCTCAAGGCCGTCGCCTACTACCTCGACCGGTACGAGCTGCTGTTCAGCGACCGGGCCGCGCCGATCTTCACCGGCGCCACCTACACCGACCTCAATGCGGTGATGCCGGCCAAGCTGATCATGCTGTTCATCTCGATCATCTGCGCGGCGGCCTTCTTCGCCGCGGTGTTCCGGCGCAACCTGCAGCTGCCGGCCATCGCCACGGTGCTGCTGGTGCTGTCCAGCGTGCTGGTCGGCGCGGCGTGGCCGCAGGTGCTGCAGCAGTTCGTCGTGGCGCCGAACGCCAACGAGCGCGAGGCCGTGCCGATCGAGCGCAACATCGCCGCCACCCGGGAGGCCTTCGGCATCGACGAGGTCAAGGAGATCCCCTACAGCGGCACCTCCGAGGTCGACGCCGCGCAGGTCCGCCAGGACGAGGCCACCGTGTCCAACATCCGGCTCCTGGACCCGTCCAAGATCTCCCAGACGTTCACCCAGCTGCAGCAGCGCCGGACGTTCTACGGCTTCCCGTCGAACCTCGACATCGACCGCTACACCGTCGACGGCAACCTGCAGGACTACGTCGTCGCGCTGCGCGAGCTCGACACCCGCGGCCTGGCCGGCAACCAGACCGACTGGATCAACAAGCACCTGGTCTACACCCACGGCAACGGCCTCGTCGTCGCCCCGGCCAACCAGGTGAACGCCGAACTGGAGGACGGTGGCGGCCAGGGCGGCCTGCCCAACTTCACCAGCGTCGACCTCACCAACTACGACTCGCCGAACATCCCCGAAGCGCTGCGGATGACCGAGCCGCGCGTCTACTACGGCGAGCTCATCCAGGACTACTCGATCGTCGGCGCGGCCGAGGACGGCACACCGCCCCTCGAGTACGACTCCGACACCGAGCGCTCCACGTACAACGGCCAGGGCGGCGTGCCGATCGGCAACGTCTTCAACCGGATGGTCTTCGCCCTGCTCTACGGCGAGCGCAACATCCTGTTCAACGGCTCGATCAACGAGAACTCGAAGATCATGTACGTGCGCGACCCGGAGGAGCGGGTCAAGAACGTCGCGCCGTGGCTCACCGCCGACGCCGACCCGTACCCGGCGGTCGTGGACGGCCGGATCACCTGGATCGTCGACGGCTACACCACGCTGGAGAACTACCCGTACAGCCAGAAGATCTCCCTGGGCGAGGCCACCGCCGACACCCTCGGCCAGAACCAGCTCGACGCCAACAAGGACGTCAGCTACGTGCGCAACTCGGTGAAGGCCACCGTCGACGCCTACGACGGCACGGTCCGGCTGTACGCGTTCGACGAGGCCGACCCGGTGCTGCGGACCTGGATGAAGGCCTTCCCGGACACGGTGCGGCCGGCCTCGGAGATCAGCGAGAGCCTGCGCTCGCACCTGCGCTACCCGGAGGACCTGTTCAAGGTCCAGCGCCAGCTGCTCACCAAGTACCACGTCGACAACCCGAGCGAGTTCTACGGCGGCGTGTCCTTCTGGGACGTGCCGTCCGACCCGACGGTGCAGGCGCCCAACACCAGCGGCACGGGTGACGCCCAGCCGCCGTACTACATCGTGGCGGGCCGCCCCGGCGAGGAGGGGCAGAACGAGGCGTCGTTCCAGCTGACCAGCGCGCTGGTGTTCCAGCAGCGGCAGTTCCTGTCGGCGTACATGTCGGTCAGCTCCGATCCGGAGACCTACGGCGAGATGACCGTGCTGCAACTGCCCGCGGACACGACGACGTTCGGTCCACAGCAGGTGCAGACGAGGTTCCTCGGTGCCCCGGAGGTGTCCGAGCAGCTGAACATCCTGCAGCGGAACCAGACGACGATCGAGTACGGCAACCTGCTCACCCTCCCGGTGGCCGGCGGCCTGCTCTACGTCGAACCGGTCTACATCGAGCGCGCCAACCAGGAATCCAGCTACCCGCAGCTGGCCCGGGTGCTGGTCAGCTACAACGACCGGGTCGGCTACGACGCCAACCTGGCCGACGCGCTCGACGAGGTGTTCGGCCCGGGCGCCGGGGCGAACACACCGTCCGCACCGAGCGCCGGTACGCCGACGGCCCCGCCGAGCGGCACCCCACCGGCGACCACGCCGTCCACACCGGACCTGGCGGCGGCCGCCACGGCGATCCAGACCGCGATCACCGAGCTGAAGTCGGCCCAGCAGGCGGGCGACTTCGCCCGCCAGGGCTCGGCCCTGGCCGCGCTGGACGCCGCGGTGGCGCAGTACCAGTCGGCGCAGGCGGCCGCGGGCGGCGCGGCCTCCCCGCCGCCCGCCACCCCGCCGGCGACCCCCGGAGGCTGACGCTTGCGGGCCGCCCGGTCCTGGGGACGGCCGGGCGGCCCCCCAGGGGGGCCCCCCCCCCCCGGGCCGACCGCGGGCGGCCCGCCGGGCCTCGGGCGCCCCGGGCCGCCCCGCAAGGGGGACCCCCCTGCACGGCGGGTTTCGGGGAGGTGTACTGTCGTAGACACAGCAAGAGAGCAACACGGCAAGAACTGGTGAGACACAACCGAATCACCCGGCGCGGGGTGGAGCAGCTCGGTAGCTCGCTGGGCTCATAACCCAGAGGTCGTAGGTTCGAATCCTACCCCCGCTACGAAGACGAAGGCCCCTGACCAGCACGGTCAGGGGCCTTCGTCGTGTCCGGCGCTTTCGACCGGTGGCCTGTTGCTTGCGATGGTCACGGTCGTGGTCACACGCTCACCAGAGACGATCGTTCTGGCAGGGTCCCTGTGAGGTGGCTACGGTCGTCGATCGATGGCGGCGCCCTAGACTCGTTGGATGGTCTCTGTCCTGGTTGAGGATCTTCCGCCTGCGACGTCCGACTTCCTGCACCGGCGAGCCCGTCGTTCAGGTGCACCGACGGTGGCCGAGCACGTGCGCCATGAGCTGATCACTTTGGCGAGGACTGAAGATCCGATTGATCAGGTCGTGGAGTTCGTCGAGCAGAGCTACGTGCATCCCCCTCAGCCGAGGATCGACTCAGACGCAGAAGCGATGGCAGATGCGTACCGACTGCCCGCTGACGTCTGGAGCACGCTCTGTCGTCGTGCAGCCGTCTCCCATGTCGCGGTGAGCGACTACGTGCATGGCGAGCTGGCGAGGCTCGCTCTTCATCCCAGCATCGAGGACTGCATGTGGGAGCTGGGCGAGATCCACGCGGCGGACCCAAGCCTCGAAATTGATTTCGATGAAGTTTATCGAGGGATGCTCCACGCGCGCGGGCTTGCCTAGTGTTGAGTGACTTATTGATCTTCCCGTGCGCACGCGGACTGCTGGCCGGGCAGCCCCGGTGGGTCCACATGGGCACTGCGGTCGCGCGGACAATTGAGCGCTACGTCGACACCGACGCGTGCCCCAACCGCTCGCTGACGACCTTGACCGGCACCCCAGCCCGCAGGGCGGCCGTGGCGTAGCTGTGCCGGACGGTCGTTCAGCCGGATCGTGCGCGAGGTAGCGCAGGCACGGCGCCTTGCCGGAGAACCGGGCAGCTTCAGCGCGGCGGCCCCAGCAGGCGCCCGGCGAGCTCGTCGCCCGCGTCGGCGCGGCGCTGCAGCGCGCTACGGTCACCGGTCTCGTTGCTCCGGTAGTAGAGCGCCATCGTGAGTTCCTTGCCGGCGTGGACGTCGCCGGCGCCGGCGCGGCGTTCCAGTTCGGCCAGGTCTCCCCGCTCCCGCAGCACCATGGCGAGCTCCTGCGCGGCGTGCTCGTCGCCGGAGTCGGCGCGGTGCTGCAGCTCGCCCCGGTCGCCCCGCCGGTGCAGCGCGACCGCCAGGCCGTGGGAGGCGTGGGGATCGCCGGTGTCGGCGCGGCGCCTCAGCTCGGCCAGGTCGAGCTGGCGGGCCAGCGCGTGGGCCAGGTGGTCCGCGGCCTCCCGGTCGCCGGTGTCGGCGCGGCGTCGCAGCTCGCCCAGGTCGCCCCGCTGGACGAGCGTCCGGGCCAGGCCGAAGGCGGCCTGCTCGTCGCCCGCGTCGGCGCGGCGCTCCAGTTCGGCCAGGTCTCCTCGCTCCGCCAGCAACCAGGACAGCCTCTCGGCAGCGATCCGGTCGCTGGCGTCGGCCCGGCGCGTCAGCCCGACCACGTCGCCGCGCTCGAGCAACAGCCGGGTCAGCCGGTCCCTGGCGTAGCGCCGCTCGGTGGCGGCGTCGGCGCGGCGTTCCAAGGCGGCGAGGTCGCCCCGCTCGGCCAGCAGGTCGGCCAGCCGGCGCGCGGCGTGCAGATCGCCGGCATCGGCGCGGCGCTCCAGCTCGCCCGGGTTGTCGTGCTCCTCCACCGGCACCACTCCCGCCCGCCCGCCCGCGCCTCGACGACACCATTGTCGCCGCCGTCAGGCGTGCGCGATGCCGGCGATCTGGGTGTTGAAGGGGATGAACGGGGTGTGCAGCCGGTAGGGCTCGACGTCGAGGCGCGCGAACCCGGCCGCGCGCAGCGCACCGGCCAGGTCCCGTTCGCACGAGCAGCCCTCGAACGTCCAGGCCCACGGTCGGCGTAGCGCCCGCTGGAGGGCGCGGGTGGGGGTGCCGGCGCGGGCGGCGACGTGTTCGACGAAGCGGTAGGTGCCGCCGGGGCGCAGGATGCGGCGGACCTCGGCGAGGACCTCGGCGGGGTCGGTCACGGTGCAGAGCACGAGCGAGGAGATCACGCAGTCGACGCTGCTGTCAGGGAGGTCGGTGCGCTCGGCGACGTGCTCGCGGAGGTCGAGGTGCACGCCGTGGCGGTCGGCGGCGGCCCGCAGCCGCGGGTGCATGGGGGTGTTCGGTTCGATCGCGACGAGCGTCGATCCGCGGGGTAGGTAGCGGAGGTTGGCGCCCACCCCGGAGCCGAGCTCGACGACCGTGCCGGGCAGGTCGGCGAACACGCGGCGCTTGCGCCGGCGCAGGTTCCACTCGATGTAGGGGCCCATCACGGCGAAGAACGCGGCGTTGAAGGGTCCGCGCGCCCCGTGCACCTCGAAGCCGGTCGCCGGAGTCGCTGCTGGAGTCGTCATACCGGCACTCTGCGCCGACCCCGCGAGCGTGTCAGGCGGGGAAATACCCCACTGTCGACCGGCCGCTCAGAGCAGGTCGCGCCGGGCGCCGTACCAGGCGGCGATCTGGGTGCGGGAGCGGAACCCGAGGCGCAGGCGGATCCGTTCCACGTGGCCTTCGGCCGAGCGCTCGTCGATCCCCAGGCGCGCCGCGATCTCGCGGTTCGTGCAGCCCCGGCTCACCAGGTCCGCCACCTCGCGCTGGCGAGCGGTCAGCCCGTCGGCGCGGCGGCGGGCGACGGGCAGGCCGAGGAACCGGCGGATCACCCGCACCAGCTCGTCCCGGTCGCCCGCGTACGGGATGTGCGACCGGCCGGGCAGGACCACCAGCTGGGCGCCGTCGATGCCGGCGGCGAGGGCCTCGGCCTGCGCGACGGGTGCGGCGCGGTCGCCCGCGCGGTGCACCACCGCTGTCGGGGCCCGGACCGCGCCGAGGAGGTCGCTGACGTCGAGCTCGTAGCTCAGCGCGAGCAGCGCCCGGGCGGTCGCCGCGGACGAGCACGCGCGCTGGTAGCGCGCCAGCTCGGCGCGCGTCGGGGGATCGGCGTCGGGGGCGAAGATGTCGGTCAGCACGTCGGAACCCAGCCCCCAGTGCGACTCGACCAGCCCCAGGACGTGCTCCCGCACGGCCGGCGGGGACAGGTCGTCGCCGCGCGCCCAGCCGCCGTAGAGCACCAGGCGGCGCACGGTGTCGGGGTGGGCCGCGGCCCACGCCACGGCGACCGGGGCCCCCATCGAGGTGCCCATCAGGTCGAACGGCTCGTCCAGCGTCGCCGCGACGGCGGCCAGCTGCTCCAGCTCGAACGCCAGGGACGCCGGGCGGTCGACCGCCGCCGACAACCCGCACCCGGCGCGGTCGTAGCGCACCAGCCGGCAGCCCTGCGCCAGCGCCTCGTAGAGCGCCCGCTCGGCCGCGAGCTCCCAGCTCAGCCGGAGGTGCGTGAGCCACCCCATCACGTAGACCAGCGGCCGGCCCGCCCCGACCGAGGCGTACGACACGGTGGTGCCGTCGGCCAACGCCACCTGATCGAGCCGCTGCTGCACGAGGTGATTGTCGCTCACGCCGACCGCCGCGGTCCGCGGACGAGCGTCGCTGACCAGCGCGGTCGGAGACCCGGGTGCGCCTGGCGCGCAGGTGGCGGCGGCGGGGAGCCGCCGCCACCACCTGCCGGGCCGCCTCAGCGCTCGACGTGCAGCAGCCCGAGCCGCCGGGTGGCCCGGGTGATCGAGACGTAGAGATCGGCGGGGTTGTGCGCGCGGATCCGCTCCGGGTCGACGATCACGACGGCGTCGAACTCCAGGCCCTTCGCCGACACCGGGGTGTGCACCTGGGCCGGGAGGCCGGTGAGGCCGTGCACGTCGGCGGCGATCACCGCCAGCGTCCCGCGGCCCAGGCGCGCCGCCTCCGCCTCGACCGCCTCCCGCACCTCGGCGTCGAGGTCGACCGCGGGCACGGTGCGCTGCCAGGGGTCCTCGCCCGTCGCCCGCACCGACTCGGGCGGCTGCCGCTCGGGTGCGAAGTCGGCCAGCACGGTGGCGGCCAGCGCCATGATCTCGGCCGGGGTCCGGTAGTTCACCGTGAGCGTCCGGTGGGTCCACCGGTCGCCGAGGTGCGGGGCGAGGACGTCGGCCCAGGTGCGCGCCCCCGCGGCGGCGCTGCGCTGCGCGAGGTCGCCCACCGCGGTGACCGAGCGGGTGGGGCAGCGCCGCAGCAGGACGTGCCAGTCCATGGCGGAGAGCTCCTGCGCCTCGTCGACGACGAGGTGCCCGTAGCGCCAGTCCCGGTCGGCGGCCGCGCGCTCGGCCACGCTCATCAGGTGCTCGGGCACCTGCCGGGCGGCGAGCACGTCGGCGGTGACGAAGTCGGTCGGGCGCAGCTCGTCGGGGTCCTCGCCGGCGAGGTCGCGGTCGGCCTCCTCCAGGATGCTCAGCACCTCCGCGGCGTAGGCCCGTTGCCCGGCGCCGTCGGGCTCGTCCCCGGCGGGCGGGGCGGGCGGGGGACCGAGCAGCTCGGCCAGCTCGTCGAGCAGCGGCGCGTCGGCCACCGTCCAGGGGGAGCCCTCGGCGCGGTGCAGCGCGGACAGATCGGCCCCGTCGCCGGCCGCGGCCAGCCGCCGCGGCGAGGCGAAGAGCTCGGCCAGGACCCGCTCGGGGGTCAGCACCGGCCAGAGCCGCTCGACCGCCGCGTGGAACTCGAGGTCCGAGCGCAGGTCGTCGCGCAGCTCCTGGCGCAGCTCCGCCGACACCTGCGCCGCGCTCGCCGGTGCCACCTCGGGGAGGTCGCCGAGCTCGCGGAGGATGTCGGCGAGCTCGGGCGGGTCCTCCAGGTCCTGGCCGAGCCGTTCGACGCCCTGCCGGACGAGCAGGCTGCCGAGAGCGTCGCGGAAGGCCGCCCGCGCCGCGTTGTGGGGCAGGCCGGTGGCCCGGGCGCGGCTGCGGGCCTCCGCGGCCGTCGCCCGGTCGACCTCGACGGCGACGTCGTCGAGCCGGATCGCGATCGGGGATCCGGGCAGCTCCTGCCGCTCGGCGACGGCGCGGCGCAGCACGTCCAGCATCGCCAGGCCGCCCTTCGTGCGGGCCACCCCGTCCTCGTCGACGGCGGTCGCCACGACGCCGTGCGCCAGCCGGCCGGGGGTGGTGAACACGACCGCGGACTCGCCCAGCGCGGGCAGCACGCCCCCGACGTAGGAGATGAACCCGGCGCTGGGGCCCACGACCAGGACGCCGCTGCGGGCCAGCCGGTCGCGGTGGGTGTAGAGCAGGTAGGCGACGCGGTGCAGCGCGACCGCGGTCTTCCCGGTCCCCGGCCCGCCCTCGATCACCACGACGCCGGGCAGCGGCAGCCGGATGATGGCGTCCTGCTCGGCCTGGATCGTGGTCACGATGTCGCGCATCGTCGACCCGCGCGGGGCCCTCAACGCGGCCAGCAGCGCCGGGTCGGACGCGGTGTCGGAATCGGCCTCGGTGAGGGCGTCGCGGTCCAGCACGTCGTCGTGGAAATCGGCGACCCGTTCCTCGGGTGCCCTCCCGGCGAGCTGGAAATGCCGCCGCCGGGTCACCCCGAGCGGCGTGGCCAGCGTCGCGCAGTAGAACGGCTGGGCGGCGGGCGCCCGCCAGTCGATCAGCGCGCTCTCGCCGTCCGCGGGGTCGGTGAGCCCGGTGCGACCGATGTGGCTCGTCGACCCGTCGGTGCGGTCGAGCCGGCCGAAGCACAGCCCCGAACGGGCCGCCCGCAGCGCGCCCGCCCGCTCCGACCAGCGGTGCACCGAGACGTCGCGCTCCCAGCGGGCGCTGAGCTCCCCGCCGGTCGGCGCGGCCAGCGTGCCCTGCGCCCGCGCCGTCGCGGCCTCGATCTCGGCGGCCAGCAGCGCGTGCAGCCGCCGGATCCGCCGGGTCTCGGCCTCCAGTTCCCGCTCGAAGGGGGGCTTGTCGGGCCCCGCCGTGGCCGTGCTATGGTCGAGTTGCGGAGAAAAGAATTCATTCTCTGATGGCACCTATGAGAATAACTCCTCCGCCCATTCCTGCGCTAACTCGTATCGAGTGAATCCGTTGCGCGTGCCCGGTGCCGTCATTCCCGCCGACGCGGAAGTCGCCCACCCGGTAGGTCGTCGCGCCCATGAGCGTGACGTGGTCGTGGGCGAGCTCGCCGTGGATCCAGTCGAGCGGCCCGGGCGCCCCGAGCCCCAGTACGGGGCCGAGCACGGCCCGCCGCGGGATCGTCAGCACGGCCGGGTGTCCGGTTCTGTGGGCGGTCGGTCCTGGGCGCCGGTGCAGGGGCGGTCCAGGATGGGGTCATGACCGCAGTGTTCGTGCACGGGAACCCGGAGACCGCCGCGGTCTGGGGCCCGCTGCTGGCCCAGCTCGGCCGCGACGACGCCGTGTGCCTGTCGCCGCCCGGCTTCGGCGCGCCGCTGCCCGCCGGCTTCGGCGCCACCGTGACCGAGTACCGCGACTGGCTGGTCGGGGAGGTCGAGGCGCTCGGCGAGCCGGTCCACCTGGTCGGCCACGACTGGGGCGGCGCCCACGTGGTCAACCTCGCCACGGCCCGGCCCGACCTGCTGCTCAGCTGGACCACCGACATCATCGGCGTGTTCGACCCGGACTACGTCTGGCACCCGCTCGCGCAGATCTGGCAGCGGCCGGGCGAGGGCGAGCAGCTGGTCGAGCGGATGATCAGCGGCCCGCTCGAGCCCCGTGTGGACCGGCTGGTGGAGCGGGGGATCACCCGGCCGGTGGCCGAGCAGCTCGCGGCCGGCCAGGACGCCGACATGGGGCGGGCGATCCTCGCGCTGTACCGGTCGGCGGCCCGACCGGCGCTGGCCGTGCTCGGGCGCGACCTGCCGGCCGCCGCGGCCCGCCCCGGGCTGTGCCTGCTGGCCACCGACGACGACATGGTCGGCACCGCCGAGCAGCGCCGCCGCTCCGCCGCGCGCGCCGGAGCCCGCACGGAGGTGCTGGAGGGCCTCGGGCACTGGTGGATGGTCCAGGACCCGGCCCGCGGTGCCCAGGTGCTCAGCGCCTTCTGGGCCGACGTCGAGGCGGGCCAAGTGGATCACTGACCCCCCGGACCACGCACACCCACAGGCCACGACGCACACGTCGGACGCTGTGCGCGCACACCACATGGTGTGCGCGGTGCCCACCGGCGACCAACACCCCGCGGAGTTGGACGAGAGTCCCGCTCGTACTCCCCGACGCCACGAGAGTGGCTCTCGTTCCACCGGACCGGACGAAAGCCACTCTCGTCCCACCTGGCTGGGCGAAAGTGCTCTCGCCCAACCTGGTTGGGCGAAAGCCCCTCTCGCTCCGCCGATGCGGCGCGCAGCGCCGCGAGGCGAGGCAGGCGATGCGGCGCGCAGCGCCACTCCCCTCCCGAGGCCTCTGCCGTCACGTCGGCGCGCTCAGCAGAGCGCGGCCGCCGCGCCCCCGCACCCCCCGCTGCCAATCGCCGCCCGTGGATGCCAACCGTGCGGGGGTCGCGGCGGACGTGCTTCGCTGGGCGTGACGACGGGACGGCAGGGGCCGGACCCCTGCTCGATCCGAGGTCGCCCGCCGCGGAGGCGCCGCCGGAGGCGCTCTTCCACCCCGATCTCGATCAGCCCGCTCGCCCGAGGCTGGGCACGCCGCCCGGCCACGTTCCTGCCTACTGAGGGCGTCCGCGCGCGTCCGCTCCAGGAGAAGAGCTCATCGGCGGGAGGGGGAAGTGCGCCTCCGGCGGGGGCCTCGGCTCGGGCAGGGGGGTCGAAGTGCCCCCTGCCGTCGCGTCGTCCCACGAAGGTTGGCGTGGCCGTCCCGACCCCCGCCAGCGTGGTACCGGGGTCGGGTTGGCGCGGTGTGGCGGGGGCCGTGCCGGCCATGCACGCTGCGCGTGCCGACGCGACGGCAGGGGGCACTTCTCCGGGGAC